>NZ_VTXE01000035.1 GCF_013114595.1 Vibrio sp. 99-8-1 | reverse complement strand
GAGCAGAGAAGTTATTGTAGTGAGAAAAAGCCACAGTCTGTGTGGATAGGTCACTCATTGGTGCGTTTTCAGTGTTTCTTGAAAGTTTAATGATACCGCTCATATCGATATTAATCCTTATATTTTGTACAAAAACACCACGCTTTTTAAATAGCGTCGTGTTGGAAAGAATGATTAAAGTGGCGCAATGTTAAGACAAAATATTTGGGCTAAATGTGACGTACATTCAAATATTATTTCACTAGAGCTTTATCGACAATAGGATAAATAGTCACTTTGCGACTAATTATCCACGACAATGTCAATAATGGCGTTTAAATAACGTTTTTTTGCGAAAGATTCGTCAATAGTGAATATAATCTCATTGAGAAATGGACCCAATTTGATGAATTTAATCTGAATTTGATAGGTTGTTCACAATAAACTCATCTATCGCTACTTATAGCGTGCGGTTTATGTCGTTATAAATGCATAAATTCCCTGAGAGAAATTAAATTGAGCGTATATGACTTTATTATATAGACGAGAATAATGCTTAATTGATAAAAGTGATGAGTTGCAAAATGTGTTACGCCAAAGATTTAATTGTTTGGCAAGATAAACGATACAAAGTATTCGCTGAGTATAATAAAAGAGCTGTACCGACAAGTGACTGCAATATACTTGAGTATATCCGTTTACTGGGATGATTGTGTCGGGCAGCTCTGTGTTATCTAGATTAAAGAACCTGTTCGCTGGTAACGAGCGGTACGCGAGTGGAGACAGCGTGCAGGGCTATGTTATGAATCATCTCATCTACTGTGGTGCAGCAATCCATTAAAATAGAAACCTGATATTTTTCTGCCGCTTTTGATATGGCAGTGTGAGTAACACAGTTTTGCGTCATCATTCCACAGATGAGCAGTTCACTAATACCATGCTTTTGTAACGTTTCTTCGAGGTTGGTTTGTTCAAAGCTGTCGGCATTATGCTTAATAACGACATCAGCCTGTGGCGCTGCGGCAATGATTTCCGGATGTATTTCAACCCCTTCGCTGCCTTGATTAAAAAATGGTGCTATGCCAACGCTAGGATCCGCTTCATGTTTAATATGAATAACCGTCATGTTTTGCTGTTGTGCTTTTTCTATGGCGGTTTTGATGTTGCTTAGTGTCGTTGCTGTATTCCACAGAGGAAAGCTTCCCGTTGGGAAATAGTCGTTTTGTAAGTCGATAACAAGCAGTGCTGTTTTGTTCATTTTATTCACCGTAATGATATGTGGGTTTGTATGGGACCATTATCATCGCTTTGCTGGTTCTCTATAAGAGTCTAAAATGACATAATATAGGTTAAATGCGACAAAGAGAGTTAAGTGAGTGAAGAGAGTAGCCATTGGAATCTATCACTATCCTAATGCATTAAAATCTGCCATTTATGGGTTGGAAGAGCTGTTTTTAATGGCCAATAGTGTGTGTAATGAGCATCAGCTAGATGTGGTGTTTGAGCCTGTCATCTTTGAACATACTCAATCGCTGGATAATACGTTTGCCGTAATTCTTTTACCTCCCGGTTTGCAAGACAGCGATTACATTAACCCTGATATTAAAATTGTTGAATGGCTTCAAACTCAGCATCGCCAAGGTGCTACTCTCGCGTCTGCATGCGCGGGTGCTTTTATATTGGCGGCGACAAATTTGGTTGACTCCAGAGCCGTCACCACACATTGGGGATTGGTGCCACAGTTTGCTGGTCAATTTCCTCATATTGAACTTAAAAGCAATGAGATTTTAATTAATCATGGTGATGTGATTACTGCTGGCGGCATGATGTCTTGGTTAGATCTCGGCTTTGAACTAGTTAAACAGTATGCGTCAGCCTCAGTAATGCGTAAGTTGGGTAAGCTACTGGTGGTTGATACCGCGCCGAGAGAGCAGCGTTTTTATCAACAATTTAATCCGTCACTATTGCATGGTGATCAGAGCATTGTGTCTATTCAACAATCCATGAACTTGAGTTATATGGACTCGTTGTCGGTGAATACTCTCGCTGCTCAGGCCAATCTTACCGTTCGTACTATGCAACGTCGTTTTCTTAAGGCAACTGGCTATACGCCAAATCAATACTTACAGCGATTACGGGTACAAAAAGCGTGCGATTACTTGGAAAGCGGTCAGCATTCATTTGAGTATATTGCCAATCTCATCGGCTATGAAGACACCAGTGCTTGTAGAAAAATATTCATTAAAATCATCGGACTTACTCCGCGAGAGTTTCGTAAACGCTTTACTGAGTATTAGTGCTTTAGAATAGCGCAGATATTTTTGACCACTTCATCGTATATGGTATCCCTTGTATCTGAGCGATGGCGCTTGATTTTTCAACGATGACTTGGTTACACTAGACACCTCATTTCTGTAGGAGATTACGCCAACATGAACAACTAAACCTGTTTTCCATTTATTACTATTTTTTTGGACATACAGGGTTAGTAGGCGTAGCTCACTTTCCGATATTCGATAGCCATTCCTTGTTTTTGTAAAGCGCACTAAAGCTGCGTGTAATGCTATTGAACTATCATAACTCTTTTCCGTGATGCGGCGGTTACTTCTCCTGTTACACAGGAGGCAAACTATGCCAGTTATACAAGCTCGTAATATAAGTTATCAGTTCAGTGACGGAGAGTCGCTGTTTCAGCACATTTCATGCACAGCAAATAAAAGCCGCATAGGTTTAGTTGGGCGAAATGGCGTTGGGAAATCTATTCTTGCTGCCATTCTAACCGGAGAAATGGCGTCATCTAGCGGCACCGTAATATCACCAACTTCATTTGCGACGTATCGACAGCAACCTTTGAATAGCCAAGTTGAAACACTCTCAATTGCTGAATTTATCGGTAAGGATATGGTGTTGCAGGCGCTAAAGAAGATCGAAGCGGGAGACTGTGCTAGCAAATGGTTCGATTTAGTTGGAGAGGAGTGGAATCTATCCATCGATCTTAATCAGCAGCTGCAAAGCATGGGGTTGCCTGCGAATCCAGATTTCCCTTGTGCACTGCTTAGCGGAGGCCAACTTGCTCGTTTGCAGTTATGGCAACTATTTCAACGTGACGTCGAGCTATTGGTTTTAGATGAGCCGTCTAATCATCTCGATCGCGACGCCAGGCAATGGTTAATTGAGGCGATAAGACAGTTTAAAGGGGCAATACTTCTCATTAGCCATGATCGTGAGTTGCTACGAGAGATGGAAGAAATATGGCAGCTTTCTGACTTGGGATTAAAGGTGTTTGGCGGAAATTATGATTTTTATGCACATCAGCTAAGTGTTGAGCAGCAGGCGGTAGAGCGGCAACTCGCTGTTTTAAATAAGCAGAAAAGTGAACTGAAGAAGAACGCGCAACGTAGCAGAGAGAAAGCTGAACAACGCGCCAGCCAAGGCAACAAGTTACGTAAGGAGGGGAGCCAACCTAAAGTGTTATTAGATGGCAAAAAAGATCGCGCCACCGCGAACCTTTCTAACCGGAACAAAAATGAATCGCTACGGCAGATGCATTTGCAAGAGAAAGAGCAGAAGTTAATGTCTCGACAGCAACAGGTTACTAATCAAACGCTCCATTTGGCCGATAGCATCAGTCGTTCTGGTAACGCGGTTTCAATGGTTGATGGGATACTCGCATTCGGCAGTAGTACGCCAATAACAATGCAGCTTGGTAGTGGTGAAAAAGTTCACCTTGTCGGAAAAAATGGCAGTGGCAAGTCTACGCTACTAAAAACCTTGCTTGGTAAACAAACGTTAATTGCTGGCGAGTTGCGAGTAAACAGCCCGGTTTATTATCTCGACCAACACTTTGCGGCGATTAAAGCGGAACTTACTATGATTGAGAACTTAGTCTGTTCTTGTGATGGTATTAAAGAGCAGACGGCCCGCACCTTACTGGCCGGCATAGGTTTTCGCCGTGATAAGGTGTTTCGCCTAGGAGGGTCACTGAGTGGTGGAGAGAAAATGAAGTTGTCGATGCTAATTGCAAGCCATCAACCTTGTCAGCCTTTACTGCTACTTGATGAACCTGACAATCATCTAGATCTCGACTCAAAAATCACCTTAGCAAAGGCGTTGAAAGCGTATCGAGGCGGATTTATTTTGGTTAGTCACGATAAGGACTTTGCAACAGAATCCGCTGTGTCTCGTCAAATTACTCTGCAATAAAAACCTTGGCTAGATTGTTACATAGGCTCTGCGGTTCTGTTTGAGGGTTTGCCCGCCGAGATGAGAGCATGTTAATTAATTGTAAAATTGTGATGGGAGATTGATTGCGTGTGTAATTAATTGCCTATGCTTTGTAACTTCTTCTCTAGTACAAGGACTGTATCGTGAATGGTTTAAAAACAGCAATCATAGGTAGCTCTATAGTCTCTTTAATGGCCTGCACAGGGTCGGTTTTTATAGAGCCTAAGCAGGTCAAACTTGATGCCGAGAATGTATGTACAAATCCTGATAAATCAGCGTTTGATCCTATTGCTTGGTTGGGAGGGTACCTGATTAAGAAAGGGGCAGAGTTTTTGGTGGAGGAAGTCACTGAACAGGCGAAAAAACAAGTTCAAAACCACACTGCTACCTACAAACTCAACCACAGCTTTGCTTGTGATTTTAGCGCTAAGGGGAGCAGAACAATCACCTTTAACATTCAAGACTCAACTGACAAGCGCAACATTGGACAGTTGCAGACGGAAATGTCATCGGTTAAGAACAATGAGTTCACTCTAGCAATGAACACCAGTTTCAGCGATTTCGATTGGAGCAAGTTTAAAACAAAATCGGATGACAAGATTGACGCCAGTGTGGTGGTGAACCTGATATGGAAAGTGAACACTCGGAAAAATGGTGAGATATTGCATCAGCCTTTATTTGATGGGGCATTTTCAGCATTCAAGTTGAAAGAAGTTAATGATGGCTTCCTAATCAATAATGAGAAAAAAGATCAATTCTTCTCGTCTACAAAAGTGACTCATCCGCATATTGCCGTTGAAAGTGATAGTGACTTTGTACAAGTTCACTCTTTTGAATGGTCGATTACCATGGTTGATGAATCCTTGGACGCTGAGATAAAGCGTAAAGTTTATGATGCGCTAGAAGGAAAAGAAGACGACCACCAGTCTAAAATTGAAGAGTGGCTAAAAGAAGAACTATAACGAGATAAAACAGAGGCTTTAACATGAAAAATATCATTGCAATGATTATTCTCGCTCTGTTGGTTGGCTGTACGAGTCCGTACGCACCTATTCAATCAACTTATCGTGATGATTACCAAAACAGAGGTTTTACTCCGTTGTACCAAGCCGATAGTCAAACAACGATCATCATGATTCATGGAATGTGTAATCACTCAACTGGCTGGGCAAAGAGCAGAGTGGAACGAATGGCTGATACTATGAATTTGACCGCTAGTCGCACGTCAAATCGGGCTATCTCTAGAGAGTTTGATACCAAAGATGGAAAAAATAGCATTTTCTTAAAGTCCTATCATTACGCTCGTGAGGGGTATCAACTAACGGCTTATGAGTTTACCTATGGCGCGTTTAACGATCATCGTGCCTATCATTTTCAAGATGATGACAAACACGCTTTAGCCAATCGCGAGATAAAGAAACTGTTAATGGACGACTGTTTATCAGACGTAACTGTCTATGCCGGAGAGCGAGGAAAGGATATTCGTAAAGCGTTACGCCACTCTCTGAAAGAGATTGAAAGTAAGCTGAGTGCAGATGAACGAGTGTTTTTCTTGGCAGAAAGTTTAGGAAGTAAAGTGTTAAGGGACAGTTTGATTTGTCAGCCTGAGAATAGCAGTGCTGCGAACAAAAGTGAGCAGAGCAAACTAAATCGATTCTATTATTCCGCTGATGCTATTATTTTGGCTTCCAATCAGTTACCGATTTTAAATCACATAGATAGCTGTAAAGATAGCCCTTTAACGAGGCGAAGCGGTAAACAAGAACTCTCAGGAGGGCTATTGGACATGTACCGAGTAAATGAAGAGTTGAGAGCGAAACAAGCCGATGAGGGTAAGTCAAACTCTAGCTCAGGCTATAAAGTTTTGTCGTTCACTGATCCAAATGATTTGCTCAGTTATCGATTTAAAGAGAGTGATTTCTCAACAAAAAATGTTCAGTTGCTTGAAATACCCGTGAGCAATACCAGTGCATTCTTAAACTTATTGGCGAATCCATATAAAGCTCACACCGGTTATCTGACTAACTCCGGAGTGGTGAAACTAATTGCCTGTGGTAATGATGACTGCGCTCCTTGATTGATTCGTTTCCCTTAAATCAGTCACTGTTGTTAACAGAGCAATCGCGTTACTGAGAGAAAAATCTAACCGATGGATTGATATGAATGGGCATCTTAAGCTTCTACGCTTATGATGCCCATCTTTATAAGACAACTTTTCTAATAGAAAGAAAGGGCCTTCGCTGAAAGCAATTTTAACTAACGTTCAGAATATGTTTAAGCCGAAAACCTCCTTAACATCAAATAGGACTTGCTCGGTTTTAATTTGCGATGACTGGCTGCCTTTTTGTAAAATCTCAATCAGCTGGGCTTTATCATTCAGATACATTTTTCTGTTGTTTCTTATAGGACGAAGCAATTCTTGCAGACACTCTTCGAGTATTTTTTTGGTTGTTCCATCACCAAGGCCGCCTTGTTGGTATCTCTCTTTAAGCTGCGTCACATAGTCCCTGTCTTGGCAAAAGGCATCAAGATAAGTAAACACGACATTTCCTTCTACATTACCCGGATCGTCAACTCTTAAATGGCCTGGATCGGTATACATAGATTTTACCGCCATGTGGATCTCTTTTTCCGATGCGCCCAAGTTAATGGTATTTCCCATTGATTTAGACATTTTATTTTTACCATCTGTGCTAGGAAGACGAGAAGCCTTACTTAAAAGCGGTTGACACTCATTTAAGATCTCTTTGTTAGCCATTGAATTGATTTTGCGAACGATCTCATTCGTTTGCTCAATCATAGGTAACTGATCGTCACCAACAGGAACCAGAGTTGCGCGAAATGCGGTGATATCGGCGGCTTGGGAAATGGGGTATGTTAAAAATCCTGCAGGAAGCGAGCGTTCAAACCCCTTAGATTTAATCTCACTTTTCACCGTTGGATTACGTTCCAGTCGAGCAATGGAAACAAGGTTACTGTAGTACATTGTTAACTCAGCGAGTGCCGGCAATTGAGATTGTAGAGTAATGGTGGTTTTTAAAGGGTCAATACCTACCGCTAGATAGTCTGCAACGACGTTGAGTATATTCGAAGAGACCTTTGAAGGATTATGAGCGTTGTCAGTTAAACCTTGCATGTCAGCAACAAGAACTGTTTGGTCATAGATCTCTTGTAACGCTATGCGTTGTTGTAAAGAACCGATGTAGTGACCCAAATGCAAAGGGCCGGTAGCTCTATCACCCGTTAAAACGGTGTCTAATTTGTTTACAGATTGATGAGTATTCATTGATTATCTCCAAGTTAAATAAAACACTACTGGAGATAAAATAAGACCACACGCTTAGCTACCTTCCAGCAGCGTAAGAATGTAAGAATTCCGTGCCGCTCTAAGTTGAGCGCCACCAGAAGAAGAAATGTGAAGGTATTGAGATGTTTTTCATCTTTTCAACATAACAACAATTATTTTTTAATTCAATCTTTTATATAAAACCATAAATAGATTCAATGTGATGATAACCTTGTTAGAGAGGCTTTGTATGAGATAGCAGAGAGGAGTTCCGCTGCTTAACAGTTTCAAAATGGGCCTATTTTGTAACACTCGCTGCGTCAATAAAGACTCGATTTCTTCCCGCTTCTTTTGCCCGGTACAGCGCTTTATCCGCACGCGCTAAAACAAGGGTAGGGTGATCATCGTCAGTTCGGCATTCAGAGCAGCCAATACTGACGGTAACATTGATTGAGTGTTCATGAAATTGAATGTAGGTTTGTGCAATCGTGTTGCGGATTTTTTCTGCGATAAACGCAATTTTTTTGTCGGTTGAATCGATTAGAATAAGGGCAAACTCTTCCCCACCGATTCTAGCGACAACGTCCGATGCGCCTGACTCTAATGTCAGTGTGTCAGCAATATATTGTATGACCTTGTCACCTGCCGCGTGGCCGAATGTATCATTAATGTTTTTAAATCTGTCGATATCTACCATGATAATGGCGTAGAGTTTGTCAGTTGTTTTGGCTTGCTTATGAACGGATTCACCGAGCTCAAAAAAAGCGCGTCGATTACTAATATTGGTCAGTTCATCTACTCGTGCCATTTTCTCTGCTTCCTGATGAAGAAGAGAAAGCTCTTTTGTTCGTTCCGCGACTTTCTTCTCCAGAAGTAGCCGTTCTTTTGACAAAGCAAATCTAATCTTTTTGAGTTTACCGTTGTAAATAGTAAGCACTAACAGTAGTACCGTTAGTGTGGTTAAGAATATGGCGACAATAATCACTTCTTTGTTGTGCTCATCCCAAAGCGAAGGCTGCTTGAAACGTATCTCTGCTTGTGGACTGATGATGTTTTGATATTGCCAACGAATGATTTCATTCCAATCGTAGGCTAGCTCAAAGCCGTCATGAGAGAATGTGACGGTTTGATGCTTTATCAAGTTCAGTGCGGCCTCTCCAGCCATCATGCCTAGCTCGGTGGGGGAGTGAAGGTAACCACCAACCGAGCCAAAGCCGAGTTCAACCACTGAGGTAGCAAAAATAGGCGCCTTTGACATTTGGTGTAGAGATTTTAGAACATAAACGGGCAGCAGCCCCTTGCCATTGTGTACCCGATAAATGGGAGCAAAGAAAATGGCGCTATTACTTGGTATGTTTGAGATTGTGGTGAGGAGAGTCGGTAAGTCTTTGTTGTCGAGAATGGTATAACGAATGTGTTGTCGATCTAGCTGGTTAGAAATATTGCTTAATCTGTGTCGGTCACTCGGTTTAATCGAGTCACCAATAACAAAAACCTCTTTAGGTTGAGATAAACGAAGTGCATCGTTAACCAGCAAGGAATAATCTATTTTTGTATCGATGACGACCGCGTCATTTATTATGTCTGCGTCATTTTCTTTGGGCTGAATCACGATACGTTTTGCTGTGGGAAAAAGTTCTGGATATGACAAAGAGAAGTGCGACGCAGCAGGGCCAGCAGAGATAAATACATCAGGCTCTTTATGATCAAACTTGCTTTTAAGATATCGAAATACAGCATGATGCTGTTCGATTTCATCAAAACGACCGGCATCTAAGTGGTCGATATAATAAATATGGGCAGAGTTACTTTCATCCAAGCTACTTTTAATGCCTTGAACGATCGATTTGGTCCACAAGGATTCTGAGCTTCCTGACCCTAAAACAAATATTGTGGTTGGGGATGCCTGTAGGGGAGTCGCCCACAGGGTGCAGAAGATAACTAGGCTGAATATGCTCAGCAGTTTATGGGTCGTCATGGTTGACGTTCATCACTGCTAACGCCTCTCGGCACTGATAATCGATTTAACAAGGAAATGATGTGACTCCTTTGTATTCAAACATTTAGAAAGCCCTAATAAATAGACTAGCACATGTGCACAAAAGCTTATTAACATTCTTCTTTTTTCTTGAGTTATCTCAATAACATATTGAAAATTAGATGATTAGTGGCTATTTTATATTTGGCTAAAGTGGATGAGAACGATAATGAAATACCCAAAACCGTTGCATAAAGGAAGTACAATTGCGATCACCGCATTTTCGTCGGGAATAGCACAAGATCACCTTGCTAGATTTGAGGTTGTAACAGAGCACCTCAAACAACAAGGCTTTCACCTTGTCGTTGGTCAATGCTTACTTGGTCAGTTCAAACATGTAAGTGCGCCAATAGAGAAACGAGTGGAAGAGCTAATGGCGTTCTTGATGGATGATGACATTGATGCGATTTATCCGCCTTGGGGCGGAGAGCTGGCAATGGAACTTCTACCCCTTATCGATTTTTCTAAGTTAGAGAAGGCCAAGCCAAAGTGGATTTTGGGCTTTTCTGATATCAGCACAATATCGGCCGTATTTACCAGCAAGCTTCAATGGGCCTCGGCACACTGTTCAAACTTAATGGATTTAACGCCTCAGGCAACAGATCCACTGACATCAAATACCTTAACGCATCTTGCGACACCACTGGGTGAAGAATTTAGACAGGTTGCCTCATCAATGCATGCCAACTCTTGGCCAGATATTGTTAATAAACCATCAAGCGGGTTTATTGCCAACACGCCCTCCAACTGGCACTGGTTAGTAAAACCAGATTCGTCTTCTATGATTGAAGGTCGCCTTATCGGTGGTTGCTGGGATACATTGTCGCACCTTTTTGATACCGAGTACTTAGACTTAAGCGCGTTTGCAAAGCGTTATCCTGAAGGTGTTCTGCTTTATCTGGAAAATGCTGAAATGCCGCCAACGGAAGTGGCGCGAACAATACTGAACATGAAATTTCGCGGTGTGTTCTCGCACATTAACGGTCTGCTTTTAGGACGCAATGCGGCTTCAGAACCTAACAGTGATCAAGATCTTAGCTACGATGAAGCGATAAAGATTGGTTTAGCTTGTACGGGAATTCCTGTGATGATGGATTTAGATATTGGTCATCTTCCGCCAAACTTAACGTTGATTAATGGTGCTGTTGCGAAGGTAGAGCTTGATAGAGAAGAGGATGGTATAGGTACCATCTGTCAGCGTTTAATTTAGTTGTCTAAATTGATATAAAAAGTCCCTCATGAGCCTGAGGGACTTTTATTAAGCGACGGACTATTTAGCTGTTAGTGTGACAACATCATCGTAAACTCGGCGCTGCCAGCCAGTTACTTCACCTTCTTTATCCATCATAGGGAAAACATAAACTGGTGAGATCTCAGTAGTCCAAACACCTTGGTCATTTTGAAATACATTAACTTCCAAGTGACCATAGTGTTTTCCACCACTCACAAGCTGTTTGTCTTGCCAAACTTCTGGTGCATCTATGTGTGCTAAGAACTGCTGATGAGGGTTATCCATATCCACTTTGTATTTGCCATCTTTACCAAAGTAAGGTCCACGTAAGCCATCCCCACCTATACCAGCATCGTAAAAATGGACTCCATCCACAACAGAGCGTTCATACATTTCATCGTGGCCTGCAAAAACGGCATCGACACCATACTGCTCAAATAGGGGTGTTAAGACACGAACAGGAACGCCGGATTGATTATCTTGGCCGTTTTCAAAGCCTTCGGTTCCTGTTGGGAATCCATGAGGTCCTACGGAGTAAGGAATATGGTGGAACTGTACAAAGGTAAATTGGCTGTTCTTCTGAGCATCTGCCAACTGTTTTTCTAGCCATTTGTATTGCTCTGAACCCGGGTTAAAGTCCGGTGCATTGACACCCGGTAGACGCCAGTTAGTATCTTTATCTGTTTTGTCTTCTTTGCCGTCGGACGTATCGATAGTGATATATGTGATTGGTCCGTAATCTACACGATAGTAACGCTCTTTATAGGCTTCTACCTTGCTGCCGTTATCTGGCACATCAAAATACGTTTTGTAGCGAGCGATAGCTTGTCGGGCGAGCTCAGTATTGTATTCAGACATACCGCCGTCTGGACCCGGGTAGTTTTCGTGATTGCCTATTGCTGGAAATAGTGGCACGTACGAGGCGATATTATTGAAGTCACCTGCATTGTGACGCCAAAATTCATCCCAGTCGCGCTGTTCATTGCCGGACTCAACCAAATCACCAGCGATGGCGATAAAGTTAGGTTGTCGTTCTTGCATCACTCGAATGTTTTCTTGATAGCCAGTGGTCTGATCCACTAGGTATTGACGGTCAAAGTCGCCATAAGGTTCTGACCAACGGCGAGTTTTTCCGGTAGATTCTGGTTCTGTTTCAGAATCGGAGTAAACTAAAAACCGAACTGCTCCATTTTTATTTGGTACTGTTGAGAACTGTGCGTTGTACTGTTGACCGTCTTGTTCTACCGTGTATTGATAGCTTGTTCCCGGTTTTAAACCATCAATTTTTACACTATGAATGTAAGGTGTTTTCGAGTCGGCTTTATTCTCAAAGTATTTTTCAACTTCAGTTGGGTAGTATTTTAAGCCGTTTGCCAACTGAGGTTCTGATTTCAACGTTTTGCTGTAATCATTAGCAGATATATTTATTTTGCCAGCGATATCTTCAGTTGTTATCCACATGATTGTCATGCTAGTCGTGGTTGGGTTTTGTAGGTAGGGGCTTACTTTAAAGGCATCTTGCTCTGCTGCAGTTATCGTAAAACTGGTTGCAGCTAAAATCAAAGTGCTAAGTAATGTCTTTTTCATCAGTAGTCCTCAAATGTTGTTGCTAGTATTTATTTTTTATTTATCGAGTCCTGTATTCGGAAGTGCAATATAGAACTTTTTCTCTGTTTCAATTGGTATTATCTCAACAATAAAAAATAAGAATGAAAGCCATATCACAAGTTGAAATCTGCTGTAAGTGACTAAAAAGTCTTTCATTTTGTGAAAAATGAAAGGTTATGTATTTTAGGGTTTCGTTATTTACAAAGATGAAACTTATGTCTCGTGGTGTAGTAATAAATATGAAATGAAAGGTTTGAATTAAGCAGAACGAATATGATGCTACAGTATGAGAAATGTGTAATATCACAATTTTACAAATGAGACTGATCAGTTGAAAATATTTCATCAAGGCCTTTAGCCAAAATTATTTTTTTGAGTGTTCGTACTGGTGAAATAAGTGTTTGTTAGGAGAGCTATTTAGCGACTAAATAATCGAATTACTTGAGAAAATATAAGTCGCTGTGCAGTTACAGTGGTAAATACACAGCGACAGAATTTTATGAAAAAGACCTAAAAAGAAGGGAAAAGTTAGGTCAATTTGGAGAATGAATTAAACTTATGAACAAGATCCGCAGCAGCCTGTTGGAGTTTCGTGCTTAGTTTTTTTCTCTGAGTTACTATCGCTGTCTTTGTCTAAAGTCGGTTTTTCTGTTTCTACCGTTTTTGAGTTATCGTCTTTTTTACTGAAAATCTTTTTAATTGAAAATGTCATCGTTTAATCCTAATTTGAGCTTTCTATTGTTGAACAGCATGCACAATACCATAGTAAAATAGTCAAGTATTGATGTGGCACATGATTTTCGTTAAATGTTTCAATATAGGTAGCCGTTTTTTCAACACAAAATTTAGAGGTTGTTATGATTCAATTTCCAAATGACTTTTTATGGGGTGGCGCTATTGCAGCGAATCAAGTAGAAGGTGCGTATCAACAAGATGGTAAGGGATTATCGACTGCGGATATGTTGCCGAAAGGCATTCTGAATCCGCACGAATCTCGGGAAGAGCGTAACTCTGGCATTAAAGATATTGCGATAGATTTCTATCATCGTTATCCAGAAGATATTTCTCTATTCAATGAAATGGGTTTTAACTGCCTGCGCTTATCCATTGCATGGACTCGAATTTTTCCAAATGGCGATGAACTGGAACCGAATGAAGAAGGGTTGGCTTATTACGATGACATTTTCGATGAGCTTGCTAAGTACGATATCACTCCATTTGTCACTCTGTCTCACTATGAGATGCCTTATGCTTTAGTTGAGAATTATGGTGGTTGGTCTGACCGTAGGTTGATCGAGTTTTTTGAGCGATACGCTACAACTGTATTTCAACGTTACAAAGATAAAGTAAAGTTATGGCTGACATTTAACGAGATCAATATGTCATTGCATGCTCCTTTTACTGGTGTCGGTTTGCCAGAAGAGGCTGCGGAACAGCAAATTTATCAGGCGATTCATCACCAGTTGGTGGCAAGTGCTAAAGCAGTCAGTTTATGCCATTCAATTATCCCTGATGGAAGAATTGGTAACATGCTTTTAGGAGCCATTAATTACCCTCTTACTTGCAACCCAAGTGATGTAATCGCAGCAATGCATGAGAATAACAAGTGGTTGTTTTTTGGTGATGTGCAAACCAGAGGCAAATACCCTGGCTATATGCTGCGCTATTTTCGCGAAAACAATATCCATATCGAGATGCAAGATGATGATGTTAGAACCTTAGCTGATGCGTCTGTGGATTTTATTTCGTTTAGCTATTATGCCAGTGGTTGTGCAAGTGCTGATCCCAAGCATAAAGAGGTCGGTAATATCGTAGATAGTGTGCCAAACCCCTATTTGAATAAGAGTGAGTGGGGCTGGCTTATTGACCCCCAAGGCTTGCGTATCTTATTGAATTTTCTTTATGACCGTTATCAAAAGCCACTGTTTATTGTTGAGAACGGTTTAGGTGCCGTCGATGAGATTGACCACAATGGCGAAATTCACGATGACTATCGTATTCAATATTTAAATGATCATTTAGTTCAGGCAAGAGAAGCAGTTTTAGATGGTGTTGAACTAATGGGTTTTACAAGCTGGGGACCCATTGACCTTGTCGCGAATTCAACCGCAGAGATGAAAAAACGTTACGGATATATCTATGTTGATCGTCACGATGATGGCCTAGGTACACTAGAGCGTAAGCGTAAGAAGAGTTTTTATTGGTATCAAAGTGTTATCAAAACACAAGGTCAGTCTCTATGTGGTGAATAACATGGTTTGGCTACCTTACTGCTCTAACTGATAAACAAATAGAAGGCGAGCCAGTTGGTTCGTCTTTTGTCTGTTAGCCACTCATGTTGTCCTTAGATGGTGAGTGTTGTCCTTAATGGTGTCCTTAGTGGTTGTTGGCTGTCCTTAATGACGCTACAATTAGGCATCAGAACTATTGTTTATAAAGAATGATAGATAGTGTGTGATGGATAGAGCATGAAGATAAATCTAACCACTGTTGAGCAAGAGCTTAAACTAATTCTAAATGCGGTCAAAAGTGCAGACAAGCCTTTATCAAGAAGTGATGTCCGTTCTTTGTTGCCATTTGATATTAATGAGAAAACACTCCAAAGACGATTGCGAAAGTTGACAGACGAGTCTCAGATTGCCACTTCAGGTCAACGAAGCGCTGTTAAATATATGTCCCTAGTTAATACTAAGGACACAATAGCGTCATTGCGAAATGATAGGCTACGAGAAGATACGCCAGAATATGCGAATGATGCTCTGTTCTCACAACAGTCGCTAAAGAAGCTTAAGCATCTTGACACTCCATCCTATGCGCGCACCAAAGTGTCTTATGATGTGTCCTTAATTGATCGCTATATCCCTAATGAAACACGCTATGTATCGGAAGATATGGCGAGTCAACTTCACTCGCTAGGGAGACGCTTTAATAAAAAGCTTGCGGCCGGGACGTATGCTAAAGATATTGTACAAAGACTTCTAATCGATTTAACGTTTAACTCCAGTCGATTGGAGGGGAATACTTACTCTATTCTTGATACAGAAAAACTGCTGGATGGGGGAGAGCTTGCTAATGGTAAGTTCGATGAAGAAACCATTATGATCTTAAATCACAAAGAAGCGATTCTGTTTTTGATTGAGAATGCCGAAGAGCTTGCGGTAACCCCCTTTGTAATCAGAAATTTACATCAACTTTTATCGCAAGATCTGCTCCCTGATAGTTCAGCATGCGGTAAGGTCAGGCAGATTGAAGTTAATATCAGCAAAACGTCGTATATGCCGTTAAATGCACCGCAACAGCTAGAGGAATTGTTAACATTGTTGCTTAGAAAAGCGGAGAGAATTATCGATCCGTTTGAGCAATCATTCTTCTTGCTAATGCACTTGTCATATCTGCAAGCTTTTGAGGATGTAAATAAGCGCACTGCTCGACTAGGTTGTAATTTGCCATTTATCCAAGAAAATCTTTGTCCACTGAGCTTTGTGGATGTCCCTAAAGATGACTATATTAAGTCACTGATTTACTTCTATGAGACAGGTGATCATCAACCTGCGTTAGAAGTTTTTGCGTGGGCTTATCAGCGCTCAAGCCTTCAGTATGAGGTAGTTGAAAAATCTATTGGTGCGATTGACCCTTATCGAATTAAGTATCGTCGTGAAAGAAAACAGGTAATTGGTCAAATTATTAGAGCAATGATCGTGGGTGATGAAATAGAGCGTCATTTAGAGCAGTTTTGTGCTGAAAACACTATTCAAGATGCAGATAAGTTTATCTCTATTGCAACGGTTGAACTTGATAAGCTGCATAGTGGGGCGATTGTGTCTCTTGGTGTTACTGAGAGTCTGTTTTTTGCATGGAAAGAAAGGCAAGACTCAATAACAAATGAATGATGTGTTGACGCAGACTTCTCATGATGAGCGGTTTTTTTTCTTGTAAGGTTTATCCGCTGCGCTTTATTCTTTACACTTGCTCTCCAATAACAAATTAGCCAAAGGGACAACAAATGACAAAAGCAAAAATCGGTATAGTTACCGTCAGTGATCGAGCAAGCGCTGGTGTGTACGAAGACCTATCTGGTCAGTCAATTATTGACACGTTGAATGCCTATTTGATATCTGAATGGGAACCTGTCTACCAAGTGATCCCTGATGAGCAAGATATTATCGAAGCCACATTGATTAAAATGGCAGATCAACAAGAGTGTAGCCTGATAGTGACAACCGGAGGGACAGGGCCAGCTAAACGCGATGTAACTCCTGAAGCAACAGAAGCCGTTTGCGATCGTATGATGCCGGGGTTTGGTGAGCTTATGCGTGCGGAGTCTTTGAAATTTGTTCCTACCGCTATTTTGTCACGCCAAACCGCTGGTCTTCGCGATGATACTTTGATTGTAAACTTACCGGGAAAACCAAAGTCTATTCGCGAATGTCTGGACGCCGTGTTCCCTGCAATACCATACTGTATCGACCTAATGCATGGCCCTTATCTGGAATGCAATGAAGAGGTCATAAAACCTTTTCGTCCGAAACAGAAATAACCGATAGTAATTGCAGCATCATGTGCAGAATAGCCATCGGTTATCAATAGGTGCTAATTCAGTATCTGTTTTCTATTTAGAAAGCGCACGCTGTGATTGCCCTAACTCTTCTTTTTTATAACTGGAAAGCAGTGTTAAAAGAAATAGGGCGATTTCAGTGTTGGTGGCGTGATTTTCTGTTGAGTTATCGGCAACAGCACAAAGAATGAAGTCTTCTACTTGTTGATAGAAATCTGGGTTATTTAGATGAGACATAATGTTCTCCGGATGTAATTTTGCTAAATCACCATCCAAAGGGTCTAATCATTGGGTGGTGAACTGAACAAGGTTAGACCTACCGCACATCCGTAACGGCCAGCATATTGCTGCCTTGTCCAGCCCACCATAAATTTAAGGTACGCTGAAGCTGCACATAGAGTTCAGTAAAAACTGGCATCTATACACCGGATGTTAAAAGGCAGGGGTCTAATCCTGACACTGAATTGTGTCAGTGCTCGGCTAGGGTATAAAAATGTTGGTTTTGGTGCAATAAGAGTTTGATTTGTTTCTTTATTGATGGTTAAAAGGCGTCAGTATTGAGAGGTATTTTGAGGTGTCTGTCCCGAAACTATTACACGCTCGCTCTATAATGGTTGTTATCGAACTGAAGAAGGAATGCTGATGTTAAATGAAAACCATGCTTTTATTTTAGATTTTCCTGACCTGAAATTAGATATTGTTCAGCTCAATCACGACGATCCTACATTCAAAGCGGATCTTCAGCAGTACCATGAACTCGATTACGATATTCGTCAGCTTGAGATTTCAGGTAGTCCAATCGATGATGAGGCGATGCATGAACTTAAAGTTCAGCGTCTTGAGTTAAAGGATATGTTGTATAAACAACTTACTGAACACCATGAACAGGCAAAAGCGTAGCTGATTAGAGTTAGGTTACAACAAAGCCGGTTGTCGCGAGCATTGCGACAACCGGCTTTGTATATGTGGACTGTTACTAGTTAGAAACGCTTATGCTGCGCTTAATGTTTTTCTCTGGTGAGACAGGTATTCATTATAAGTGCCTTGGAAGCTAACCAGTTTTTTGTCTTTCACATCAATAATCGAGGTCGCCAGAGAGGAAACAAATTCACGGTCATGGCTTACGAAAATAAGAGTTCCTTGGTAGTTTTTCAGCGCTTCATTAAGAGCTTCAATCGCTTCCATATCCATATGGTTTGTTGGCTCATCCATAACCAGAACATTAATGTCCTGCATCATCAACTTACCAAACAGTAAACGGTTTTTCTCACCACCAGAACAGTTCTTCGCTAGCTTATTCGCATCGTCCGCAGTGAAAAGTAAACGACCCAAAATACCGCGTACCATCAAGTCATCGTGCTTAGGTGTGCGCCACTGTGATATCCAATCAAAGATAGTTAAATCGTTGTCAAAATCTGCGCTGCTATCCTGAGGGCAATAACCAATAGATGCGTTTTCTGACCATTTTACAACGCCATGCTTTTGCTCTAACTCTTGAACTAAACAGCGTAGCAAAGTGGTTTTGCCGACACCGTTTTCACCAATGACGGCTAAACGCGTTCCTGCTTCCAGAAGTAAGTTACCCTGTTCGAATAGCAGTTCGTCTTCAAATGCATGACCGAGATCTTGCAGCTCCAGTGCTTGACGATGCAGTTTCTTACCTTCACCAAAATTGATTGATGGGCTCACTCGGCTGGAGGACTTCACTTCATCTAACTTGATCTTATCCATCTTTTTAGCGCGGGAACTTGCTTGCTTAGCTTTAGATGCATTGGCACCGAATCGATTAACGAAATCTTGCAGCTCACTGATTTCCGCTGCTTTTTTAGCATTGCCGGCCAGTAATTGCTCGCGAATAAGACCTGATGCTTCAACGAAATACTCGTAGTTACCCGGGTAGATTCGAAGTTCACCGTAATCGATATCGGCCATATGTGTACATACAGAGTTTAAGAAGTGGCGATCGTGGGAAATGATGATCATGGTGCACTTACGCTGATTTAACTCTTCTGCCAGCCAGTTAATGGTATTGATATCCAAGTTGTTGGTTGGTTCGTCTAGCAACAAAATATCAGGGTTGGCAAAAAGTGCTTGTGCAAGTAGCACACGCAGTTTCCAACCCGGTGCCACTTGCTGCATTAAACCGAAATGTAACTCTTCTTCGATACCGGCTTGAATGAGGATATCTCCCGCACGACTTTCTGCGGTATAGCCGTCCATTTCTGCGAATTGACTTTCAAGCTCGGCAACCAGCATGCCGTCTTCTTCACTCATCTCTGGTAAAGAATAAATACGGTCACGTTCTTTTTTGATTTCCCATAACTTACTGTCACCCATGATTACGGCATCGATAACACTGTATTGCTCAAAAGCGAACTGGTCTTGGCTCAAAACACCAAGCTTTTGTCCCGGTGTAATAGAAACGTTGCCCGAACTTGGAGTGAGTGCGCCGCTAAGAATTTTCATGAAAGTTGATTTGCCACAGCCATTAGCGCCGATTAGACCATAACGGTTGCCGTTACCAAATTTAGCAGAAATGTTTTCAAATAAAGGCTCGGCGCCAAATTGCATGGTGATGTTAGCGGTTGAAATCAAGAAAGTATTCCTAAGTATTAAGACTGGTTAATCACTTAGTCAGTGATGCCAAATCAACAGAAGTTAAAGTACGGATTGATAGGCGGCGAATTATACAGGTTTCTTTAACAAAGAATAGATGTGAGATGTAAGTCACAGAAAATAGCTGTGTTAGCTATAGTTTCAACAGTTGCTTACCGAGTAGTCTCTCTTCATCGTGAAGAAATAGGCCTGA
Source organism: Vibrio sp. 99-8-1 (assembly GCF_013114595.1). Taxonomy (GTDB): domain Bacteria; phylum Pseudomonadota; class Gammaproteobacteria; order Enterobacterales; family Vibrionaceae; genus Vibrio. Next base: position 28,960 of record NZ_VTXE01000035.1, on the reverse strand, counting down.
GCTGTTTAGAAAACAATCAACACTTTGTAAAGCTTGTCAGTTCGCGACATCGTATAGGAGAAAATAATGTCAAAACGCGTCAGTTCATCGTGTGAAAGAAACCAGCAGCCCATTTTCGAGCAGTTGTCTATTTACCTTAATAAAAGTAAACAGCTATTAGAAATTGGCTCTGGAACTGGGCAGCATGCTGTATTTTTTGCTGCGCAGCTGCCCCATGTAATTTGGCATACCAGTGATATGCCGGAAAATCACCCTAGTATCCGAACATGGATTTCAGAGTCTGGCTGTGAAAATATCTCGGAGCCAGTGGCTTTTAAAATCGGTCAGGACGAATGGCCTTGCGCTTCGGCTGATGCGGTTTTTACCGCAAATACCACCCATATAATGCAGATAGAAGAAGCTCAACTGATGATGGAAATGGTGGCTAAGCACCTTCCTCAAGGAGGTGTTTTTTGTCAGTATGGCCCGATGAAGGTCGATGGAGACTTCACCAGTGACAGTAATCGAGTATTTGATGAATCATTAAAGCAGAAAGGGTTTGGCGGCATTCGTGACATCGAACAACTTGCGAACTGGGGTAAGGGACTGGAGCTGAATGCGACAATAGCGATGCCAGCAAACAACTTCTTACTGGTGTGGAAGAAGTAATGAACTCGTTGAAGGTGATTTTTGCAAGATTGTGGAGCGTCTAAAAGGCAGCTGTGCTTCTAAAAAGGTAACCGTGTGAAGCACGACAATTTGGAGAGCCACTTAGGCTTTATTGGCAAATAATCTGGTAAATAGACAGTCGGAAATTGTATTACTTGGATTGTCATTAAGATAATACCATATCCAGATGATAATAAATTGATATTGTCATTTGGATAAATATATTTAAAGGTACAGCTTAACTCATTGATATTATACAAGTATAAAGTTGGCATAAGGATTGTAATAGGGGAGGGTCTAATTTAACTAAAGGACCCGAAAATGACGAAACAAAAATTTTCTCTGATAGCATTGGTCATCGTATGTATTACATCGTTTGCCATCTTGCTCAGTCTGGGAAGCGAAATTTATAGGGAAGCCCCACCTATTCCAACGGTTGTAAAATCGACAAGCGGCGACGTAATCTTTACCGAAAAAGACATTCAAGATGGACAACTGGTTTGGCGAACAATGGGAGGTCATCAGTTAGGTTCTATCTGGGGACATGGCTCTTATATCGCGCCAGATTGGACTGCTGACTGGGTTCATCGCGAGTCTGAAATATGGTTGGATCTTGCTGCACAATCTCAGTTTTTAAAACCACTCTCGCAGCTAGATACATTCGAAAGAGCCTCTTTAGAGAGTAAGTTAAGAGATGATATTCGACCAAATCAGTTTAATCCAGAAACGGGTGTTTTAACCGTTTCGGACCTACGTGCCAAATCAATTATTGAGTTACAACAGTACTATGTCGGCCTGTTTGGAGATGATCCAACATTCCAGCCGACACGGGAAGATTACGCCATGAAAGAAGGCACGATCTCGACGGAACAAAATCGAGAAAAGCTTTCTGCCTTCTTTTTCTGGGGGGCTTGGGCTGCGGTAACAGAACGTCCGGGAGAGAACTACACCTATACAAACAATTGGCCGTTTGATCCTGTCGTGGGTAACACGCCAACGTCAAACAATATTGTCTGGTCGATTCTGAGTATTGTTTTTCTTATTGCGGGTGTTGGTGCGCTGGCGTGGTATCACGCATCTTTAAAGCAGCACGATCTTCCGGCATACCCAAAAACGGATCCGTTATTTGGGATTAAACCAACCCCTTCTCAAAAAGCGCTGGCGAAATACTTTTATACCGCAGTAGGGTTATTTCTTCTTCAAGTTGTTCTCGGCGGTATTACTGCTCACTACGCTGTTGAAGGGCAGGATTTCTACGGAATACCGTTGGCTGAAATATTACCTTACTCTGTCACTCGTACTTGGCATACTCAACTTGCGGTATTCTGGATTGCAACCGCTTGGTTGGGGACAGGGCTCTACATTGCGCCTGCACTTTCTAATTATGAACCAAAGTTCCAACGTATTGGTGTCAATGTGCTTTGGGTTGCGTTGGTCATCGTCGTGCTAGGCTCAATGGCCGGAGAATGGATGGCTGTTCAGCAGTACTTCGATATTGATACCAGCTATTGGTTAGGACATCAGGGCCAAGAGTATATTGACCTAGGGCGTGTCTGGCAGATACTTCTGCTGGTTGGGTTGCTGATTTGGCTTGCATTGGTAACCGCTGCTATTCGTCCTGCATTGACTAAAGATGGCGAAATGAAGCCTGTAATATGGGTTTTATACGCATCTTGTGTGGCTATCGGACTCTTTTACGGTGCGGGTTTATTCCAAGGTAAACATACCAACCTAGCAATTGCAGAATACTGGCGCTGGTGGGTGGTTCATTTATGGGTAGAAGGTTTCTTTGAAACGTTTGCCACCTCAGTAATCGCATTAATGTTTGTTCGCCTTGGTTTAGTACGCGCACAATCTGCCAACAGTGCCGTGCTGTTTGCTACGGTCGTGTTCCTGACGGGTGGCCTTTTAGGCACCTTGCATCACCTATATTTCACCGGTACACCGACTTCTGTCATTGCATGGGGCTCAATGTTCTCGGCACTTGAAGTGGTACCACTTGCGCTTATTGGATTTGAAGCGGTAGAGACTTACCGAATGCGCAAATCAGCAGTATGGATGGCACGTTATAAGTGGGCAATCATGTTCTTTGTCGCAACCGCTTTTTGGAACTTAGTTGGTGCAGGGATTTTAGGTTTCCTCATCAATCCACCTATCGCGCTTTACTATATTCAAGGGCTTAACACCACTGCAACCCACGCTCATGGTGCCTTTATGGGTGTTTATGGAATGCTCGGTATCGGTCTAATGCTTACCTGTCTGCGTGGCCTGTCTTCAGATACCGTTCACTGGGATGATAAATTGCTTAAATGGTCATTTTGGACGCTTAATATTGGTCTTGCCGCGATGATTTTTATGTCTCTACTTCCTGTTGGCATCATTCAGTTCTTTGCCGTGATTGAACATGGTTATTGGTATGCGCGTTCTCCAGCTGTGATTCATAGTGAGTTGGTTGAAATGTTCGTATGGCTGCGTATGCCGGGAGATATTCTGTTTGGTCTTGGTGGTCTATTCTTAGCGGGGTTCTTTGCAAAGTTATTACTGGCATTTATGGGGAACAAATCTTCAAAACAGGCCGTGACAAGTTAATTACATTGAATTCCATCAACAAACAGATTGGATAAACAAACACACTTAATATGCAGTCTTTGATTATCAACCCTAGCGACAGACATATTGTTTGGCTAGCGAAAGTAATCAAAGGCTGCATTTTGTTGGTTTTGAATTGATTGACTTTGAGTTGATTAGTTTTGAGTTGATTCGTTTCGAATAGCTTAGTTTCAAATAATCTGGATTCTAACGGTTTAGAATAGTCCCAGCTCAATGCTTAATTGATAAACTAAAGCAGGCAGATAAGAAACAAACATAGAGCCGAGCGCAAGACCACCTAGGGCAATAGAGTACTTTATGATAACGATGACAAACTTCATTTATGCTTTCCTTTCCCAGTAGTTTTCAGAACTAAAATGACCGGTTTTACTCCGGCGGTGTTTTTGAAACCCAAGTTGGTTCAAGGTTGTACTGGTAGATTTAACCATGTCTGGATTTCCACACAAATATATGAAGCTTTGGTCTTTGTTGAGTTGTAGACAAGCGGCTTTTTCTAGCTCTCTGTTATTGAGCAGTTGTGGAATTCTTCCGGATAACATCCCATCTATTGTCTCTCTGGAAACAATAGGAACATACTTAAATTTTCCGGGATGTTTACTTAACAGCTGGTTTATCTCATTTTGATACACCAAATCTTCAAAATGCCTCACAGCGTGTACTAGGGTCTGTTGATCTTTCGAGAACAGATTTTGTTCAATCTGAAAGCGGTTTGAGCAAGGCATGAGGAGAGCAGCATAGTTATTCTATGTAAGCGACTCATAACATAGCTCAAGGTGTTTTCAGATGAACCCTTCGGGCAGCGTTTGTTGGCACTTTCTACTGCGTTATCACCTGATTTGTGTAGATGACTACACTGCATAGGTGCTGCCTTGTATAAAGCACCAACAAACTGCGGCAAAAATAGTCGCGAAAGGTCAACAGACCCTAATACCAAGTGGTTAAAACGGTAGGTTATTTTGCGATCATTCAACATTGAAAGAAATGGCCCGATAGCGGTTCCCGTTGATATTAACCATAAATCTCTAGCATCCAATGGGATTTCATCCAGCGTCATAAAACCTGCTCCTTGACGGCCAATGAACACTTCATCCCCCGGTGTGAGCGAATGTAAAAGGGGAGACAAGCTTCCGTTTGAATCGGCAACAATTAAGAACTCGAGCTCTCCTGATTTTAGGTGGCTATCCGGATGGTTAACAAATGAGTACGCTCTTCGAATCAGCTCTCCTTTGTTATTAAACATGGCTAGCTTGGTAAATTGCCCCGCTTTATATTTGGTGTTGGGGGAGTGTACCGTCAGTGTAAACAGCGAGTCAGTCCATGCCTTATTACGGGTGACTCGTGCAGAAATAAGAGTGCTTAATTGGTTGTTCATTACTTTTTCCTCTTGAATCAGTGGCAAGTGGTTGTATTGATCTTGGTGCAGAAACAGTGCCAATTATTATCTTGCTCAAATTCAACGGGTTACTGAGGTTTTAATTGTTTTGTTGTCATTTAGATAATTAAAAATACTTGTCGATATGCTAATGTCTATTGTCATAGAGATAATTTTTTTAGAGAGGATTTACGTTTATGGTTCAAGTAGGCAAAGAGTGGGTACAGGTCGCGCTTGATATAACCTCTGGTATTTCTGATCAGGACAGGTTTGACCGGTTGCTTTCAACGATTCGGCATACACTCAAATGTGATGCCTCCGCATTGTTGCTTTTTCGTGACCAACAATTTGTTCCTCTCGCAATCAATGGGCTAAGTGAAGATGTGTTAGGGCGGCGTTTTGATATTGAACAACACCCGAGACTTGAAGCGATAGCGAGAGCGGGGGATGTGGTTCGTTTTCCTCCTGACAGCGACTTACCTGACCCTTACGACGGCCTTATTGCGAACCATGATGAAGATCTTAAAGTCCACTCTTGTATCGGTTTACCGCTTATGCTGGAAGAGCGTTTGATTGGGGCGGTCACCATTGATGCCTTTGACCCGAAGCAATTTGATAGTTTTAAAAATGATGACCTTCGTATTGTAAGCGCACTGGCTGCGAGTAGCCTGAATACTGCGTTGCTGATGGATCAGCTAGAGAAATCTGCTGGAGTTGAGGTACATGTCCCTAGACGGTCTAGAAAGTTAAGCGCTCAAGGGGAAATCATTGGACAGTCTCCTTCGATGTTAGAGCTTAAAGCTCATATTGATGCCGTTGCTGATACTGACCTGTCTGTACTGATCATGGGAGAGACGGGAGTGGGTAAGGAACTCGTAGCGAATGCGCTGCATGCACAATCCAGACGCTCGAAACATCCTCTTGTTTATTTAAACTGTGCCGCTTTGCCGGAGTCGGTTGCCGAAAGTGAACTGTTTGGGCATATTAAAGGCGCTTTTACCGGAGCCATCAGTAACCGTAAAGGCAAATTTGAACTGGCAGATAACGGCACACTATTTTTAGATGAAGTTGGCGAGTTGTCACTTCAGTTACAGGCTAAACTGCTTCGAGCCCTTCAGTATGGTGACATACAACGAGTGGGGGAAGACCGAAACATTAAAGTGAATGTTCGTATCATTGCGGCGACCAATCGGGTGATGCATGAGGAAGTAAAAGAGGGTAATTTCCGAGCCGATTTGTATCACCGTTTGAGTGTCTTTCCGATATTTGTGCCGCCACTGAGAGAGCGTGAAAAAGATCTTATATTACTCGCCGGCTTTTTTGCGGAACGCTGTGCGCATAAACTCGGCATTGCGAATATTAATTTGGCGGCAACGACGCTAAATGTTATTCAAAGCTATACTTGGCCGGGCAATGTGCGCGAACTGGAGCATGCCATTAACAGAGCGTCCGTGATTGCAAAATCCATTAGCCATTCAGATCGAATCACTTTGCAACCGAATCATTTCAACTTATCTGCTGATGTGTTTTCTCCTCAGTCTATTAACACTGTGGCGGAGAAATCAGTACCAACGGACATGACTGAATATCGAGATTTTGGTTTAAAAGAAGCGTTGGATCATTTTCAGACTCAACTGGTACAGAGTGCTTATTTAGAAAACAATAAAAACTTAAGTGCCACAGCAAAGCAGTTGAAAGTTAACTCGCCGAACTTGCACCGATTAATGAAGCGTTTAAATTTAAAGTAGTATTGAACTGCGAAAATAGACATTATCAAAAAGATAATATGATGTCATATTGATTGCCCTGCATGTGTTATCAATATGACACCATATGCTTGTATGTTGTTTATTTTCAGTGAGTTATGTTCTGGCATGATAGTTGTTATGTTTAATAGAAAGGCTATTTATCATGTGAAGGTAGCGAACCATTTATTCGTACCGTAGAGGAGCGCTAATGTACTTAGAAGTTAAACTGTTTCACCTTTTTACCGTAGTCACTAGCGTCTTATTGTACCTCTATCGATTCCTGAAATATTATCGACAGCAACAGGTACCTGAGATACCACGGCTGCTTAAGCGTATCCCACATATTAACGACACGTTATTGCTCAGTAGCGGTATAGCTTTGATATCAATCACGGGTTTTACTCCATTTACGGCTAGCGCCCCTTGGTTGACTTATAAACTTTTCGCTGTTGTCTTCTATATTTTGTGCGGATTTTGGTCAACAAATCGATCGGCAAGTTTAGCCAGTAGAGTTTTCTTTTTTATTGCTGCACTAAGCTGGCTAGTGGTTATATTTGGCCTCGCGGTCAGTAAAAATCCGAGCCTGTTTGGTATGGGGTAACGGATTAATCGAAGGAATGGCATCCCCCTTTCGGGATTATCTGTATATAATTATCTCTGCATCAAAGCGAGTTTACGTGATAAGTTAGCCAGCTTTAGCTTATGCGATTTAGGCGGGATGCGTGACGCTAGGCATTTTTTAGGATGGTGGATCTATGAAGTTGAAACACATTATATTGCTTATATTGACTCATTTATCTGTGGGGGTATTCGGGGTAGGCTTGGGTATTTATTTGCTGCCAATTCTTATTGCGCCAACATCACCCACGGAGTCAGAAGTTACTCAGTTATCTTCTCAAGCGCAGTATTCTGCTACTTTTAAAAAAGACCTCAAAGATAGCGATACCTTTCACTGGGGTGAAGGTGAGGTTTCCATAAGTTCAGATTACATCACACTAAGTGGCAACCTAGCACCGGGTCCTGACTACAAGCTTTACCTATCTACTGAGTTTGTTGAAACTGAAGCGGAGTTTAATCGGTTGAAAGCGAACATGGCTTTTGTAGGCAATGTAAAAACCTTTGAAAATTTCGCGGTTAACGTTCCTCAAGATATTGACCTATCTCGCTATAATACAGTCATTGTGTGGTGTGAGACATTTGGCGAGTTTATTACATCCGCCAAGTACCAATAGTAGTAGCGTTACACCATTAAAACTTTTTCTCTCACTCCCATGCTACGCGTGGGAGTGCATATTGAATATCACTCACCTCTATCAAAGAAGGCCACCACACTCCTCGCAAAATATTACCGTTTCATTTAATCTATAGTAAAAATATATTGAATTCATTGATTAATATAAATATTGAGGGGTTATGAAAGGGAAGAGAAATACAAGTTTAATCATCATACTTATTGTTTTAATATTTGCTGTAGTAGGTTTAACCAAGAATTATTTAATTGACTCGATTACTGATAGTGTAACTATTGTCACCGCTATAGTTGGTGTTATTGCAATCTGGTATCAATTGAAGAAAGACCATGATGTATCTAAAGCTGAGTTTGTTATCAACCTAAACAATACCTTTCACGACAATGAAAAAATAGTCTACATCTACGAAAAATTTAAGTCCAACAGAGATAAGAACTCGATTGAAGTCACCGAAGAAGATGGTAGAACCATGGGTGACTACATTATGTTTTTCCAAATGGTTAATTACTTGGTTAAAGAAAACATTGTTAATATATCCATGATAGATGAGTTATTTGCCAATAAGTTTTTCATCTTTGTTAATAACCATTGGGTACAGAAGTATCAGTTGGTTTATAGCATGATTAATATGCCAGTATTGGAGCTATATGAAACTTGGTTCAATTATAGGCTATCAACGAAAAAGCCCATTCTCTATAAGGATAAGCAACTTCATATTGAGCTAGGCGAACAGTTTAATGTTAAAAAGAATGGCAGAATTCAACTCAAGAAAGACCATTTAAAGGGTTACGATATGTGATCAGAACTGATACAAGCACAGACTCAAACAGCCTATCTCGCTCATGCCCTATTTTGCGTTAACCTAATTATTCAGTGGCAGATTCTGCCACTGAAATCACCATACTTATGCTCATTGTGAATAGTAGATTTCTCTCGCTATTCAAGGAAACAATCAAGACAGGCATCTTACATTTTGCGCTCAACTCACATACTAACCATTTACATGGATTTCAATCGAGAACCAAAGTGTTGGTACACGTAATCATTGTCGAAGCCATCTACATTCTGGCTAGAGAAAATAAGCGGAGTGGCGCCTTGTTTTAATGCTTCCTTTTGAGATTCTACAACCAACATGTTCATGATCATCATGCCTGCTATGCTAGAAAATGCCCCTGTTACTTTACCGTTAACCTGACATAACCCATCACCAGGGGGAACCTGATTGTCGATGACAATATCTGCAATATCCATTAATTTCAGACCAGAGCTATGACGGCTTGGGTATTTAGATGACTGTTCTACGGACGTTATCGCGATAACTGGATGTCCTTTAGTTTTTGCAATTTGTGCAAATTCTATCGGAAGCGCATTTCGTCCAGAATTGGAGATAACCATAACTACGTCATTGGGGGAAATGTTCTGATCATTCCAAATTATTTCAGCCATCCCCGGCAATTTCTCCATTGCCGAACCTCTTAGTGCGCCATCATTGGTGAGCAATACTGAGTCTAAAATAGCATTGATATTGCCAAGGCCGCCGGCACGAATAAACCCTTCTAAACCAATCATGTGCGAATGACCTGTTCCTAAGACTTGTATCATGTTGTCTTTAACGATGGCTTGAGCGAACAACTCTGTTGCCTGAGATAATGCCTTTTGGTTTGCTACCGCAAGCGAGGTGAGCTTTGGCATTAAGCAATTAAGATATTCGGACATTGTTTGTTTCTCCTATTCTGTGTGCCGATTGGTTAACCTTATCAGTTCTATTTTTCGTTAGTGGTACTATTCTATCGACCAATGATACTTTTATTGATTAATGCTCATTGTGTGGCATCATGCGCTGATGTGACGAATTATTCTCAATGGCATTGAATGAAAGCAACGATACAGAAAGTACCGCAAAGGCTTGGCTGGTCATGGCGCTATAAGATGTTAGAAGAAGTTGTCAAACCAGAAAATTGGCATGTTCATCAAGAGTTTGAACTGGTTTTGCATAGAAATTTTCAGGGGAAATCAAGAGTTGCATATTTTGAAGGGAAGATAGAACACAACCAACTGCTTTTGATTGGTCCCGGTGTTGCACATAGTTTTGAATCGTTAAATTCCGACGAACAGAATCCATGTGAAACTCACATAATTTGGTTTCGAGAGGAGTGGATTGCCCAACTCATGTACAGCTGCGCCGAGCTTCGGCAGTTAGCACCTGTAATACAAAATGCCAACAAAGGTTTAAGATTCTCTACGCAAACAGCAGAGAAGGTTTGCCAACATCTAAATGATTTTAATGACCTTTCTCCTATTGGGCAGCTGGCAGTATTAATTCAAATTCTGGGGGAACTATGTGCAGATCAATCACAAATAACACTCTCCTATGCTTCACCGGGCGAACGGGAAAAAACCAGAGGCGATTTCAGCAAAATTGCTCAAGTCTGTGAGTACATCGACAGCCATTACTCATCTGATATTACGTTAATGAAGCTCGCGGATTACATGCATGTGAGTGAAAACACCGTTCATCGTTGGTTTATTCAACATTTTAACGAAAGTTATATCGTTTACTTGACCAAGTTAAGATTGAACCATGCGTCTCAATTACTCACAACGACGTCGCAACCCATAAGTTTAATTGCAGAAAAGGTCGGCTATACCAATCGTTCTAACTTTAATCGTCTGTTTAAAAAATACAAAGGTACTTCGCCTTCGTTATATCGACAGAATTTTAAATGAGTAGGGTGTGGGCATTCTGATTTCTGCGTAACCACATTTTCACTTCTCGCTGTTACAACGAAATAGTAAATGTGCTACCTATCCCTAATTCAGACTCTACGGTTAACGTTCCTTCAAGGTTTTCGACTATTGCGAGTGCTAAGGATAAGCCAAGGCCATACCCTTCAATGTTGCTACGGCTACTGTCGACTCGGTAAAGTCGTTCGAAAATCAGATCTTGATATCTTTGCTCAATGCCAATACCTGTATCTCGGATGGCTATATCTACCTTACCTTCAGCACTTTGCTTCACCTCAATTGTGACTCGCCCTCCTGGTTCCGTGTATTTAATCGCATTATCAACGAGATTAACTAAAACTTGGCTTAGTTTGTCAGGGTCAGACTGAAGAATAAGGCCATCGGTTACATTTACATCAAGCTGAATCTGTTTGTCTTCTGCTACATCTTCATACCAACTCGCCACATTGGCAACAACCTCTGATACATGTGTTGCGGTTTTCTTTGGTGAGCGCTTTCCGGTAAGTTCATCATTAAGCTTCATTAATGTCGTAAGCATATTGTTTGCCTGCATGGCATGCTCAGCACAATCAGCCAAGGCGTGTTTCATGGTTTGTTGGTCTGCGTTATTGAGCAGCGCATCTTGTGAAGCCAGCGTAATACGGGACAAAGGTGTGCGAATATCATGAGCAATAGCATCAACAGTTGTGTTTAGTATTGTGGTGATATGCTGAAGCTTTACAACCGCGGAAAAGACACTAGAGCTGATGATATTGAGTCCTTGTGGCATTTCAGACTCAGTATCGTTTAATTCTAATTGTCCTTTTTTCATCTTATCTAGCAGATCTCCAAAGGTAATTAGTGGCGACAAGGCACTCTGGATGATATTACGTGTAAATATTGCCGTGATCATGACCAATGCTAAAAGGGCATACAGTGTCATTAACCATTGGTTATAAGCAATAAAATATCTGGAACGATTGTCCAAAACAAGCCAAAACTCGTACTCTTCTCCTTGCATGCTCAATGACATAAATGGATTGAATATGAACGTTTGTATCCAAGGCAAGTTCTCATCGATTTTGAAGTGAGTAAACGGAAGATCGGTCACCACGTTTTCATCTCCAGCGACAAAAATAGTCTCTGGTGAAGTGCCACCCTGAATCATATAGGCAGCAATGTTGTTTTCGACTAGCCTGCGAGGGTTTGTTTCTAAAACATGAATCAATTGTTCAGCAGAGTCGTAGGTTAATATACGCTGATACTCCGTCGACATGGATGATAAGATTTTTTTTTCTGTTTGGTAGAGATCATAAAAGAATATCACTCCTATAATCAGCTCTACTAACAACAAGCAGAAAAGTAAGGTTGTCATAAAGCGTACTAATAAATTTCTTTGCGTTTTCGCTAGGGCTTGCTGGATATTATGACTTGAGGACATATCCAACCCCCCGTAGAGTGTGGATTAATGGTGTTGAGAAACCTTTGTCGACTTTGCTGCGAAGTCGGCAAACAAGTACATCCACAACATTGGTTTGCGGGTCAAATTGGTGTCCCCAAACATGCTCAAGAATGGTTGTTTTGGAAATCACAATTTCTGGATTTTCGAGTAACAGTTTCATCAACATAAATTCACGTTGATTGATGGCGATAGTTTGTTGTTTTCTTTGCAACGTGTGCTTGAGAAGGTCAAGACTAAGCGGACCATAATTAAGCTCAAGTGCCTGTGGTGTAGGTAATTTCCCTCGACGCATTAATGATTGGCATCGGGCAAGTAACTCAGTGAATGCAAAAGGCTTTACGAGGTAATCATCAGCGCCAGATTGCAATCCCGTTACTCGCTCTTCCACTGAATGCTTAGCGCTTAGTATTATCACAGGAGTAGAGAACCCTTGGCCCCGCAACTCTGCTAATACTTCAAAGCCATCTTTCTTTGGTAACATTATATCGAGAATAATGACGTCGAAATCTTGAGTTATTGCTTCGTGCAAACCATCAACACCGTCTGTTGAGTGTGTCACACTTATTCCTTCCTGCTGAAAACCATTCAATAAAAATCGCGCGATATGTATGTCATCTTCGATCAATAGTATTTTCATCAATGTCCATTTCTGTCTTAATCTTGGTTTGAATATACTCTACCAATATCCTTTCTTCAGTGTAACCAACATTGCAATTTTGTAATGTTTCGGAAAGCATCTCGTAATCATGTGTTCGTTAGTATGGACCCGCCAATTAAAACAACACTTAAACGGAGTAAACATGAAAACGACAAAACTGACTTTATTAGCGGCAACTCTTGGTTTTTTGAGCTTATCTCATACTGCTGGCGCCTCTGAGAACCAAACTGTTTCCATCACTCAGATTTCGTCAGAAGCAGCTTTTAAACTGGCTCATGAAGCGGTGAGTCAATGTAAGGCAGATGGCTATAAAGTATCTGCGACTGTTGTGGACTTATCAGGTAATGTAATGGCTCAGCTTCGCTCTGACGGCGCAGGTGTTCACACACTAGATAGCTCCCGTCAAAAGGCGTTCACTGTTGTTAGTATGAAGCAGCCATCGGGTAATTTAATGAAGTTAATTGCTGATAAGCCTATCATGCAACCATTGCAGAACATGGACGACAACTTACTGTTCTTAGCTGGTGGTATTTCTGTGCAACTTAACAATGCCATGATAGGAGCAATAGGTGTCGGTGGTGCTCCTGGTGGGCATTTAGATGTTGCTTGTGCGGAAAAAGCGATTAAGAAGTTTTTCTAATAACACTCTATAATCTGGCGGCTCTCTTAATAAACGTTGCTGAAGGCTTAATCTCTAGCTTTGTTAAGTTACTTCAGTAACGTTTGTATATACTCAAGGTGCAGGATTCAGAGCAACATCAACAAGTTCAGTTCAAGAAAGATAGTTGAAGAAATGGGCGTGTTGATGCGCTGCCAAACGGCGACTTTTATTGGCTTCTGCTCTGTGTTACTGATTCTTGCCGTAGAATGACTATGCCTTCAAATCAGTGCCTTGAACAGCCGCTAATAAATTCTCGCTGAATAAGCACCTTGAGTTCATCATCGAAATACGATCTTTGGACTTTTTATACAAATAGATAGTGTGTAATGAACCATAAATACTGGAGATTTTTTAAGCCACATACTGTTATAGGCTCTCCAAAGTGTTACTACCAACGCGATTCAGAAAAATACTCTGACAAATAGTCGATCAGTGCACGAACAGTAGGCGACATATACTTTCTGGAAGAATAGAGAACGTAAATGGTCAGGTCGTCTGGTGTCCAGTCTGGTAACACCTGCTGAAGCTGCCCACTCTCAATGTATTGATTGACCAGGTAGGTTGGCTGAATGGCTAAGCCAGCGCCACACAATTGAGATAAATGGTAGAGGTTCACTACTTCTTAGACCCTATGTGCGGTTGATGTTACGGTGCGTAAATCCAATCTGCATTTACATATCAAACAAAAAGGCGAACCAAACGGTTCGCCTTTAAACTATCAAATCAGATGCTAACTTAGTTAGTCGTGATCAACACCAAAAACTACTCTTCGTAGTTATCAATACTCGGGCACGAACAGATTAAGTTTCGGTCACCGTATACATTATCGACACGGTTTACGGTTGGCCAGTATTTTGATGCTTTTGCTTGCTTCGATGGGAAACATGCCAGTTCGCGAGAGTATGGGTGTTGCCACTCATCCGCAGAGAGATCCACTTGAGTATGCGGTGCATTAACCAGTGGGTTATCTTCTAGCGGCCATTCGCCAGCGAGTACTTTCTTGCTCTCATTACGGATAGCAATCATAGCTTCGCAGAAGCGGTCTAGCTCTTCTAAATCTTCCGACTCAGTTGGCTCGACCATTAATGTACCCGCTACAGGGAACGACATTGTTGGTGCGTGGAAACCGTAGTCCATTAATCGCTTAGCAATGTCTTCTTCACTAATGCCTGTCTCTTCTTTAATAGGACGAATATCGATAATACATTCGTGTGCTACGCGGCCGTTGGTGCCACGGTAAAGTACAGGATAGTGTGGAAGTAGGCGCTCCATCACGTAGTTTGCATTAAGAATCGCGACTTTAGTTGCTTCTTTTAGCCCCGGCTCTCCCATCATAGCAATGTATGCCCAAGAAATAGGCAAGATAGATGCACTACCAAGATCCGCTGCAGATACAGCAAAGTCACTGCCTTCTAGACCATTCTCAATGTGCCCCGGTAAGAAAGGTGCTAGGTGAGATTTAACACCTATCGGTCCCATGCCCGGACCGCCGCCACCGTGTGGAATACAGAACGTTTTGTGAAGGTTAAGGTGCGATACATCAGAGCCAATAAAGCCCGGCGTGGTTAAGCCTACTTGAGCGTTCATGTTGGCACCATCAAGATAAACCTGACCGCCTGCTTCATGAACCATATCACACACTTTTTGTACCTGCTCTTCGTATACCCCGTGTGTAGAAGGGTAGGTGATCATGATGCTGGATAGGTTGTCGCGATGTTTTTCAATTTTCGCGCCTAGGTCATCGATATCGATGTTACCTGCATCGTCACATTTCACTACAACCACTTTCATCGACACCATAGAGGCCGTTGCTGGGTTGGTGCCGTGCGCTGAGCTTGGGATTAAACAGACGTTACGGTGATCATCGCCACGACTTTGATGGTAGCGTTGAATAGCGATTAGACCAGTGTACTCACCAGATGCACCAGAGTTTGGCTGAAGTGATACTTCGTCGTAGCCCGTTATCTCGCAAAGCATGGTTTTAAGTGAAGAGGCTAATGCGCTATAGCCACCCGCTTGCTCGATGGGTGCGAATGGGTGCATGCTGCCAAATTCTGGCCATGTCACAGGGATCATCTCTGCTACGGCATTTAGCTTCATGGTACAGCTGCCAAGCGGAATCATTCCGTGTGTTAGGGAGAAATCTTTATTTTCTAGCTGTTTCAGGTAACGCATCATCTGTGTTTCACTATGGTGCGTATTAAACACTGGGTGCGTTAAGTAGCTAGATTGACGACGACACGACTCAGGAATAGCGGCAAACTCATTGCCAGCAATATCTTTAGACAAGCTGTCGATATCTGCATCTACACCAAATACGGCAAATAGTGCAGCAATATCGTCAGTTTTGGTGGTTTCATCAAAGCTGATACCGATCTTGTCGTCAAACTTGCGTAAGTTGATGTCTGATTGTAGTGCTTTGTTATACAGAGCGTCTGTATTTGCACCAGTTTCAATGGTGATGGTGTCGAAGTAGCTGTTATGAGCCAGTTCGAACCCTGCTTTTGTCAGTCCAGCAGCAAGAATCGCCGTCATATGGTGTGTACGACGAGCAATGGTGCGTAGCCCTTCTGCGCCGTGATAAACCGCGTAGAATGATGCCATATTGGCTAGCAAAGCTTGCGCAGTACAGATATTGGATGTCGCTTTTTCACGACGAATATGCTGTTCACGTGTTTGCATTGCCATACGCAACGCTTGGTTGCCTTTTTTATCGATGGAAACACCAATGACACGTCCCGGCATAGTACGTTTGTGTTTGTCACGCGTTGCCATAAATGCAGCGTGAGGACCACCGTATCCCATTGGAACACCAAATCGTTGTGCGCTACCAATAACGACATCTGCGCCCATTTCACCCGCTGGTTTAAGTAGGGCAGAGGCTAATAGATCAGTGGCAACAGTAACCAATGTTTTATTGGCTTGAGCGGCGGCGATGACGTCGGTTAAGTCTGTTACTTCACCTGTAGTCGATGGGTATTGTAGTAAGGCACCAAATACATCTTGTTCTGGTAATGTCGCAACACTGCCAACCATTACTTCAAATCCGATAAATGCCGCTCTTGTTTTTACTACTTCTAATGTTTGTGGATGGACGTCATCTGCAACAAAAAATACTTTGCTTTTACTTTTGCCAGCACGCTTACACAGGGTCATTGCTTCACCGGCAGCGGTTGCTTCGTCAAGCAGCGAAGCGTTGGCAATTTCCATGCTGGTTAAATCCATAACCATTTGCTGGAAGTTAAGAAGCGCTTCTAATCGACCTTGCGAGATCTCAGGTTGATACGGCGTATACGCGGTATACCAGCCCGGATTTTCCATAACGTTACGTAGAATAACGTTAGGAACAAATGTGTTGTAGTAACCCTGACCAATGAACGTACGCTTTAGTTGGTTTAAATCGGCAAAAGATTTAATTTTTTTAAGCATATCGGCTTCGCTTAATGCTGCTTCTAATGTAAGCGGCTGCTCTAGGCGGATTGCTTCTGGTACGGTCTGTTCTATCAGTTGCTCAAGCGTATCGACGTTAACCGTGGATAGCATTTTTGCTTGGTCTGCCTTATTAGGGCCGTTATGTCTGCCAACAAATTCATGTTGTGTGCTTAGGTGGTGAAGTAATTCTGTCATTTTTTCGTTTACCTTATATACCTGTTAGGTATAAAGAAGCTGCTCATGGTGAGCAGCCTTTTTACCATCAACCTAAATTAATCTTCTTCGATGCTGTTTAGGTAGTCTTCTGCATTTGTTAGTGCGTCAAGTTCTGAAGGATCGCTCATTTTGATTTTTACAATCCAGCCACCTTCATAGGACTCTTCGTTGATAAGCTCAGGGCTATCTTCTAGCTCTTCATTGACTTCAACGATTTCACCAGTAATCGGTGTATAGATATCAGAAGCCGCTTTTACAGATTCAACGAGCGAAAAGCTTTCGCCTGCTTCTACTTCTGTTTCTGCTTCTGGCAGGTCAACAAATACTACGTCGCCAAGCATTTGCTGAGCGTGCTCTGAAATTCCAAGAGTTACAGTTCCGTCGCCATTGTCTTTAATCCACTCATGGCTTTCTGCAAACTTTAGGGTCATATCCATTCTTATTGTCTCCAAAGATAATATTCAATCAAATTACTGGTAAAGCGGAAAACGGTTGCACAGTTCTTTTACTTGTTTACGAACTTTTTGCTCAACCTCAGGGTTACCTTCAGGGCTTTCTACTAAGCCATCAAGTACATCACCTATCCACTCTCCAATGAGTTTAAATTCTTCACTACCGAATCCTCGGCTGGTTCCGGCTGGCGTACCTAAGCGAATGCCAGATGTTATCATAGGCTTCTCTGTGTCAAATGGAATGCCATTTTTGTTACATGTGATCCCTGCACGTTCTAATGCTTCTTCTGTACTGTTTCCTTTCAACCCTTTAGGTCGAAGATCCACCAACATTAGGTGAGTATCGGTTCCGCCGGTAACAATGTCACAGCCACGATTTTGTAGCACTTCTGCGAGTACTTTTGCGTTCTCAACAACAGCGTCGATGTAGGTGCTAAATTCTGGGCCTAACGCTTCGCCAAATGCCACGGCTTTAGCCGCGATAACGTGCATTAGCGGACCACCTTGTAGACCTGGGAATACCGCAGAGTTGATCTTTTTATTAATCTCTTCGTGGTTGGTTAATATCATGCCACCACGAGGACCGCGTAATGTTTTGTGCGTGGTTGTTGTTACAACATGTGCATGAGGAAGCGGGCTTGGATGAGCGCCTGTTGCAATAAGGCCTGCGATGTGGGCCATGTCGACCATTAATAGTGCGCCAACTTCATCAGCAATGGCTCTAAATTTAGCAAAATCAATGGTTCGTGGAATTGCAGATCCGCCAGCAATGATCATTTTTGGCTGATGCTCTTTTGCTAGTTCTAGTACGGCATCATAATCAATTTCTAATGTGTCTCTATCTACACCATATTGAACGGCATTAAACCATTTGCCGGAAAGGGCAGGACGTGCTCCGTGAGTAAGGTGACCACCCGCATCCAGTGACATACCTAAAATAGTATCGCCCGGTTGCAATAGTGCTAACTTAACCGCGCCATTTGCTTGGGCGCCTGAGTGAGGTTGAACGTTTGCATATTCGCATTTGAATAAAGACTTAGCTCGTTCGATAGCAAGTGCTTCGACGGTATCAACATGTTCGCAGCCACCGTAGTAACGACGACCCGGATAACCTTCGGCATACTTGTTGGTCAAACAGGTTCCCTGTGCCTGCATTACCGCTTTAGAGACGATGTTTTCTGAGGCAATCAGTTCTATTTGTTCATTTTGACGGCTGTTTTCTTGCTGAATAGCGGCAAACACTGCGTCATCAGTAGCAGATAGGTTGGTTGAGAAAAAACTCTCTAAACTGTGATTTTGAAATGATTTATGCACGGGAGTGACTCCTTCCTTTAACCAATTAAATGGTCTGTTTCACGCTGATAGTATTGAGTAGAGTTTTGCTTTAGTAGTGAGAGCTGGCTCTCGTTTATAGATGCAAAACCACTAAACTACTCTCTGTTTTTATAACTAGTTCGTAACATAACCATAGTTTTTTAATTAATCAATCAAAAAATTTCCAATAGGAAACATAATCTCGTATGGTTAGTGGTAACAGGTGTATGTTTGTTGCATTTTTGCAGTGATTTTCTGACACAGAGCAGATAAATTGTTTCACCGTATAAAAGAGAGGTAAAACCTGATATGGCCGAAGATATATTTGATGAGTACCCGTCTATTAAGCTTGAAAGAGAGAGTGCTGATGGAGTAATTGAACCACTCAAGCTTGGTCAAAAAATAAAAAATGTAAGAACTAAGATGGGGATCACATTAGAAGAGGCCAGCCAGCGAACCGGATTGGCTCGTTCTACATTATCTAAGATTGAAAATGAGCAGATATCGCCAACTTTTCAGGCGATGCAAAAGCTGGCAATGGGGTTGCAGATTGATATGCCTCAGCTGTTTGAACCGCCTAAATCCCAAGCGGCATCAGGGCGCAGGGATATTACTAAGAAAGATGAGGGCAAACCTCACCCGACACAAACTTACGAACATGAACTGCTGGCAACACAGCTTTCAAATAAAAAGATGATGCCGTTTAAAAGTCGTATTCGCGCCCGAAAGTTTGAAGACTATAGCGATTGGGTTAAGCACGATGGTGAGGAGTTTCTGCTTATTCTGCAAGGTGAAGTGACGCTCTATACCGAGTTCTATGAGCCTATAAACCTGAAAGAAGGGGATAGCGTTTATTACGACGCTAATATGGGGCATATGCTGACTTCTATAAGCGAAGAAGATGCACTGATTTTATGGGTTACCGCGAGGTAACCTTTTTTGTTTTGTTTCCCGGTAGAAACTTTACCCCTTTCTCATTTCTTATCATAAACCGATTTAAAAGATGACCAAATGTAAACAATCTGTTATTAATGTTTCCCTGAATGGAAAATGTTTATTATTGGAAACAGGACTCCCGCAAACCTAAAGGAGAAAGCGATGACTGATCTACAACAAACACCTTTACATGCACTTCACGTTGAGGCCGGCGCAAAAATGGTCCCTTTTGCTGGTTTTGATATGCCAGTTCAATATGCATTGGGTGTGAAAAAAGAGCATTTACATACCCGAGATGCGGCGGGTCTATTTGACGTTTCTCATATGGGACAACTTCGTTTAAAAGGTGCTAATGCGGCTAAAACATTAGAGGCTCTGGTACCTGTCGATATTATTGATTTGCCTGCAGGTAAACAGCGCTATGCGTTCTTTACTAATGAGCAGGGCGGAATTTTAGACGATCTCATGGTGACTAATTTTGGTGATCATATTTTTGTGGTCGTTAATGCGGCATGTAAAGAGCAAGACATTGCCCACCTACAAGCGAATTTACTCGATGGAGTAGAACTAGAGCTTATAAACGACCGTGCGTTACTTGCATTGCAAGGGCCGAAAGCTGCAGAAGTGCTGGCATCTATAGAGCCAAAAGTGGCGGACATGTTGTTTATGGATGCGCAGATTATCGAGCTGGATGGTATTGAGTGCTATGTAAGCCGTTCAGGTTATACCGGTGAAGATGGCTTTGAGATCTCTGTACCAGCAGATAAAGCTGCGTCTTTTGCTCGCAAACTAACCGATCATAGCTTGGTGGAATGGATTGGACTTGGTGCGCGTGATTCATTGCGTCTGGAGTGTGGTTTGTGTTTATACGGACACGATTTAGATACGACCACGACACCAGTAGAAGCTAGCCTATTATGGGGTATCAGCAAGAACCGCCGTACAGATGGCGAGCGCGCAGGTGGTTTCCCGGGGGCTGACATTATCCTTAATCAAATTATAACAAAAGACGTAGCCAGAAAGCGTGTAGGTTTAGTAGGACAAACTAAAGCACCAGTACGTGAAGGCTGTGAATTGTTTGATCAGGATGGTAATAAAGTCGGTGTTGTCACCAGTGGTACCGCGGGTCCTACAGCAGGTAAACCGGTTTCTATGGGCTATGTTGCTACTGAGTTAGCGGTTGTTGGAACGGAAGTCTTTGCTGAAGTTCGCGGTAAAAAGCTGGCAATGACTATTGAGAAAATGCCGTTTGTACCGCAACGTTATTATCGCGGCTAACTAGTAATGAGAATTATTCTCTTTTAAAGTCTTTTAATTTCATGTAACATTATCAATAAGATAGATACAGAAGAGAAAGTATCAGCTTAACGCAGGTGCTTTCTCTTTTTTGTTGCAATATTTATTGATGATTCGATTACTAATTGAGTTTGTATTTAGATCACCTATCATTATATTATCGGTCACATATGGGCCTTATCCATTATGGCTAATGATAAAGTACACATGAAGTTTGATGTTTTTTAAGTGGTAATATGAGAAAAGCTTGGTTTTTTAGTACAGTTTTCCTACTCAGTAGCCTAGCTATAAAGGCGGCTACCATTACGCCTTATATAGTGAACGGCACACCAACAACGTCAATCGCTCATCCAACCTTTGCTAGTATTTACACCTATGCTGACTTTCACGATGGTTCTTATTTATCTGGTGCTCGATGCGGAGCGACCGTACTTAATAGTACCCACATACTAACCGCTGCTCACTGTGTATCGAATAAGGATATTTCTGCTTTCCTACAAGAGTTTACGATAGTCCTTCCTCAATTAAGTAATCAGGCTGACTTTGATGAAATTCCAGAGTTTCTTGCTACAACTAAGTATTGGGTGTCCGATATATTTGTTCATCCTAGCTACAACGACAGTACAATTGAAAACGATATTGCGATATTACGTTTAGAAACTGCGCTTCCAGGGACGATTCCAAGTGTCAATATTGTTGGTAATCAAAATGAGTATAGAGGGCTGGCAAGCCAAAATTATATAGCCGTTGGACATGGGAATACTCAAACGGGTGTGGATTCTACTACCCAGTTACAGCAAACGACCCTTAATTTGGTGGCTAATGCTCTGTGCGGCTATTCTGGGGTGGCACCTGCAACTCAGCTCTGTATGGCGGGGGCGGCTATTATGAACAATCTTGAAAATGCCACATGCCAAGGTGATTCGGGCGGTCCTTTATATTGGACCGATACTGTGCCTAACCCTGATGTTACCTATCAAGTTGGTATTACTAGTTATGGACCGGGTACGCCATATACTTGTGGGAGTACCACTTTTCCTGGAGCAACTTCTGTTTTTACTGAAGTCGTAGATTATCAGCCATGGATAGCGGATATCATTGCAAATACAGGATCAGCAACAGAAAATACGGCTAGAGAAGCGACGCCTTCAGATGGCGCCAGAAATGTTTATCGAGCGAATAACACTGCAAACGACTTTGTCTCTCAACCTTCGGTTTCTGCACCATCCAGTTCTTCAGGCTCTAGCGGTGGATCAATACCATTGTGGCTATTACTGTTCTTGCCAGTAATCACCTACGTTAGGCAAAGACGCCTTTAAACCATTTCAAAAAGCTAGTGTAGTACGAAACTATTTATCTATGATCAATAGGCAGACTTGAAGAGATGGCATTCTACTACAGTATCAATTTCTCAACTTACGCCAACAACACTTTCATTAAATCGCGTCAAGTTTCCCTTATTTAAGGGGGCTGATAACCTTGCATGAAGATTATACCCTTGTCGCGGTTTATTGAACGGGTTGATGCAGAATATCACCCCGTAATCATTGATAGCGGAAATGATTATCCTAGTCAGTGACCGGGACAGTGGCTCTAGTGGTGGAGGTGAATCGACGCCATTGTGGTGATTAGTCTTACCGGCCATCTGACGCAATTAAGAAGACGAACACGACACTATCAATGAAGGTAATAAGAGAAAAAAAAGGAGCATAAAGCTCCTTTTTTCTTGTGCAATTATGTGTGAGATTTGTATCAGAATATCATATGGGCGATACCCGCGATCACAGGCAGGGTGATCAAGGTACGCAAAATGAAGATAACAAACAGCTCAACTATATTGACTGGAATGCGGCTACCCAATAGCAATGCACCTACTTCAGACATGTAAATTAACTGAGTAACTGACATCGCTGCAACAACAAAACGAGTTAGCTCACTGTCTACTGAAGAGATAATAATCGCAGGTAAGAACATGTCTGCAAAGCCAACGACCATGGTCTCTGAGGCGGCAACAGCATCAGGAATAGCAAGCAGTTCCAGAAACGGAACGAATGGCTTACCAAGTATTGCAAACACAGTGGTGTATTCAGCGACGATTAAAGCAATGGTTCCTAAGCCCATAACAACAGGCAAAACGCCAAACACCATATCAACGGCATTTTCAATGCCATCATTAATAACACGCTTAATGCTTGTTACTGTCGACGCTTTTTTCAAAGCCAGCTTAATGCCCCATGAAAATACGCCATGTCCTTCAGGAATCACGTCAACATCTTTATCCGGTGCACTGTTGTCGACATAAAGATCTTTTTTAAGGCTTAACGGTGGAATTCGCGGAATTATAATCGCCGCGACAATACCAGCCAAACAGATAGAACCATAAAATGGAATAAAGTATTGCTCTAACTTAACTTGTGCCAGTACTACAAGGCTAAAGGTAATGGAAACCGCAGAGAATGTGGTTCCAACGACAGCCGCTTCTCTCTGGGTATAAAACTTGTTCTCGTATTGCTTAGTGGTCAGCAAGATACCTACGCTGCCATCACCTAACCAAGACGCCATACAGTCGATAGCCGAGCGACCGGGTAAATTAAATACTGGGCGCATGACTTTACTTAAAATGGTGCCAAACAGTTCTAATAGGCCAAAATTAAGTAATAATGGCAGCAACATTCCTGCAAATATAAATACGGCAAACAGTGTTGGCAGCAAGCCTTCGAGTACTAATCCACCGGTATTCGCTTCCCATACTGCTTCTGGACCAACCTTGAAATAGGTCATCGCAACGGCTAATCCACCGATAACTCTTACCGCTAACCAGAGTGGTGACGGAGTAAATAAGCGATGCAAAAAAGCGTTCTTAGCGATAAATGAAGGCTGAACGGCTCTGTATAGTAAAGAACTGATTGCCATGAAGCTGATGATTATCGTAACTACGGTAACCAAGTACGCGTCCATAACACTGATAAGGGATTTTGCCAGAACAGCTACTGGGATGGTTAAATCTCCGTTGTAGCTAACAGGTGCCATAAAGAGGAATAGGCCAAGTAGTGACGGGATGAGAAATACCCAAAATGTGCTTTTATTCTGTGGTGTCTCTGTGGTCTCTGAATTGTTTTGCATTTTATGTCTCTAAATAACAAGTCGTTTTGTTGCCATATCCTTTGGCGCTGTTATTTTTTATACATCCATATCAAAATCGTGTGCGAAGATTAACGATAATCATCGTTCATTGCAATACTATTCACTAATAAAGGAATAATATGCAGTAATTTCATACTGTAAAGTAATGGCTTTGAGCGATTTATATACAGTTATATGTTTTCTCAATAGTAATTATAGTAAGAATATTAATCCCAAATATATGCATAACTACCAGTGCGAATGTGAATGATAAATCAGCCGAACATAGTGTGTTACCTTGGCTTATTTACCATGCAGAGTACGTTATAATCACTAACTTGTAAGAGCATTAAGTCACGGTACCGTAAATTTATTCTATATCTACTTAACTATCTTGGTGAAACTTTACCGATAGCGCTAGTTCATTTCTGCTACAAAAGCGCGAATTTCTGCATATCCGTCATATGAATAAAGGTGATATTAAAAATCATCACATCAAATGTTGCCATACTATTGATTGTTGTATTTAGTGCTAATTTAGTCTCATTTATTGATTTTATTCTCTATCCTTTAGTCAAAAAAGTTATTGATTAGTCCGGTAATTTTAAATTATATAAAACATTGTGTTGGTGTACCGTGCTGCAATCGTTTACTTGAATATAAAATGTTCTTTATATACCTTTTTTGAATTATAATTAGATCTACATCTCGTTTTATGTGAAACAAGTTGAGAAGGCAAACATGCTAAATTACAAAAATAAGAGTATTGGTTTTCAATTGAGGCTAGTCGTTGCCCTTTGCTTAGTTATTGCTTTTGGTGCAATCGGAGTGATGGCTTACCAAAATGCGTCAAAGGTTTTGTTAAATAAAACATTAAATGAACATCAACATCGTGTGGAAGCTTTAGCCAGCGTATTAGAAGGCGAGTTCCAGACAATATTAGACAGTGCCAAGAGTTTAGAATCGGCATTTCGCAATGGTTATTTGGCGGGTGTTTATCTTGAAGATAGAACGGTTGAGTTTGCTGGTAAGCAAGTAAGAGACATTACTCAGTTTGGTGAGTCGTTGGTAGGAGACACTAAGCTAGTTGATGCCTTTACCCGAGATACGGGTTCAATTGCAACTCTATTTGTTCCGACTGGAAATGACTTTATTCGCGTTTCAACCTCACTGAAAGATCAAGCGGGTAACCGAGCTGTGGGAAGCATGCTGGGTAGTAATCATCCCGGTTATCAACAGCTTAAGAGTGGCCAGCCTTATTATGCCAAAGTGATTCTTTTTGACATGCCATACCTCACATATTATCAACCGATTGTGACGTCGAACGGATCTATTATGGGGATCTCTTTTATTGGCGTTCCTGTAGAAAAAGCGACGGCTCAGATCTTTGCTAAATTGGGCGAAATGACATGGGGTGACAGTGGTTTTACCAGCATTATTGATAATAGTGAGCAGTCAAAAGGCAGATACTTACTACATCCTTCAAAAAGGATAAATGATCAGCCAATCCAAACTGAACGTGATGTAAATGGCAATGCTGTGTTTAATGAACTGTTTGCCAATAGCGACGGTGTGATCCAGTACAACTTAACAGACGACTCGGCTCAAGAACGATACATCGCTTACGCAGAAGTACCGGGTTGGGACTGGAAAATAATAGGTGGAACCTATGTTTCTGAAGTGACCAAAGAGAGTTTAGACCTATTTAAAACCATTCTAATGATTTCTGTGGTGGTTGGTCTGCTTACCTTTGTTGTTGTGAGCCTCTTTTTATCACGCATTATTAAACCGTTAGAAACCTTGTCTGCCTATATGGATAGATTTGGTAAAGGCGAAGTAAGCTTGTCTATCAATAGGGGCGATGATACTTCTAAAAATGAAATTGTTCGTTTAACTAACGGCATGAGTGATATGGCGGCAAAACTGAATAGTTTGGTTGGCGATATTCGTGGCACCAGTGATACGGTTTACCAACAAGCTAACGGTGTTTACCAAGACGCGCAAAATAGTTTAGTACAGTCCGATAAACAGCAACAACGCGTAGAGCAAGTGGTAACAGCGGTAGAAGAGATGGCAACATCGGCGCAGTCTGTTGCAGGGCAAGTAGAGTCCATCGCGGCAAGTGTTAAACAAGCGAATGATAACAGCCAATCAGGTTTAACCATTGTAGAGCAGGTGAGCAGTGATATGGCTGCGCTTAATGGCCTGCTAGAGCAATCTGCAATCGCCATTGATAGTGTGGCAAAAGACAGTGACGGTATTCAAGATGTCACGAGAATGATTGATGAAATCGCAGAGCAGACCAACTTACTGGCGTTAAATGCTGCCATTGAAGCTGCGAGAGCGGGAGAGCAAGGAAGAGGCTTTGCGGTTGTTGCGGATGAAGTACGAACGCTAGCGCATCGTACTCAAACGTCGGTTCAAGAAGTCGTGGCCATTATCAATAAACTTCAGCAATCTACATCTGGGGCAGTGGCGTTAATGCATGATAGCCAAAATAACGCGACTCAAGTGTTGGAGAGAACCAGTCAGGCTGGCGATGCGTTGCAGTCTATCGCACAACAGGTGAGTGAGATTTCAGAACAGTCTGAAACTATAGCAGCAACGTCTGATCAACAAGCGATGGTTTCTCAAGAGATTGCGGAAAGTATCTCTGACATCAATAAGCTAAACAGTGAAACGCGAGAAGTAACTGCTCAGTCAGCCAATAGTGCTGAGAGTTTACAATCTCAATCGACAGAGCTGAAAAAGCAGGTGGATTTTTTCCACTAAACCCAGTTCGGTAATGACGCAAAAAGACCAGCTTTCGAGCTGGTCTTTTTTGTCTGATGTAAAAGTAAGTAAAGCTAAGTGTGAGCTGACGTCTAAATTGTTATATTATATCATTTTGCCTTATGGTAGTCTTTCTGTAATAGTTAATGAGCTGCTATGTCAGCTATCACTAGTAGACTTTTCTTGTATATTTTTACTGCTGTTTGACTGGATTAATTTGTGTTAAAAACGTTATTTTCTCGATTGGGCAACCTGTTTTCGCCTGATATCTCTTTGCGTACTAAGTGTCTATTAGTACTGTTTCCTGTTGTATTAATTGTGATTTTTGCTTTGTTAGGTTCCATGGATTCATCGGGACGAAAAGAACTCACACTTCAGTTTAATGAAATGCCGTCGTATCCTGACCGGCAAAACATAGAGCCAACCATTTCTTATGATTCCGCCCCTGATTTTCGTTATCAGATTCAAAAAGGGGACAACTTAAGCGCTATTTTTACTCGCTTAGGTTTCAACTATTCCGATCTATTGAAGATCATGGAAACCGACTTAAACTATCTCATGCTAGACACCTTGATGCCGGGTAATACCTTGCTGTTTTGGGCTGGGGAAGAGAAGACAACGCTAGAAAAAATGGTGTTGCAGTTTAACATTGCTGATCAAGTTTCTTATGTTCTTTTGGATGATGGCAGTTACGAGTACAAAGACATTTCCATTGCTGGTGAGTGGAAAATGGCCGCCATTACTGGCGAAATTCAAGGTAACTTCTCTCTCTCTGCAAACAAAGCAGGCTTAGGGAAAAATGAAATCGAACAGGTTAATACCCTGTTGAAGGACAAAATTAATTTTGCTCGCGACTTACGAGCGGGAGATAAGTTTGAGATAGTTGAGAATCGCCAGTATGTTGGCGACAAACTGTCTGGAAACAAAGAAGTCGCGGCTATCCGAATTCACAACCGGGGTAAAACAGTAACGGCTTATCTTCATTCAGATGGTCAATATTACGATAAGAATGGTGATAGTTTGCAAAGAGCATTCCAGCGCTATCCAACCAATAAGCGTTATCGTATCTCGTCCTCCTTTAATCCTAAACGTAAGCATCCCGTCACAGGTCGGATTTCGCCACACAATGGGACAGACTTTGCGGTGGGTATTGGCACCCCAGTCTATGCGACTGGAGACGGCAAAGTCATTCTGACAAAGAATCACCCTTATGCCGGTAAGTATATTGTTATTCAACACGGTAGCAGCTATAAAACTCGCTTCTTGCATTTAAGTAAAATCTTAGTGAAGAAAGGACAAAAAGTGTCTCGCGGTCAGCGCATCGCTCTATCGGGGAACACGGGTCGTTCAACAGGACCACATCTTCATTATGAGTTTATTATCCGAGGACGTCCGGTAAACGCGATGACGGCAAATATTCCTATGGCTAGCTCAGTGCCTACAAAAGAGCTCGACGAGTTTAAAACTAAGATTGCAAGCTACAATGAGCTACTTGGCCAAACTTACGCCAATAACCTAAATTAGCCCATACATATTGGCGGGCGTTGGGTATAATGCGCTATCAGAATTTGGAGTTTAGTTATGTTACAAAATGAATTTGAGGTATTGGTTAATGCCTTATGTGAGAAACAGAGCCTACCTGATGCGTTAGAGATGCTTAAAAAAAGTGAAGATGAAGACATCGCTCAAGCTGCGGAATCTTTAGTAGGTCAGTTTGCCTTGGCGGATGTTGAAGGAGAGAAGCGTATTTATCACGTTTCTCTACAAGAGAATGACCAAGGTGAAGAGGAAGAATTTGTAGAGCATGTTATGAACGAAGGCGATGACATTATTAAGTTTATTGCTTGGTTCTTTTTTGCCATGTTTGATGTAAAACAAAAAGAGACCTATCAGTTGGCTGGAAAAACCTATAAGCAACCCAAAAGAAGTTAATTGCTTCTATGATTAATTGATATGACTGAATCTCATTTGGTTAATACATAAGGAGTTGTTTGTGTCAGTTTACCCTACAAAGTGGATTGTTCTGTTGGTCGGATTACTATTTTTGGCTGGTTGTTGTAATGGCTCTGGTCCAGGGCCTCGGGCGTATGTTGATGTTCAAACAACAGTACAGCAGCAGAGCTGAATGCACGAAACAGTAAAAACTCAATGTTAAAAGGGAAACCATAGTGGTTTCCCTTTATTGTATGCAGAAAACCCCCAGCTAGGCTGGGGGTTCCGTAAAGCTTACAGCTATGAGTCAGTTATAAAACCCCTTTCAATTTGTTAAAACCTCCTTGTGGTCTG
>NZ_VTXE01000034.1 GCF_013114595.1 Vibrio sp. 99-8-1 | reverse complement strand
CTGGTTACAAACATGGATATATTGAACATGAGCGTCCTTCGGGCAAAGCCCTAATGGACGATCACCACCTTCCTAGAAGGTGGTTTAAGGGTTGAAAACAAAAAGGCGACCAAATGGCCGCCTTTCTCACATAACACCAAAATAATTAGCGTCTATTTTTTGTCAGTTCGATCACTCGAAGCTGAGCAATGGCTTTAGCCAGTTCACTGGCCGCTTGTGCAAAGTCCATATCGCCATGCTGATTTTGGATATTCTCCTCAGCCTTGCGCTTGGCCTCTTCTGCCTTAGCTGCGTCTAGTTCGTCACCACGAATCGCAGTATCAGCCAGTACAGTCGCTGTACCAGGCTGAACTTCAACAATACCACCAGAAACATAAATGATTTCTTCGTGGCCGTGTTGCTTAACAATACGCACCATACCAGGCTTAATAGCGGTCAGCAGCGGAGTGTGTCCATGGAAAATACCAAGTTCACCTTCGCTCCCGGTCACCTGAAACGTTTCAACTAGCCCAGAGAAGATGTTCTTTTCTGCACTTACTACGTCCAAGTGAAAGGTTATTGCTGCCATATCGCCTCCTATTTAGCCTTATAGCTTCTTAGCATTCTCAATAGCATCGTCGATTGCACCACAGTACATAAACGCTTGCTCAGGAATGTCATCGTATTCACCAGCTAGTAGACCTTTGAAGCCACGTAATGTCTCTTTAAGAGATACGTAGATACCAGGGTCACCTGTAAATACTTCCGCTACGTGATAAGGCTGAGTAAGGAAACGCTCAATCTTACGTGCACGTGATACTACGAGTTTGTCTTCTTCTGACAGCTCATCCATACCTAGGATTGCGATGATATCTTTCAGCTCTTTATAACGCTGAAGTGTAGACTGAACGCCACGAGCTACGTCGTAGTGTTCCTGACCTACTACCAATGGATCAAGCTGACGTGAAGTCGAATCCAATGGATCAATCGCTGGGTATAGACCCATCGCTGCGATGTTACGGCTAAGTACAACCGTTGCATCTAAGTGAGCAAACGTCGTTGCTGGAGATGGATCCGTCAAATCATCCGCTGGTACATATACCGCCTGTACAGACGTGATAGAACCCGCTTTTGTTGATGTGATACGTTCCTGTAGAACACCCATCTCCTCAGCTAGTGTTGGCTGATAACCTACCGCAGATGGCATACGACCTAATAGAGCCGATACCTCTGTACCCGCAAGGGTATAACGATAAATGTTATCGATGAACAACAGTACGTCACGACCTTCGTCACGGAAACGTTCTGCCATTGTCAAACCAGTCAGTGCAACACGTAGACGGTTGCCCGGTGGCTCGTTCATCTGACCATATACCATTGCTACTTTAGACTCTTCAGGATTCTCAACGTTTACAACGCCCGCTTCCTGCATCTCATAGTAGAAATCGTTACCTTCACGAGTACGTTCACCAACGCCCGCGAATACTGAAAGACCTGAGTGTTGTAGTGCGATGTTGTTGATAAGTTCCATCATGTTAACGGTCTTACCTACACCTGCACCACCAAATAGACCAATTTTACCACCTTTAGCAAATGGGCAAATCAAGTCGATTACTTTAACACCGGTCTCTAGAAGTTCAGACACATTGGACTGTTCTTCATAACTTGGTGCTTCACGGTGAATAGCATAGTGCTCTTCCGCGCCAATATCACCACACTCATCAATCGCATCACCTAATACATTCATGATACGACCAAGAGTTTTAGTACCTACTGGTACAGTGATTGGAGCGCCAGTATTCTCTACTACTAATCCACGACGTAAACCATCAGAGCTACCCATTACGATTGCGCGAATAACGCCACCGCCAAGCTGTTGTTGAACTTCAAGAACCAAACGTTCTTTCGCTTCAATAACATTCAGAGCATCGTATACACGAGGTACTTCGCCCTGTGGGAACTCTACGTCGACTACCGCACCGATGATCTGTACGATCTTACCTGTAGCCATCGTTAATCCTCTAACTAATTAGTTTTACCTATGCTTAAACCGCTGCTGCGCCCGATACGATCTCAGACAGTTCTTGTGTAATAGCCGATTGACGGGCTTTGTTATACACAAGTTCTAAATCTTCAATCAGGTCACTAGCATTGTCTGTAGCTGCTTTCATCGCAATCATTCGAGCTGCTTGCTCACAAGCAAGATTCTCTACCACACCTTGATACACTTGAGATTCAACATAACGAATCAATAGTGCGTCTAGTAATGGTTTCGGCTCAGGCTCATAGATATAATCCCAAGAATGAGTGCGTTTCATATCTTCGCTATCCGATTTAGGCAAAGGTAGTAATTGATCGATCGTTGGTTCTTGAACCATAGTGTTAACAAACTTGTTATACACTACGTATAGACGATCTAACTCGCCTTCATCATATTTCTTCAGCATTACACCAACTGAACCGATCAAGTCTTCCAAGCTTGGATCATCTCCAAGGCCAGATACTTGAGCAGCCACTTTAGCGCCACTGTTATTGAAAAATGCTGTTGCTTTTGAACCGATAACGGCTAAATCAATTTCAGCATCTTTCCCTTTCCACTCTTGCATGTCTAACATGGCTTTTTTGAACAAGTTAATGTTCAGGCCACCACACAAGCCGCGGTCAGTAGAAATCATGATGTAACCAACACGTTTGGCTTCACGTTCTTCTAAGTACGGATGTTTGTACTCAAGGTTTCCGTTTGCCAAATGACCGATCACTTTACGCATTGTTTCAGCATATGGACGAGAAGCTCCCATCGCGTCTTGAGAACGACGCATTTTAGAAGCAGCTACCATTTCCATCGCTTTCGTGATCTTTTGAGTGCTTTTAACACTCCCGATCTTAGTACGAATCTCTTTTGCGCCGGCCATCGTATTACTCTCTCTTTATGATAACTTCGTTAATGGTGACCCTAAGGTCACCGACTCACTTATCAATTACCAGGTCTGGGTTGCTACGAAATCGTCAACAATCTTTTTAAGTTGTGCTTCGATTTCATCATTGTATGCACCCGTCGTATCGATCTCTGTTACAAAATCGGCAAACTGGCTACGAGCAAACGAAAGTAGTGCATCTTCGAAATCAGCAAGCTTATTTAGCTCGATAGTTTCCAAATATCCACGTTCTGCCGCAAAGATAACTAGTGATTGGTCAAAAACAGACATAGGAGCATATTGTTTCTGCTTCATTAGTTCTGTTACTTTTTGACCATGGTCTAGCTGCTTCTTAGTCGCTTCATCAAGATCCGATGAGAACTGTGCAAACGCTGCAAGTTCACGGTATTGAGCTAGTGCTGTACGGATACCGCCAGATAGCTTCTTGATGATTTTCGTCTGAGCTGAACCACCTACACGAGATACTGAAATACCTGGATCAACAGCAGGACGAACACCTGCACTGAACAGTTCAGTTTGTAGGAAGATCTGACCATCAGTAATCGAGATTACGTTGGTTGGTACGAATGCTGATACGTCACCGGCTTGTGTTTCAATGATAGGCAATGCAGTTAAAGAACCTGTCTTACCTTTCACTTCACCTTTAGTGAAACGCTCTACGTACTCTTCGTTTACACGAGCAGCACGCTCTAGTAGACGGGAGTGTAAGTAGAATACGTCACCTGGGAAGGCTTCACGGCCTGGTGGACGTTTAAGTAGTAGAGAAATTTGACGGTAAGCTACCGCTTGTTTAGATAGATCATCATAAACAATCAGTGCATCTTCACCGCGATCTCGGAAATACTCACCCATCGCACAACCTGCATATGGTGCAAGGTATTGCAACGCAGCAGATTCAGAAGCAGATGCAACAACAACGATAGTGTTAGCTAACGCGCCGTGCTCTTCTAGTTTGCGAACCACGTTAGCAATAGTCGATGCTTTCTGACCGATCGCTACGTAGATAGAGTAAATACCAGAGTCTCTCTGGTTAATGATGGCATCAATTGCCATCGCTGTTTTACCTGTTTGGCGGTCACCGATGATAAGTTCACGCTGTCCACGACCGATAGGGATCATGGAGTCAACTGACTTATAACCAGTTTGTACAGGTTGGTCTACCGATTTACGGTCGATTACACCCGGAGCGATAACTTCTACAGGAGAAGTCAGTTTCGCTTCGATTGGACCTTTACCATCGATAGGCTCACCCAGTGTGTTTACCACACGACCAAGCATTTCAGGACCGACTGGTACCTCAAGGATACGACCAGTACCTGTTACTTTCATGCCTTCTTGTAGGTCGGCATAAGGACCCATTACTACCGCACCTACCGAGTCACGCTCAAGGTTAAGTGCTAGTGCGTAACGGCCACCCGGTAGTTCAATCATTTCACCTTGCATCACGTCCGCTAGGCCGTGAATGCGAATAATACCATCGCTTACCGATACGATAGTACCTTCAT
This sequence comes from Vibrio sp. 99-8-1, assembly GCF_013114595.1. GTDB lineage: Bacteria > Pseudomonadota > Gammaproteobacteria > Enterobacterales > Vibrionaceae > Vibrio. Next base: position 46,463 of record NZ_VTXE01000034.1, on the reverse strand, counting down.
TACGAGCTTCACTTACAACATCGAAAGATTCGATACGTTGTTTGATTAGGTCGCTTATTTCCGTGGAATTAAGTTGCATGCTCCAATCCCCATCAAGACTTCAATGCATCGCTCAAACGATCAATTTGACCGCGAGTTGAGTTATCGATGACTAGGTCTCCGGCTCGAATAATAACCCCACCAAGTAGGGTCTCTTCTACACTACAATTCAGGTTAACTTTACGTTCTAGACGTTTTTCAAGTTTTTTGCTGATTTTTGTAAGTTGTTCTTTGGTCAGTTTAGAGGCAGAAATAACTTCTACATCAATCACTTTTTCCAGTTCATGTTTCAGAACTAAAAACTCTTCACAAACTTCAGGAATAGCCTTTAATCGACCATTCTCAGCCATCACCTTAATAAGGTTTTGACCATGTTCATCAAACTGATCGCCACAAACGGCAACAAAGATATCTGCAAGTTTATCTGCAGAAACAGAACCGGTTAACAGCTCTGCCATATCTTCGTTATTTACTACTTCAGTAGCAAAAGTAAGCATTTGGCTCCATTGATCCAATGCCTCTTTTTCTACCGCAAAGTCAAACGCTGCTTTGGCATAGGGGCGTGCTATTGTTGTCAGTTCAGACATATTGCACCCCTTGCATTAAAGTTTTGCAGTAATGTTGTCGAGAATATCTTTTTGCGCATCTTTATCGATAGAGCGCTCCAAAATTTTCTCCGCACCAGCTAAAGCCAGAGTAGCAACTTGTTTGCGCAGTTCATCTTTCGCGCGATTACGTTCTGCTTCAATTTCTGCTTCCGCTTGAGCTAGGATTTTCTGGCGTTCTGCCTGAGCTTCCTCGCGAGCTTCATCAATAATTTGAGCTTTACGTTTGTTCGCTGAATCAATGACCTCAGTTGCTGTGCGCTTCGCTTCTTTCATTTGATCTGAAGCGTTAGCTTGTGCTAAATCCAAGTCTTTTGCTGCTCTTTCCGCAGCATGTAGACCGTCAGCAATTTTTTTCTGACGTTCTTCAATAGCACCCATAATTGGCGGCCATACATATTTCATGCAGAACCACACAAACAGTGTAAATGCTATTGCTTGACCTAGCAGAGTTGCGTTCATATTCACAACAGCTACTCCTCTATTTTGTTCACCAACGAAAAATTGCTAATCAACGACAAAGTTTATGACTTTGTTCTGTTGATTAACCTAGTTGACCAACAAATGGGTTAGCAAATGTGAATAGAAGTGCTATTACGATACCAATCATAGGAATCGCATCAAGTAGACCCGCGATGATAAACATCTTAACTTGTAGCATAGGAGCCATCTCTGGTTGGCGCGCAGCACCTTCAAGGAATTTACCACCTAGAATTGCGAATCCAATCGCAGTACCAAGAGAAGCAAGACCGACGATAAGACCCACGGCGATTGCTGAAAAGCTCAGTAAAGTTTCCATTACTATCTCCAATTTATAGTTGTTGGCTTAATGTGCCTAATAAAAGCTGTAAAATTTAATTAGTGATCCGGGTCTTCATGTGCCATCGATAGATATACGATAGTCAGCATCATGAATACAAACGCTTGGATACAAATAATCAGAATATGGAATATTGCCCATGGAAGAGCACCTACCCATTGTAACCACCACGGTAGCATTGCCGCGATAAGAATGAATACAACCTCACCTGCAAACATGTTACCGAATAAACGCATACCAAGAGAAAGAGGTTTAGCCAATAGCGAAACAACTTCTAAAAGTAGGTTAAACGGTATCATCACAGGATGATTGAATGGATGTAAAGCCAATTCTTTCGCAAATCCGCCCAGACCTTTTATCTTGATGCTGTAATAGATCATCAAGGCAAAAACGCCCAGAGCCATTGCCATGGTGATATTTACATCAGCAGAAGGAACCACTTTTAAATAAGGGATACCTAGCCAATGTTGTGCTGGATACGGTAAGAAATCAATTGGAATTAAATCCATGATATTCATTAGTAATACCCAACAAAAGATAGTCAGTGCCAACGGGGCAATCAATGGGTTGCGTCCATGAAAGGTTTCTTTGACGTTATCAGCGACAAATTCAACCAACATTTCTACAGCACATTGGAGCTTACCCGGTACACCTACTGTTGCTTTCTTTGCTACAGAGCGAAATACCCAAAGGAATAACATCCCTGTAAACACAGAAAAAAACAGGCTATCGATATTCACGTTCCAGAAACTGGTCTCCTCCGCTACTAAACCCAATTTATACAAAGAGAGGTTAGTAAGGTGGTGCTCAATATATCCGGACGCTGTTAGCGCTTCACCTGGCGCAGCCATAACTCATCCTATTTTTTTTTGTTAATGAATAGCGCGGGCAAAAAGATGTTAATCCCTAATGCCAGCAAATAGGTTAGCTTCAGGGGAACTAAGTCCACCTGCATACACATGTAAACAGCAGAAAACAGAATGACAGTAATTAGGATTTTTAATGCTTCACCAGTATAAAACGAAACCGTCACTGCTTTCGCAGCTCTAGCCCCACTGTACATAAAAGCGAAAAGCGCAAATACGGCATTGGCGATAACAAAAATACCCCCACCGATTAACGCAGAAACTCCCCAATCAACACTAATGGCCAAAGCCATTCCTGCTGCTACAACTGTAACCACGCTAGATTGAATCAATAACAATCGCTTTGCAAGCTCTCGCCCTGGTCGCGCTAGCGTAGCTACCATGTATTCATACCTCTATATTAATTCCAACGGCGTACTATATACGTCCACATCACTGTGCTTGGAAAAACGGCGAAAATTATACGGTCAGTAACTATTAATGCAATACAAATGCAGCATTAATTAACGTTTTTGTTTACAAACCTACAACTTTCACAAGAATTCTTGTAACAATTCATATTTTGGTGAAGATGATCACTCACTGTCGAGCAATTTTATTAATTGCTCTAATTTGTGAGGTTCATCAAATGTAATTGTCAATTTTGACTTTCCATTTGCAGAACGAATCAAAGCAACATTAGAGCCTAAAGAGTGAGTTAATCGCTCTGAAATCTCAATCGCTTCCTCATCGACAGATGCTTCTACCGGCTTAGGAGCTAAATACTTCTTAACATACTGCTCAGCCTGACGTACGGTCATCTGTTTTTCAGAAATAACCTGTGCAACGTCTGTTTGATCACCACTTTCCAAAACCAACAGAGCACGAGCGTGCCCCATTTCTAATTTTTTTTGTTCTACCAGCTGTTTAACATCACTATCAAGCTGATTGAGTCTCAGCAAGTTAGTCACTGTTGTTCTCGATTTACCGATGACTTCAGCGACTTGTTGATGCGTCAGTTCAAACTCATCTTGAAGACGCTCTAACGCTTGAGCTTCTTCGATGACATTTAGATCTTCTCGCTGAATGTTTTCGATAAGCGCCATGGCAATGGCGGCTCTATCTTCTACATTTTTTATAACACACGGAACCTTTTTTAAGCCCGCCTGTTTTGCTGCTCGCCAGCGTCTCTCACCCGCAATAATCTCATAGCGATTATCTTGCAGTTGTCGAACCACAATAGGTTGAATAATTCCTTGCGATTGAATTGAAGCAGCCAGCTCTTCTAGCGCCTCTTTCGACATCTCTTTACGTGGTTGATAGACACCAGGTTGTAAATTTGAGATCGCCAGCTCAGCTAAATTACCCTCAGCCGAAATTGACTGGCTCTCATCCGCAACCTGCTGTTTTTCTCTTGCAAGAGAGCTGGTTGCCAATAGGGCATCTAAGCCTTTTCCTAAACCACGTTTAGACATTTAGGTATATTCCTCTATTCCTTAAAAACTTATGCAGGGACTTCTTCGCGTCGAAGAATTTCCCCAGCTAACGCCAAATATGCTTTTGCACCTGCTGAATGCTTATCGTAATACATGGCCGGTCGACCATGACTAGGCGCTTCTGCTAATCGAACATTACGAGGAATAACAGTACGGTATACTTTACCACCAAAATGTTTCTTAAGTTGATCAGAAACTTCGTTAGACAAACGGTTTCTCGGATCAAACATGGTTCGTAATAAACCTTCTATTTTTAAGTTTTCATTTACAACAGCGGCTAACTTACTGATGGTATCCATCAATGCCGTTAAACCTTCTAGTGCAAAATACTCACACTGCATAGGAACTAACACAGAGTCAGCTGCTGCCATGGCGTTGATTGTAAGTAGGTTTAGTGAAGGTGGACAATCTATAAAGATGAAATCATAGTTATCGCGAATTAAAGCTAGTGCATTTTTTAACCTAACTTCACGGGCAAACACTTCCATTAATTTGATTTCTGCAGCCGTCACATCACCATTGGCAGCGATTAAATCGTATCCACCACTTGTCGTAGTACACACCACTTCTTCAAAAGGGGTATCTTCAACAAGAAGGTCATAAGCCGTGGCATCAACTTGGTACTTATCTACCCCGCTAGCCATAGTAGCGTTACCTTGTGGGTCAAGATCGATAACCAATACTTTGCGTTTGGTTGCGGCCATAGACGCTGCTAAATTAATGCATGTTGTCGTCTTTCCGACGCCACCCTTCTGGTTGGCTATAGCTATAATTCTTCCCACAGTAACCTCTCTATTTTTCTCGATTAGCTAAGACTACAAGATGTCGTTCACCTTCTAGCTCAGGAACTTTCAAAGCTTTGATTTCGATCACATTACACCACTTTGGTAGCAGTGTTAATTCATCATCTGCGAGTTGACCTTTAAGTGCAAAAAAACAACCTACATCTCGTTTTGGTAAATGATGACACCATTCCACCATATCTGTCATCGACGCAAATGCACGACTTAGCACCACATCAAATTTTTCATCTGGCTGAAACTCTTCTACTCGACTTTGCACCGTTGTCACGTTTTCTATTCCAAGTTCGTGTATCACTTGCTTAATAAAACGAATTCTTTTACCTAGACTATCCAGCAAATAAAACTGTTTATCCGGATTCATTATCGCTAAGGGAATTCCAGGAAGCCCCGGCCCTGTACCGACATCAATAAATCGTTCTCCGCGTAAGTGAGGACTTACAACAATACTATCCATAATATGTTTAACAAGCATATCCATTGGATTACGAACCGATGTCAGGTTGTACGCTTTATTCCACTTATCCAACATTTGCACATAACCTACCAACTGCTCACACTGTTTTTGGCTAGGGGTGAGCTCCGTCTGTTGGATCAGTGAAGTCAGTTTTTGATTGAGTGAATCCACTTATTCATCTCCCTTTTTCAACATGCCCTGTTTTTTCAAATAAACCAGCAAAATAGAGATAGCAGCAGGTGTGATACCGGAAATTCTAGATGCGACACCAATGGATTCAGGTTTAGCTTCACTTAACTTGGCGACAACTTCGTTAGATAAGCCTTGAACCTGAGAATAATCTAACGTGACTGGAAGTTTGGTGTTTTCATGTCTTAATGATTTTTCTATCTCATCTTTTTGACGCTGAATATACCCTTCATATTTAACTTGTATTTCAACTTGTTCTGCCGCTTGTTGATCCTCAATAGCAGGTGCGAAAGCATTTAACGTAGTCAGTTGTTGATAAGTCATCTCGGGTCTTCGCAGTAGATCTTCACCACTTGCTTCTCGTGACATAGGGCTTTTAAGTACAGCATTTAGTTTTTCAATGCCTTCTGACTTCGGATTCATCCAAGTATCTTTTAGACGTTGACGCTCAAGCTCAATATTGTTTACTTTTTCATTAAAACGCGCCCAACGTAGATCATCCACTAAGCCAAGCTCTCGGCCTTTTTCAGTTAATCGCAAATCAGCATTATCTTCTCTAAGTAGCAGACGATACTCTGCTCTGGAGGTGAACATACGATACGGTTCTTTGGTTCCCATTGTTGATAAATCATCAATAAGAACCCCCATATAAGCTTGATCTCGACGAGGGCTCCAGCTCTCTTTTTCTTGGCTATACAAACTGGCATTAAGACCAGCCATTAGTCCTTGAGCAGCTGCTTCTTCATATCCTGTGGTGCCATTTATCTGTCCAGCAAAAAACAGACCTTGAATAAACTTACTCTCATAGCTCTTTTTAAGATCTCGTGGATCGAAGAAATCGTACTCTATGGCGTATCCTGGTCTCATAATGTGAGCATTTTCTAGCCCTTTCATTGACTGGACAATTTTAACCTGAACATCAAAAGGCAAACTTGTTGATATGCCATTAGGATAAAGTTCTGTCGAGGTTAACCCTTCAGGTTCAATAAAGATCTGATGGCTGTTCTTATCCGCAAAACGCATCACTTTATCTTCAATCGATGGGCAATATCGAGGACCTATACCTTCAATTACCCCTGCATACATAGGGCTTCGATCTAAATTGGCCCGAATAACATCATGAGTTTTCTCATTGGTATGAGTAATATAACAAGGGATCTGTTTTGGGTGATCACTACGTTGACCTAAAAACGAGAATACCGGAGTAGGATCATCACCATGTTGAACTTCTAGCTGCGAAAAATCGACGCTATTTGCATCAATTCTTGGTGGCGTTCCTGTTTTTAAACGATCGACTCTAAGTGGTAATTCACGCAATCTATTCGCAAGCGCGATAGAAGGAGGATCGCCTGCGCGGCCTCCTGACGAACTTTCCATTCCTATATGGATCTTTCCACCAAGGAAGGTTCCTACCGTTAATACAACGGCTCTCGCGTGGAATTTGAGGCCCATTTGGGTAATAACACCCACCACTTGATCATGTTCAACAATAAGATCGTCGGCAGATTGTTGGAATAGCGTTAAATTGTCAGTATTTTCCAATAGCTGACGAATAGCCGATTTATATAATAATCGATCTGCTTGAGCTCGTGTTGCTCGAACGGCTGGTCCTTTGGAAGCATTCAACGTTCTAAATTGAATACCTGCTTTGTCAATGGCTTGGGCCATTGCACCACCCAATGCATCCACTTCTTTGACTAAATGCCCTTTACCTATTCCGCCAATCGCGGGGTTACAAGACATCTGTCCTAATGTATCAATGTTATGAGTGAGCAATAAGGTCTTTTGACCTGTTCTTGCTGACGCAAGTGCTGCTTCTGTACCAGCGTGACCACCACCGATAACAATGACATCAAATTTTTCGTGATAAAGCATGGAGCGACCTTAGGTAAACAAGCTATTTGAGGAAAATAAAAAAGGAGCGCTATTCTACCTTCTTTGTCCTTTGCTGAAAATGGATTTCACCAATTTTTAACGTAAAGCTAAAAGCTTAATATATATAAGATCTTATATAGAGATCTTTTATTAGATCTATTATTAGAGAGGCACGATCATGTGGATAAGGGGAAAATGATCAATAAGATCAATATCATTGAAACGATCAATTACTGTGATCTTACTATGATCTAACAGAGGATTAGCTGGGATCAAAATGGCTAGTTATCCACAAGGCTTGGATCTAAGGAAAGTTATTATTGGGATAACTATAGGTTGATCACTGGATAACATCATTTTATACACATTAGGTATAACTTGGTTGATTAAAACGTGAATAACTGTAGATTAAATGAGATTGATGTTAAAAAGTGCTTATAAAATAAAGGGTTACGATAAACGTAACCCTTTAAGTATGTTATTGGAAACTTTTTAGGTTTTCCGTTAACCATTTTTCTGCGGGGTCTTCAGGTATCGGTTCTGCTAGTACATCAATGGTAAAACAGTCAGTGAGTGGCGTAGCACCTATATCTTTTAATAGATCATATGCGTGTTTACCCGCAGCACAAAAAGTATCATAACTGGAGTCTCCAATGGCTATGATCGCATATTTGACTTGATCCATTTTTGGTGGTGTCTCTTGTAACTGTTGAATCCATGGTCGTATATTTTCAGGATACTCGCCTGCTCCATGGGTAGAAGTAATCACTAACCAGATACCGCTATTATCAATGTCATCAAAGTTAGGATTATTATGGATAACCGACGCTAAGCCTTGTTTTTCTAGCATTTCACTTAGGTGGTCGCCAACATATTCTGCGCCTCCTAAGGTACTGCCAGTTATAATTTGAATCATAAAAGGTCCTATTAACTAATAGGGAAAAGAGTCATTGTTAGCCCTATTTTCCTATACAAAAAGAAGAGAATATACGCCCTAAAAGATCGTCAGAACTAAATTCTCCCGTTATCTCGTTTAAGTGTTGCTGTGTAATTCTTAGCTCTTCTGCCAATATTTCTCCAGCCATATAACCTTCAAGTTGTTGCTGGCCTATTAATAGGTGCTCGCTGGCTCGTTCTAGAGAGTCAAGGTGTCGTCGTCTTGCCATAAAGCTGCCTTCGCTTTCGCCAGAAAAGCCCATGCACTCTTTTAAATGGGCACGCAGAGCATCAACGCCATCACCTGTTTTAGCGGATAACTTGATAAGTGTTGGATCGTTAACATGGCAAATGCCCAGATCTTCTTTGGTTTTATCTACCTTGTTTCGGATCACCGTCATACCGATATTTTCAGGCAAATTATCGATAAAGTCGGGCCAAATGTCTTTAGGATCCGTGGCATCTGTCGTTGTTCCATCAACCATAAATAATACACGGTCTGCTTGAGCGATCTCTTCCCATGCTCTATCTATACCAATTTTCTCAACTTCATCTAACGCCTCTCTAAGCCCGGCTGTATCAATGATATGTAATGGCATACCATCAATATGGATATGCTCTCGTAGTACATCCCTAGTTGTACCCGCTATATCTGTGACAATGGCTGAGTCCTTGCCTGATAACGCATTTAACAAGCTTGATTTTCCCGCATTAGGTCTGCCAGCGATAACGACTTTCATCCCTTCGCGCATAATGGCCCCTTGACTCGCTTGCTGTCGAACCGCATCAAGGTTATCAATTATTGTCTGTAGATCGGTACTTACTTTTCCATCCGCAAGAAAATCGATTTCCTCTTCTGGAAAATCGATGGCGGCTTCAACATATATTCGTAAGTGAATTAGCGAATCTACTAGCTGGTTAATTTTATTGGAAAATTGACCTTGTAGAGAGTGTAGGGCAGATTTTGCGGCTTCTTCAGAACTGGCATCAATAAGATCGGCTATTGCTTCCGCTTGAGTAAGATCCATTTTGTCATTTAAAAAGGCTCTTTCTGAGAACTCTCCGGGACGTGCAGAACGGACACCACTAATGGTTAAAATCCGCTTTATTAGCATATCCATCACAACAGGGCCGCCATGTCCCTGAAATTCTACGACATCTTCGCCGGTAAAAGAGTGTGGATTTGGAAAATAGAGTGCAATGCCTTGATCTAGCTCGCTGCCATCTTCTGATTTAAAGGGCAAATACTCAGCATAGCGTGCTTTAAGGGTTTTCCCTGTTACTTCTAATGCCACTTGTGCTGCTTTTGGGCCAGATACTCTTATAATGCCAACGCCTCCTCGTCCGGGAGCGGTAGCTTGAGCAACAATAGTGTCTGTAGACATGTTTTTACCTATTAGGCTATAGAGTAGAAAATTACCTGAATTGTAATCAGCCAAAACAAAAAAGGCGACCTTTTGGCCGCCTTTCTTTTATCTTTAATTCTGTGCTACTTCGAATGTAAGCCTTTCTTCTCCAGATTCCTATAAATTAGGGTTTGCTGGATCAGAGTAACAATATTCGATACCAACCAGTAAAGAACTAGACCGGATGGGAAGAACAGGAAGAAACCAGTGAACATGATCGGCATAAACGTCATGATCTTCTGCTGCATTGGATCTGACACTGTTGTTGGGCTCATTTTCTGAATCATAAACATACTTGCACCCATTAATAGAGGCAGAATGTAGTATGGGTCTTGAGCGGAAAGGTCAGTGATCCATCCAAAGAATGGTGAGTGACGCAGTTCAACAGATTCCATTAATGACCAATATAGGGCAATGAAAATAGGCATCTGTAGGAAGATAGGTAAACAACCACCTAATGGGTTTACTTTCTCTTTCTTATACAGCTCCATCATTTCTTGGCTCATACGCTGGCGATCATCACCGATTCGCTCACGCATCGCTGCCAGTTTAGGCTGCAACATACGCATTTTTGCCATAGAGGTATATTGCGCTTTTGTTAGTGGGTACATAGCACCACGAACAATAAACGTAAGGATAATAATAGAAAGACCCCAGTTCACCACTACGCCCTGAATCATAGAGAGTAACCAGTGCAATGGCTTAGCAATAAACCATAACCAACCGTAATCTACTACTAGATCAAGGTTTGGAGCGACAGCTGCCATTTCGTTCTGTAGTTTTGGACCAACCCAAAGCGTTGCTTTAAACGCCGCTTGGTCACCGGTAGCCACGGTTTTATTTGGCATACGCACACCGATATCGGCTAGGTTACCAATCACGCGAGTATAAATAGTTGAACCTGGTGCTTCACGAGGAATCCATGCAGATGCAAAGTAGTGTTGCAGCATGCCAACCCAACCTTGTCCGTCAGTAAGATTCAACGAGAGATTGCGATCTTGCATATCTTCAAAGCTGTACTTTTTATAACGTACATCTTGAGTTGAATATGCTCCACCACGGTATGTTGGCATAGTTAAGCTACCACCAGCGTCCATAACATTTTGACGTAGGTGAGAATACATACCTACAGTCGCGTTGCTACCAGATTGGTTATTAACGGTATATTCCACATCAATGTCGTACTGACCACGTTTAAAAACAAACGTTTTGATGTATTCAATGCCATTGGCAGAATAAGTCATAGGGATACGTAACTCATCTTGGCCTTCAGCTAATGTGAATGCATCTGATGAAACGCTATAACTAGGACGACTTGTGCTGCTTAAATCGATACCTTGAGGTCCAATTAAACCACTTTGTGCAATATAAACATGCCCAGGTTGGTTTTTTAGAATTTGGAATGGGTCTGCAGAGTCAAGCTCGTCAGAGTACTGAACAAGGTCTGCTGATGTTATATCACCACCAATGGTATCAATAGACAGATTTAATACGTCTGTTGTCACTTTGATCAGTTTGGCAGAAGCTTGCTGCGCAGGCGCTGGGTCAAGTTCATTAGCAGTAGATGGTGCAGGTAGAGTGCTGCCATTTTGTGCCTGTACTACTTGCTGTGGTGCTGGATTCTTTTCAATATTCCACTGTTGATACAGTAAAAAAGAAACCAAAACCAGTGCAAGGAGCAGGATATTACGTTGTGAGTCCATCGTTATTTATCTCTGTCTTTGTCTTGGATTGGTGGAACGGGGTCAAAACCCCCTTCATTCAAAGGATGGCATTTTAATAGACGTTTGCCAGATAACCAACACCCTTTTACAAAACCGTGCATTTTTATTGCTTCTAAAGCATAGGTTGAGCAGGTAGGAGTAAAGCGGCAGCGAGGACCTATAAGCGGGCTTATCACCAACTTATATATATAAATCAATCCTATAGCTAACCACGATAAGGGCGAGAAAGGCGATGCCATAATTTATCAAATAATTTTAATATTTCTTCATTGCTTAAGTCTTGAGCGCTCTTTTTTGCAATAACAACAAAATCTTTTTGTGGCAAATCGTGTTGTTTCATTCTAAAGCTTTGGCGAGCTAAGCGTTTAAAGCGATTGCGACCTACAGCAGTTTTAATCTGTTTTTTTGGAACAGCTAAGCCTAGTCTAGGGTGTGAAAGAGAATTATTACGGGCAATGATAGTGAAATGGGGAGAGCCAGCACTGTGTGCTTTCTTAAATACTTTTTGATAATGCTCGGGAGTTAACAAACGTAACTCCCGATTGAACGCGTACGTACTCAAAATAATCGCGAATTATTTTGAAAGGCGCGCACGGCCTTTAGCACGACGTGCATTAATTACTTTACGACCGTTCTTAGTTGCCATGCGTGCACGGAAACCGTGTGAACGCTTGCGCTTTAGAACTGAAGGTTGAAAAGTGCGTTTCATGTTAATACCTTTTACTGATCAGTAGTTTATAGGTTTCTGTTAAACCCGGCGTGGGACTTAACATCCGACGCCTCTCAACAAAGAGGCGGAATTGTAATCACTGGCTCACCAAGAGTCAATAACTGTTAGTCCAAACCAAGCGAATAATTCCGGTCGACGGATTATACGTAGTGTGAACTAAATCGCAAGGATCTTTATTAGATCCCGACCTGATTTAGGAATTTTTTAAGCTTAGCATCCTGTGGATTATCAAAGATATCTTGTGGAGAACCTTGCTCGACGATTTTTCCTTCCGCCATAAATATCACTCGATCTGCCACTTCTTTAGCAAATTGCATCTCATGAGTCACAACCATCATTGTTTGATGACGTGTTGCTAACTGCTTCATTAGACTCAAAACTTCACCTACCCACTCAGGGTCAAGTGCTGAAGTTGGCTCATCAAATAGCAATAGTTCTGGTTGTAGTGCCATTGCCCGTCCGATACCGACACGTTGCTGCTGGCCACCAGAAAGTGCCGATGGATAACTTTCTGCTTTATCTCCCAATCCGATGTCATCTAATATCTGTTGAGACTTCTGGTAAGCTTGCGCTTTTTTCCATCCTCGAACAGTAATGAGCCCTTCGGCAATGTTCTGTTTCGCGGTAAGGTGGGCAAAAAGGGCGTAATTTTGAAAAACAAACCCCGTTTTACGTCTTAACGCCAAAACATCATTTTTAGTATGATGCTCGCTATCAACAGACACATCATCAATGGTAATCGTGCCTTTGTCTGCATGCTCCAGAAAATTTACACAGCGTAATAGTGTGGATTTTCCTGTTCCGCTAGAACCAATAACAACGATGATTTCACCTTGTTTAATCTCTATATCGATACCAGAGAGAACTTCGGTGTTGCCAAATTTCTTATGAATATTGTCGAGTTTTATCATCTTTGGTATGCCCTGTTTAGTTTCGCTTCAGCCCAAATCTGAACACGGGTTAATATCACTACCACTCCCCAGTAGATAAGTGCCACGGCTAAGAAGGCTTCAAAAAACTTAAAGCTAGAAGAGGCTTCCATCTGTGCTTTCGCCATTATTTCTGCCACACCAAGAGTAAATGCCAGTGATGTCGACTTAATCATATCGATAAAGTAGTTCATCAATGAAGGCAGAGCCACGCGTGTTGCCTGAGGCAAAATAATTCGCTGCATCGCTTGGCTAGTGGTCATTCCAACCGACAAACTTGCTTCCATCTGGCTTCTATCAATACCAATGATGGCAGCTCGAATACTTTCTGCCATATAAGCGGCAAAGTGCAGAGTAAGGCCGATGACGGCAGCGGAAAAAGCATCTAACCCGACTAATATCGGAAACACTTGAGGTAAACCGTAATAGAGCAGGAATAACTGAACCAATAAAGGTGTTCCACGGAAGAAGCTAATGTATAACTGACTCAGTTGATCTAGTACTGGAATTTTGAATACACGAATATTGGCAATAACCACCGAAATGATCAAAGCAAAAAATAGCCCAAAGATCGCCATTTCCATTGTGGTGCCGAGATACTTAAACAGTATTGGCAGCAACTCAAACATATATTGAAAATCAAAATTCATCACTATTCCGGGATTTTTATGGTGCTCACAAACAATGAGTGGTCACGACATTAACAGTTACAGACATGGGGTGTTATAGACAATCGCAGTTACAAACAGTGGCCGTTATAAGTAATGACATTTATAGGTAACTCTCAATGGCTTCTCCTTGCCTGAGTAGAAAGGAGAAGCATTAAAGAACTTAACGGTTACTTAGTGATATCGGCATCAAACCATTTGTTTGATATTTTAGCTAGCGTACCGTCCGCTCTCATTGCGGCTAGCGCACTATTGACTTCTTTTTGTAGCGCAATACCTTTGTCATTGTTCACAAATGGCCATGCATTTTGAATAGTGTCGAAAGGTTGACCTGCTAATTGTAATGGCAGTCCAGTTTTCTTAATCAGTTCTAGTACCGATAGTCTGTCCATAACAAAAGCATCAGAACGACCTAGAGCAACATCATGTTCAATACCAGTATCATAAGTTTTGATATTGATTTTGTTATCTTTGTCGTAGTCACGAAGTAACTGTTCAAAGTTAGAGCCTAGGTTTACTGCAACGGTTTTTCCATTTAGGTCTTCAATACCTTTGATGGATGTGTTCCCTTTGCGAACGGCGATTTGAGCACCGTCGATGACATATGGGTCAGCAAATAGATATTTTGCTTTTCGTACATCGGTAATTGTTATTTGGTTGGAAATAGTATCAATGCGTCCTGTTTCCAATAAACCAAATAGACCTGAAAAGTTTGCCGTGACATATTCCACGTTATAGTCATTTCTGCGGCCAATTTCATCCCAAAGGTCAACTTCAAAACCTTGTAGCTTGTCTTTTTCAACAAAGGTAAATGGGTAGTATCGACCAGACATTCCTACTTTTACATCTGTAGCAGCATATGTTGCCTGAATTGATGCACTTGATAGTGCAACTGTCGCTAATAATATCTTTAACCAGTTTTTCATTTTGTAAAATTCCGTCACTTATTGGATGAATGGATAATACGACTTATATTTAGCCTAAATAAAATAACTAGTTGTTATTAGACATAACCGAATGAGTAGGCCCGTAGATCTGGGGATAAGTTATAAAGATCTTACTTTTGTTGATATTTTTGTCCATTTGTTGGGGAAAAAATGGCTGATCTAGGGTATAGATTCGGGATAAATGTGAATAACTTCGATCTTATTCACTGGATCCTCGATCATTTACTGGTGATCTCGCCTGACAAAGAGTAAAATCGATCTTCTTTTCTAACTCAAAAATAGAACAGTGGGGTCACCGTGTCATCTTCGCTATGGTTGCAGTGCATGCAACAGCTTCAAGAAGAACTATCAGCGACAGAATTCAGTATGTGGGTAAGGCCGTTACAAGCGGAACTTAATGATAATACACTGACTCTTTTTGCTCCGAATCGATTTGTTCTTGATTGGGTACGTGATCGTTACCTGAACAATATTAATCGCATGCTAAAAGAGTTTTGTGGCACAGACATACCTCACTTAAGATTTGAGATTGGAAGCAAACCTGTTTCCGCCGCACCCGTGGTGAAAAAAACTGCTGCAGATGTTGCGGCAGAATCTTCTGCTCCGGCTCAACTTCAGGCTCGAAAACCCGTTCACAAAACATGGGATGATGAATCTGAAATGGTTGAAATCAATCATCGCTCTAACGTGAACTATAAACATAAGTTTAATAACTTTGTTGAAGGTAAATCGAACCAGCTTGGTTTAGCGGCAGCGAAACAAGTATCAGACAATCCAGGTACTGCTTATAACCCACTGTTTTTATATGGTGGTACCGGTTTAGGTAAAACTCACTTGCTTCATGCGGTAGGCAACGCCATTGTGGATAATAAACCAGACGCAAAAGTGGTTTATATGCACTCAGAACGATTTGTTCAAGATATGGTTAAAGCCTTACAGAACAATGCTATTGAAGAGTTTAAGCGTTATTATCGAAGCGTCGATGCACTGCTTATCGATGACATTCAGTTTTTCGCCAATAAAGAGCGTTCGCAAGAAGAGTTTTTCCACACCTTTAATGCCTTACTTGAAGGCAATCAACAGATTATTTTAACTTCTGACCGTTATCCAAAAGAGATAAACGGTGTAGAAGATCGTCTTAAATCTCGCTTTGGTTGGGGATTAACGGTAGCAATTGAACCACCTGAGTTAGAGACTCGCGTGGCTATTTTGATGAAAAAAGCGGAAGACCATCAAATTCATTTGGCGGATGAGGTTGCTTTCTTTATTGCTAAGCGATTGCGCTCTAATGTCCGTGAATTGGAAGGGGCGCTGAATAGGGTTATCGCCAATGCTAACTTCACTGGCCGACCTATCACTATCGATTTTGTTCGAGAAGCATTAAGAGACTTGCTCGCCCTGCAAGAAAAATTGGTTACTATTGATAATATTCAGAAAACAGTAGCTGAGTATTATAAAATAAAAGTCGCTGACCTTTTATCTAAGCGACGTTCTCGTTCGGTTGCTCGTCCTCGTCAATTGGCGATGGCATTAGCAAAAGAGCTGACCAACCATAGTTTGCCAGAAATTGGTGATGCCTTTGGCGGAAGAGACCATACAACAGTGTTACATGCATGCAGAAAAATAGAGCAACTTCGTGAAGAGAGTCATGATATCAAAGAAGATTATTCGAATTTAATTAGAACACTTTCATCATAAATGCGGCTGTTGCTTGAGATATAAGAGATAGATATGAAATTTACCATTGAACGTAATCATCTGATTAAACCGTTACAACAAGTGTCTGGTGCACTAGGCGGACGTCCAACGTTACCGATTTTGGGTAACCTACTGTTAAAAGTCGAAAACAATACCCTTTATATGACCGCAACCGATCTAGAAGTTGAGTTAGTTGCTCATATAGCTTTAGAAGGCGATTTTGAAGCTGGCAGTATTACCGTTCCATCACGTAAATTTTTAGATATATGCCGAGGTTTACCTGACGACGCTGTTATCTCCTTTTCATCAGATGGTGAGCGTGTTCAACTTCGTTCTGGCCGTAGTCGTTTCTCACTGGCCACCTTACCTGCTGCAGATTTTCCAAATATCGAAGATTGGCAAAGTGAAGTAGAGATTACTCTCTCCCAAGCTGAGCTTCGAGCCTTGGTCGATAAAACTCAGTTTTCTATGGCCAATCAAGATGTTAGGTACTATTTGAATGGTATGTTGTTTGAAGTTGAAGGAACAACATTACGATCCGTTGCAACGGATGGGCATAGAATGGCTGTCGCGCAAACGACGTTAGGTGCTGATTTTACTCAGCAACAGATCATCGTACCTCGAAAAGGTGTTCAAGAGCTGGTTAAGTTACTGGATGCGCCAGAGAATAGCGTAACCTTGCAGATTGGTCAGTCAAATGTTCGAGCGGAAGTAAACAACTTCACTTTCACCTCTAAGCTAGTTGATGGTCGTTTCCCGGATTATCGCCGTGTGATGCCACAAAGCAGTAATAAGACGTTAGAAGCGGGTTGTGATGAATTAAGACAGTGTTTTTCTCGTGCTGCGATTCTTTCTAATGAAAAGTTTAGAGGGGTTAGAGTTAACTTAGCCGATACTGAAATGCGTATTACCGCTAACAACCCAGAGCAAGAAGAAGCAGAGGAAGTGTTAGATGTCTCTTTTCAAGGGGATGATCTAGAAATTGGCTTTAATGTGAGCTACGTATTGGATGTTCTAAATACCTTACGATGCGATAAAGTGCGTATTTCAATGTCTGATGCTAATGCCAGTGCATTGATCGAAAATGCTGATGATGATTCCGCTATGTATGTGGTCATGCCAATTCGTTTATAATGATAACAAATGCCTTTAAAGCGCTTAGTAGTAAAACAATTTAGAAATATAGAAGCCTGTGATATTGAGTTGTCTGCAGGCTTTAATTTTCTTATTGGGGTTAACGGCAGTGGAAAGACAAGCCTGTTAGAGGCAATTTATCTGTTGGGACATGGTCGTTCATTTAAAAGTGCTTTGACAGGAAGAGTGATACAGAATGAGGTGAATGAGCTGTTTGTTCATGGCCGATATCTAAACTCTGATGGTTTTGAACTACCAATAGGTATAAATAAGCAGCGTGATGGGTCAACAGAGGTTAAAATAGGCGGTCAATCTGGACAAAAATTGGCTCAGTTAGCGCAAGTATTACCTTTGCAACTGATTCATCCTGAAGGATTTGAGTTAATTACCGACGGACCTAAGCATCGTAGAGCATTTATTGATTGGGGAGTGTTTCATACTCAGTCTGGTTTTTATGATGCATGGGGACGTTTAAAGCGTTTGTCTAAACAGAGAAATGCACTGTTAAAAAGCGCAAAAAATTATCAAGAACTCAGTTATTGGGATCAAGAGTTAGCTCAATTAGCGGAAAAAATTGATAATTGGCGATTTAGCTATGTAGAGCAGTTAAAAAGTGTGGCAGAAGTAATTTGTCGCAGTTTTTTGCCAGAATTTGATATTCAATTAAAGTATTATCGTGGATGGGAAAAAGAGACGCCATACTCCGATATTCTTCAAAGAAATTTCGAACGAGATCAGCTGCTGGGTTATACCTTTAGCGGGCCAAATAAAGCTGATTTGCGGATAAAAGTGAATAATACGCCAGTAGAAGACGTGTTATCACGAGGTCAGTTGAAGTTAATGATGTGTGCGCTTCGAGTTGCACAGGGACAACATTTAACAGAAGTGACTGGAAAGCAATGCATCTATTTAATTGATGACTTTGCTTCAGAGTTAGACAGTCAACGTCGAAAGCGTTTAGCAGAATGCTTAAAAGAGACGGGGGCTCAGGTTTTTGTAAGCTCTATTACTGCTAATCAAATTGCTGATATGCAAGATGAAAATGGCAGGATGTTTCATGTGGAACATGGCAAGATAGAGCAATATCAAAGTAATGATAATTAATGAGAGAGTAACTCATGGCAGAAAATTACGATTCATCGAGTATTAAAGTACTGAAAGGTTTGGATGCGGTACGTAAGCGTCCAGGGATGTATATCGGCGACACTGATGATGGCACAGGTCTTCATCATATGGTTTTCGAAGTAGTGGATAACTCAATTGATGAAGCGTTAGCAGGACATTGTAATGACATCATCGTAACCATTCACGAGGATAACTCTGTATCTGTAAGTGATGATGGTCGTGGTATTCCTACTGAGATGCACCCTGAAGAGGGCGTTTCTGCTGCAGAAGTTATTATGACGGTGTTACACGCAGGTGGTAAGTTTGATGATAACTCTTATAAAGTATCAGGCGGACTTCACGGCGTTGGCGTATCTGTTGTTAATGCTCTGTCTAAAAGAGTAGACCTTACCATTAATCGTGCGGGCGAAATCCATGAACAAAGTTATGCTCATGGTGAACCACAAGCCCCTCTATCTGCTACTGGTAAAACGGACAAAACGGGTACCGTTATTCGTTTTTGGCCTAGTGAAGAGACCTTTACTAACATTGAATTTCACTACGACATTTTAGCGAAGCGTCTACGTGAACTCTCTTTCCTTAACTCTGGCGTTTCTATCAAACTGATTGATGAACGTGAAGAAGATAAGATGGACCACTTCGTTTACGAAGGTGGTACTCAAGCGTTTGTTGATTATCTCAATACCAATAAAACACCTATTATCCAGAAAGTATTCCACTTTGATTTTGAACGTGAAGATGGCATTTCTGTTGAAGTGGCCATGCAGTGGAATGATGGTTATCAAGAGAACATTTACTGCTTTACCAATAACATCCCACAAAGGGATGGTGGTACTCACCTAGCTGGATTCCGTGCGGCACTAACTCGTACTTTAAACAGCTTTATGGATAAAGAAGGTTTCTCCAAAAAAGCCAAAACAGCAACATCAGGTGATGATGCTCGTGAAGGCTTAACTGCGATTGTTTCGGTAAAAGTGCCGGATCCTAAGTTCTCAAGTCAGACGAAAGACAAATTGGTTTCATCTGAAGTGAAATCAGCGGTTGAGTCTGCGATGGGTGAAAAACTGTCGGAATTCTTAATTGAAAACCCAGGTGAAGCCAAAATTGTTTGTACTAAGATTATTGATGCTGCTCGTGCTCGTGATGCTGCTCGTAAAGCGAGAGAAATGACACGACGTAAAGGCGCATTAGATCTAGCGGGTTTACCGGGTAAATTGGCTGACTGTCAGGAAAAAGATCCTGCACTATCTGAACTCTATATTGTGGAAGGGGACTCTGCTGGCGGATCGGCCAAGCAGGGGCGTAACCGTAAAAACCAAGCGATTTTGCCACTAAAAGGTAAAATTCTAAATGTTGAGAAAGCACGTTTTGATAAAATGCTCTCTTCACAAGAAGTTGCAACACTTATTACAGCATTAGGTTGTGGTATTGGTCGTGACGAATACAACCCAGATAAATTGCGTTATCACAACATCATCATCATGACCGATGCCGATGTGGATGGTTCTCACATCCGTACTCTTCTTTTGACTTTCTTCTATCGTCAAATGCCAGAGCTTATTGAACGTGGTTACATCTATATTGCTCAACCACCTCTTTATAAAATTAAAAAGGGTAAACAAGAGCAGTACATCAAAGATGAAGAAGCGATGGATCTATACCAAGTCTCTCTTGCTCTTGATAATGCAGAACTTCATGTTAATGCTGATGCACCAGCCATTGCTGGTGAAGCGCTAGAACAGCTCGTGATGCAATATAATAGTGGTATGAAGCTGGTGGATCGTATGACCCGTCGTTATCCACGTGCTCTTGTTCATGAGTTTGCTTATATGCCACGATTGACGGCTGAAATGTGTCAAGACTCATCTGCTGTGGAAGCGTGGGGAACTCAGCTGATTAATCAGCTTAATGCAAAAGAAGTGGGTGCAAGCCAGTACAGTCTGGAAGTAGAAAACCATCAAGAGCTGAATGTAAACTTGGCTAAAGTGGTTGTTCGTACCCATGGTGTAACACATGAGTTTGTTATTACTTTAGATCTTCTAGCTTCTAAAGAGTACAGTAAATTAGCAGACCTTGCTGAAGCACTGAGTGGACTAATAGAAGAGGGTGCTTATATCAAACGTGGTGAGCGTACTCAGCCAGTTGACAACTTTGTTGATGCTCTTAATTGGTTAATTAAAGAGTCGCGCCGTGGATTAAGCTTGCAGCGATACAAAGGTCTAGGTGAGATGAACCCAGATCAGTTATGGGAAACCACAATGGACCCAGAAACACGTCGTATGATGCAAGTTACCATTGAAGATGCAGTAGGCGCAGATCAGCTGTTTACTACATTGATGGGTGATCAGGTTGAGCCTCGTAGGCATTTCATCGAAGAGAATGCCTTGAAAGTAGCTAACCTAGACGTTTAGTTTATCTATACTTTGCTATTTTGACTTATTTCGGCATCAGAAGTGCTCATTTACGTTTGTAAACTGCGCGCTTCTTCTTTGAACTAAGCCAAACTAGCTTCATCTAGATAACCTAAAATAATATTTATAAACACTGCCTTCGGGTGGTGTTTTTTGTGTCTGGGATTTGCGGATTTGGAAATAAATTGAGTTTATCGCTTGAAACTGATTAGCATCATCCATATATCTAGTTATGAAGAGATGCCAATAGGGTCTCTAAACCGCTCGCCCATATTGGGGAGCACACAATTTGATACCGCAATTAGACAATCATGTCCAAACAGGAATGAATTGATCTAACTTCCTTAAACACTTCTATCTAATGAAGTGCTGTTAAGGCTATTGCTAATAAATAGGATAGAATTATGAGAACTGTAGATTTCACACCACTATACCGCAACGCTATCGGCTTTGATCGTCTATTTGACATGATGGAAGCGGGTGC
The DNA here is from genome assembly GCF_013114595.1 of Vibrio sp. 99-8-1. Lineage (GTDB taxonomy): Bacteria > Pseudomonadota > Gammaproteobacteria > Enterobacterales > Vibrionaceae > Vibrio. The sequence continues at coordinate 25,145 of NZ_VTXE01000034.1, read as the reverse complement.
AGCAAAAAACACCTCTAATGGTTACCCTCCATACAATATCGAGCAGAAAGACGAAAATAACTACCGTATTACAATGGCGGTAGCAGGATTTACCGAACAGCAAATTGATATCACTCAGAAAGAGAATATGTTGATTGTTCATGGAGAGCGTAAACCAGAAGAGAACAAAAATTATGTTTATCAAGGTATTGCAGAGAGAGATTTCGAAAGAAAATACCAACTGGCTGACTATGTAAAAGTGGTTGGTGCCACCATGGAAAATGGCTTGCTTCATGTTGATTTAGAAAGAGAGATCCCTGAAGCGATGAAACCACGCAAAATAGCCATTAATGGAAATAGTTTAATCGAAGGCAAATAGCTTTGGTATAAACAGCATCACTTTTCACAAGTGATAAACAGAAAAGAGCGCTTTACTGATTAAGTAGGCGCTCTTTTTCATTGTAAGCCGTTCAACATTGTAGTTAGTTGAGACTATTGTCGAGTGGAAGTTAACTACATTACAGACTCTCTCCGGCAAAAATCTCGGTTTCTAACTCTATTACAGGTTGAGTAATGGCTTTTTCTGGATGAGTGATTCGCTCTAGCAAACATTGTGCGGCAATAACACCAATCTTCTCTCTGGGAGTGATGACTGTCGCCAGCGTTGGGCTGACCACCGAAGTAATATTGTGGCCATGAAAGCCGACAACAGAGATATCTTTTGGTACTTCGATACCCTGACGTAAACACTCAAACAGAGCTCCGATCGCTAAGTCATCGTTGGTGCAGTAGATACCATCTAAATCGGGATATTTCTGTTTGGCTATTTGAGTCAGATCGGACCCGACAGTATAAGATGAGGCATCTTTGGTGCTGACGACTAAAGGTTCAAGTCCCGCTTGCTGCATCGCTTGCTGATAGCCTGTTATTTTCTGTTTGGTTCGCTCATCCATTCTAGCGGCAAGATAAACTATCCGCTTACGGCCTTTTTCAATGAGCAACTGAGTGATGGATGCACTGGCTTTGGTGTTGTCAAACCCAACCGCTTGTTGTAGCGGAGGGGAAGCAGAATCCATAATTTCCACCATTGGGATTCCGGTGGCTTTAAGCATTCGTTTAGAGCGCTCGGTATGGTAGCTTTCCGATAGAATCATGCCATCGACATTATAAGAGAGTAATGTTTCTATACGTTTTTCTTCGACGTTTTTACTGTAGCCGTAGTGAGCCAACATGGCTTGATAGCCTTGAGGCTCTATAACGGATTCTATGCCGCGTAATGTTTCACTGAATACTTGGTTCGTCAAAGAAGGAACCAGAACTCCGATAGAGTAGCTCTTGGCTTTAGAGAGAATATCTGGAGCTCGATTGGGCACATAACCAAGCTCTTCTACAGCCTTGGCTATTTTAATACCAACAGATTGCGATACTTTGTTTGGGTCACGTAAGTAACGGCTTACCGTCATCTTGGTAACACCAACTTGATCGGCAATGTTTTGTAACGTTGGGCGTTGTTTTTTTGTTGTCATATCACTGCTGGTAATCTTGTTGTTATCGCTAACTCGACTACATGGTATTCCAATCTTTAATTTAAGTTAATGCTAAAAGAGTACATTATCTTGATTTATTAACAAGATGCGATCTCAACAGCCTCTTTTGTTAGCTGAGTAATACGCTGCCATTGCTTATTGATAATGGCATCGTTAGGTATCATCCAAGTTCCGCCGACTGTTTTCACGCAAGAGAGGGCAAGATAGTTGTTCACGTTTGAGAGGTTTATACCACCAGTAGGACAAAAGCTAATTTGCGGTAACGGAGCAGAGATAGCACTGAGGGCTTTGGCTCCTCCATTGGCTTCTGCAGGGAAAAACTTCAACTGAAAATAACCTAGATCCATTGCGGTCATGATTTCTGTTGCTGTACTGACCCCCGGAATCAAAGGGACAGGTTGTTTCATGGCATGTTGCAGTAATCTTATCGGCGCTCCGGGAGATATGACAAACTTTGCTCCTGCAGCAACGGCATCATCATACTGTTGCGGGGTAAGTACGGTTCCTGCTCCTACCATGGCATCCGGCATGGCAGTCGCGATCGCTTGGATGGCGGCTAATGCGGCTTCTGTACGTAAGGTTATTTCAAAGACATTAATGCCACCTTCTTTTAATGCCATAGCAAGAGGCACCGCATCTTCAACATTTTCAATCACCATAACGGGAATGATAGCTGAGAGTGAAAAAATGGTTTCAGGATGAGTTGACCAAGTCATGATTTTTTCCTTGTTACTGTATTGAGAAAACAGCGGGTTAACCGGCTTTCTACCATTATGTAAAGTTAATCGTTGGAGTACAAAATCGAGGCGCCTTGCTCGGCACTAGAGATATTATCTCTATAGATAGAGAACAACTCACGCCCACTACCATATGCTGGGTTATTATGTGTCGGTTGTGGTGTAAGGCGACCCTCTAATGAGTTAATAACATTCACTGTGCCAGTCATACCGTTTAGTTCAATGTCATCGCCATCTTGAAGTTTCGCCAGAAGACCACCTCTTGCCGCTTCTGGTGTGATATGAATGACGGCAGGAACCTTTCCCGACGCTCCTGACAGTCGCCCGTCTGTGAGTAGCGCAACGTTAAATCCGCTGTCCATGAGGTTAGCGAGTATCGGCATCAATTTATGAAGCTCAGGCATACCATTGGACGCAGGGCCATTAAAACGCACGACAATAACCGCGTCTTGATCCAGTTTTCCGGCTTTATAGGCTTTTTCTACATCATGTTGGCAATCAAATACCTTGGCTGGTGCCCGAACATGCTGATGTTGAACGGAAACGGCGCTCACCTTCATAATTCCTCTACCTAAATTACCAGATAGTACTTTTAGCCCACCTTGTGGACTAAAGCTCTCTCCAGATATAGAGATGACCTCTGGATCACGGTTTTTAGATTGAGTATTAAATTTCAGTTGGTTATCGCAGGTTAGATAAGGGCTTGTTAAGTAGTCATCCATTGTTCCATAAACAGGGTTAGCATCCATAAACAGTAGCTTGCGCTCTTTTAACGCCATGAGTAGAGCAGGGACACCTCCCGCAGATTGAAAAGCATTAATATCGGCGGGGCCGTTGGGGTACATTTTCACTAGTAGTGGTACGACGGTTGATAATTTATCTAGATCATCCCAGGTAACGATCCAGCCTGCTGCTTTGGCGATAGCGATTAAGTGGATGGTGTGGTTTGTGCTGCCCCCAGAGGCTAACAAAGCAATAAGTCCATTCACGACAGACTTCTCATCAACCACATTTGCTAACGACTTATCGTGGTTGGTTGTTGAGCTGGTGGCGGCAATATGTAAGGCTATTTTTTCGGTTAGCGCTTGTCTTAATGGGGATTCGGATTGGACAAAAGCTGAACCGGGTAACATCAGCCCCATTGCTTCTAGCACCAATTGGTTGGTGTTGGCTGTGCCGAAAAAAGTACAGGTGCCTGCGGAGTGGTATGCTTGGCACTCCATGTGCTGAAGAGCTTGCTTATTCACCTTTCCAGATAAATATTGTTGCCTTGTGCGGACTTTTTCTTTGTTACTTATTCCTGTCGCCATAGGGCCAGATGGTACAAAAGCCGTTACTAAGTGACCAAAAGCTAAGGCTCCCATCAACTGTCCCGGCGCGATTTTGTCACAGACACCAAGCAAAAGTGTGCCATCAAATGTGTTATGGCTTAGTGATAGGGCAGTAGACTGTGCGATGAGATCTCGAGAGAAGAGAGACAGTTCCATGCCTTCATTGCCTTGAGTAATACCGTCACACATTGCCGGCACGCCACCCGCGACTTGTGCAGTGTGGCCCAACTGAGCTAACGCGTTATTAATAATATCAGGGTATGCTTTATAAGGTTGGTGAGCACTTACCATATCATTATAAGACGTCACGAGAGCTAAGTTGACCTTGGTAAAATCCAAAATGTTCTTTTTATCATCTGGTGACGATGCTGCCACCATATGGGCTAAATTCCCGCAGGATAGGTTTGCTCGTTGTTTTCCTTTATCGGCCTGCTGCTTGACGGTTGCGAGGTATTTTTTTCGGCTAGAGAGGCTGCGTTGAATAATAGTACTTGCAACGTCGGCGACTAGTGGGTGTATATTCATCACGCTTTACCAACTGTTCGGAAAAATTGACGGGTTCTGATTCATTAACAAGGAGATGCAGAGTGATCACTTACTATTAAGTGATCATGGATAAAATAGACGACAACACGTCGCTCTGGCTCTGGTCAATATCGATAATATAAGCTTCATCACTGGTTGGTTCGACTAACGTGTCAAATTGGCTAAGTAACATACCAGAGCCATTAAAGTAGTGGCCTTGTCGTTGTTGATGTCGTTGCCATATGGTATCGAAGTCGCCTTTTAGGTAGATAAAATGAACATCGCTGCACTCTTTTGTTAAGGTCGCTCGATATTCTGGTTTAAGTGCTGAACAAGCGAGTACCAACTGTTTTTGCTGACGAACAATACCATTAAGAGTTTCTAACCAAGATTGACGATCAGCATCTGTTAATGGGGTACCATTTTGCATCTTTGTAACATTTTCCGGGCTGTGGTAATCGTCACCATCATAAAAAGGAATATTCAGAGCATGTGCTAAATCTGCACCAACCGACGATTTGCCACACCCAGAAACCCCCATGACTATGTATTTGTTCATTATTTAATTCTCAACGTAAGGGGTAAATTTACTGCCACCACAGTGCGAGCTGAGGGAAGGCGATAACTAAACTTAGGACCATTATTTGCAGAGCAATAAACGGCAATAATGAGGTAAATATTTCTCCAAGAGTGATCTCTTTTGGTGCCACAGACTTAAGGTAGAATGCCGCTGGGCCAAATGGTGGTGATAAGAATGCCACTTGCATATTGAGACAGAAAACCACGCCAAACCAGACAGGATCCATACCCAAACCGGTAATGATGGGAACAAAAATAGGCATAGTAAGTAATGCTACACCCACCCAATCTAAGAACATCCCAAGAACAAATAGAATGGCCATCATAATCATTAATGTTGCCATCGCATGACCACCACTAAGGGCTAAAATGGTCTGCTCAACAAAGTCGATGCCACCCATCAGGTTATAAACACCAACAAGAGCTGATGCACCTATGCCTATCCACATAATCATTCCGCAGGTGCGCATGGTGGCAATAGCGGACTCTTTGACCATGGTTACACTCAGCTCACCACGAATAGGGGCACTTATGGCAATACCAACAACACCAAGAGCGGAAGCTTCTGTTACCGAGGCGATACCGGTGTAGATACTTCCCAAGACTGTCGCTACTGAGAGAAGAGGAAAAAACAGCGCTTTAAAATAGCTAGGTTGGTTTTTGGCATCTTCTGCCAACTCTTCCTCTGAAGGAAGAGGAGCGAGGGCCGGATTGATTTTGCATCGAATGAGAACATAAGTGACGTAGGCCATGGCGAGAATAAAGGCTGGGATAAAGGCCGCTTTAAATAGATCACCAATAGAAACCGAAGCCGATAAGCCGTAAATAATTAATACAATACTTGGTGGAAGCATGGTGCCTAGCGCGCCACCAGCACAAGTTGTGCCAATCGCCAGTTTGCGGTCGTAACCTAGGCGAAGCATTTGTGGTAATGCCAAAATACCCAGTAGTACGGTTTCGCCGCCAATTACTCCCGACATGGAAGCGAGTACGACAGCAACAATAAGGGTTTGAACGGCTACGCCACCACGAACTCGGCGTCCAACACTCTTCATCGCATCAAACAGATCCCGAGCAATACCGGATCGATCGAGTAATGCAGCCATTAAAACAAACATGGGGACAGCTAAGAAAACATAGCCGTTAACAAAACTGAATATTCTACTGGTTACTAGGGGAAGTGCATCCACACCAAACCAACCTAAAGTGAATAGCAAGGCAACTAATGCAGTAACAAAGGCCAACTGCATGCCTGTCAACAGTAAGGCAATCATCATGCCTAGCATTAATAGGCTACCGTAAGCTATGCCAATAGAAGATAAATCAAACATCTTTATGCTTCCTTAGATCTTGGATTTCATTAATGAGGTGCAGGGTAAACTGAATAAACATTGTGATAACGGTAAGGAAAATAAGTCCTTTCAGTAGTGCTGGAAATGGAGGGTTCCAAGCGGTTCCAGATGTTTCGAGATGAATGTCTCCCCACGGAGTTAGCCAAGAATTAATGACCATTTGATAAGCGGCATAAATAAGTAGTCCAGATAGCAGTAACCCTGCTAAATGATGAAAAATATTAAGATAGTGACGTGTTGTCTGAGATACCGAGTCGTAAATAAGTACTACTCGCACATGTTTATCTGTGGCTAAAGCATAACTACCACCAATAACGAATAACGATCCGCCAAGAAAGGAAGCTGTTTCATGTACCCAAATGGTTGGGGCATTAAATAGGTAGCGACTCACTACTTCATAAAACGAAATCATAACGGTAAAAACAAACAGTAAGCTAAGTAGTTGACTGGTTTTATCTATGATTTTATCGAGCCTATTTTTGGGCATTTGCTCGTTCTCTTGTATTGCGGGAAGCTCTTTCATTATTCTCTGTCCGAGGAAGTAGGGGGAATAAATCCCCCTTTTTGTCAATGATTTACAATAGTCCTGAGTTTTTCAGGTAGCTAGTAATGGAGTCATAGACTTTTTGAGCGTTAGGAGAGCGTTCTGCAAACTTTTTCCATTCACCCATGGCGATAGTACGGAATTTTTTACGTTCTTCCGCTGGCCAATCATGAATGGTGATGTCTGGGTTTGCTTGTGCTTCTTTTACCGCTTCTTGATCGGCAATGCGCAATTGAGTGGTGATATCGGTAGCAAAGTCTCGAACCGACACGGTCATTATCTCTTGTAGATCAGCAGGTAGTTTGTCCCACTTTTTCTGACTCATTGAGATATCAATAAGAGGTAATGAGTGGAAACCAGGTTGAACTGGATGAGTGGCAATATCATTCATTCCCGCTTTTTGGTTGGTAGAGAATACCGTGTAGTCTGCGGCATCAATAACGCCTTTGCTTAACCCGGTAAACACTTCTGAACCTGGTAGGTTTACTGGCGCAGCGCCTGCAGCTGCAAAGACTTGTTGAACCAAGCCTTCAGGGGCACGAAGTTTTAGACCTTTAAGATCAGCAACGCCATTTAGTGGTACTTTAGAAACAAAAGACTCGACGCCTGTTGTTGAACCACCAATATATTTTACTCCGTATGGAGCATAGAGTTCGGTCATTAACTCATAACCGCCACCATAGTTAATATATTGAAGCAGTTGGCGAGTGTCAGACCAAGCTCCAACCATATTACCGATAAGACCAAAAGCAGGATCTTTACCGGAGAAATAGCCAGTAGCTGTAATATGACCATCAAGCACGCCCATTTTAATCGCGCCTAAAGTTTCGGTATGTTTTACCACTGCACCAACGGGTAATAGATCGATATTGATTCGACCAGCCGACATTTTCTCCACTCGTTCAGTCCACTCTTTTTGAACTTGGAAGTTTTTGTCACCCGATGGGTCACTGGATTGGAATTTAAATGTAAAGTCAGCAGAAAATGCTGATGTAGAGAGTAGGGTAGCAACAACAGCAGTACTCAGTGTTTTCATTGTGTACTTCATAAGGTCAGTCCTTTAATTAGTATTTTATATCCCTGTGTTACCGGGAACATTGATTATGTTATCGGTAACATTTGAGTTAATCTACTATATAGATCACAGTTAGCTCTATTATTGTCTATTTTGTGATCAAGGATTCTTTTATGGCTAAACGTGACATAAACTCAAGTGATCTCAAGATGCAGGATTCAGATCTGCATCAACAGGTTCAGTTCAAGAAGGATAACCGAAGCAATGGCGTCCTCTTTCAAGGTTATCTGGTACATAGATACAAAAAAAGTGGTAACTGAGTACCACTTTCTTTTTTACCGTAACAATAGCAACTGACAATGTGGTGCTAGTGCTGATAGGCCTTTTGTACTTCTTCAGCGATTATGGTTATACCATCGCGCATACTTTGTTCATCTTGCACATAATTCATTCGTATACATTGACGGGTATGAGGCCAGCTATTCTCGTTGTTTTGAGTCTCGCAATCTTGCCCAATAAAGAAGTATTCTCCCGGAATAATCAAAACACCTCGCGCTTTTAACCGGTTGTAAAGCTCCATGGATGTGATGGGCAGTTCATCAAACCACAACCAAAGAAAAATAGCGCCTTCTGGCTTATGAATTTTAAAGCGGGGATCAGGAATCGCTTCTTGTAGCAACTCGACAGCATGAATCGCTTTTTGTTGATAAAACGGCTTAATGATCATCTGGCTTAGCTGCAGCAGGTCGCCAGACTCAATCATATGAGTGCCTATAGCGGGTCCAATACCACTTGGCGCAAGGCTAATAATACCGTTTACATTGGTCATAGCCTGAGTGACTTCCTCATTGGCAATGACAATGCCGCAGCGAACGCCCGGTAAACCTAATTTAGATAAGCTCATACAGAGAATGGTGTTTTCATTCCAGAATGGTTTTACTTCTTCAAAAATAATGTTTGGGAAGGGTGTCCCATAAGCATTATCAATAATTAGTGGGATATTGTTTTTGCGGGCAAGTATATCCAGTTTTTCTACTTCAGCGTCGGTGAGGACATTCCCTGTTGGATTGGTGGGTCTTGATGCACAGATTGCTGCTACAGAGTCATCGATGTGAAGCTGTTCAAAATCTACATGGTATTTAAACATGCGATTATCTAACTCTTCGATCTCTGGTCGGTAAGAAACAAAAATATCGTCATCAATACCTGAATCGCCATAGCCTATATATTCAGGTGCAAGAGGAAGTAAGATTTTCTTATGTGAACCGTCAGGTTGCGTTCCCGCAAAAAGATTAAATAGATAGAAAAAGGCACTTTGACTGCCATTGGTTAAGCTAATGTTTTTTTCGCTAATGTCCCAGCCATAGCTCTCCTTGAGCAGGTTCGCGAGTGCTTTTACAAAGGTATCTTTTCCTTGGGGACCATCATAGTTAGCCATGGCATCAACCAGTCTCCCATTCACCAGCATGTCGCTGCTGGCTTGGTGAAAATAGTCGAGCATGGCAGGAATAGCGGCTGGGTTGCCACCTCCCAACATAATGGCTCCGGGCGTTCGTAGCCCTTCATTTAAGTCTGCCATTAATTGGGTTATACCTGAGTGTCGATTGAACTTTTCACCAAATTTAGAAAATTGCATCTGCTTCCATACCTGCTTTTATCGGGGTTACTGTCAGTGTTACTACGTCAGTTTTTGACTGGCGAGGCGAATAATATTTGAACATACCGCATTGTCTAGATTAGGAAAAGTATGAATTTGCTTGTACAAGAAAAAAAAGCAGTTGAAATACCAACGAGCGGTTACTGATTAAGGCGTGCTGTTAAAGCTAAAACGTGGCGAGATGGGTAACTAAAACTAGTGATGTCCCTAACTCTAGTGTTGTTTGCCTGCCAGATGAAAAGCCCTACAGTAAACGCAATCATTTTAGCATTAGACAAAAAAAGGGAAGCAATAGCTTCCCTTAGTGACTGTTATCGTACAATATTTTGTATATAACGCGTTATTTCTGCAGTAATGATATATCGGCAATCTGTAGGAATAGATTACGAAGGTTGTTCAATAGTGTCAGACGGTTCTTTTTCAAAGCTTCGTCGTCAGCCATTACCATTACATTATCAAAGAAAGCATCGACAGGTTCACGTAGTGCAGCGAGTTTGCTTAGGGCTTCTTGGTAGTTACCGGTAGCAAATGCAGGTTCCAGTGCTTCTGTCATGACTTCTACGTTTTCAGCTAACGCTTTTTCTGCGTCTTCTTGTAAAAGAGCAAGATCAATGTCGCTCGCCAATTCACCGTCAAACTTAGCCAAAATATTGCCTACACGTTTATTGGCAGCGGCTAAAGACTCAGCTTCTTCTAGTCCACGGAAGTGGGAAACCGCTTTAACACGTTGGTCAAAGTCTGCTGGTTTTGTTGGACGACGAGCAAGCACCGCTTGAATAATATCAACGCTGAAACCCTCATCTTGATACCAAGCGCGGAAACGACCTAACATAAAGTCGATTACATCATTAACCACGTTCTCATTGGTTAGCTTGCCAGCAAATTGTGATTTAGCTTGTTCGATCAGTTCGACCAGATCAAGTTTATAACCATTTTCAACGATGATTCTCAGAACACCCAATGATGCGCGACGCAGTGCGAACGGATCTGATCCTTTTGGCGCTTGGCCAATACCAAAAATACCAACGATAGTATCTAGCTTATCTGCCATGGCCACAGCCGATGAAATGCCATTGCTTGGTAGATCATCACCAGCAAAGCGTGGCATATACTGCTCGTAAAGTGCCAAAGCAACTTGCTCATCTTCACCATCGTGAGTGGCATAGTGCATGCCCATAACGCCTTGTGTATCGGTAAACTCGAACACCATCGATGTCATTAAGTCACATTTAGCAAGAAGAGCCGCACGTTCTGATTTCTCTACATCAGCACCAATATTTTTGGCAATAAAACCAGATAATTGAGTGATACGGTCTGTTTTGTCTTTAATTGTGCCTAATTGTTTTTGGAAGATAGCGCTATCCAATTCAGGTAGACGATCAATTAGAGGTCGCTTGCGGTCAGTATTAAAGAAAAATTCTGCATCGGCTAAGCGAGGACGAACAACTTTCTCGTTACCTTCAATAACCTGACGTGGATCTTTTGATTCAATGTTGGAAACAAAGATAAAGTTAGGCAGGAGTTTGCGGTTTTTATCACCCATCTCATGTGAGTAAACAGGGAAATACTTCTGATCGCCTTTCATTGTGTACACCAAGGCTTCAGAAGGAACTTTTAAGAACTCTTCTTCAAACTTAGCGGTTAGTACTACTGGCCATTCAACCAGCGACGTTACTTCTTCAACGAGATCGTCTTCAAGATCGGCTATCCCACCTACGGCTTCAGCGGCTTTTTTTGAGTCAGCCAGAATAATCGCTTTACGAGCATCGTAATCCGCCATTACTTTACCGCGCTCTTCTAAAATAGCGGGATATTGGTCGGCACTGTCGATAGTGAATTCTTGCTCACCCATAAAACGGTGACCGCGGATAGTACGATCGGATGCTACACCAAGAATCTCACCTTCAATTAGGTCAGAACCGAGTAGCATAGTGAGGGTTTTCACTGGACGAATAAATTGTGTATCGGTGTCGCCCCAACGCATTGGCTTAGCAATTGGCAGGTTAGCCAGTGCTTTAGCAGCAAGCTCAACAACCAGTTCTTGTACCGGTTTACCTTTTACTTCTTGTTTAAAGAGTAGCCATTCGCCTTTGTCTGTTTTTAGACGGTCGGCTTGCTCAACGGTAATGCCATTACCACGAGCCCAACCTTGAGCCGCTTTCGTCGCATTGCCTTCGTCATCGAATGCAACGGAGATAGCTGGACCACGTTTTTCAACAACTTTATCTGCTTGACCTTCTGCAAGCTCAGCAACTTTAAGTGCTAAACGACGAGGGGCGGCATACCATTTAACACCTTGATGAGCAAGGTCGGCACCTTTAAGCTCTGTTTCAAAGTTGTTCGCAAATGCTTCAGCAAGAGTACGAAGTTGTGTTGGTGGAAGCTCTTCGGTACCTAGCTCAATTAAAAAATTCTTCGCCATGATTACTTCTCCTCATCCTGTTTGTTACACATCGGGAAACCTAGTGCTTCACGTGATGCATAATATGCTTGTGCAACGGATTTTGTTAAATCACGAATGCGTAGGATGTAACGTTGACGCTCTGTTACGGAGATCGCTTTACGTGCATCTAGCAGGTTAAATGCATGGCCTGCTTTAAGAATGCGCTCGTAAGCGGGAAGAGGTAGAGGTGACTCTAACTCTAGCAACTCTTTACACTCTTTTTCACACTGGTCAAAGAAGGTGAATAGGAAATCCACATCGGCGTGTTCAAAGTTGTATGTTGATTGTTCAACTTCATTCTGATGGAAGATATCACCATAGGTTGTTTTACCCAGAGGACCATCAGCCCAAACTAAGTCATAAACCGAATCAACGCCTTGAATGTACATTGCTAAACGTTCGATACCGTAAGTGATCTCACCAGTAACAGGTTTACACTCTAGACCACCAACCTGTTGGAAGTAAGTAAACTGAGTCACTTCCATACCGTTTAGCCAGACTTCCCAACCAAGACCCCAAGCACCTAGTGTCGGGTTTTCCCAGTTATCTTCTACGAAACGGATATCGTGTACTAAAGGATCAACACCAAGTACTTCTAAAGAACCAAGATACAACTCTTGAATATTGTCAGGAGAAGGCTTAATCATTACTTGGAATTGATAGTAATGTTGCAGACGGTTAGGGTTTTCACCATAACGGCCATCTGTTGGTCGGCGTGACGGTTGCACATAAGCGGTCGCCATTGGCTCTGGGCCGATGGCACGTAAGCATGTCATTGGGTGAGAAGTCCCCGCACCCACTTCCATATCGAGAGGCTGAACAATAGTACAACCCTGTTGTGCCCAATAATCCTGCAGCGCGAGGATCATACCTTGAAAGGTTTTGATATCGTATTTTTGCATAGTAGGTTTGCGCGAATCTTCTGTTTGAATGAATGAAAAATAACTACAAAGTATAGCGATATATTGAAGTGGGGAGTAGAGCTTTTATTGCTTATTTTTTTTTCAAATTAAAGAAATCTGATGATTTAAGGGTTAAATGCTCATTTTTGATGGTAATAAGACCTATTTATGGCGATTTTTTATCTGCAAGGTTGCTGAGTAGTGTCTTTTGGGGTTGAAAAAGAGTGAAGAGAACTTGAGTGGTCACTGGATATGTAATGCCTACCAGCCCGGCAATTTAAGTCGTGAGTCTGGGCTGGATACGTTCCATTCAATACTGAATAGCTTAAGGCATTTTTTGTAAATTAAAGGCTACAGATGAAAAATCACTCAAGCCCTTTTTTAATCAAATACTGATAAGGCAGTACATCAGTTTGAGAGTCGATTAGTTGGTGATCCATAAATCGACAAAAACTGGGAATATCTCTGGTGGTTGATGGGTCGTCAGCGTTAATAAGCAAAACTTCACCATCTTGCATGTTTCTTATTGTCTTCCTGACCATCATTACTGGCTCTGGACAGCGTAATCCTTCCGCTTCAAGCGTCTTATTTGCCAGCTCAGGGGCTATTGTCATTAGGTGTTCTCTCTGAAAATTTCACGGTTGATATTACTGGTAGAAAAAAAAAATTCAATAAAAGCTTGGCAAATGTAAAAAAGATCGCTACATTTAATTAACAAATGCGCAACATGTTAAGTCGTGTTACAGCACTATTCCAATTTTCTTGGGCTTCCCCGCTGAAAGGCGGGATTTTTTTTGTCTGAAGAAAAGTGATTGTTTTCATGGGAGTAGCTGTTTTCTAGCGTCTAGCTAGCTTACTGAAAGCCATTAGGTTAGTGACATTGGTAATGCAACAAGTTAACAAAGCCTGCAATCAGCAGGCTCTGTTATAAATTACTTTTCTACAAAATTGTCAGCGTACCCTTTTGGAGGTGGTGTCCAGCCACGCTCTGAGCGAGTGTGCTTGTCGCTGCGATCGTGCTTCATCTCTTCAGAAACACTCTCTTCTAGGTGTATAAAAAGCTGACGATAGTTATTATCGAAGCGTTCACCTTCAGCGTCATCTTGCCATGCGGTATAGAGCATATCTGACTTTTTGTTTTCAACTCGTTTGTATGTGGTTTTCTGTTGTTCAATGAAGAATGGGTGCAATCCCATAACTTTCATTGCGTGTCCGCCAATTTCTAACGATGAATGATAAGTTTCTGATTCGATAATGTCTGCACCGGCTTGACGGAGTCGATACCCATGACCACGGTCGAAAGCTCGTACGATAACGGTGACTTTTGGATAAGTATGTTTGACGTACTTGACCAGTTCAACACTGCTTTCTGGTTGGTCGATAGCGATAACAATCGCTCTAGCATTCTCAATACCGGCAGTATGAAGTAAGTCGGGTCGAGTGGCATCGCCATAGTAGGCTTGAGTTCCTATTTTCCTCACCACATCGACTTGGTTGGCTTGGTGATCCAGTACCACGGTTTTTACTCCGTTTGATACCAGTAAGCGATTAACTATTTGGCCAAAACGTCCAATACCTACAATGATGACAGAGCCTTGCTCCTCTATGACATCACTCTCTCTGTCATTGGATTCTTGCTGATAACGCGGCAGTATCATTTTATCAAACAAAATAAACAGTCCTGGCGTGAAGAACATTGAAAGTGCAACAACTAAAGACAATGTTTGCGCTATCTCTGCGGGTAGGGCGTGGTTTTGCATTGAGAAACTGAGTAATACAAAGCCAAATTCACCGGCCTGCGCCAAGCTCAAAGCAAATAACCAACGATCACTGCCTTTGATTCTAAAAATCAGAGCAAGTAAGAACAGAACTGCCCCTTTTAATAACATTACTGCTAACGTTAAGCCGATAATAACGAAAAATTGGCTGAACAGAATAGAGAAGTTAATACCGGCTCCGACGGTAATAAAAAAGAGCCCTAGAAGTAAACCTTTAAAGGGATCGATATTGGATTCCAGCTCATGTCGAAACTCACTATTGGCTAAAACCACCCCTGCTAAGAAAGTGCCTAATGCTGGTGATAGTCCGACTAAGCTCATTAATGCTGCAATACCAATTACGAGCATTAGTGCGGTAGCGGTAAATATTTCTCTAAGCCCAGAACTGGCCACAAAGCGAAAAAGTGGGCGACTGAGAAAATGGCCACCAACCACCACTAAAGCAATAGAGGCGGTGATCACTAATCCATAAGCCCAGCCAGGAAGTCCAGCAACAAGACTTAACTCTTCATGATGTTCTGCGGCGGTGTTTGCGGCTAACTGAGCCTGTTCAATTAACTCCGGCAATGCGAGTAAAGGAATAAAGGCCAACATTGGAATAACAGCGATGTCTTGAAATAGCAAAACGGAAAAGGCATTTTTCCCGCCCTCTGTTTTGCTTAACCCTTTTTCACTAAAAGTTTGCAATACAATGGCCGTGGAAGAGAGTGCGAATATGAGGCCAATAGTTAATGCGATGCTCCATACTTGACCTAGAGATAACGCGATCGCCATGACCAATGCGACCGTTCCACCAACTTGTAAGCCACCCAATCCCATTAAGCGGTTGCGCATTGCCCATAACATCTTGGGTTCTAGCTCTAAACCGACTAAAAACAGCATCATGACCACACCAAACTCTGCAAAGTGTTGGATGGTGGTGGTTTCTTCTCCGACTAAGCCAATGATTGGCCCAATGACAACGCCTGCGATTAAGTAGCCCAGTACGGAGCCTAGTCCTAATCGCTTAGCAATGGGAACAGCAATGACCGCCGCGACCAAATAGATAAATGCTTGTAAGAAAATACCTGTCATCATCTATCTCCTTCAGTTTTTTGCTCTGACGCGATGAGTTGATCCAAAACGTGGGTCAGTTTTTCAACTTTACTGGCCTGCTCTAAATCTAATTGATCTCTTGTTAAAGCGGTGAGTAGCCTTTCCCAACGTTGAACATGGCTCTCTATTCGACCTTCTTCTAATGCCGTTCTGGAACCAAATAGGGCAAAAGGAGCAAGGTAATGCATCCCTGTTAATGATGCGGTTTGCTCAAATGGGTGAAATAGCTCACGAATAGTAAAGTGATTGTAACCATCTGTTTGATAAGCTTCTGCTTTACCGCCTGCAGTGGTGGCGCAAAAGAAGACTTTGCCTTGTAAAGCATTGCCATCTTGTCCATAGGCAAAACCGTATTCTAAGACAAGGTCTTGCCACTCTTTTAATAGTGCAGGTGAGGAGTACCAGTAAAGGGGAAACTGGAAAACAATAATGTCGTGATCAAGCAACCTCTGTTGCTCGCGATCTATGTTGATATTAAAGGTTGGGTACTCACCATATAAATCGATAGCGGTAACATGCTCTATATTTGCAGCTGCTTTGAAGAGTGTTTGATTCACTTCAGATCGGTGTTGTGAAGGGTGAGCATATAAAACCAGTACTTTTTTCTTTGCCATATTAACCCCAACTGACGATAAGATGATTGCTGTTATTGAAGATGTATTATTGTCTGGCACCTTCTATTTCTCAATGCATTCAAAGAGAAACTATGTAGAGACATTTGAGTATAGGATGCTCTTCGATAGAAGAGTATACTTACTCATCTCAAGGAACGTTATCCGATAAGAGTTGGCTGTGGAACTGGAAGATATTTACCGTAAAGATTTAAATTTGCTGGTGGCATTAAAAGTGTTGATTGAAGAGGGCACGGTTAGTAAAGCAGCTACTCGATTAAATCTAAGCCAATCGGCGATGAGCCGTGTTTTAGGGCGTTTAAGAGAACTGCTGGATGATCCTCTGTTTACTCGGCAAGGCCAGCAGTTGATCCCGACTGAAAAAGCCTTAGAAATTGGACAGTTATTGGGTGAGCCGCTGGATGCCGTTCGACAGTTACTCTCTTCTAAAGAGTTCAGTGCAAAAAGCTGTAATCAATCTTTTACCATTGCGACCACCGATTACGCAATGCAGACCATTTTACCTTTTGCTTTACCGCGGATTTATCAGGAAGCGCCTAATGTCTCGTTGGAGTTTCTTCCATTGCACCATGAGCAACTAATGTATCAATTGACCACCCAAGGTGCTGATCTGGCGATATGTCGACCGACGACATCGGTTGAGCCGCTATTAAGCGACATTTTAGGTAAGGTTGGTGTCTCTTGTCTGTTATCGAAAAAGCATCCGTTGGCATTTAAACAGATGACGTTGGATGATTACTTAGAGTATCCACATGCCATGATAGCGATTAGTGATGGTGTTAAAGCGTTGATCGATCATGCTTTAGAAGGACAGCCAGCAAGGCGAACCATGATAAGGGCTTATCACTTAGAAGCTGCGCTAGCGGTTGTGGATACCGTGCCACTTATTATCACCGTTCCTGCTGATTTAGCGTATCTGGTTGCTGATCGATATGACTTGCTTATTAAGCCTTTACCATTTGCCTTTACACCGTTTGATTACTCGATGATTTGGCACCCTAGGTGTGAACATTCACCTTCACAAGAGTGGCTGCGTAATGTGCTTAAAGAGGAGTGTGGTCGACTCATTGCTAAGAGAGTGGAAGATCTGGGCTTATTGCCGGCCAGCAGTAATGAGGTTAAATAAAAAAACGGACAAGGCTGGCTTGGCCATTTGTCCGTTTTCTATTGATAGAGTCGTGCTTATAGCTTAATGACGACACGGCCTGTTACTTGACCATTAGTGATATCTTCTGCGTATTTTGCTGCCTCAGCCAGTGATATCTCATTACATGCTTGCTCAAAGAAGCTTTCTGGTAAGAGTTTAGATAGCGATTCCCATGCAGCGATACGTTTTTCTGTCGGGCAAGATACTGAATCAACACCTTGCAGGCGAACATTACGCAAGATAAATGGCATTACCGTTGTTGGTAAGTCGAAGCCACCAGCTAATCCGCAAGCGGCAACAGCACTGTTGTAATCCATTTGAGCAAGAACTTTAGCCAGTACTTTGCTACCAACAGTATCGATAGCGCCTGCCCATACTTGCTTCTCAAGAGGGCGTGCAGGTTCTTCAAAAACTGTACGGTCGATGATTTTGTTGGCCCCTAACTTTTCTAATAAAGGACCATTTTGCTCAACACGACCAGTAACTGCGGCCACTTGATAACCTAATTGTGCTAAAAGTGCAACGGAGACTGAACCTACACCACCACTTGCGCCAGTCACAACCACTTCACCATCTTCAGGTTTTATCCCTGCGTCTAGAAGTGCTTGCACACATAGCATTGCCGTAAAGCCCGCTGTACCGACCATCATGGCTTGTTTGCTGGAAAGAGCGCTTGGTAGCGGTACTAGCCAGTCTGCTTTTAGTTTGGCTTTTTCAGCCATGCCACCCCAGTGGTTTTCGCCTACACCCCAACCGGTAAGTACCACTTCATCGCCTTGTTTGTAACGGTTGTCGTCGGAACTGATGACTTTACCCGCCATATCTATTCCCGGAACCATTGGGAAGTTGCGGATAATTTTTCCTTTACCTGTAATAGCTAAACCATCTTTGTAGTTTAGAGATGAGTATTCTACTTCAACAAGAACATCACCTTCTGGTAATTGAGATTCATCCAATTGCTCAATTGCTGCCAGTGTGCGTTTTTCTTGTTGATTTAGAACCAGAGCGTTAAACATGGCTTTCTCCACTAGAGTTAATAGTAATTTGTTTATTTGACCGACTAAGTGTAGTTGCTAATTGGGTATGACTAAAATGAAACTTTAGCATTATATATATGCATATTACGCATATAAAAGGAGCGACTTTCGTCGCTCCTGTAATAGTCGGGATAATTTATGCTGCTCTTTACGGCGTTATGTTTGTTTATCGAGGATCTATTCCACTCTCTCAAACACGGTGGCTATGCCCTGACCTAAGCCTATACACATGGTGGCTAAACCAAATTGAGCGTCTTTCGCTTCCATTAGGTTTATCAGGGTGGTGGAGATTCGAGAACCAGAACAGCCTAGCGGGTGACCTAAAGCAATAGCACCCCCATTTAGGTTGATTTTATCCTCAACGACATCCAATAAGCCGAGATCTTTTACACAAGGTAACGACTGCGCTGCAAACGCTTCATTAAGTTCGATAACATCAAGTTGATCGACGGTAATGCCTGCACGTTGCAACGCCTTTTGTGTTGCAGGAACAGGACCGTACCCCATAATTGATGGATCACAACCAGATACCGCCATTGAACGAACCCGAGCACGAATGGTAAGCCCCAGTTGTTTGGCCTTATCTTCACTCATAACCAGCATTGCTGATGCACCGTCAGAGAGTGCGGATGAGGTTCCCGCGGTAACGGTACCATTTGCAGGATCAAAGACGGGACGAAGTTGCGATAAACCTTCCACGGTGGTCTCAGGCCTAATAACTTCATCATAATCAAGTTGAATTAACGATCCATCAGCACTGTGGCCTTCCGTCGCAAGAATTTCATTTTTAAAACGTCCCTCTAGAGTAGCTGCGTGGGCACGTGCATGAGAGCGAGCGGCAAATTCATCTTGTTGCTGACGTGAAATACCATGCAGCTTGCCAAGCATTTCGGCGGTAAGCCCCATCATTCCTGCTGCTTTGGCTACGTTTTTTGATAACCCTGGGTGGAAATCGACACCATGGTTCATGGGTACGTGGCCCATATGTTCTACTCCACCAATTAGACAAATCTCAGCGTCACCCACCATTATTGCTCGTGAAGCATCATGTAGAGCTTGCATTGAAGAGCCGCACAATCGGTTAACAGTCACTGCACCAATATTTTTAGGCAGATCGGCCAATAGCGCTGCATTTCTGGCGATATTGAAACCTTGTTCTAATGTTTGTTGCACACAGCCCCAATAGATATCTTCTATTTGCGTAGGATCGACTTGTGGGTTTCGTGCCAAGATGCCTTTCATCAGATGAGCAGAAAGGTCTTCTGCGCGAGTATGACGAAAGGCGCCACCTTTAGAGCGACCCATCGGTGTACGTAGACAATCGACAATTACGACGTTATTCATTGTGGTATTCCTTCTCCAAAAGTGACTAAAGTGAGCTTGCTTGTTGAGATTGGTAGAAAGAACCGCCGTTCTTTGCCATATCTATTAGCATTTGTGGTACTTGATAAAGTGGCCCTAGTTCGCTGTATTGCTTGGCCATTTCCACATAATTATTTATGCCTAGGCTATCTAAATAGCGGAATATGCCACCTCTAAATGGAGGGAATCCAAGGCCGTATACCAATGCCATATCCGCTTCTTGAGGCGACGCGATAATGCCTTCCTCTAAACAGAGCACAACTTCATTGATCATTGGAATCATCATTCGCTGGATAATGGTATCGTCACTAAACTCTTGTTGAGCAGAGCATGCCGGTTGTAAAACAGCGAGTATTTCTTCTGAGAAGACTTTCTTTGGTCGGCCTTTTTTGTCTTTGCTATAGCTATAAAAACCGGAACCATTCTTCTGACCATATTTTTCTGCTTCATATAAAGCATCAATGGCGTCTTTGCCCTCTTTGGCCATTCGAGCAGGAAAACCTTGAGCCATTACCGCTTGAGCATGGTGAGCAGTATCAATTCCAACCACGTCAAGCAGGTATGCTGGTCCCATTGGCCAACCAAATTTTTTCTCCATCACCTTATCAACAGATAAGAAGTTCGCACCATCCTTTAGTAGAGAACTAAAACCACCAAAATAGGGGAATAGTACTCGGTTCACAAAGAAGCCAGGACAGTCATTTACAACAATAGGTGATTTACCCATTTGAGCGGCATACGCCACGATTCGATTGATGGTTTCGTCGGACGTTTTTTCTCCGCGAATGATTTCAACTAAAGGCATACGATGCACAGGGTTAAAAAAGTGCATGCCACAGAAGTTTTCTGGACGTTGTAATGATTTAGCCAATAAATTGATTGGAATGGTAGATGTGTTTGATGTGACGACGGTCTCTTCTGTTACTTGCTGCTCGACTTCGCTTAACACTGCCGCTTTCACTTTAGGGTTCTCTACTACGGCTTCAACAATAATATCTGTCTGCTCCACGCCGGCGTAATGTAAGCTAGGAGTAATGGATGACAGTATTCCCGCCATTTTAAAACCATTAATACGGCCTCTTTCTAAACGTTTATTCAGCAGTTTAGATGCTTCACTCATGCCGAGATCCAGTGAGGGCTGTGCGATGTCTTTCATCAATACAGGAACACCTTTAAGTGCCGATTGATACGCTATTCCGCCCCCCATAATACCCGCACCTAGCACGGTGGCTCTTTCTGTTGGTTTTGTTGCGGTCTTCGTCGCTTTTTTGGCTAAACCTTTTATGTATTGATCATTTAAGAACAGACCTACTAAGGCATTGGCTTCTTCAGATTGAGCGAGTTTAATAAAGTGTTTTCGTTCCACATCGAGAGCGGCAGTTCTAGAAAGGGTTGCTGCTGCTTCTATCGCTTTAACTGAGGTAATTGGAGCAGGGTAATGAGGCCCTGCCTTTTGCATAACTAAGCCTTTTGCCATAGTGAAGCTCATCATGGACTCTAGCTTACTAAGGGTTAATGGCGATGTTTTTTGTTTGCGTCTTGCTTGCCAATCTAGTTTTCCATTATTGGCTTGTTGAATAGTATTGATGGCGGACTGAAGTAGCTGTTCACTATCCACAATGGCATCCATTAGCCCTAGTTTTAACGCTTCGTCGGCTCTGCAACTTTTTCCTGCTGTGATCAGTTCCATTGCGCTGTCTGCACCAATAAGGCGAGGCATACGAACTGAGCCTCCAAACCCTGGCATTATGCCTAGCTTAGTTTCTGGCAGGCCAATACTTGTGGTTGCATCACCAATTCGAAAATCGGTTGCGAGAACGCACTCACAACCACCACCTAAGGTATGCCCTTTTAATAGTGATAGAGTCGGGAAGGGGAGATCTTCAAGCTTATTGAAAATATTGTTGGCGTACAGCAGCCAGTTGTTCAGTTCATCTGCTGGTTTAGCAAATAAACCTAAAAACTCTGTGATATCTGCGCCAACGATAAAAGATTCTTTATCTGAGGTTAAAATTAAACCTGTTAAGTGTTGCTGTTCTTTTAGTTGATTCAGCGCGTTATCGAGAGCATCAAGGGTGGCAAGATCCAGTTTATTCACCGAGGCTGGTGCGCAAAAACTGAGTTCAGCTATGCCACTTTCTAATTCCTTCACTTGTAGGGTGTTGGCTTGGTAGATCATTATCTTTCTCCGTAAAGAGCAACCAAATGTTGCTAACTAGAGTCCATTTTGAAGTTATTTACTGTCATTATTCGATCATATGTTGTGGCTCGATATTGCAGTAATGTTGGTGGTACTTGTTGCTATTGTGATGACCACCTATCGGTTACATGTCGTTACTTTGCTACGCTTAAGCATGTTTGAACTAAGCGAGCTTTGGTACGACCAGTTGTATGATATTGAAGCAATTCAAACTTTATTTCAACAAAATTCAAACAACTGTTTAACATTTTGAGATCGGTCAAACGAATTGAATTAGATTATTGCGGTGTTACACTGGCCGCCTACTCTTTCTATGTCTAACTTTATGAATATTGAACCTTACCTTATACCTTCTGAGTCGGTGTTATTTGAAGAAGAGATTAAAAAAAGTGTTTTTATTACTCATTTAGCTCATACGCCGAGTGTTGATGCGGCAAAGGTATTTATAGAAAGCTGCAAGAAAGAACATGCAGCGGCAAGGCATAATTGCTGGGGTTTTGTTGCAGGACGACCAGAAGATTCTATGAAATGGGGTTTTAGTGATGACGGTGAGCCGTCCGGCACTGCTGGGAAACCTATTTTGGCTCAGTTAAGTGGCTCTGGTGTCGGAGAACTCTCCGCAGTCGTCACTCGTTATTCTGGTGGAATTAAGTTGGGTACCGGCGGGCTAGTTAAAGCGTATGGCGGTGGAGTACAAAGCGCTCTTCGTTTGCTTCAAACTATTGAGAAAAAAATCACCACTTGTGTACAACTAAGGTTAGACTATCCATCTATTTCGCTGGTTCAATCGCTGATAAATGCTTTCCAAGCGGTTGAGCTTTCATCGGACTTTTCAGTGCAAATAGAAATGGTTGTAGAAATTGAAAAGCGCAATTGTGACGATTTCATTCAATCTATTATCAATAAGAGTGGAGCGAAGGTATTCGTTTCTGAAATAAAAGAAAACTAGGAAACTGGAAGCTTAGCTTCATTTATTATCCATGCAATTTCGTTCAATAATTCGCATCGTAGGGCTGCTTTTAGCTCTGTTCAGTGTATCTATGCTTGCGCCAGCCTTTGTTGCTTTGATATACAGAGATGGAGCGGGTGTCCCTTTTGTCAGTACCTTTTTTGTTCTGCTGTTGTGCGGCGGGATATGCTGGTTTCCCAATCGACATCATAAAAAAGATTTGAAGTCCCGAGATGGTTTTTTGATTGTAGTGCTGTTTTGGACGGTAATTGGTAGTGCCGGAGCACTGCCTTTCCTCATATCTGAAAACCCTGCAGTCTCAATTACTGACGCCTTCTTTGAATCATTCTCGGCATTAACCACAACTGGTGCGACCGTTATTGTGGGTTTGGATGATCTGCCTAAAGCTATTCTGTTTTATCGTCAGTTTTTGCAATGGTTTGGTGGTATGGGAATCATTGTGTTGGCGGTAGCGATTCTTCCTGTGCTTGGTATCGGTGGTATGCAGCTGTATCGAGCTGAGATTCCGGGGCCTGTGAAAGACAGCAAAATGACCCCCAGAATTGCAGAGACAGCAAAAGCACTTTGGTATATCTATTTAAGCTTAACATTAGCCTGTGCCGGTGCTTTCTGGTTGGCGGGTATGAGCTTGTTCGATGCAATATGTCATAGCTTTTCAACCATTGCTATTGGTGGTTTTTCTACTCATGATGCCAGCATGGGGTATTTTGATAGCTCTGCGATCAATATGATTACCGTGGTCTTTTTGCTGATTTCTGGTTGTAACTACTCATTGCACTTTGCCGCATTTGCTTCAGGTGGTGTTCACCCTAAATACTATATTAAAGATCCTGAATTTAGAGCCTTCTTCTTTATTCAAGGAATACTATTTGTTGTCTGCTTTCTGTTGCTATTAAAGCATCACTCCTATATCTCCGTTTTTGACGCGTTCGATCAAGCACTATTTCAAACCGTATCTATCTCAACAACTGCCGGATTTACTACCACAGGTTTCGCTGAGTGGCCGCTGTTTTTGCCTGTGTTACTGTTATTCTCTTCTTTTATAGGTGGCTGTGCTGGTTCAACGGGCGGGGGAATGAAAGTGATAAGGATTTTATTACTTACCCTACAAGGCTCCCGTGAGATAAAAAGGTTGATTCACCCAAGAGCGGTATTCACCATCAAGTTAGGCAATACAGCTTTATCTCAACGAGTGGTTGATGCGGTATGGGGCTTTTTCTCTGCTTATGCATTGGTATTTGTTATTTGTATGCTGGCGTTAATTGCCACAGGTATCGATGAGTTGAGTGCATTCTCTGCTGTCGCGTCTACCTTAAATAATTTGGGCCCCGGCTTGGGTGATGTCGCCCTTCACTATGGGGACATCAATGATGATGCTAAATGGGTGTTGGTATTGTCTATGTTATTCGGTCGATTAGAAGTCTTTACTCTCCTCATTCTCTTTACGCCAACGTTCTGGCGCAGTTAAGGATATATTGTGAAAAAAGCACTTTTTTTATATTCCACTAAAGATGGTCAAACCGTCAAAATATTTAAACATATAGAAGCAGAGATGAATGAGTTTGAATGTGAACTCGTTGATCTCCATCTGCTGAATAATGTGGATTTTACTCATTATGACAAGGTGGTGATTGGTGCATCTATACGATATGGCCACCTTAATAAGAAGTTCTATCAATTTATAAACACAAATCTGGATGCATTGAAAGCCGCGAATGTGGCCTTTTTCTTAGTGAACTTAACGGCGAGAAAAGAGGACCAAGGAAAAGATACTCCTGAAGGAAGTGTCTATATGCAAACCTTTTTGAAGAAGTCTGCTTGGAAACCCGATCTACTTGCTGTTTTTGCTGGAGCGTTGCGATATCCACAATATCGTTTCTTTGATCGTTTCATGATTCAACTGATTATGAGAATGACTGGAGGGGAAACCGACACAACGAAAGAAGTTGAATACACAAATTGGAAAAAGGTTTCTATATTTGCTGAATCTATTAAGAAAATGTAAACAAAATTGGTTGTTTTGGGGCTTTTCGGTGTATTTTTGTTCGAATGGAAAATAAATTCAAAAAAGAGCCAAAAAAGGGTTGCCAATGTGATTTCGATCTCTATAATGCGCCCTCACTGACACGGCAGAGTCCACAAGGGTTAACTGGCAAAATCAGTCAGGCAGCAGCCTAGCAATGTGACTTTTTATTCCGCTTTTTAAGCAAGAATAAAAAAAGTAAAAAAGTGTTTGACACTTCACATTAAATCGCTAGAATGGCCGCCTCGCTTCAGGGAAGACCTTAACGGAAACCAAGAAGCAACGCTCTT
>NZ_VTXE01000033.1 GCF_013114595.1 Vibrio sp. 99-8-1 | reverse complement strand
GTCAGATAATCTTGAAAGGGAATGCCATTCCTTCAATTATCTTTCTTGAACTGAACTTGTTGATGTTGCTCTGAATCCTGCATCTTGAGGTCACTTGAGTATATTCTCGATTGAGAACCAAGGGTAAAAAAACTATTTTTTCACCGCTCGGATGGCAAGTACGCCCCCGATAAGCAAGAGCAGCAGAGGCAAAAACCATAGTAGATAGGTACGATTATTGACACTTGGCTGATACAGTACAAAATCACCAAAACGACGAGTCATATAGTCGACAATTTCTTGATTCGACTTTCCTTCTTTAATCATCTGATAAACATGAAGACGTAAGTCTTTGGCAACAGGAGAGTTAGACTCAACCAAATTTTGATTTTGACATTGAGGACATCGAAGGGACTTTGCCAACTCAATGGCATTTTGTCTTTGTGCGTCGTTATCAAATTCAAATAGTTCGACTTTAATAGCGACGTCTTTATTGTCATCGTAGAAAACCGTTTGGTTATTATTCTGTGCAGACCACGCCAATGAAGCCGTAACAGTTAGCATAGCGATAAAGGTAGCTCTTAATAAACGATACATATTACCTCTCAAAATACGCAGCAATACTGTTATCCCAAACAGCTTGATCGATGACACCACTAATCCTATGAACTATCTTGCCATTAGAGTCGATAACAAATGTTTCTGGTGTTCCTATCACACCTAGATCCAGTGCTAATTTACCCTCTGGATCAAAAATCACGTTTTTATAAGGGTTGCCATCTAACACCAGTACTTTGCGAGCATCTTTTTTATTATCGCGATAGTTAAGCCCATAAATAGCAACACCTTGGCGATTTAGCTGTAAAAGAAAAGAGTGCTCCAGTTTACAAATACCGCACCACGATGCCCAAACATTAAGCAGTTTGTAACCATCACTGATTAACTCTTTTTCGGTAACCGGATTATCGCTACTCAATGACTGTAAGTTAAATGCTGGTATTGGCTCATTTAGCATCGCAGTATTGTTGCTCGATGAGTCATCATTTAGTGCATAGGTTAATACCACAAAAATGGCCAACGATAATGAGGCAAATAAAACCAGTTTAATTATGCGCATTTACTTTCTCTACATTGTCTATATATCTAAACCGAGATACAAAAGCGGCAATTCCGCCTAGAATCATCACCATACCACCAAACCAGATCCACTGAACATACGCTTTGTACTGAATCCTCACCGCGAATGAACCATCATACAGTTTCTCTCCCAGAGTAATGTATAAATCCCCATGCCAATAGCTCTTAATCCCCGGCTCTGTCATGTTCATTACTCTGACTTGATAGTGTCGTCTCTCAGGGATAACGTGATCACCACTACTGGTTGTTAGCACGACTTTCTCAGAGGTATAATTTGGCCCAACAAACAGTTCTTGCTGTTCAAAGGTAATAGCAAATCGACCAAGTTCTGTTTTCGTTCCAACCGTCATGCGGTCACTATTTTCAATAGAGTGGTACGCGTTCATACTCGCCCCTATTGATGCCATAACAATGCCTAAGTGAGCAAGCCACATAGGCAATAACTTAAGTCGAACTCGTGTTGATGGAGAGGTAGCGAACTGATAAATCATGGATAACATGACATTACTCGCTAAAATCCATGTCGCCAATACCATCATCTCTAGCTGCTGATATTGCAGGCGATACAGAATGAAACCAATAAAACACGCCAGCAAAAACTGCACAACCAACACTCGTGGCTTATTGTTTTTACTGCTTAATACAATCGGGGCAGCACTCATTAATAGCAAAGCAATGAATGTCAACGGAGCAAATAAAGAATTGAAATATGGTGCTCCTACGGAGATTTTTCCAAGATTTAATATCTGGAATACCATTGGGTAAAAAGTACCCAGCAGTACCGTTATCATCGCAATGGTAAACAAACCATTGACCAACAAAAACAGAAACGGCTGTGTGGTAAAGCTTTTAATAGGCTTTGACTGAATGTCGTTTGCTCGATAAATCTGCGAGCCAAATCCAGCTAAAATCAAGCCGAGGAGAATAAGTATTAAGACAACCCCTCGGGTTGGATCCACAGCAAAGGCATGCACTGAGGTCAAAATACCAGAACGAACAACAAAGGTACCTAATAAGCTAAGAGAAAAAGTAATGAACGACAGGCCGAGTGTCCAGCCAATCAATCGTCGGCTATTACTGCTCACGACAAGACTGTGAACTAAAGCTGTCGCCGTTAACCAAGGAAGCAAAGAAGCATTCTCAACAGGATCCCAGAACCACCATCCGCCCCAGCCCAACTCGTAATAAGCCCACCATGCACCTAAAAGAATTCCGGCGGTTAAAAACACCCATGCAAACAAGGTATATTTACGGCTCACTTCAAACCAGTAGGTTGGAATCTCTTTCTGCCACAATGCCGCCAGAGCTAAAGCAAAACTTGAGGCAAATCCAATATAGCCCATGTATAGCAAGGGTGGATGGAAGATCAGTGCGATATCTTGCAGCATCGGATTGAGGTCTCGCCCTTCATCCGGAAGAACCGCATTTAACTCAAAAGGATTGGAAGCAAACAAGGTAAATACAGCAAAAATAGCCACTAAAGAGGCGCTAATGATCAGTACTTTAGTGAGATAACTTTGCGCTACTTTTGTATTTAGTAACGCAATAGCAGAGTTCCAGAATGCAAGAGTGATAACCCAAAACAGCAATGACCCTTCATGTCCTCCCCACACTGCAGCAATCTTAAAAAAGTTGGGTAATGCGCTATTGGAATGCGCAGAAACATATTGAATCGCAAAATCATCAAAGTAGAAAGCAAAAGCTAAAGTGATGATGGAAATGAGAGAAAACAGTAGACTGGCATGCACGAGAGCAAGTTGCAGTGGATAGCACTCTTTTCGTCCTGAATACAGACCAAATGCTGCAGTGAGGATAGAAAAGATGGAGGCTATAGCGACTAATAGAAGAGAGAACTGACCAATTTCTGAATACATATTTTATATTAAGAAGGCTTTACCCTAACAGGGTAAAGCCTTTTCATTCCTAAACGACTGTCATTTGACCAGCATATAGAATAAAGGTACGAAGCATCAATACCCCAGCTAAACTAAGTGTGGTAACAAGCAGGATAAACACAGATTTGTGACGCACCTCTTTTGGACAAAATGCGTTTAGCGCTAATGGAACAAGCATACCAAACAGTATCACGCCCCACCAAAACCATGACGCCCAAAAACCACTACCAATAGCATTCCACGCCGCCACTTCGCCTCGTCCACCTGCAAATATAAGCCCAGTAAAGAAGGTAACCATGACAAACAGTTCAAACATCACAACGGGACGCTCAAAACTATGCACCCACTTAACACTTGCGCTATGAGGTGATTCTTTAAATCCAAGAATACCAAACAACATACACGCAGCCGCACCAGAGGATAAACTAGAGAATAAGAACAGTATTGGTAATACAGGGTTATTCAGCATTGGATAGGTTTTAAGCGCTGACAGTAAGAATCCAGTATAGGCCGCCAATACAATGGCAAGAAAGCCAAGGAATAACTCTAACGCATTCTCTACCTTAGCGATTTTATCAATAAGATCACCAACAAATGAAAGCTGCTTAGGCATATATTTCATAATGGTATCTTTGAAAATAATCGCAATCCATGCAAACAGCACGGCCATATAGATGTTAAATAACATCACCCCCATGGACATAACGGAACTGGTATTGTAGTAAATCATGATTTTCCAAAACATCAGAGGTTTTGTTAAGTGGAAAACCAAAATCGTCAAACCAGAAATAATGCCAAATGGCGCTAACCATGCTGTGGCTTTTAAAATACCGTTTTTAGCCGGATCACCTTCAATAACTTTTCTCTTCAAGTATATTGAAATCATTACCGAGCCTGCGGACATACCCGCCAAAAACAGATAAATAGCTATAATCCAGTCCCATACAAGGGAATCGAAATTAAACGCAACTTCCATTTCTAAATCTCCCCTTTCTCATGTGGAACTTTGTATAGCTTAGGTTTTGTCCCTAGCTGTACCTTGTCTCGATATACTATCTTGTCTTTCAATACCGCATTAATTTGCGACTCTGGATCATTAAGGTCACCAAATGTTAGCGCTTTGGTAGGACACGACTCGACACACGCAGGCAGTTTGCCTTGTGCCAAATTAGTATCACGACAGAAGTTACATTTATCTGCAGATTTAGTTTCAGGATTAAAGAAACGAACTTGATATGGACACGCGGCTAAGCAATAACCACAACCGACGCACTTGTCATTATGAACATCGATGATTCCAGTTTCTTCATCTTTATAGGCCGCACCTGTTGGACAAACCATTACACATGGCGCGTTTTCACAGTGCTGACAAGAAACACGATTAAAGCTGTAATCAACGTTAGGATACTCGCCTTTCGGTTCACTACGTTCAATCTTAAGTCTTGCTACGCCTTCTGGAACATTGTTTACTTCGCGACAGGCATCTTCACAAGCAGTACAACCGATACAAGCATTTTCGTCATAAACCATGCCGTATCGCTTTTTGCCATCTTCCATACTATAAGCAAGAGACTTACCGCTTAATGCTGACGTACCAGCAACACCGGTGGTAAATATAACGGCACCCGCACCGGTTAAAAAATTTCGTCTTGAACAGCTCATTACTGATCCTCCTGCTTGTCTTTAAGCTGGTTAAAATCAGCGTGACAATCAACGCACATACCAATGATGTCTTTATGACTTTCAAACTCTAGTACGTTCACACCAGTATCGTTCTTCTTCTTAATTCTCGCCTTGGTCTTCATGCGTTTGCTTTTCTTCGTTGCAATATGAACATCATGACAATTTGAACAGGTTAAATTCAGCGCATGAACATCGTGAGTCCAGCTTGCTTGCTGTAAAGAGGTCGCGTCATGACACTCCACACACTCTTTATTCGCTTTGAAAACATCCTCTTGACTAAGCAGAGTTTTGTTTGTTCCAGCTTGAGATTGCGCAGAAGCGTATTTGGTTACTTTTTTTGAATTCTTACGGTGCGTAGAACCGATCTTATTGTGGCAGTTTGCACATGTGACAGGTTTACCCAGTACTTCGGTTGCTGCATCGCCGTGAGTCTGATGTTGCGTAACACGTGAAGAGGTATGACACTGAAGACATTTAGCATCAGGGTCTCGTTTCTTACGGGTTGTTTTTTTGACTTTTGAAACTGTTTTCGTAGCAGTTTCAGCTTTTGAGGTGGCCGCCCCATCCGCAGCGACTGCGTAATTAACGGAAAAACCATAAAGACATAATATAAGAAGAGACTTCAACATTATGGCTATGGTCAATCTACTATTGCCCATGTTTACCTATCCTAATTCCGAAAGTTAAATAAAATAAACTTTCGAACAAATATAAAAGTTTATGAAGTTAAATATAACCCCAAATGATAATAACTCTTATTTAGAAACAGCCACAACGCTATTGCAAGTATTATAATTAGTTCTTCAATTAATGCTTAACTAACGTTCGAAAAGAGTGAGCTATTTCACCTTATTTTATTTAAGGTAATATTCTAACCTTTTGAATATGAAGCCTTAATCTTACAGCTAAGTACTACTAAAGTAGTAGTTGAAAATAGTGAATATATTAACTACACATCTGCATTAGATAATTAACTATTAACCCTTTAGGGGTATATAAATTAATTTGTGCTTTGGATCACCTCGATAAATTGATCTGAAACAATTTATATTTTTTGTTTAATAAAACTTATTATTTTTCAGCTAGAATATAACGGTATCTCCAAAGTCTTATTTTGGATACCAGTCCACAACGCTAGGTATAAAAAAAGTAAACGGAGTAAATAATGAAAAAACAACAAACATGGAGGCAACACCATGAGTAAGCACTGGATAACAAGTTCTATAACAGCCATCGCTGCTAGCTTAATTTTTAGTGCAGCTAGTGTTGGTGCTGCTGAAGGCAAGATCGGTGATCCACGTAATGAGCAGTTCGAAGCTTCACATGCAGATCAATATCAATCTTGGAAAGCAACTTCTGAAAGCAGTGAAATTGAAGACGCACTAGCCGGTGATCCTAATATGGTCATCATGTGGGCTGGATACGGCTTTGCAAAAGACTACAACAAGGCTCGCGGTCACTTTTATGCGATCGATGACTTACGTAATACACTAAGAACAGGCGCACCTAAAGACGAAAAAACAGGTCCTATGCCAATGGCATGTTGGAGCTGTAAAAGCCCTGACGTTGCGCGTTTAATTGAAAACGAAGGTGAAGACGGTTATTTCGCGGGTAAATGGGCTCGTCTAGGTCATGAAGTCGTTAACTCTATTGGCTGTTCAGACTGTCACAACACAAAAAGCGAAGCGTTTAAAAACGGTGAGCCTGAGCTAATGATCACTCGTCCATACGTGGAACGTGCATTTGAAGCTATCGGTATGCCTTTTGCTGAGCAAGATGATACTGAAAAACAAGCTACTGTTTGTGCTCAGTGTCACGTTGAGTACTACTTCACAGGTCCTAACAAGAGCGTTAAGTTCCCTTGGGATCAAGGTACTAACGTAGGTGACATGGAAGCATATTACGATGCTCTAAACTTCAAAGACTGGACTCACAAAGTGTCTAAAGCGCCTATGCTTAAAGCACAGCACCCAGGCTTCGAAACATGGAAACTTGGTATCCATGGTAAGAACGGCGTAGTTTGTGCTGACTGTCACATGCCTAAAGTTGAAAAAGATGACGGCACTGTATACACAGACCACAAAGTAGGTAACCCACTAGATAGCTTCGACAACACTTGTGCGCAATGTCATACACAAGAAAAAGAGTACTTCGAAGATGTTGTTTCAACTCGTAAAGCTCAAGTTACTAACATGAAGCTAACGGCTGAAAAACAAATCGTAGCCGCTCACTTCGAAGCTGGTGCAGCTTGGAAAGCTGGTGCAACTGAAGAAGAGATGAAACCTATCCTAATGGATATTCGTCACGCACAATGGCGCTGGGACTATGCTATCGCATCTCACGGTGTACATATGCATGCTCCAGAAGTTGCTCTAGAAATTCTAGGTACTGCAGTAGACAAAGCAGCTGACGCTCGTACTAAGCTTGTTCGTCTTCTAGCGAAGAAAGGCATTACTGATCCAATTCAAATCCCTGATATCTCAACTAAAGCAGCCGCTCAAAAAGCGATTGGTATGGATATGGATAAGATGAACGCTGAGAAACAAGAGTTCCTTAAAACTCTTGCTCCTGAGTGGGATAAGAAAGCTGACGCTCGCGAAGCTCAATACAAGTACTAAACTAAGTAGATAAGGTAACGGGCCTACCCCGTTACCTCTATTTTAAAAAGCTAGCATATTGCTGGCTTTTTTATTGCCTATTACTCCTCTCTGCTAAACGGCATAAGGCCAAGCCATAAATCATATCTGCGCTTATTGCTGTCTTATGCAAATCAACCTCTAGTGAAAGTCGCTCCGTACGCACCAGTAGCATCATCATTCACTACAAAAGAGTCAACTACCCCAATAACGCCCACTCTCAACCTTATCCAACGCCAAAGTAGAACTATTGATGCCAGACCAAAGGAGACACTTTAGTGGTACTTTATTAACAACGGATAAGATAGTACCCCATTGAAAGTCGTTACTTATTAGAAGTCGATAGATATCACTACCGTGTTTTACAGCGGCTGTTAATTTGCGGCGAGAACCAATAGAAGATTAGCGAGGTGCTTTACTCACCGCCATCATAAGCGATGAGTAATAAGATATGGGATAAGTATTGTTAGAAAAGCACAGTGTACAAATATGACTTTAACGTTAGTTCATCATTTCACGAGTTTTATTGATCGAGTTTATCAAAGTAACTCTGTCTATATTAGGACGATCGGAATCAAGCACTTGCTGCCAGATATCAATCGCTTTTTGATATTCAAAACTTAAGAAATAATCATTAGCTATTAACATCAAAGCGGTGTCATTAAGCGGGTCTCTCGATAACGCCTCATCAATTAGGCGCTGTACCCCATCAGTAATCCTTTGCGAATTAATGTAATAGTCTGCCGTGGCTTTGGCAGCAAAAACGGTAGATGATGGCTCATCAGTAAGGCGCAGCACATAACTGAAGCAGGTAGAAGCCGATTCAAATCTCCCATCCGCAAAATAGCCTTGTCCTAACTGAAACCAGAGATCGGCATTGTTTCTATCTTGTTTTAACTTCTCTTCAATCTCTAGCAATACTGCATCAATGGTTTTTCCTTGCGCTTTTTTAGATGCAGAAAGAACAACCTCTGGCTTACTTGGTTCAATAACAAGATACCAAATAGAGAATGCCGTTAATGATAGGCATAGTGACACCAGCAGCGGAACCTTAAAAACGGCCGCAGAGTATTGACTAAAATTATG
The DNA here is from genome assembly GCF_013114595.1 of Vibrio sp. 99-8-1. Lineage (GTDB taxonomy): Bacteria > Pseudomonadota > Gammaproteobacteria > Enterobacterales > Vibrionaceae > Vibrio. The sequence goes on along the minus strand of NZ_VTXE01000033.1, from coordinate 44,246 downwards.
CTTATAAAGATAAAGAGAGCAAATAACAATTACTGCTAGTGCAGAGAGAATAATAGGATACATTTTGTCATGTCAAACTTGCCAATTCGAGATGTCTAATTTTAACATTTAAAGCAAAAAAAAACCGGGCTAATTGCCCGGCTTACATCAAGATATTAACTAAAGTTACGCTTCAGTATCACTAGAATCATCTGAACCATTATCTTGTTCTACTGAATTTTCTTCTAAGTTAGAAGCCTCTTCAGTTTCAAGTAGTTCACCTTCTTCTATTTCAGCTTCATCAATTTCATCAATGCGCTGTAGAGCAACCACGTTCTCATCTTCTGACGTTCGAATCAATGTAACGCCTTGAGTATTACGACCTACCTGACTTACTTCAGCAACACGAGTACGTACTAATGTTCCTGCGTCTGTGATCATCATGAACTCATCGCCGTCTTCAACTTGAACTGCGCCAACTACTGGGCCGTTTCTCTCTGAAACTTTAATAGATACAACGCCTTGGGTTGCACGACCTTTGGTTGGATATTCTTCTAATACCGTACGTTTACCATAACCATTTTCAGTCACAGTCAGTACATCACCTTCGTTTGAAGGAACGATTAGAGAAACAACCTGATCGCCATCAGCAAGTTTCATACCTCTAACACCAGATGCTGTACGTCCCATTGCACGTACTAGTTCTTCTTTAAAGCGAACAACTTTACCGGTTTTAGAGAACAGCATAATGTCACTTTCACCATCAGTGATATCAACACCAATAAGCGAATCGTCATCGCGTAGATTAACTGCAATAAGACCGTTTGAACGAACTTTAGCAAACTGATCAAGAGAGGTCTTCTTAACCGTTCCATCACCTGTCGCCATAAAGATATACTTATCTTTAGAGTACTCAGAGACTGGGAGAATCGCCGTAATACGTTCACCTTCTTCCAATGGAAGAATATTTACAATTGGCTTACCACGAGCAGTACGTGTTGCTTGAGGTAACTGGAACACCTTCAAGCTATATGTCTTACCACGAGTTGAGAAGCAGAGAATATTATCATGAGTATTTGCGACAAGCAGACGCTCAATATAATCTTCATCTTTCATCTTAGTGGCGCTCTTACCTTTACCACCACGACGTTGTGCTTCATAGTCATTAAGAAGTTGGTACTTCACATAACCTTCATGTGACAGCGTAACCACAACATCTTCTTGCGCGATAAGCTCTTCCATATCCATATCATGGACAGCGGCCGTTATTTCTGTGCGACGTTCGTCACCAAAGCCATCACGTACTGCGACAAGCTCTTCACAAATAACTTCCATCAAACGTTCAGTGCTAGCAAGAATATGCATTAATTCAGCAATAACATCGAGAAGCTCTTTGTATTCATCAAGAATTTTCTCGTGCTCAAGACCCGTCAGTTTTTGTAGACGCAAGTCTAAAATAGCTTGGGCTTGTTGCTCAGTTAAGAAATACTGACCATCACGAATACCAAACTCTTCTGCTAACCAATCTGGACGAGCGGCATCTGTACCTGCTCTCTCGAGCATTGCTGCAACATTACCAAGGTCCCAACCACGTGAAACTAAGCCAGCTTTCGCTTCTGCTGGTGTTGGAGCACGACGAATCATTTCAATGATTTCGTCAATATTCGCTAGAGCCAGAGCTAAGCCTTCAAGAATGTGTGCGCGATCCCGAGCTTTACGTAGCTCATAGATAGTACGACGAGTAACCACTTCACGACGGTGATCAACAAAACACTTCAGCATCTCTTTGATGTTGAACAGTTTAGGTTGACCATTATCTAGAGCAACCATATTGATGCCGAATGTCGTTTGAAGCTGAGTTAGTGAGTAAAGGTTATTAAGAACAACCTCTCCTACTGCGTCACGCTTACACTCGATAACAATACGCATACCATCTTTATCAGATTCATCACGAAGAGCACTAATGCCTTCCACTTTCTTATCTTTTACCAGCTCAGCAATTTTCTCAATTAAGCGAGCTTTGTTAACTTGATAAGGAATCTCAGTAACAATAATGGTTTCACGACCATTTGCAGCGGTTTCAATATCCGCTTTAGAACGCATGTAAACTTTTCCGCGTCCTGTTTTATAGGCGTCTACTATCCCTTTACGACCACTGATCATTGCGGCAGTAGGAAAATCAGGACCAGGAATATGTTCCATGATTTCATCAATAGTAATGTCTTCATTGTCGATAAATGCAAGACAGCCATCAATAACTTCCGTCAGGTTATGTGGTGGTATGTTTGTTGCCATACCTACCGCGATACCAGACGAGCCATTTACCAATAAGTTCGGTACTTTAGTTGGTAAAACAGCTGGAATTTGTTCTGTACCATCATAGTTTGGTACATAGTCCACCGTTTCTTTATCAAGATCTGCCAACAGTTCGTGGGCAATCTTCGACATACGAACTTCGGTATAACGCATTGCCGCAGCAGAGTCACCGTCAATAGAACCAAAGTTACCTTGGCCATCTACTAACATGTAACGCAGTGAGAATGGCTGAGCCATACGTACTATTGTGTCGTATACGGCACTATCACCATGTGGGTGATACTTACCAATTACGTCCCCGACAACACGGGCAGACTTTTTATATGATTTGTTCCAATCATTACCAAGAACATTCATCGCAAATAAAACACGACGGTGTACTGGTTTAAGGCCATCACGCACATCAGGAAGAGCACGACCTACGATAACTGACATCGCGTAGTCTAAATATGAACCTCTCAGCTCATCCTCAATATTGACGGGTGTGATCTCTTTAGCTAGATCGCTCATAGAGCCATTATTCCTCTATAGTTTGATCGTATATTCGATACGTACAAGGAGGGAAAATATAACACAGTTTGTTGTGGTACGGCATCCCTTTCATTCACCTTTTATAATGTTGTGACATTGGTTTAGAATCTGATGTACAAAAAAGCATCAACTTGGAGTTATACATTTGATTAGAGGCTAGTTTTTAACCATTCCAACACGGTTATCTCCAACAATACACCGAATAAGCGCAATTTAAATTTGTCGTCAACAGCCTCTAATTGCTCTTTTCAGCTCTAACTAGGGTCTTTTGACCTTTCCCGTATGTTTTTGTGGCTTTATGCCGGTGTTTTATACAAAGCCGCGTCTGTGCCGTGTCGTCATTGACACAAAACGCGCTCCATTTTGCCATCCTGCTATTTGAGCGAGTCCTAACGACAATTTTGAGCTCACACAACAATATGGTTATAATCCGACGATTCGCAGTCAGCTAGTTAGATAATATGCAACAATCAATAAATGTAGATCCCGATGAAATAAAGAAATTTGAAGATATGGCATCTCGTTGGTGGGATTTGGAAGGTGAATTTAAGCCTTTACATCAAATCAACCCACTCCGACTTAACTATGTTTTAACCGGCTGTAATGGACTCTTTGGCAAAAAGGTTCTCGATGTGGGTTGCGGTGGCGGCATTCTCGCAGAGAGTATGGCAAAAGAAGGTGCCGAGGTAACAGGGTTAGACATGGGGAAAGAGCCGTTAGAAGTCGCTAGGCTGCATGCATTAGAAACCGGGACATCATTACAATACATTCAAAGTACCATTGAAGACCATGCTAACGAGCACCCGGCCAGCTACGACGTGGTTACTTGTATGGAAATGTTAGAGCATGTTCCTGACCCACTGTCTGTCATAAAGTCGTGTGAAAAATTGGTTAAACCTGGCGGTCATGTCTTCTTTTCAACCTTGAATAGAAACATTAAGTCTTATCTGTTTGCTATTGTGGGCGCGGAACAGTTACTCAAAATCGTCCCTAAAGGTACTCATCATCACGATAAGTTCATTAAGCCTTCTGAACTACTTAAAATGGTTGATCAAACCGCCCTTTTCGAAAAGAGCATCACTGGACTTCACTACAACCCGCTCACTGATAACTACCGATTAGGTAGCAATGTAGAAGTGAACTATATTGTGCACACACAGCTCGCACAATAATGTAATTAATAGCCGGATCTTTCTATTGGTTTTGAGTAAGATCACACTGATGAAGTTTCGGCTAAAATCAAGGAAAATATTTTTTATTTTATTTTTATTTTTGTTTTGATCGAATTGACATTTTTCCTCGCTAATTCTCGCCTATTTCCATCAGTTAGCAGCTACTAACTGTTTTTCAATTTGTCCATATCCTCAGCTAATCTCCTTAATGTTAGTGTATTGAAAAATGATCAGAGTAAGACTATCTTGTACTCGCTCAAACAAATAATCCCTATATATAGTGTTTTAGTGATTTCACTGTTGGGGAGCAGATCACATGAGTCCTTATTGATTTTTGACAATAACTACAAAAAATGGACGTTAGTCAGTATTTTTAGGAAATTAAACCATAATGAATCAACAACTCACCGTTTCTAAGCGTAATGGACGTAAAGAAAATATAGATTTAGAAAAGATCCATCGCGTTATTACCTGGGCAGCTGAAGGGCTAGAAAACGTCTCAGTATCTCAAGTAGAAATTAAGTCGCATATCCAATTTTATGACGGTATTACCACCTCAGACATTCACGAAACTATTATCAAATCAGCGGCTGACCTTATCTCAGAAGAGACGCCAGATTATCAATATCTCGCCGCTAGATTAGCCGTTTTCCATCTGCGTAAGAAAGCTTACGGACAATACGAGCCACCTACTCTTTATGATCACGTTTCTAAACTTGTAGAGTCCGGAAAATACGATAAGCATTTACTAGAAGATTATAGCTATGATGAATTTGTAAAATTGAATGACATCATAGACCACAAGCGAGATTTGGATTTTTCTTACGCAGCGGTTAAGCAGCTTGAAGGTAAGTATTTTGTTCAAAACCGTGTCACCAAAGAGATTTACGAGAGTGCTCAGTTCTTATATATCTTGGTTGCCGCTTGTCTGTTTGCAAAATATCCGAAGAAGAACCGTTTAGATTACATAAAACGCTTCTATGATGCGGTTTCTACTTTCAAGATCTCGCTTCCTACACCAATTATGTCTGGTGTTCGTACGCCAACTCGCCAGTTTAGCTCATGTGTGCTTATTGAGTGTGACGACAGCTTGAACTCTATCAATGCAACGGCAAGCTCAATTGTACGTTATGTTTCTCAGCGCGCAGGTATTGGTATTAATGCCGGTCGTATTCGTGCATTAGGATCTGAGATTCGCGGTGGTGAAGCATTTCATACTGGATGTATCCCATTTTACAAATACTTCCAAACGGCAGTGAAATGCTGTTCACAAGGTGGAGTACGCGGTGGCGCGGCCACGGTGTTCTACCCAATGTGGCATGGTGAAGTTCAATCGCTAATGGTGCTAAAAAATAACCGTGGTGTTGAAGAAAACCGTGTTCGTCATATGGATTACGGTGTACAGCTAAATAAGACGATGTACTCTCGTCTTATTAAGGGCGGAGACATCAGTTTATTCTCTCCATCAGATGTTCCCGGTTTGTACGATGCGTTTTTCCAAGATCAGCAAGAGTTTGAGCGCCTTTATACTCAGTACGAAGCAGACTCATCCATCAAGCGTGAAACCGTTAAGGCTGTTGACCTGTTCTCTCTTCTCATGCAAGAGCGCGCATCTACTGGTCGTATTTACATTCAAAACGTCGATCATTGCAACACTCATAGCCCGTTTGATCCGGCTGTCGCACCTATTCGTCAATCGAATCTTTGTCTTGAGATTGCCTTACCGACTAAGCCATTAAACAATGTAGAAGATGATGAAGGTGAAATCGCTTTATGTACGCTTTCTGCATTCAACCTTGGCGCCATTGACTCGCTGGATGATTTTGAAGAGCTTTCTGAGCTTGTTGTTCGCGCTTTAGACGCATTGCTCGATTATCAAGACTACCCTCTTCCAGCTGCATATAAGTCAACAATGAACCGCCGAACCTTAGGTGTGGGTGTGATTAACTACGCTTATTACTTAGCCAAAAATGGTGTGAAATATTCTGATGGCAGCGCTAATGGCCTAACACACAAAACATTTGAAGCTATTCAATACTACCTGCTGAAAGCATCAGTTGCGTTAGCGAAAGAGCAAGGTGCCTGTCCTCTCTTTAATGAGACCAGATACGCGCAAGGCGAACTGCCAATTGATACCTACAAGAAAGATGTGGATTTAATTTGTGACGAACCTCTGCACTACGATTGGGAAACATTAAGAGAAGAGATTAAAACGCACGGATTAAGAAACTCAACCCTAACCGCATTAATGCCTTCAGAAACCTCGTCTCAAATTTCTAATGCAACGAATGGTATTGAACCACCGCGTGGCTTTGTTTCCGTTAAGGCGTCTAAAGATGGAATCCTAAAGCAGGTCGTTCCTGAGTACTTATCGCTGAAAGATCAATACGAGTTGTTATGGGATATCCCTTCAAATGATGGTTATCTTCATTTGGTTGGCATCATGCAAAAGTTTGTAGACCAAGCAATCTCATCTAACACCAATTACGATCCAACTGATTATGAGAGCGGCAAAGTGCCAATGAAGCAGTTACTAAAAGACCTGCTTACTGCCTATAAATTTGGCGTTAAAACTCTCTATTATCACAACACCCGTGATGGTGCGAGTGACGGCCAAAATGGCGATGTTGCTCAGGCGCAAGATGATGATTGTGCCGGTGGTGGTTGCAAGATTTAACCGATAAAATTGATAACATATCTGGCTTAAACCGGATAATAAAAAAGTATAATTTTCCCTTGAGCAATCAAGGGAAATCTCAAAAGGAATTCGTATCAAATGGCTTACAGTACGTTTACACAAACTAAAAATGATCAACTTAAAGAACCCATGTTCTTTGGCCAGCCGGTTAACGTCGCTCGTTATGACCAGCAGAAATTTGAAATTTTCGAAAAACTCATCGAGAAACAGCTGAGCTTCTTTTGGCGTCCAGAAGAAGTTGACGTATCTAGTGACAGAATCGACTACAACAATCTTCCTGAGCATGAAAAGCACATTTTTATCAGCAACTTAAAGTATCAAACGTTGCTGGACTCCATTCAAGGTCGTAGTCCGAATGTGGCATTACTACCCTTGGTTTCACTGCCAGAAGTAGAAACTTGGATAGAAACTTGGTCATTCTCTGAAACAATTCACTCACGTTCATATACTCATATCATTCGTAATATCGTCAATGAGCCAAGTGTCATTTTTGATGATATTGTCGAAAACGAACAGATTCTAAAACGAGCTAAAGATATTGCTCACTATTACGATGAGCTAATCGCTTTAACCGCCGATTATCACCGCTACGGTGTCGGTCAGCATCAAATCAACGGAGAAACCGTAACCGTTGATCTCAATGTTCTTAAGAAGAAACTATACCTCTGCTTAATGTCGGTTAATGCACTTGAAGCCATCCGCTTCTATGTAAGTTTTGCTTGTTCTTTCGCCTTTGCCGAGCGTGAGCTGATGGAAGGAAACGCGAAAATAATCAAGCTAATTGCTCGTGATGAAGCGCTGCATCTTACTGGCACTCAATACATGCTTAACTTACTACGCAATGGCCAAGACGACTTTAGCTTTATGCAAATCGCCGAAGAGTGTAAACAGGACTGTTTTGACCTATTTAAAGAAGCGGCAGAGCAAGAGAAAGAGTGGGCAGAATACCTATTTAAAGACGGTTCTATGATAGGTCTGAATAAAGACATTCTTTCGCAATACGTTGAGTATATTACCAATACTCGAATGCAAGCTGTTGGTCTCGCTCCTGCTTACCCAGACGCCACATCTAACCCGATACCATGGATTAACGCTTGGTTATCCTCTGATAATGTTCAGGTAGCCCCTCAAGAAGCAGAAATCAGCTCTTATCTGGTCGGTCAGATAGACAATGAAGTTGACGCTGATGATTTTGAAGACTTCGAACTATAGAAGCCCCTTCAATTACACAACTTGATTTAGCGCTAGCCCTCTATTTTTTATGGCTAGCGTGTTATTCACTCAAACACGTGTCCCTATGTATAAAATAAACATTACAGGTTTGTCCCCGATTCTAGCGTCTTCAAATAAAACACTATTGGAGAATATGGAGTCAGCAAATTTACAACCAGAATATCACTGCCGAGATGGTCATTGTGGTGCGTGTAAATGCACTTTGGTGTCGGGGGAAATTGAAGAGATTGGCTTTAAAATGGCCTATACCTCTGAGGGAGAAATATTACCCTGCATTAGCAGGGCAAAAACTGATCTATTGTTAGAAAAGGTAAATTATCAAATTAAAGCAAAATCAGCTTGATTGGATGAACGATCACTGAAGCAGAACTGGTTAATCCCTTGACACATTTCAATCGCCACTCCATTTTTCAGCACTTTCTCCGCATTGGTTTGTGAAATAGATTTATCACCTATGCAGCGGCCACCATCATCAAATAGAGATACTCGATACCCTTGAGTAGACGATGATCCAAGATCAAATGGAAGATCAACCCATAAAGAAATAACATCCATTGACGTAGATTTATTCGTTTCACCGAGAAGAATTCGCTCTCCGGAAACCTCATACCACACTTCAATTTTAGATTGACAAAGCATACTCAAACCTCCTGCCTTCCTTGGGTGAGTTCGTGTTTACTAAACGAACAATATTCAGTTTAAAAGTTTTTGCAGTAATAGCTAGGAGAAAGTTCAATCTAAATTGTTACAATGTCATTAACCTGTTATTTAACAACAACATAAGCTTTAGATTAATCCGTTATAAGCTAAGCGGATTAATCTCATTTATTTGTTATATTCAGTAAGTTTAAGGAGTTACAAGCGAGAATTAATCACTTAAAATTGCGCCCGGAATAAACAACTCTTTTTCACGAATAATCGAACTATATTGACCAAAAATCGGCTTATTTTCTTGCATTCTTCTGAGCATATCCAGAGTCAAATAAGCAATAAGCTCTCTTTGATCTTGCCGATCATATTTTCGCTTCAAAGAGATCACTTGTCCCCACTCTCCTGCATCGGAAGAAAGCGCCACTGCGACTTGATTTTCGATCAATTTACCGACAGACAAACCAATATCCGCATCGGTTTTTTCTTTAATAGCGGCTGCGAGTGCTAATGCAGAAGCTAGCGGATCATTATCTGCAATATCTATATGATTGGCATTATTGAGCACCCAACCTTGAACCAAATTGTTGTCGGTTTTCTCATTACCAGTAAACAAACTCGTTAAATGGCCACCAGTAGCAACCTCAGATATAGACACTTTGCTTCCACTGTCTGTTATCAGCCCCCCGATGTTACTCAACATCTCTTCATCTATGCTGACAACATTATCACCCAAGTGAGCATAAATAATCTTTAACAGCGACAGTCGTTTCTGCTGTTCATTTTGAGGACCAAACAGCTTAACTTCAATAAACGGGATATAGGACCGGTAACCCAACTCGAACCCATCAGGCAAAGTAAGATTATCCAGCAAATCAGAAATACCAGACTCAGATAAACCCATGGTATACATTCTGCTGACTTCAGAAGGCGCAATTTGAGAATAACTCGCCACTAAAGTCGGCAATATCTGCTGTTCTACCATTATCTTAAATTCACGCGGAACACCTGGAGTAAAGAAAAACCACGTGTCGTTGAACTTAACACTAAAGCCACATGCAGTGCCAACAGGGTTGTCTATTAGTTCCGCGCTTTCAGGTAGCATGGCTTGTTTTAAATTACTCTCTGGCATCTTGCGGCTACTTTGTTTGAACATAGATTCCATTTGCGCCACCCAGCTATCAAACAGAACCAATGGTTCTCCGGCAGCATCAGCTATGGCTTGTGCTGTAATGTCATCAGACGTTGGCCCTAGCCCACCATTTACAATCACGATATCGTGATTAAAACTCAAATTTAATAGTTCATTTGTCAGAGCGGAGAGTTGATCGCCAACCGTTGAACGCTTAGAAATAGACAAGCCGTTTTGATAAAACAGGCGCGACAACCAAGCAGCATTTGAGTCAAGAATATCACCATGTAATACCTCTTCCCCAGTACTTAACATTGCAATTTTAAGCATATTGAATAACAACTCTTTTATATGAAAAACACCTTGATAAAACTACGCTAAAAACCACACCCTTGTCGAACCCTAAAAGCAACTTTTTCTGATTCGTAATCATATTTAAGATTGAGACCCAGTCTTAATTAGCAATCAGCAAAACGTAACCTGATACATAAAATTATCGGAAATGTTTGATATGAGTCCATTTTTGCACTGGAATTAACAAGATATACCACGCAATTCTGTTTTTTAAGCCTACACTAAGAATAAATAACACTCGATTTCATAGACTTAGCGTGTCGTTATCATTACGTTAGCCCATGGAGGGTTCTAATATGAACAAAGTATTTATAGTAAGTTTTGTTGGCCAAGCCTCCCCTGCAACCATTAGAAAACTGGCCGAAATTACTCATGAAAATGGAGGAAAATGGTTAATCAGTAAAGTTAATTTTATTGAAGATCAAGTAGCGGCTGTTATCAAAGTAGATCTACCAGAAAAGAACGAAGACACCGTTAAAGCCGTCTTTAAAGAAAATTCCAACCTGTTGGTTCAGTTTACTGATAGTGATTCCATCGAACATAACAAGGACGAAATATACCAAGTCAGATTAGACGCGACAGATCGGGCTGGTATCGTTAATGAGATAACGCAGGTATTAGATACCCAAGGCATCAACATTCTTGATATGGATTGCCAACGGGTATTTATCGCCGGTGGCGGTGGTGTGAGTTCTAGTCTATTTACCGCCAACATGGCAATCCGTTTACCGGAACCTGTTAGTATCGATGATGTGACAAAAGAACTAGAGTCATTAAGTAACGATACTCGTGTCATTTTGTCCTAATTTCTCCTTTCTCAGTAGCCCAAAAAGCCCGATTTGGGCTTTTTGCGCAAAAACGGTCAACTTTAACCGCTGAATTTCTTATGCTCGTCCCTTTCAGCTTTACAGTATTTCGTGTTGTCCATCACAGAAATAAAACTCCCATGTAAACAATCTGTTATTAACGTCATTTAAGTTTCAAGTTTTACTTATCCCTTGCCGATTAGTGATGAGCTTCATATTAAATAAGTGTGGAAAGCTATATCATCGCTTTTCATTATTCAACAAAAATGGACAAATGTTGACGCACCATGAAAAATATCTCTTTTAAAGCTAAGGTTTTAGCACTCGTTGTTGCCATAATATCAGTTTCTGTACTCACCTCTTACTTAAGTGTTAACTACTATATAAGCAGCTATATTTCTCAAACTGATACTGAGAACATTCGTTCGCAGTTGGACTTAGTCAAAAACAAACTGGTCAGTGATATCGACCACAACGTAAAACTGGCTCAAAGTTCTAACTTTAGTATTATGGAAATCCGCAAAACATTAGATGCCGCGGGCTATGCTGATATCGTTAAAATTTCATACGATCTGGTATTCAATAAAGACGGTGGCATTGATGATGATGCGTTAAGCAGCAAATACCTTGAACAGTTAAAACAAGCGAACGGAAAAATCGTAATCAGCGACATCTTTTTTAAAGATGAGTTGCCGATGATCAGCATTGTTGTTCCAAGAGACGGTGCGGGTGGCGATATTTTCTTCGTGGATCTCAGTAGCGTTCAGCAGACTCTTCAAGATTCGTCTGTTGACGGAAGTTTTGTAGAACTCTCCGATGCCAATGGAAACATACTGTTTAGTAATAAACAAGCCGGTGACCTGATCCCCGTTCCGAGTAGCTTCGACGTTGGTGGCAAACAGTGGAACTTAAACGGCTACATCGATAAGCAACATATTCAAGATAATACAGATAGCCTAAATGGCGCTATCACTATTGCACTTCTTATTGCCGCAGTGATCATTATTCCTTTAAGTGTCGTGTTAATTAATATCGCCTTTAAACCTATTGTTTCATTACGTGAGGTTATTACCGATTTAGCTAATGGTAGCGGCGATCTTACGCACAGGCTTGAAGTCGAGTCCAAAGATGATTTAGGCAAGATTGCAGATGGCATCAATAAGTTTATTGAGAACTTACAAAAAATGATGCTTGATGTCTCTTCATCCAGCCAAAACATTAGCAGCGAAATCTCACTGCTGGAAGATCAGGCCGACTCAAATCAAAAACTTTTGGCTGCTCATAGTTCGGAAATGGAAATGGCGGTCACTTCAATTAATGAAATGAGCTCTACAGCCGATTCAGTAGCAGAAAGTGCCGCTACAGCCGCGAAGCAGACACAAGCAACAAATACTGAAGCAGAACAGTCTAAAATCGTGGTTCAGCAAGCGGTAAACAACGTAACCGCCTTGGTTGATGAAGTTGAGCATACTGCCCAAACCATCTTAAATATGAACAAAGATACTGAGCAAATTGCAGAAGTACTCAACGTCATAGGCGAAATCGCTGAGCAGACAAACTTGCTCGCACTGAATGCCGCAATCGAAGCTGCTAGGGCTGGTGAACAAGGTCGTGGCTTCGCGGTCGTGGCAGATGAAGTAAGAGCACTTGCAGGTCGAACTCGTCAAAGCACATCAGAAATCGGTGAAATGCTAGCTAAATTAAGAACCGGTTCTGAAGCGGTGGTTAATAGCATGGAGTCCACTAAAACAAGTTGTGAGCAGACAGCAGAGACAACGTCTCATGTTATGAACTCGCTAGACTTAATGACGGACTCCGTTATAGAAATCAATGATCTTGCGGCGCAGATTGCCACCTCAGCAGAAGAGCAGAGCTCAGTAACGGAAGAGATCAACCGCAATATGACCGCCATTCAAGATATGATTCAAACCTTGAATGCCAATGGTAGCGATACTGCAAACAGTACTCATCAGCTAACAGGCACAAATGCACAGTTGGTAGGTATCGTGGATAAGTTTAAACTGCAGTAATGAGCTTTATTGCACTATTTAATGATGTAACGACGCTGTCAGGTCAAGGAGAGTACAGAGGGAACTGTCCTCTTTAGCCAAGTTATCCGGAATAAAGTCGTCTGGAATAAGGTTGCCTGGCATCGAAATGAACATAAAGAAACGACATCGCAATGATGTTAAGCCAAAAAAAGGCCTGCGTAAGCAGGCCAAAGGCTCGAAAAAACACACTAATATTAAAACAGTTCTAAGCCATTCTCTTTTGCTACCGCATCAAATGTATCGTTTAAAAACTTAACGTTGCTATAGCCATTTTTTGTTAGCATTGTATAAGCTAAAGAAGCTCTTGCCCCAGCGGCACAATGCAGCACGACAAGCTGGTCTTTTGGCACTTTAGCTAGGTTTTTATCTAAAATATTCAAAGGAATATTAATCGAGTTCTTCAATTTACCATGAGCAACTTCGTCAGGATTTCGGACATCAATAATGGTGCCCTTGCCATTTTTAGCGACATCGACAAACTCACTGATTTCGACTGCTCCTTTGACCGGTTTTTTAACGTAATTCAGTACAGTTGCAATATTGCTAGAGTCTATCGGCAACTTAGCCGATTGCCACTCATTAAACCCACCCGCTAGAATGGCAACATTACTAAACTTCCAGAAAGTTAAAATCTCAAATGCTTCAATCGCTTCGTCAGCATTTTCGGTATCAGCAATTATCGCAATCGGCGCTTTTTTGTCTCTCAAGTCAAAAATCGTACGTTTATTTGTCGCCAGTTTTTCTCCATTCCATTTCTCATGCATTGCAGCAAGTTTAGATGCCGGATAATGTACCGCTCCTTTAACCGTTGTTGATGGGTTTTCACGCACGTCTAAGATAATGTGGTGGATATCAAGATTATTTTTTAGCCAGCCATTGTTTACATGGGCTGGATAAACGTCCCCTTTCCAAGCAGGGAAACCTTCGACATAAGCTTTAACATTCGTGTAGCCATTCGCTTTAGCAATTTTCAGAGCATTAGGGCTCAACGGACAAGTGACCCCACCACAGTAAAATACCACGAGCGTATCTTTGTCTGTCGGTAACCAATTTAAGTTTTTCGCTAATTTATCTGAAGGCGTCGCTTTAGAGGTTGGAATATGACCAATATCATACTTGCCTTTAGGGCGGGCATCACCAATGAATACTGTCTCACCTTCATCTAACATATCGGCTAATGTATCTGTGTCTATCACTTCCTCAGGAGGAAGTTTAACTAGGATACGTTTTATTTTAGTTGCTACGCCCTCGCTATTTAAGGTTGCTTTAAACTTGGTGTTTACGGTTAGATCTTTAAATGATTCCGCGGCAACTAATTCTGTTTCATCAGTGTATTTCACCACTTTAACCGCTTTGGTTTTAGGATTAAGGTACTGAATTACTTTTGATGAATGAATAATTGACTGGATCTTTCCTGTTACCTCTTCCGCAGAAACGGAAAGGGGTAAAGCAAAAAGTAATAAGGTCACAATCGCTGGTACTTTGAACATATCGTCCTCCAAAAACTTTACCGGCTCCTTACTGCTGATTTCGGCAAAGCTATAAATGTGCGTCACAGTTGTATTTAATTAACTAGCCTTTAATCACATGCTGCCAATTCACCGCTATCAGCGGCGTATTTCATGGCAAAATCTCTAACATCAGGGGCAATTTCTTGAAACTTTTCACTGGATAGAAATTCAGCTGAGTCAGGATGTTTTTTGCTGTATGTTTTAATGAATTTTTTGGCATCTTTTTTAAAGTATCGCTTCCACTCTACTTTCAAGTGCTGCGAAGCAAAGTCTTGGCCGTTATAGCCAAACAAAGGTCTTAAATAGTCCAAGTAATCTTGTTGACCTTTTGCTGCATCAGCATAAGACGCGCAAGAAAAAATCGTTATCATCAAGCCTAAAATTAGTTTTTTCATTATGGTTACCTCTTATTCAAAATAATAAAACTTATTCGTCATTCACTGTTTCCTTCCCCGTTACCATCGCTTTCAAATGACTCGATAGCTTGGCACCCAGAGTGATCAGGTATAGATGTATTATTAAAAAAGCGATGATGCAGTAAGCGCAAAAAGTATGGATAATGGCCACCACTTCAATGCTCTCCATCACACCTGCCGCCCGTAATTCGGGAAAGAAGAAAAATAGTAATCCCGTTATCACCTGCAGCGGAACCAAGCCAAATAAAAGTCCCAAATAGGCAATACGTTGTAGCGGATTAAATTTGCTCTGCGGTGTCATATGATGAGGGTGTTTATCGCCAACAAAGACACCATATAAGTAGTAGCGAATCACTCCGTCTATGCCTTTCGTTTCAGGCACAAACTGTTTCCATTCTCCGGTAGTAAATACCCAAGTAAAAATCAACACCACCAGCGCTGCCCATATAAATCCAGACCACTGATGAAGCTCGACACTGCTGCCAAAACCGAACAGTACAATCAAACCATGCAGTTCAAGCCCAGTTGCGATGAGTAACAGTACCAACACCGCTTGAGCCCAATGCCAGAAGCGTTCAAAACGTTTAAAGATAATCATTGTCTTATTCATCTTATAATTCCTTTGTCTCTACTTCTTCATGGTTGCTGATCGACGGCGTATGGACACTATTCTGCTTATCGCATGAATAACCACCAGTAAGAGCCCGCCCCATATTGCGATGGCACCAAACCACTCTACAAACCTGTTGCTGTCTCTTCCTACTAGGTAGAAGTCATTTAAGCCATTTAACCGACTGTCTCTACTGTGACACTCAACACAAGGCACCGATTGCTCACTTGGCGCAACCATATGCTTGATAGGCCAGTATCCATTGGTTTCTATGAAATCGTAGTTGCCACTAAATTCAACATGATTCAGTTTGGCTCCCGCAGCCAATGCTTTGTCCCAATCAAATTCGGTCCAAAATGCCCCTGTGCCTTTTCGACCATATAGCTTAATAGGTAGAATATGATTGAGTTCTGTATCAAACGGCTGCTTGCCTTTGTGGATTTTAAATGGCCATATGCGGGCATCTGGATCATTGTAATCGCCGCTAGGAGGGTTGATATCGATCGGTGCCTGACTAGGATCAATCGTATCAAGCAAGGTCATCTGTTTAAGTTCGCCTTTGTACCAACGATATTCTGGTACAACATTTTTGCCCCACTCAAATGTGCCTTTCTTGCTCATGTACGCATGATTCACCACTCCATCGAACTCTTCATCGATACTGAATGGCTTACCATCCTTAAGTTGGCCTGCTGTAGACCAATCCCAAGACAACTTAGTGAGATAAGGGCCGCGTGCCATTTCAGGAATATGGCAAGATGCGCAGGCTACCTTCGCAGTATGAGCATCTATATCACGATCGTTATGGGGCGTTGCGCTATGACAAGATTCACAAGAGACATTGTTGCCATCCCGTTCACTTCTTCCTTTATTCATATCATGATCAATAAAGGCTTTTCTGTCGTTATAACGACCCGATATTTTGTGATCGCTGGTGGTGTGGCAGTCCTGACAAGAAAAGTTCAGTTTCTCCGGGCTCATATGTACGTCTAAAGCAAATTCAGGCTCTATCAGAGAGAGATCCGTATCACCATGTTTAACACCGTTACCACCACCTCCAACAGCATGACATGCTAGGCAGTTTTCTCTGTCTGGCGTACCGACATGTTGAGCGACATATGCGAGATCCACTGCTTTCTTCAGCTTACCGCCAACCATAGTGTCTTCGTAATAAGGGTGACCCGATGAAGCAGCCGATTTTTTATAAGTACCCGTTGTGTCGTGGCAGACTAAACAGTCAACATTTTCTTCCGCTTCTAAGTCGAAATCTTCATTTCTCCACCCATAACCGGTATGGCATTGAGTACAACTTTCGTTTCCCTTCGCAGAGACACAGTAATTGTTAAAGCCATTTTCAGCTTTACCAACCATCACGCCATCCACTTTTTTCGCCCAGTTCCAGTGAAAAGTTTTATGCATCTGTTTAGACGCTTCCGTATGACACTCCAGACAAGCTTCGGTTACATCGGGAGCGTAATCAAACTCTTGATCTAGAACCTCAAACGTAGAGTGATCTGCGGTACTGGCTATGGAAGAAATGGGTTTACTTGATACTGGTGTACTCTCTGCGCTAGAAGCAGATAACCACGAGCTATAAAATAATGTGATAACAATTATCGAGGCAAATAGTCTTTTCATTTTCTGTCTCACCTTCTCTGGAGTGACTTAGTGACTTAAACAGATAAAATAAGCTCAATCTAATTCATCAATCACTTAATTACCTATTACTAATATATACTCAATAACCATGGTTTGTATAAGGAATAAGCATTGTTAAATGCAAAGCTTCAACGCTGATCACAATTATTTTTTAAGCGAGCGAAAATCGGTTTTTGATATACATCAAGAAACCAAAATTAATTCAATAAAAACAAAAAGATAAATATTTTCAGTCGGCAGAAATTGTTAATGGAGATTTAACAGTTTTTTGATAGAAATGGGGATATTTACAGAGGAATAAATGAGTGAACAGCTAGCCATACAAATACAATAAGAGCTCAATTTCATATAAGGCAAAAATTTTCATTCCTGCTAAAAAAGCTATTTAATCTCCACTCAGGGTATGGAGATATAAATAGCTTTTCTGTTTAAATGGCCTTTCTCTTTAAAGGGTATTACGCATTTACTTCGCATTACCGTTTTAAACCGGTAACTCGACTACTTAATATCAGTTTGTACCTGATTTCGTCCTTGCTGCTTCGCTTGATACAACAAACTGTCTGCACGATTAAGTGACTCTTGCAGTGATTCACTTCTCTTCCAGCGTGTAAGACCAATACTAACGGTAAATTGAATTTGATGTTGTTCAGCCAAAACCGTCATTTTTTCAACCAATTCGACAATACGCTGAACAACCTTAACCGCCTCTTTTGGCTGAATATGGCTTAAAACTAGACCAAATTCTTCTCCTCCAAGACGGCCTAATATATCCTTGTCACGCAAATGAGATTGTACATACTCGGTAAATTGTCGCAGTACTATGTCACCAGCGGTATGACCAAAAGTGTCATTTAACCCTTTAAAATTATCAAGATCGAGCATTGCAACTGACAGCGAAGTATTCGCTTCAACTATGCGAAGATTATTGGCATTTCGTTTAAAGGCACGCCTGTTCTGCGCTCCGGTTAAAGGATCGGTAAAAGCTTGATGCTTTAATCGTTTCTCTTTCTCTTTTCTATCGGATATATCACTGATTGTGACAAACAGCCCAACACCAAAATCCAACTCGATTTTAGTGACGGACAAGGTCGCCCAGAAGGGCTTACCATGGTATGTCTTCATTTCACATTCAAAATCGGTCACTCCGCCATCAATATCAAGCTGAGAAAACAGACGTTTTCTATCGTCTTGGTCAACATAAAACTGACTAGCATTCACCTGTTTTGATTGCGCTTCACTGAGCTCTAAACACTCAAGTAAATGTTCATTTCCTTGGACTAAGCGTCCTTCAACCGTGGTAATACCAAAGGGAACAGGCAAGGTTTGAAGAATAATTTCTAAATGTTTGTTCTTCTGATTCAGCTCAGAGGTGCGCTGCTCGACCGCTTCTTCCAGTTCTTCATTCTGCTTTGACAGTTGTTTAAAATACTGTGAATTTTGATAACTAATCGCAAACTGGCCGGCCAATAGTTCCATGATTTGCACACGTTGAGCAGTAAACAGATTTACCGTTTCTGTATGCTCTAAATATAAAACACCAATTAAGTTGCTGTGGACAAACAGAGGTAAAGAGAGCACGGACCGAACCCCTTTATCAACAACATAGCGATCACGGACATGTTGATGATCGTTTTGCGCATCTTTTATCACCAGTATCTTACGACTGTTTAAGGTATAAAACAGAATCGATTCAGGCACGGCTGATTCCGGCGCAACCGTTTTGTCAATCTTTCCATGATGGCATGATGCTTTTTGCTGCCAAGCCCCCTCCTCTATCTGATAAAAGCAGACATGTTGCGCACCTGTCATGGAGGCTGTCTTAGTCAATATCCGATTAATTAAGTCTAACAATAACAAGGGCTGTGAAATATCTTGGCAAGCCGATATCACCGATTGCCAGTCGAGGTACTGAACGGAACTGGTGGCGGGCTTGTAATCTCCGGTGATAAATACTCTATCTATTTCAATACTTTTAGAGTAGGCACCCCATTTGTTATAGAGCAGTTTGGCTTGCTCTAAATAGGCATTCCCTATAGCCTCTTGCTCAATTTTTTTTCTGAATAGCCCTGCTCTTTCGTTCGCAATCGCTTGATATAGTGCAAAGCCAGCATTAGCCGATGCGGATATCGATTTCTCATAGGCGTTAAACGCATTTAACTCGTCACCATGCGTCGCATAGAACTCCGCACTAATTAGGTAATAACCTGCAGAGAAGTTATCTGGATTGAGCTGATACCATTGTTTGTATTTTTGCCATGCCTGCTGCAACCAGCTTTCATAATGAGGCGTGACCGCACTAGGGTTAGATTGTTTCAGCGCCAGGATACACAGGATATTAAATTGGGTATAAACCGCTTCATGGAAAATCCCTTCATCAAGATCATCTGGCCCTAACTCCTCCGCTAAGGTAACCGCAAGTGTTTGTTGATAATTAGCAAATAGGTAACCCTGCAGCAGACGTCCCAGCAACCTATCGTACTTACCACACATATAATTGGTTTGTTGGTAGAAACTGATCGCTTTGTCTTCAAATCCGCTTTCATGACTTAGGTTTTTGGTGTTGTCTAGTTTCCCTTCTAGAATCTGTAAGAAGTTCCGCTGTAGCGTACTTAAATAAACTTGAGCGGGCTGTTTGATTTCTTTACAGATATCAATCACTTTTTCTACTCGAGTCACCATCATATCTAGAGAGGGAGCACAAATAAGATCAGCGTAAAAGCCAAATATATAGGCGTGCACACCCCAGTAATAATCGCCTTGCTCAAAGCATTGCTGAAACGCTGTTTCCCTTAATTCTCCACTCTTTTGTAGTGGCAGTTGCCAAGGCATAATGAAGTTACTTCTCATCATGGATAAGCGCCCTTCAACCATGGGGTTTTTAGGGTATTGCTTGCTGATTTCTTGCGAACAGCGGGTCGCTTCAAAAGCGGTATCGTAGTCTTTCAAAACCTTAGTACACAACAAACCGTACATGGTGTAGATATAACTAGAGTAGGCAGAATTACCGTGCTGCTGCGTCAGTTCTAATAACTTCAAAATAGTCATAGGAAAGAGCAGTGAGCCCGAGTTATAACAGCAAGGTTGCATTGCCATTAAGATATCAAGCGTCAGTAGAACACTTTTATCTTCGACACTGTGCTTTTTAAGTAGGGCATCAAATGGGGTTGTTGCCAAACTGTTTATCGCTCCCGATATAGCCTGTTGCAGTGCATCCGCATCGTCACTAATTGAGCAATTTATATTATCAAGAGCTTTAATTCCCTGCTCTATCGCCCTTGTCAGTTCGCCGTAACGTGTATATTGCGTAATCAATATAACTTGCAGTTGAACATCCTCTTCATCACTTAGCGCGACGCTTTCTAATTCAACCCGGTACTTTTCTGCCTCTTTATATCGACCAGACAGATAAAGGCACTCTAACTTCTCAATGGCTGCGCTATTCCCTATCTCGCCGGCGCTCTTGCTGTCTAAAGCCAGCATTTTAAACAACTGATTAAAGAAGTTAACGGAAGTAGAGTAAGCATTGGATGCTTTGGAGCGCCTTGCCGCGAGGAGATTTAAATAAATTAACTGCTGTTTCTGCTCGCTATCTAACAGTTCATGAACATAATTTAGGTGAGAAACCACTTCAAAGCAGTGCTCATCTTTATCGCTACTACTCGCCAGCATTCGATCAAGCAGCAAGTTGCCCACTTGGTAATGAATGGCTTTTTTATCGCTGTCATTCAATTGCGAATAGGCCGCTTGCTGGACACGGTCGTGAAGAAAGCGTACCGCATTAATTGTTTCAGAGCCGGAGGCGACTTTGGTTCTCAAAGATGTCATAAGCCCAGCGTTCAAAGCGGGTTGAAGCAGAGCAATCGTCTCTTGTGCCGATTTCCCCTCCGTCAGTTCAATCACAATGTCTAACGCCACTGACGAACCTACGCATGCGGCCTTTTCAATAATTTCCTTGGTTGCATTTGGTAACCGCTTTAACTTTTCAGTCATCAGATCAACAACATTATCGGTAATATTCTGAAGCTTAATCTGCTCAGTGGACCAACGCCATTTCTGAGCTTGATAGTCAAAACTTAGCAGATCTTGTTGATACAGTTCTTGTATAAACTGGCGAAAGAAAAACGGATTCCCTCTGGTTTTTTGATAGATCAGGGCAGACAATCGCGTCACATCCGATACTGGCCGCTGCAAAGTATCCGCACAGATCTCAGTAACAATGCTATTGGCTAAAGGAGAAAGGGTTATTTTTTGCAGTTCAATATCAGCCTGTTCTATACCGAGAAGCATTTGACTAAATGGGTGGCGTTCATCCACTTCATTATCACGATAGGCACCTAAAATGAGGCAATGGCGACTCTTTACATCGGTAATCAACAGCCGTATTAACTGAATACTCGCGGTATCAGCCCACTGTAAATCATCAATAAAAAACACTAAAGGCCGATAAGCGCTGCAAATCACATGAATAAAATCTAAGAATACTCGATTGAATCGATTCTGCTGCTCCTCTGATCCTAACTGAGATAGTTCAGGTTGAGGCCCAAGCAACAATGCCAATTCAGGTACGATATCGATGACCACCTGACCATTGGGATACAAAGCTGTATTTATTTTGTCCCGCCAATCATTGACACTGGCCTCTGGCATAGAGAGCAACTGCTTAACCAATTGAGTTAACGCCTGCTGGATAGCTCGATAAGGCATGTCCCTCTGATATTGATCAAACTTACCCGTTAGATATAAACCATCTGAATCTATAATTGGGCTCTTAATCGCATTCACTAAAGCCGATTTTCCAATGCCTGAATAGCCGGCAACAAGTATGGCTTCAGATCGCCCATTTGTGACACGGTCAAACGCACTTAGTAATATCTCTATTTCCGCTTCTCTTCCATAGAGCCTATCGGGAAGTATTAACCTATCTGATAATGAGCGACTGTTCTCCTTTTCATCTAGTCTTTGTAACGGCATTTCAATCGTCGCTACAATGTCCTTTAGCACCCCTGCGGCACTTTGGTAGCGCTGACTCGGCTCCTTGTTAATCAAACCATTAACAAGTTGAATAATATTGTCTTTATGCTCACTGTCATCTAGCCCTATCAGCCGATGCTCAAAATGCAGTTTTTTACTAATGTGCGCGTAACCTATCTCCTCTTCGTTAAGTAGTTCGTTATAAGGAAGCTGTTCCGTAAACAGCCAAACTAACACACAACCAAGAGAATAAAGGTCAACACGATTATCTATAGGTCGATCTAAAAGGTAATTTTGCTCAGGTGCCAAAAATCGGGCATCGGCATTATAGGGATAGAATGCACTAATACCGGTAGATCCTTTGGGACAGATCCGTCCAGAACTAAAGTCCACCATAACTGCTGACGTGAAGTCATCACTTAATAAAAATACCGAAGGTCTAATTGAGAAATGAAATACATTATTGGCATGAACATCAGCAAGAGCTGAAATGAGTGACTTTGCAATGGTTATCTTCTGCTGAATCGATAACTTAGCCAAATTGATCTGAGATAACTGCCTAGGGTGTGACAGCAGTAAATGCAGCGACGCATCAGCGTCTTGCTGGCTAGATAGCTTGGGAGCGCCCTTTCCTGCCAGCTGATTTAAACATAAGATTTCGTTTCTTTTTGCTAACGATATCTGAAAAGTTTCTGTCTGTTTCGACCAAGAACGACACCATAACTCATCGCTATTCGCGCATGGTTCAAAAAGCAGGAAATTTTCTCGATAAAAACTTACTTTAGAAACATGGTTTACTACTTCTTCCGTCACAATAATCAACCCTTATAGGTACAGCTCTAAATCCTACATCTTGAAACTATTTGAGCATATACATTTAAGCTTAACATAAGATTTATTAATGACATGGCTAATCCGAATTTTTATAGCAATTAATGACTCACTTATCAGTAATAGCCTTAAAGGGGATAAATCTGGCGCCTCTTTACTGTTACTTTTCCTATTGTAAATGACCTTTTTGCACCAAATTTCAATCGATTAAGATAAACTTGACCTATCTCACGAACAAGCATTCGGTTAATAGGCACACTAGCCTAGCCTAAGGTAAAACACATTTAATCTGGCATCATTAGAATTGAAGTGTTTTTTAATAGGGAACCAAGTGAGAAGCTTGGGCTGTACCCGCAACTGTAAATGGCGAGTGCCTAGCGACAATGTCCACTGTTAATCCGGGAAGGACAGTTAGAGCACAGCGACCCATAAGCCAGGAGACCTGCCTTTCGGTAAATATAGAACTCTGTTCTACCCAAAAAACATGCGAGCGGGTTACTCGACTATATCCATTAAATTAGAAGTCATCTCTTTTAATTAATCTGTTTCCCTAAGCCTGTTTTTGATTTAGCAATTACCTTTCCTTAGTAGTAAAGGTAGCAATGTGTTAATTCGGAGACAAAACATGAATCTTGTAATACTTAAAAAACGGCTAATGGCGCTGTTATCAGTATCTGCCCTATGCCTTCTATCCAGCCCCACAATTGCATCGGACTCTATGAATAAAGCTAATGACGAAAAATCAGCGATCGTGATCGCAGCATTTGGTACCACTTACAACACCGCTGTAGACTCTTTAATCGCCATACAAAATACCATTCAACAAGCTTATCCAAATACCCCTGTTCGCTTTGCATTTACGTCGAATATCATTCGTAAAAAGTGGCATCGCAGACAAAATGACACTCAATATAAAGAAGATCACCCTGAAGTGCCCGACTCTTTCTACCATGTGAAAAATGTATTGGGCACCATGGCGGATTTTCAGAATGAAGGATATAAAAATATCGTTGTGCAAACGACGCTGTTAACACATGGAGAAGAGTACACGGATCTAGTGGCTTACGTTGATGCTCTCGCCTCCATTCAGACCATCAAAGAGAAGTTTAAACCATTCCAAAAAATCGCTATTGGTCGACCATTAATGGGGACTTGGGGTAAGCAATATGAGTACTCTAAAGACCTAGATAAACTGGCGGAAGCGTTAGCTGATGATGTTGAGCTAGCAAAACGTAATAAAGCCGCTTTAGTTTATATGGGACATGGTAATGACTACCTTTCTACTGGCTTATACTACGAACTTGAAGACAAACTAAACCAGATGTATCCAGAGGTAAAATCTTACGTCGGACTGGTTGAGGGTCACCCAAATTTTGATGCCCTATCAAGCAAAATCAAGCAAGACGGCAGCAAAAAAGTGATGATAAAACCACTAATGGTGGTGGCTGGAGACCATGCTAGCAACGACATGGCTGGAGATGAAGATGACTCTTGGAAAGTAATGTTAACCAAACAAGGCATCGATGTAACTCCTGTTTTAGTTGGCTTAGGAAGCAGCGAGAAGATACAACAGATCTATTTGCAGCACCTTAAAGATGCGGCTAACGACGCTGGCATCACATTAAAATAGTGTAATTCAAGGCTGGCAAATACCAGCCTTTCTCATCTCGTGACAAGAACAAGGGCACTATGAAAGAAACAGATAGCTGCGAAAAACTGATTGAAGTGGTTAATTTATCTAAAGTATTTGATAAATCTACGGCGGTAGACAAGGTAAACTTCTCGCTTCAGCGAGGGGAAATATGTGCTTTTCTTGGGCCGAATGGCGCAGGTAAAACCACCATCATTAAAATGCTCTCTGGTCTGCTGGAACCCAGTACTGGCACGATTCTTTATCAAGGTGAGAAATACCACCCTAAAAGACTTAGCCTGAAAAAATTGATTGGTGTCGTTCCTCAACACAACAACATTGACAGAGAGCTCACCCTAAAAGAAAACCTTCGTGTTCACGGTTACCTGTACCATTTAAAAGGAAAAGAGCTAGAGCAACGGATAGAAGAGAGCTTACAGTTCGCAGAATTAACTGAGCATGCTAACAAGCTGTCTGGAAAGCTGTCTGGCGGTATGAAAAGGAAGCTGGTTATTGCTCGCGCCTTAATGCACAAGCCTAAAATACTCTTTTTGGATGAACCAACGGTTGGCCTAGATCCTCATAGTCGCAGGAAAATGTGGCAATTTCTGAGCAAAATTAATCAACAGCAGCAGTGCACCATCTTTTTAACCACTCACTATATTGAAGAAGCTGAACGGCTTGCTAAACGCGTTATTTTTATTGAACAAGGCAAACTCATCACAACAGGAACCCCACACTCTTTAAAACAACAGCTAGGTAATGTCGTGGTTGATATTGAAACCGATGGTCTACAGCAAGAGTTTTTCGTTAACCGAGAAGAGGCTTTGCAGAGAGTAAAACAGATAGATGATGCAGCAGTAAGCATTAGAGAAACGACATTGGAAGATGTCTTCCTAACATTAACGGGAAAAAGGTTAACAAAAGATGCTTAATGGCGTTATTGGCATTTATTATCGCGAATGTACCGTTTTACGTAAAAAAATCATACGAATTGTCATGGCTGGAGCCGTGCCGCCATTTCTATATCTGATGGCCTTTGGTTACGGCGTTGGTAAAGATACCACCGTAGACGGCGTTAGCTATCTCACCTTCTTGTTGCCTGGTCTACTGGCTATGTCCAGCATGAATCAAAGCTATAACATTGCTACAGAGATCAATATCAGCCGCTTTTATCTAAAGATTTTTGAAGAGTACATGCTGGCGCCCAACCAGAGATGGCAGATTATTATCGGTGAAGTGTTGTACGGTATTACTAAAGGGTTAATTCCGGTCGGCATTATCGCTATTTATAGTTTATTTTGTGGTGTCAGCTTACATTTTTCCGTTCAATTTTTAGTCGCGATTACTCTGCACCTGACCGCATTTTCGCTTATCGGCTTCATCGTTGCTCTCAAAATGAAGAATCATCGTGATCAAGCGACAATGAATGCCTTCATAATCACCCCGATGATGTTTTTGTCCGGCACCTTTTTTCCTGTCGATCAAATGCCAAGCGTGATTCAATTATTAGCATCATTGTCACCACTCACCTATAGCGCTGAGCTGATACGAGCAGCGTTATTGGACAATGGTAACTTTGCTTTAAGTGCACTAGCTATCCTAGCGTCACTCAATGGAGTACTCATGTTACTGGCCAACCACATAGTGCAAAGAGTAGAAGTATGAAGCTATTATTGATTGGCGTTTTTGTTGTTCTAGCCGGTTTATCAATGCTGATTGGTCCTAACAATATCAATCCATTTAATATGACGCCGTTAGAGCAAAATATACTGTTAGAATTGAGGGTGCCAAGAGTCCTATTTGCCGCCATCATTGGTGCCATGCTTGGCCTCAGTGGTAGCATCTATCAGTTGACACTTAAGAACCCATTGGCAGACAGCTTTACTACCGGTGCTGCCTCTTCTTCGGCACTTGGTGCGGTGCTTGCCATATCCATTGGCGTGCCGGTTCACTTTGTTTCTGTATTTGCTTTCATCACGGGTATAAGCGGATTGATGATTGTTTATCGTATGTCTTTAACCAATGGCAGCATAAACCCAATCACCATGATTCTCGCCGGAGTGGTAATGAATGTTGTCGCCTCGGCGGTCATTAGTTTTTCTAAGTATTATTTTGAAGACTCTTTAAATTCCATCGTCTATTGGTTGATGGGGGGGATTTTTATCGTCAGCTGGGATAAGTTGGCGTTGTGCCTCTCTATCTTTGCACTTGTCTATTTTTTCTTACAACAGAGTGCAATGAAGCTGAACATTTTAGCACTGGATGATCAGTCCGCTCAGAGTCTGGGTATCAATGTTCATCGTCTTCGTTCGGTAGTATTTGTACTCTCCACTCTACTGGTATCTGTGGCGGTAAGTTTCTCCGGTATCATCGGCTTTGTTGGTTTAATTGTGCCTCATGTTTCTAGAAGCTTGTTCGGTAGCGATATGAAGCTAAACATATTCTATTCCAGCCTGTTTGGCAGTTTTCTATTAATGATGTCCGATACTCTCTCCAGAGTGATTATCCCTGGCGGTGCTGAACTTCCGGTCGGAATTATTACTGCTTTGATAGGCGGGTTATTTTTCTTCTACTTATTAAAAACACGCCGGGAGAGTTTCTGGAATGGTTAACATTAAAATCGATCATCTCTCCTTCTCAAGAAAAGATTTTTCCCTTCAGTTGGATAACCTCGTTATCTCTTCAGGTGAAAAAGTGGCTTTAATGGGTGAAAATGGTTGTGGTAAAAGTACCCTGATTAATTTGATGTCAGGGTTAATAGAAACATCGTCAAAAAGTGTTTTTTACAACCATGATCCGCTAGCGCAGCTATCACACCTTGCTAGAGCTAAGCTATTTTCTATCCTGCCACAGTTTTCGGATATCTCGTTTCCATTTAGTGTATTTGAAGTGGTGCAGCTAGGCCGCTTTGCCCATATGCAGGGAAAAACATTTAATCACGATGATGCAGAAAAAACGGAGCAGTTACTTAAGCTACTGGATATCTACCACTATAGAAATAAGAGCTATGCAGAGCTTTCCGGAGGAGAAAAACGGCGTGTTATGCTTGCTCGAGTATTGAATCAACAGGCTCCTATTATCTATTTGGATGAGCCAAACTCAAGTTTGGACATTCGTCATACACTGGAGATATTTCATCACCTTTCTCAACTACCACAGACCATCATTACGTCAGTGCATGATATAAACCTAGCTCATCGATATTTCGATCGTTTTTTGTTCTTTAAACAAGGAAAGTTGCTGCACGATGTCAATCGTTGCGATGTGACCAGCTCTCTATTATCCGAGGTATATAATGTATCGGTTTCTACTAATACTAGTAGCTTTAGTTTTCAACCCTAGCGCATATGCGTATCAACGAATTGTGTTACTTGCCCCTGCGGCTGGTGATATTTTTAACAAACTTGGTGCTCAAGATAGCATTGTAGGGGTCACCAGAAACAATTTTGATTTTCCTAATGCTCTAAAAATAGGTTCGCACATTAAGCCCAATGTTGAACTGATAAAAGGCCTCGACCCTGATCTTATCATCATTAGTTCCAATCGCTTTTTTTCACAACAGATGGCGAGTGTCATTGATGCAGACACCCTCACTTATAATCCCGAGACTCTTGAAGAGATTTTATCGGAGATAAACAGATACGGTGCAATTCTTGAGAAACAGACGCAAGCCGATGAATTGGTCGCTCAGCTAACGCAACTTTTAACGGAACTTAAGCCGATAGCGGTCCCGCCAAAAGTTGTTTATGAGGTAACGGAAAACCCGTACATCATTGCGGGTAAACAGAGCATTATCAAAAGCATAATTGAACATGCCGGAGGAAAGCTCTTTGCGCCATCGAACCGAAAAATAGCCAAATTCAACATCGAAAGTGTATTAATGGAAAATCCTGATTTTTATATTTACCAACAAGGGCCGATGAATAAAGTCCCTACTCCACCAGCCGATAGAAAGAACTTTTCTCTTATTGACAGTCAATTTATAAAGGTGGATCAGCTCAGTTTTTCAAGAGCAACCACGGACTCTTTCTATCACGCCATGGAGCTCAATAAACGATTTATAGCTCATAACAAGCTATCTGATTAATCTTAACCAAGCTTAATCAGATAAAGACTCTGTTTCTCAGGTTCGCTAGCCTCGGTTAATAGTGATATCCGATACAAAACCGTGTTCTGCACTAACCAGCGCCTGCTTAAGCATCTTGGCTGCATCGTCAGGGGAAATAAAACTTGAAGTGTCCATTTGCTTGCCGCTGGTTTTCCAGAACTCTGTCGCCATACCTCCTGGGTAGACAGCAATCAGCTTTATCGGCTTACCTTTCAACTCAAGTCGTAAAGACTCCAACAGTGCTCTTACCGCCCATTTCACCGCACAATAAGTTGATTCTCCAGCTTTAGCCACTTGCGCCGCTGTGGACATAACCACCACCACATTAACTGGCAAATCTTGATAACGTTTTACAATTTCCTGCAACAGATAGATGCTAGATGTAAGGTTATTGCTAATTAGCGACTCAATGTCGGCCGGTTGCTGTGTTTGCAAAGAACCAAAAGAACCACTACCCGCACAATGAACTATTGTATTCGGTGTCTCTTCTAATGAATCAAACAGTTCGGTTACCTGTTGTGAACAACTTAAGTCACACGCTATCCCGGTTGCTTGGTTGGTTAGTTTAGCAACGACATCCGCTAACTTTTGTTGATCTCGACCAGACAAAACTAGCTGCTCCCCGTCTTGATCATACTGTTTCGCCAATGCACAGCCTAAACCGCTGCTTGCTCCTGTAATTAATATCATACGTTTATATACTAATAGTGAACCGTAGTTAGATGTTACTGATAACGGTGGGATAAGGCGAGTAAGAATTACCAAACTGGTTGAAGGAGGCGGTAAAACCTATCAATTGTCAGGTTTTACATAGATCAATAACTCTTTGACAGATAAAGGTTTAGCATACAAATAGCCTTGAAATAGATCACAGCCTGATTCAGCTAACATCTGTTTTTGACTCTCTGTTTCAACACCTTCTGCTAACACTTTCATTCGGTAGTTTTTACCAATACTAATAATATTGTGAATCATGGTATGAGATTTATTATTCACATCAATATCATCAACAAAAGACTTGTCAATTTTAAGCTCTTTAATGGGTAAATTTCTCAATATACTCAATGATGAGTAACCGGTACCAAAATCATCCAGAGAAATTAAAACCCCTTTGGAAATTAATTCTTCACAGACCGGCTTAACAGTGCCAATATCTTCTATAAAAAGATTCTCTGTTATTTCTACCGTAACTTGATCAGGTGAAAAACCATATTTATCTAATGCGCCAAATAGAAGGCTGGAAAACTCTTTTTGCAAAAACTGTTTTACGGAAATATTAATTGAAAGTCGAAAGCTCTCTTCCGTTTGCTGCTGAATCATTGCCATCTCTTTAACTGACATTTCGATGATAAGATCACCAAGAGAGCTCATCAGTCCTGACTGTTCTGCAATGGATATAAATTTGTCTGGCGGTACATAACCAACGTCTTTATCCACCCATCTTACTAAGGCCTCAACACCATACAGAGAACCATCACCGGTCACCTGGGGTTGATAGGCCATATACAGCTCTCTGTTTTTAATGGCTTGTCGCAATTTTTGTTCTAAGTGCAGTGATGCAAGGTGCTCGGCCTGCAACTTCGGTGAGTAACAATAGATGGTGTTTTTATTCTTTTTCGCCTGAAGCATAGCGATATCTAAAGATCGTAGCAGCTCATCAAATCGCGTACCATGCATTGGATAATTCGCGGTACTAATACTGACCGTTAATAAAAAGCTGATATCGCCAATGGAATAGGGTTGTGACAAAGAGGTCTGTATGTTTTGACATAACTTGCGTAAGGCGGCCTCTTCAAGTTCATCAGATAGAACAATAAATTCGTCACCAATGCCTCGAATAAGCGTGTTTGGTTTATTCGAAAACTGTTTTAATCTCAGCGCGACATCCATAATGACTTTGTCTCCAAAGTCATGGCCATAGCTGTCATTGACATTTTTAAAGCGGTCGATATTCACAAATATCATACTGCATGGTGAGATTCGGTTATCTTCAAATAAGTAGGTTAGATAGCCATGATTCGGCAAATCCGTCAAAAAATCATGGCGGGTCTGATATAACAACTGGCTAAGTTTATCTTCTTCACTTCTGGCAATAGAACGAACCAAAAAGTAAAACATCAGAGCAAAAATAATTGAAACAAGAAAAGAGGTGAAAAACCGAGTATGAAATTGCGCTTCAATATAGTCAGAGTTCGTACTTGAAACCACCCAAAAGTTAAAATATGGGTCATATTCCAGAGTAATATGTTTCGCGATACCCGCAAATTTGTACCGAGTAAAATAGGGGCTTTTTGCCGACTTCAACGTTTGTAGATCAATATTATTGTACGCCAAAACTGACTCAATCAAGCCAGTTAGCAACGAGGGTTGCAGAGGTGTTTGATAGTTTTTATTTCCAGCCAGATTGCCTGAGTAGAACTGAAAATACCCATCGTCTCGAATGATATCCAGTTCGTTATAATTTTCTGTGACATGCTGTTTATCATTAAACAGAACAGACTCACTCACCTTAATGCCGGCGGTCATCACCGCAGCCACACTTCCTGAATCCGTATATATCGCTTTACGTACGGCAATGGCAAGTGAGTTGTCATTAAGCGCTTTTAATTGGTAAGTTCTTCCTGCAATCATTTTCTGTGACTGTATGACTTGCAAAAAGCTTTTACGACTGACTTCTTGTTGCAACAGATTCGGTAACTTAGCGATATTCAGATTTGATGATGTCACGACCAAATCGCCATCAATATTAGCTAAGCCAAGACCTGCAAAGAATGGGTGGGTTTTACGCACCCTATCAAGGGTCGCGGAATGAATGGCAGAAGAAGGTAACGCGTTATCTATTGCTAACTGGTTTCCTAAAACCTGCAACAGTGACTCTTGGCTTTTTAAAAATGCTTCTACCGAATCAGAGAAAAGGTGAACCTGAGTGTATTGAAACTGCTTGAAGCGATCTTCATTACTTTTCCAGAGAAAGTAACCATAATAGGAGAACAGGATAATGCTAATCGTAATGATTATCCAAAACAACATCCAAATGTTCTTCTTTAGCGTGGCCATACTTGTCTCCGCTGCTCATTTATTATACTAACCGAAAATATCAATTGAAGTTATTGACTAGATCTCATTAATTCATTCAACCTCAGTTAATAACATCCGTATAATTAGTACTAGCAACCATTTATGATGACTAACGAATGTTTAATGACTGACGTACAAGAAAAACAACAGAGTTCAACACCTGTCAGCATCAATTAGAATGGTATGACTTATTTTATTATAGAGAGCTATTTCATGACGCGACTGCTACTTTTGCTAACTGCTATCACTTTTTCACTGCCTACTATTGCTCAACCAGCGTCAACTCACAATACAGAGCCATTGTTGCAGTTTGAAATGAAGGTAGAAACAGATGGAATTGAAAATGCATTGCTGGAAATCAATTCTTCAATAAAGCAAATGACGACATCACTAGACGAGGTAGCAAAAAATCAAAACCTCACTAGCGAACAATCAGAGCTGATAAATCGGGCAATTAATAATATTGACCATTTCACTGTTCAAACAACGGAATTGATAGATACCCTTCCAACTAGCTTAGAAAAAACTCAGCAACGTTTTAGCAACGCGACTCAACTTTTTTATAGTGATCTTAAATTCAATATTATTGTGATATTAGTTGTGGTTCTTGTCTGTATTGCTCTTCTATTGGTGGTCTTATATTGGTTTATTATCAGGCCAATGCAATCTGCTATCGTTACCGCAACCACAAACGTTGCCAACATGGCCACAACCATTCAACTGACGGCCCAGTCGTTGGAAAAGAGTAATCAAACACATATAAAAATATTGCAGCATCTTGAGCAAGATCAAGAGCAAAAAAAGGAAACTGGAAAATTGTGACTTGCTCGTTAACTATCACTTGCCTTTCGACTTTAATGAATTGTTTTTTAACGATAATTGTACTATAAATAGAAGTATCAGCTATTTGATTGTACGATAAGCTTGAAAGGGGACCCAATCCTTCAATTATCTTTCTTAAACTGAACCTGTTGATGAAGATCTGAATCCTACATCTTGAGGTCATTTGAGTATATTATATAAGTTAGTTTATTTTAATAATGATTATGCAACGCTATTGGCTAAACCATTCACCTGACTAAGCGGGAAAGACTATGAACATTATCAGGTATGTGATTTACGGGCTAACTGCGGTTATTACCGTTATTTTGATTGTGCTAATTATTCAACCAGAACAATCTACCGTGTTGCGCATAGAAGGATCCGACACCCCAACAGAATTGGTTGAAGAAGTCATCGAAGAAGAGGCAGCTCCTACTACATCAAGCAGCGGTAGTTTTATGGCGTGGAAACCTTTCCCTGTCGATGGGCTTATTCAAGCTCTTATCGATAAAACTGACATCATGTCACTTCCGCCTTTTATCCAATCCCTGCCCTTGGAGCCTGCCGAAATAGACAGAAACGGCAACCAAATCAGAGATGATTTGGAAGTATTTATTGGTTACAAATATCCAAACAATCCCAAAAACCGAGCCACCCTGACTCAGCTTGTCTCCATATGGGATAGAATTGCAAAAGATGGCGGCAGAACAAAAATGTCTCGCCAAATGGCTCTCTATCTTGAAGAGAGAATGGCCATCGACTGTTGGTATAAAAATGGTTTTGATGAAGAAGACTTTGCTATTTTAAAATCTCTTGTACTTAATAATAAGCATAGAAAAGAAGGTTATTCAGAAGCGATGGAAGTACGTAACTCCATCCCTGCCGATGAGCTGGATGACATCATCATTCCAGAAGACTCTTGCGATCAGATGCTGATAGAGAATCAGATGTATCTACAAGACTGGCAACCCAGCAAAGAGTAACCGATAACGCATAGGCAGTGATTACTATCGATAGAGTGCCTGTACTTTTAACTAGGGACTCTCAGATAGCATCTCACTGCTCAGTAAGTCATCAATCCGCAATCTGCCACCCTTCTGGTAACATCTCACCCCAGCTATCAGACTTGTGGCACTCAGAACAGCTGAATCGAGATCGTCTATGTACTCTATGACAGTTTGAACAATCCGTTTGGCGGCGATGGTTTCTGTGTGGATTGATTCTTCCTTCGTCTTCAAAATATCCAGTACGCTCAATTAAACCGTCGTAGTCATCATGACACTGTAAGCAGAGATCATTGCTAAACTCTCTTCGATAAAAAGGTAATTGATACTCTCCCGATTGATACACCCTCTTTTCGTGAGCAATCGTCTCTTCACTTCGTTGGTGGCAATCTGTACAGGTTAATTGCCAGTTTTCCTGATGGCGGTACGCTAACAATTTGCTGTTGTGCTTGGCTCCCTCAATATAGGAATCCAAAATATGACACTCCCCTCCGCAGCTGCTTACTTCCTCACTAGATAGATGCTCACTAGATGAATGTTCATTAGCTAGAGCTCTACTAGAAAAAAACAGAGCGATAACCAATAGAGTTGTTATCGCAACGAGATCAATGTTGGCAAATTTGCGATTTGTAAACATAACGTTTGCCTATCACCCTTAAAATATTCAGCTGTCTAATACACTCATAATATACATAGATTAAATCTTCATATTTAAATATATAATGACTTTCTTTTTCAAATAGTTATATCGTTTAGTAGGTTCAGCTATTCTCTCCATCGATCACTCCTATCTCAGCTAGTAAATCAGTCCGAGCAATAAGCCAGCTTAAGTGGTAACGTTTCCATAACTAGATAAATGCACTATACTGTTTAGCATTCGATCAATTTCTAATTAATGATTTTCAATTTAACCATTTGAAAAATGACGGGAGTTTTACCATGTCTAATACTTTAAATAATCTGGATACGGCCTTTTTGCAAAGCCTTGCTGCTGCTCTGGGAGAGACACAAAACATCAACAGTATTGATGCTTGCTTAACTCGTCTACGCATATCGGTAGAAAACACAAACAAAGTAGATCAAGAGCAACTTAAACAACTGGGGGCTCAAGGCGTGGTCGTGTTAGCCGATTGCATACAGGTAATATTTGGCAAAGAATCAGATGCTATTAAATCGCGTTTACAGCACTGGATAACTAACCCGTCCACCACGATTCTCGCTGAAAAAGTATTAAGAGCCTACGGCGGGAAAGAGAATATTGCTGAACTAGATGCCTGCTTAACACGATTACGAGTCAAGATAAATGATCTCTCTCGCGTTGATCAAGAGCAACTAAAAGAGCTAGGCGCAAAGGGCGTCGTTGTCATCGGAACCTCGGTGCAGAGTATATTTGGTCCATCATCCAACACGCTTAAAACACAACTAGAGACCATTATTAATTAGAGCACCAGATTCAAAGAGATAGTGGGAGAAGTTAAACTCAATACGATGAACAGTGACAACCGATATTGACCCACCATTAATTAATGACCAAATACAAAAATGGCTCTGTATATCAGAGCCATTTTCGTTTACATCAATATATTAAAGCGGACTTTCTCGGTCTAGCTGACCGCATATATGTACAACCGTCAATGAGAGCGCAGATTTAATAATTTGTCTCTGCCTTTGTAGCTGAAGTTGATAAAATTCTGCGTCGAGATCATCAGAAGGCGGAATAACCGATTGTACAATTCCCATATGATCGGCAGAGCGCAACTTCTTCATTGGCTGCAAAATATAGGGGTCAAAAAAATCATACTCATTCGCACTATGAGTGAGTGCGTTTTTTAGGCTAATAATATCTTCAATATCGTGATAGATCTCGTCTGGCAACACCCCTAAGCCAAACAACAATTTTAACCTAACAGATAGATCGCCGAGTGGGCCAGAGTTATCTAAAAGAGGGCCGACAACAGACTGCACAGCAAAATCATCTTTACGAAACACCCGTTGAATAAGAGTGTCGATAGATTGATTAAAAATCTCACCAGTAGCGATAAAAAAACCTCTAACCGTAGTGGAAGAATTTAATTTTTCGATGATATCAGTTTCACTAATTGTGTCAGTCATAAATGTACATCTATTTACTCAAGAAGATTTCGTCTCTTCCTGAGACACTTTCCTAACTCCATTTAGCAGTAAATGGTTTTCACTGCGCATTACGCTAAACTATCTTATTTTAACAAAAAAATCATGCTTAACGTTCTGAACATGCCGATTCAAACCAGAGTTACATCATCGTGCATGTCACAAAATCTGCGTCAATGTACGCGTTTTAAAATACGCTGTCAAAACAACTATATCAACATCATCAAACGTACGTACAAGAAGAAAGGGTTTAAGATAAAGTTAATCACCAGAAGAATATAAATGTTATATCTTCTGGTGAGTTATTTATTAACTTATTTGTTGGAAAATGACTTCAATCTGCAATGTTTCACGGCTGTTTTTCGCTAAACCCGTGTACTTTTCTATAGTGGCAACAACACCCTCATTTTGCATAGAGCTTTGTAACTCGATAGCTTGCGGATCATCATCGTTTTTATAGAGCAATGCGGCGGCAACACCTTTAAGTAAGGCCTTATTCTCGCTTCCATATTCAATTGTGCCTAAAAGAGGCTTAATGAGACGATCACTTGCAGATAATTTTCTTAATGGCTGGCGGCCTACTCTATCGACCTCATCTACCAAGTATGGATTGGCAAAGCGACCAAGAATTTTTTCGATGTACGCTTCGTGCTTATCACGCTCAAAACCGTAGCGACTTATAAGAACTTCGCCACTCTCTTGCATGGCACTTTTAACATCCGATCTAACATCGCCATCTTCAATGGCTTCACGAATGGTTTTGTGTCCTTTAATTGCGCCTAGATACGCCGTTATGCAGTGACCTGTATTTAGAGTGAATAACTTGCGTTCCACAAACGCCATTAAGTTATCTGTGCACTCCATGCCCGCTATAACAGGGATGGGACCTTTAAATTGCGTTTGGTCAACAATCCATTCGCTAAACGTTTCAACAGTAACCGATAGCGGATCTGTCTCTCCTTCTTCCGCTGGAGGTACAATGCGGTCTACGGCTGAATCTACAAAGCCAACCAACTCTTCTACCTTAGCAACCAGTTCATCAGGTAATAGAGAGAACACCGATGCTTTTAGCTGGCTTGTGCCTCTCACCATATTTTCACAAGCAATGATATTTAAAGGCGTTGTATTGCCCATCGCAAGTCTGCTTTCAATACCCTGAGCCAAAGTTTTCGCAATAACATTAAGTACTGTAGGTCCAACTGCCGTGGTGATTAAATCCACTTCTGTTATTAACTCAACCACTTTAGGGCTTAATGAATTAACTGCGGAAACGCCAGTAACTGTTTCTGTTACGCAATCCGCACCAACAACTTTTACTGGGTACTCTTTTCGTTCAGCCAAGCCATTGACCACAGTTTCATTTACATCCGCAAATGTTACTTCTATTCCAGCATCTGCTAGTAACTTACCTATAAAACCGCGGCCAATGTTGCCGGCACCAAAATGCAATGCTTTCATAATATATATTCCAAGAAAAATGAGGATTTAAATAAAGGCCGTATTGATTGCCCGGCCTTTAATTACATTTATTAACACTGAATCAAATACTGACTACGCATTAAGTATTCGAAGTACATCTTCAGGGTTGGTCGTTGTTTTCAGAGACTCAATCGCCTCTTCATCGTCAAGGGCATTCGTTATTGCAGTAATAACTTGAATATGCTCATCTCCTTGAGCGGCAATACCAATAACCATTTTTGCAATATCGTCTTCATCTTCACCCCATTGAATACCTTCAGGAAATTGACAAAATACGATTCCAGTGTTTACCACGTATTGCTTGGTTTCTATTGTTCCATGAGGAACAGCGATAGATTCGCCTAAGTAAGTTGATACCAGCTTTTCACGTGCAAGCATCCCTTCAATATATTGTTCTTTCACGTTACCCAGCTTAACTAGTTGCTCCCCTGCAAACTTAATAACGTTCTCTTTAGACTCTGCTTTCATGCCTAAAAATATGTTCTCTTTAGAAAGCTTTAACGTACCTACACTATCAGAACTATTTACTGTAGATACTTCAGGCTTTACCGCGTCACCTTGCTGAGCTTCAACCAGTTTAGCCACAAGATTGTCGTATAAATCGTTATCTAAGAAATTAGACAGTGAAATATGTTGTGCGTCTGCCGCATGATTCTTTGCTCTATCAGTAAGGTCTTTATGCGTTACAACAATATCGACGTCTGATGGCAGATTGTTGATAGCTAGGTTAGTAACATCAATATCTAGACCGGCAGCCTCAATTTTTTTACGCAGTAGGCTCGCACCCATCGCACTTGACCCCATGCCAGCATCACACGCTACGATAATTTTCTTAACGCTACCTGCTACTGACGCACTTGCAGTCGCTACACCTTTAGAACTTGCTTTCATATCGTTCATTTGGTTGCTTGCTGCTTCTAACGCACCATCTTCATCCGATTGTTTTTGCGTTTTTAGCAAGAACGAAGCAACAAAGAAAGATACCGCTGCTGAAGCAATAACCGAGGCGATTACACCGACAAATGAAGATTTTGGTGTCATCAGTAACACAGCAAATATTGAACCTGGAGATGCAGGTGATACTAAGCCAGCGTCAAAAATAGTTAATGTAAATACGCCTGTCATACCACCAGCAATTACCGCTAGAATTAGACGAGGGTTCATCAACACATAAGGGAAGTAGATTTCATGAATACCACCTAAGAAGTGAATAATCGCAGCACCCGGTGCAGATTGCTTAGCACTTCCTTTACCAACAAACATGTAAGCAAGTAGTAGACCTAAACCTGGGCCTGGGTTAGCTTCAATTAAGAAGAATATCGACTTACCTAATTCTTCAGACTGCTGAATACCAAG
Organism: Vibrio sp. 99-8-1; assembly: GCF_013114595.1. GTDB lineage: Bacteria > Pseudomonadota > Gammaproteobacteria > Enterobacterales > Vibrionaceae > Vibrio. The sequence goes on along the minus strand of NZ_VTXE01000033.1, from coordinate 5,718 downwards.
AGGAGAGAAAATACCGTGGTTGATAGCATTGTTTAAGAAAAGGATTTTCGCAGGCTCTACGAACAGTGAAGTAAGAGGAAGCAAGCCTGATTCAACAAGAACATTTACACCAGCCGCAAGACCATTCGATAAGACTTTAACTGCAGGACCAACAACGAGATACGCTAGAATTGCGCAGAGCATACCGATGATGCCGGCAGAAAAGTTGTTAACCAACATTTCAAATCCACTTTTTACCTTACCGTGGACAGCTTCATCAAATTTCTTGATAGCTAGGCCACCTAATGGACCAACAATCATCGCTCCCATAAACATTGGAATGTCAGTACCAACAATAACACCCATTGTGGTCACTGCACCTACAACCGCGCCTCGGTCACCCGCGACCATTTTACCACCGGTATAACCGATCAAAACAGGTAGTAGATACGTGATCATTGGGCCGACCATGCTAGCCAATGTTTCGTTTGGCCACCAACCGGTAGGAATAAATAGAGCGGTAATGAAACCCCATGCGATAAACGCACCGATGTTTGGCATTACCATATTTGAAAGAAAACGGCCAAAATTTTGTACCTTGACCTTAGCTTCTGGTGATAACATAACAGTACCCCGTTCAAGTGTTATTCGTAATTTGTGTGTGCCCGGTTTCTGATAAAAACCGTTGACTGCTTAAGACACTTTCAAATTAGCACAGCATTATACGAATATCCTCTGAACGGGCTTTTAGTGATACGCATCACACAAAAAATATAGTTGACCATTTTTAAATGTGACACAGATCTTATATTGACAATGTAATTTAACTACATTTTAATTAAATCGATTTTGTCAATAATTTTATATAGCTTCACATCACAATTATTAAACAGCATAATAAAAATAATTGGTGACACACATCACATTATAATCAATTTAAAAAATCAACAGATGATGTTTTGTTAACCAAGTCACACTTAATGTCGTAATAAATGGTTTGCAAGTTAATTAACAGCTGAATGTTAATTTTTATGTAATTTTGTGACATAACGCGATCAAGGGTTAATTGAAGAGGGTCATTTAGCTAGGGAGGAAACTATAATTAATCCCTTAGTTATGATAAAACACTTTTCCTTTTGGTCTATCTAGAAAAATAACCGATTAAACGCCAACGTAATGAACTTAACTTGAAATATTACATTTTGAATGGAGTTTATACTGTGCACAAAGAGCTCTGACACGGAAATGGTTGCGTAGATACGCAAAATGAAAACGAGTTTGATTAGATAGAAAATATAGACATTCCATTTTCACAACGAAGATAAAAACTATGCAGTTAAAAGAAGCAACCGATATTATCGAATTAACAGATACTGATACCTTATCCCACGCTTTGGAAAAGTTTAATTCCCAAGGCGTTATTTCAAATGAACTCTTGCCTTTTTTAAGCGTAATATTTGAAACCGCACCAGAAAAACTCTCTAACAAATTAAAGCAGACCGGTTTTAAAGGAAATATTTGCATTGCCAAGAGCAGAGATGCTCATGAGGAAGTAAACTATATCGTGTTTGATTCAGAGCGCCATAACCTCGAAACGGCAACCCTTTGGCTTAAACAAAAACTTTAGTAACTGGTTATGCTTCCTGTGGCCTACCGTTATTCTCCCTAGTTCTTTTCATCTTACTGCTATTTCAGACCATTTAAGGGACACTATTTATCGGCACCAGTTTTCAGTAAAAGTGAAGAGATAATAAACGTCACTAATGCCGAAGATGAGACCGCAATAAATACACCTAAGATTGAAGCTTTTGGCGCCATGATCATTACTGAGAAAATAGATCCCGGAGATGCAGGTCCGACTATGCCTGCATTAAATGTTGTTAAAACAAAGACTCCTGTCATACCACCGGCAATCAACGCGATGATCAATCTAGGGTTCATAAATACATAAGGGAAATACACTTCATGTATGCCGCCAAAAAAGTGGATAACCGCAGCACCACCGCCAATACGTCGTGCGCCATTTTTGCCAAAAACAAAATAAGAGAGTAACAGGCCCAGTCCGGGACCCGGGTTGGCTTCGATTAAAAAATATATCGATTGCCCTTGTTCAATAGACTGCTGAATACCTAACGGAGAAAAAATACCGTGGTTAACCGCATTATTCAAAAACATGACTTTAGCGGGTTCAACCAAGATGGAAGTCAATGGCAAAAGGCCACTATCAACTAAGTAGTTAACCCCTCCCATGATCAAAATAGTTAGCCCCTGAATAAAAGGACCAATTAACATAAATGCGGTTATGGTACATATCGCGCCAACAATACCTGTGGAAAGGTTATTGACCAACATTTCAAAACCGCTCTTTATTTTTCCTTGTATAAGTATGTCAAAACGCTTTATAGCCAGCGCTCCTAACGGGCCAACAATCATCGCCCCTAGAAACATTGGGACATCAGAGCCAACAATCGCTCCCATAGTGGTAGCGGCACCGACAATCCCACCGCGTTCGCCCCACACCAACTTACCTCCTGAGTAGCCAACAAGCATCGGCAGAAGGTAAATGATCATCGGTCTTACTAACTGAGCAATGTTTTCATTTGGTGCCCACCCTGTCGGAATAAAGAGTGCAGCAATAAATCCCCAAATAATAAACGCACCAATATTTGGCAGAACCATGTTAGAAAGAAACTTTCCATACTGTTGAGTTTTTAGCTTTATGGTTCTAATGTTCATACTCGTCCCTGAATAAACTCTATATTAATAGATACTTGCTATAAGCTTAGCTTATTTACCATAAGCATCAATCATTTACCATAAGCATAAGTTGTTTCTAATAGCATGGAACAACTCCCAACAAATCAAATAGTGTAAAAATGACCTTACTCTATTTTGGTAATGCTACCCAACTCCAGTACTGGTGCGACATCAATATCTTCAGCATTCATCATAGTCGAGATTCTTTGAACGGATGACAAAAGCAATGTCTGTTCCCATTCATCCAGAGTCTGAAATTTCTTCACGAAAGTATCTTGTAGAGGCAAAGGTGCGGAAGCAAGACGTTGGTTTCCAAGATCCGTGATATGGGCATGTACTTTGCGTTTATCTTGTGTACTTCTTACACGCTGCACATAACCATTTCTTTCCAATCTATCTAATATCGCCGTCGCCGTTGCTTGACTCATATTAGTATGAACGGAAAGTTGTTTAATGGTGACTTCACCAAGTTCTTTTATTGAACGCATCAATATAAGCTGAGGTCCGGTTAACCCTGATTCTTTACTTAGTTTCTTGGAATGGATATCAATCGCTCTGATTATTTGTCGAATAGAAACTAATACTTCTTCATGCTTTTCCAATGACAGTTACCGTGTATTAAATGGATATGGAATGATAAGTGAAAAATACCGTATATTGGCCCTGTTGAAAAGCGCTGCTTCACGTATATGTGTTCTCCCTCTCCCGGCCATTCCTGAGTACACGAAATATTCGCTGTCTAACTGATATAACCTGTCATTTAATCACTTTTGTTACCTGAAATTGTGCAAATAATAGACGTATTTTCTGGATAGCAATAGAAGGCGCAATTGTTCGTCGCATTTCACATCACTAACAAGCCCTGTTAAGCCAATTTGGCTTGTTTATCCTCAATATAAGTAAGTTAAATAACATGCAATAATCAGATGTTTTTGAAGTTAGCCAATCGCTAACATGCCCTTATATTAAACAATGAAGGCATAAACAGATGACACCATCTCCTATTAACAACGCTATGAACGCTAAAGTATGGGCAATGCTCATACTACTGTCAGTATTATGGGGCGGTTCTTTCTTCTTTGTTGGCGTTGCGGTCAATGAACTTCCTACTCTAACTATTGTTGCCCTTCGAGTTGTTATTGCGGCAATTACTCTATGGATGATTGTGTTGATCATTGGCTTACCCATTCCCAGAAGTTTAAAACTGTGGAGTATGTTTTTGGCTATGGGTTTGTTAAATAATGTTATTCCTTTCCTATTGATTGTATGGGGACAGGCTCAAATAGCGTCCGGACTCGCATCTATTCTTAATGCTGCTACACCGATATTTACGGTAATTGTTGCGGCTATATTTCTTACAGACGAACGGCCAACACAGCTAAAAGTAATTGGCGTCACGATAGGTTTTCTAGGTGTAGTGATGATGATAGGCCTCCCCGCATTAGATACAGGTGAAAATCTGCTGGCTCAATTAGCAGTTGTCACAGCAACACTCTCCTATGCATTTGCGGGTGTTTATGGACGGAAATTTAAGAGTCAAAATATCAATCCAATCGTTATTGCGGCGGGACAAGTAACCGCTTCTTCGTTGGTATTATTGCCAATAGCATTAACAGTAGATGGTGTTACTACATTAAACCAAGCGAGCAGTTCTACATGGATATCCATGATTGGACTAGCCGTTATGTCAACGGCCATCGCGTATGTGCTCTATTTCAAAATACTTGAGTTAGCCGGAGCAACTAATGTTCTATTAGTTACCCTTTTGGTTCCAGTCTCTGCAATATTGCTGGGATCGCTATTTCTCGACGAATCACTACAGCTTATTCATTTCATTGGTATGGCAATGATAGCATTAGGGCTATCTTTTATTGATGGTCGATTGTGGCTTCGCGTTAAAACTCTAACTGTTGGGCACAAGACGTGCTCTAAACCTTAGCAAAGCTGCACCCTAAATACTTAAAGCAATACGCTAACAAGCCAGTAGGTAATACCTCGTTAGTTACACTACCACTCTCAAATGTGAACTTAAACGCATAACATTCTGTATAATTAATATATAACTAAGAAGTACACACACTAGGCTAGGAAAATGAAAAGAATATTACTTGCTGTATGCCTTTTAGCTGGCATATTCCCGCTTATTACACTTGCTCACCCCGGAAGAACGGCTTCAGATGGTTGCCACTATTGCCGAACCAACTGCGCCAAATGGGGTGTTCCACAAGGAGAAAGACATTGTCATTTTTACTCGGAACCCACTAAAGAGATAATAAACAGCTCTGTTAAAGTGAAAGAGTATTCGGATGAAAATGTTAGCTTTGTTACCTTTCAACATGATAATACGTGGTTAACATACCAAACAAAAACCGTAGTGCTTCAGGACTCTAAACTATAAGTAGTTTCGCGGTTCAATTTGGAGTAAGGCACGAGGTTCCCTTCTCTTGAACATAAGGCGTGACCTCAACCTTGGCAAGGTTGCGCTCTACCAACTGGATTAGTTCTAGATATTATTCCTATACTTTCTCAACGAGAGAAATGAAGCTTGATGGAGCAAATGTAAATGGGCAGGACGCCCATTTTCAAGCGAACAAGGATGTCTTGAGCGGTTTGCGTAATCGAGTTCATTTCTACCGCATCACCCATAATCAGCTTTTTTAAATGCAAAAAAGCCCGACCATTTCTGATCGGGCTTTTTACTTTCTACTTAAAGAAATCTGGAGCGACACACGAGGTTCCCTTCTCTTGAACATAAGGCGTGACCTCAACCTTGGCAAGGTTGCGCTCTACCAACGGAACGAGTCTCACTAAAATTCACTAGATGCAAAAAAGCCCGACCATTTCTGATCGGGCTTTTTACTTTCTACTTAAAGAAATCTGGAGCGACACACGAGGTTCGAACTCGTGACCTCAACCTTGGCAAGGTTGCGCTCTACCAACTGAGCTAGTGTCGCATGCTACATTCAGCGAACGTAGACTTAA
>NZ_VTXE01000032.1 GCF_013114595.1 Vibrio sp. 99-8-1 | reverse complement strand
CGAAACTGGAAGCAAGCGCTGAACCGCTTTATGATTATGTTCGAAGACCGATTAACTGAATACTTGTAACCAATGGCAGTTACACAGAATTATTTACAGGGTCTTTTTAAAAAGCACAGCTAACACTTCAAAAGAGCAACAGAAAGTATTTAGTTTTACCGATGGTTTGCTCGTTCAGCTTCTTAACAGCAAAGGTTGGTTGATGGTCTTTCTTATGTTCTCTCTTTTTAGCAAACAAGCTCAGAGTGCATTTGGAGAGCAAGGTATTTGGGTTTTAGTCATCTGGCTGGCGATATTGAATATCTCCGTGCATTTGCTGTGGGTGAAGATGGGTTTTTGGTTGTCAAAAATTAGCAGTAGTGAAAACTACGCGAAAGGTTTGAACCTATTTTATGCGGGCTGTCTGATTTTAGTCTCTTTTGGACTGATCGTTAACAATCCAATTTGGATGTAAATGCTGGAGGGGTATAGCGCTATTCTTTGTGATAGTTCTGAAACGCTCTTGGAGAGTAACCGGTACATTTCTTAAATGTGGTAGAGAACGTAGCCAAGCTTTCATAGCCTACGTCAAAGCACGTGCCTGTTATGGAGTGACCTCGCTTGAGTAGCTCCTTAGCTTTTGATATACGCATATCTCGCAAGTAGTTTCTAGGTGTTACCCCATATAATTGCTTGAACATTCGGACGTAGTGGAATCGAGACATAAATGCGGCTTTAGCTAAGTCATCTAATTCAACTCGTTCAGAGTAATTCTTCTCCATATACGCTTTCGATTGACGAATAAGCGTGTACTGTTTATCTGGAAGTGAGATATCACTGTACAAACGCTCAAGTTCTTTTTCATAGAAAGTTTTTGGTGCGGATGGCATTTTACGCCTGCGGTTATTAGATGAATATGTTTTATACTAGCACTGAACAAGCAATGGCGTATATTTCAGGCAACATTTATCATGCCACCTGAAAACACGACTGCGTTACAAGGATTTTATAGTAGCTGCATTATTTGGATGTAATTACCGCAGGTGTCATCGAATACTGCAATGATGACATTTCCAGCTGGCTTAGGAGTTACTGAGAACTGTACACCAAGCTTGCACAGCCTTTCGTATTCTTCGTTAATGTCATCAACAGAGAATGATGTCCAAGGTATCCCCGCTTCTTTCAAGCTAGTTTGGTACTGCCTAGCCGGCTCGAACGCCATAGGTTCAAGCAACAACTCAACCCCTGATTGTTCCTGTGGAGAGACAACCGTTAGCCATTTATATTCACCAAGAGGTACTTCCGTTTTCTTGATAAAACCTAAAACATTGGTATAGAAATCCAACGCTTTATCTTGGTCCTCAACAGGAACACTTGTTACACAGATTTTCATTCGTCATCACTTTTGTTTGTTCGGAGTAAATAAATGATAGTCAAAGCGAGGCAGCAAAACTTATTCTAGATTGCTTTTTTAAGCTCCTTATCATTATGACTTGTTTATCACCTTATACACTTCTGCGTAGTAATCTTTAATTTTATGCTTTCCATAGATTGGAGCTGTAAAATCATCTCCCATAACCGTTAGGAAAAACTCAGCAGCTCCCCCCCACTTTTCAGGTAGCTGCTTCATTAAACACAAAGTTAAACGTCTTAACCAATCAGGTAATCGGATAATACTCACTTCTTTATATTGTGCTTCAAACGCAAACTGTGCAATCTGGCTCGTGGTTAATACTTCAGGGCCACCAATGTCTAGTTCTTTCACGTTGGAGTGAATAGCTTCAATACAAAATTCAGCGAGGTCTTCACCATGAATTGGGTTTAACTTTTTCGATGAAGATCCAAATAAGTAGACATGCCCTTTGCTTGCCATGTGATAAATTTCTTCCAAATCAGAGAAGAAGCCACTGGGTCTAATTACACATGGTTGTAGCCTTTCTGAGTTGAGTAGGCGGGTAGAAAACCTCTCTTTAGCTTTCAACATGCGAACATTGGAATATTTTGCTGCATTGAGTGCTGAAATATAGATAAATTTCTCAACGCCTGCTTTTTCTGCCTCTAGCAAAATGTTTAGATTGGCTTGGTAGTCGATATCCATGTATTTCAAACCATCTTGTTGTCGAGTAATACCTAAGCAAGAGATAACGACATCGACACTATTGCAAACGCTTTCAAGTTGTTGCTGACTCGTCACCTGCGCCTCAATAATTTGTGCTTCATTTACGCCGTTTACTAATAACTTTTGTCTGTTTCGAGCCAGTGCAACAAAATCCAGCCGATGTTTTTGTAGTTGTTTAATGATATGCAGGCCTAAGTAGCCAGTTGCCCCCACGACTAGAACTTTTTTCGATGTCATCATATTTTCCTTACCTTTTACGGCTAGTTACTCTGTTAGTGTACGGCGGTACGGTTCTTCTCTCACGCCATGAGAAAGTACTAACTTAATCATGAAAATGGGCGCTATCCACTCCAGACCCACAGGGGAAGCGATAAGCTGAGCAAGAATGATCGATAGCATTACGATCAATAACGCAATAGGGCGTTGTAGATACAAGGGGGTAAAATGAACAATCACAATTGATACCATCATCATGCCATACCAAAAGAAGGCATAAGACCATGCGATGTCAAAACAGAGTGGAATCGCAAACAATTGAAAATGGATAGCTGGAAAGAGGAACTTGCTTCCAACCAGTTTTCCCAGCCAATTTACATCTAGATTTTGGTCGGTATAAAGGTATCGCTTCATTGACCCAAGTGAGTTTGTTAGCACTCCACCAATCATATCCAAGGTCAAAAGCGCTGCTACGACGACTTGCAATACACTCCAATCAAGCGATTTCCAAGCAAAAAAGTATAGGATTACAGGTGCGATGAATGCAGCATAATTTGCAATGACATTTTCAGCTTTAGTGGCACCATAGCCTGTTGTGAAATTGAACTTGCCGTTGCATTGCCAGTTAATAGGTGCATCTTTTATGGTGAATTGATTTGTAGTCATGTTGTCCCCTTCATTTGAAATTATTACCGATAAGCAATAACGCAACCTTATTTAGTCCGGTCGGTCCAAATAAGGTTAGCCGATCAACGTTGAGTCTGTCAATGGTTTTTAGTCCAAGTGGTCTATTAAGTGTCAGTTTAGATCGTCCAGTGGACTTTTAAAGCAAATGAAAATATAGTCCATGTGGACTTTAAAGAGATGAAACCATGCCAAAAATTGTTGATCGAGAAGCATACCGCAGTGAATTAATTGCCAAAGCCGTTGATATTTTTTCAGAGCACGGGCTGAACGGGTTAGGAATGCGAGGCATTGCTGAAGCACTGGGTGTATCTAAAAGCGCTCTTTATCATTACTTTTCAAGCAAAGAAGAGTTATTTACCGCTTGCACAGAGTTTGTGCTAGAGCCACACTCACTCTATGGCGTAGAGAGTCATTCACCTTTACCAGAAGACAGGAAGCAAGCCTTAGTTCAATTGATAGAGACCTTGGATAGCCGTTTTAAGGGAGAAATGACGGTGTTATTGGACTATGTTAAAAATCGGGACAGTCAAGATATAGCCAATGATAAGCTTCTAAAAATGGCTGATAGTAAATTCTTAGCAGAGCTAAATAAAATTGTAGGCAGAGAGAATGCCAATCAGGCTTATGCGTTGTTACTTGGTGGTTTGATGACCCGGTTACTCAGTGGCAACCAAACCAAAATTGAAGAGATAGCTTCTTGGATTCTCCAACTCTCTGAGCAGGATGTGAAAGTCTCAAGCTAAAAGGTGGCACCGCTAATTGAGGTGCCAAATCTGAAAGGACATGGTTGAAGCAAAAGGTGTCAGTTGTAGTGCGTCTGAGCATGAATAAACGCAGTTATTGGTCTTTAAATAACTCAAGCTCAAAGAGCTGTTGTTTTCACTTTTAAGTGATTACGGTTGTCACGACTGCTTCGGATCAAGTCTTCACTTTCATCCATGCTGCCCGATTTCGCTAAGCGATCATAGAGTAAGACGTTGACGGTTGCAGCTAGGTTCATACAACCAATGGTCGGTATATAAACAACATGATGAGCTTTGTCAGCAACCTCTTGACTGATCGAACCGTCTTCAGGTCCAAAGATATACATCGCTTTTTTAGGGTGTTGAAAGCGTGGAAGCGGGGTTGCGCCCTCGGCGAGTTCTACACAAACGATCTCTGTTTCAGGATCAAGGTCATCAAGAAATGAGTCGACGGCCGTCAAAGGAATTTTGCGAGTGATACTTTTGGTATCTGTATGAAATTTAGCGGATTTTTCGTATCTTAGACCAGTGTACTTTACTTCATTAACCTGAAAGCAACCTGCTGCACGCATTACCGCACCAACATTTGTTGGGCTCTTAGGGTTGGTTAGACCAATTGTGACATGGTTTGCTTTCATTGCTTTTCTCGTTTTTAAATTAATACAGCGGTGTAAATAGGGGCGGCATTCTAACAAACTTGTTATAAAAAGTTGACCTGCTTTTGTATTGCATACTGAAAGGTTTGATTCCAATTGAGTGAACATTGGTTTTAAAAACCTGAAACATTGCAACCACCCCACAAACTTGGTCATACTGGTAGAATACTTTTAACCATTACAGATACTATTGAATATGAATATCCTTGAGAACTGGACATCGGGATCAACAGAGCACAGAGAGAGCTTTGTAATCCCTGATGGCTGTCAGGATATTATTTTTGTTCAGAAGCCAAATGACGCTCCCTTTGTCTATCTCTCCCCGCTTTACAATACGACCATAAAAGTCGAGCTGGCAGCGAATACTTTTATGATGGGGTTTCGCCTTCATCCTGGATGTAACGTAAGGGATATGGATAGCAGGGGTTTACTGTCGTCCATCAGCTCTGTTGGTGCGCTCACGGACCAAATAGAAGGGTTAACTCATACCGACGATAGGGTTTCAGAAGCACTGGCCTGTATCCGGAGCAACGGACAAACGATAGAGTTTTGCGCTAAACAGCTGGGTGTCAGCACCAGAACCCTGCAACGTTTGCTCTCTGCTCACACGTCCGGAACGCCGTCATACTGGCTGCGCCTCGCGAGGGCGAGGCAGTGTGCCAAAGAGCTGGTTAACAGCGGATTACATAATGAAATCGCTTATCAGTATCATTATGCCGACCAAGCTCATATGTGCCGTGAAATAAAGCACTGGTTTGGGGTTACGCCCTCGCAACTGTTAAAGCGCGAGGATTTAACCGAGCAACTTTTCTGGCCCGCCTATTAACCCCGGACAGGGCTGCATAGCTCAATCAGGAAACCGTTGATATCATGTACATAAGCGGTGGTTTGTCCCCATGGCATTTCCTCAACATCCTGAACCAGACTTGCTCCTGCAGCCAGCGCTTTATCCAGCGCTAAAGCCACATCGTTTGTTTCAAAAGCAATCTCAAAGCAAGGCGAGCCAGCAACAGGTGCTACCGCTCCTTTGCCTAACTGTGCCATCAGCTCTAGAGACGAAAAAGAGAGTGATGTTGTGCCTGTATTCAGCTCTCCGTAATCGCCGCTTTCATGAAGGGTAGCAACCTTCATGGAAAATGCCTGCTCGTAAAATGCCAATGTTTCTGCCACGTTGTCTACATACAAAATGGTGTATTTAAGCTTCATTTTTGTCTCCTTAGTAAATGACCAAAGAATAGGAAAGAAGGAGATAGCTGTATTGAAGATATGCGACAGGGGGACGAAAATACAGAGATACATATGGTTACTACGGTAGATTGTTTATTACTTTAATCTTGGCATATTGTGATGGAGATAAGGAGTGAGCATCTCTTCAGGCATCTTGTGGTATCGAACTCAGAATTGGACTTTTATGAGTTACTTTGAAAGGCCTGTTTTTGGCCTATCGATAAATCTTGGTATTACAAAATACAACTAGTCAGCACTTTCTATGGCGGTGTGGATGTCAAGAAATGAGTAAGGCAGAACAGGATAGAACATATTGCTTGCTTCACTTTCTAGAAGAGGGGCATTTTCGCAGCAGGTAAATACCAACTTATTCTCCGGCCATTGCATGCTTATTGCTTCGGATGCTTATGATAAACATATAAATAGCCGTTGCCATCAAAATGGCCAATAAGTACGTCATTAGGCCTTGTTTGCTATCCATAAACCAGCCAGCAATCACTGGGCCAATAACCGAACCGAGGCTATAGCAGAACAACATCACTTGACTTGCCGAAACGATGAAATGCTTCTCTAACTTGTCGCAGCCTAAGTTAATTGCAATAGGATAAAGCGCGAAACAAGCCATACCAATTAACAATAAACTGATTACCAATGTATTTGGGTGACTGTTTAAAATGACTAAGCCCAAGGCAAATACACCAAGAAGACAGAATAATCCCATCAATGGTGTACGTCCTGCTCGCTTTATCAACGTAGGAATGATTGCCTGTACCAACATGCCGCCGACTATGATCAATGCCATTAACAGGCTTAAATGTACCTGTGAAATATTACGATGTGTCAGTTCAACCGGCATTAGTCCATAGATAGAACTTTGTGTTAATCCCGCAACGACACAACCTATTATCGCGGCATGGTTTAATTTAGAGACCTGCTTCAGTGACAATGTTGCTGTGTGGTGACGCTGAGGAGGCCGAGTTGGAATAAATAACATCACAATAATTGCAGCGCTCAGCAAAGAACCGATAATAAAAAACGGAATCAACCCCTGAACTCCAATAACCGCAATCCCTAATTGACCTAGAGCGATTCCTCCGGTGATAGAACACATATAGGCACCAAAACGCTTTGCGCGGCTAACTTCCTCCCCGGCCAGCAACCAAGATTCAACAACCACAAATAAACCCGCTACGGCAATACCAGCGACAAAACGGGAAATAAACCACACCCACACAACAGGCACCAATGGCAATAGTACAATGGTTGTAATAAACAATGATAAGCAGATAATAAATGCTAAACGGTGGCCGATGTATGTTACGACAGGTTTAATAGCCGATGTCCCTATGAACAACCCCGCAAAAAATACGCTTGCTAACCAACTCGCATAACTCGTGTCAATCCCATACTCAATTAATAACAATGGCAAAAGTGTCATCAGGTAAGCAGATGCAATGGCATAAAGTGATAGCGCAGCAATTGGTACTTTAAAACCTATTTTTATTGCGAAATCAGTTGGGTTTTCCACTCGCGTTACCTCCTAAGTTAGTCGTGTGAAAATAGAGAGAATGATGGGATTCAATTAGCTATTTTCGGTGAATATGAGGCTTTAAGCTTTTGTAGTAAAACGAAATAATTTAATCTTCACGATAAAAAAAATTTATCGAAAACAGATCAATAAATAGTGCGGTTGAGATTTGGAACTTACCATCTAGGTGTGCACTATAAGTAATTGATTTATATGAACTGTATTTCTGAAAGCGTAATTGCTGCCAAAGCGAATTAACCTGAGTAGGCTTTAATATTGAGGTAGGGTCGGATTAATTGCGGCACCGTTAATTGTGCCGCAAAGAACTAATCAAATAATTAAGAATCGCCGGATTCTTTTCATCGGTTGTATCAAACCTGTGAAACGGTGGTTTTAGCCATTGTCGCTGAACAAGTTCATCAGTTAAACCGTGATATTTTACGCTGCATTTTCCGATAAGTAGGTTATCCAAAGATCGGTTTTCAGATAAACGTAACAATTCAACAAAACCTGCTAGATATAAGTGGTCTTTAGTAAATCCTCCACCGCGATAAACACGTGTGGTAATACTAAAGGCAAGCTGGTTTTCTATCTCTAACTCTTCAATAAGATAGCTATAAGTCTGGAAAAAATCCTGTTCCTTCAACATTGAATCAACTGCTAATACTCTGGTTGACAGGATTTTCAATCTATCTAAAGACATAAAGCCGGCTTTATACTCGGCCAATATCGCAAGCCCTTCCTGAGTAAAAGTAGAACCGGGTAACCCCAGCCTGAAAATCGATAGGGGCTGCATCTTGGCGTTCAATGTTGTTGCCATATGGACACCAAGTTCATGCTGAACCAAACGAGCTACCTCTTTTTCTCCGTATGTTGCACCACTATTAAGGAAAAGGGTTGGTGGGTTGGAAGAAACCATGGCTTTAGCCGCAATAGATGCTGTTTCTGTTATTTTACACTTCATTCCCCAGTTAGCTGCAGCCTGAGAAAGCTGCTTTCTGGCATAAGATGCGCTTCTTACTGTCTGATCGTCATCCAGTTCTTGTGTGTAGAGTAAAAAACGGGCATTTTTTAGAGCGACGGTATCCGGTTTTCCATAGTATTTCAATGAACTGTACAAAAATGAGTCTTGCCCGACTGATGTCAGAAGATCGACTTTCTCACTGAGTTTATCAATCATATCGCTATAGAGACCTTTAAGGTCTGGGTCAGAGATCCGCTCAATTGGCAATTTATAAAGCTGATGCTTAAACTCATTGGCGTTAACAGGTAACTGACGATAGCGATAGTTAGGTTTGTAGCGCCTTGGTGCAGCGAAAAAACGTGCTCTTTCCCGGACAAGATTGGTAGGGTTAACGTATTTTAACGTTTCAATTTTATTAGCAAGTTTGAAAAGTGTTTTATCGACACTAAGTACGGAAGCATCTATCTGCGTACTTAGCATGTCCGTTCTTCTGATTCGCGACTTTGCACTGGCTTTGCGTAGAAAGTAAGCACTTGTCGCACTGAAGGCTTGCTTCAGACCCACTTGAAAGGATTCAAGGACGAGCGGAAATAACATGCCTGTCTGCTCATCCATAAACACTTTTTTAACTTCTGTTGGTAATACGAGAGTTCTGTCGAAATGCGCATTGGTATGAGCAATCAGGTATCCGCGCCCTTCGAAAACGGCATCAACTTCAGCCGTCGTACTAATATTGGGCAAAGGAATTTTTTTTAGCTCTGCTACGAACTTGCTGACTATTCCTCCCCAACGCTCCATATCTATCTGAGCACTACCAATATTAAAAACCGGAGTTTCAGTTTTAACTCGTTGGTAATTGTACGAGTGCATATCAAACACAATAACCTGCCGAAACTTCGATTCCAGCTTGGCTATTAACGCCTCATAAAGCAGATAAAACTGCTCATGTTTTTTATGGCTGATTTTACGCTGATTTTCTGATAGCGCTTTTTCCCAAACTTTCTTGTTCCAAGCCGATTTATAATAAGTACTAAGGGATTTTGGCCGATTAAGATCGTATTCGAATCGTGAATCCAAGCCGATAAGAGTAATTGGCTGCGACATTATCATCGCGTCTGTATGAGGATCTTCTTCAAAATACCGCTCTTCAGGGCTTAATTCGCACTGCTTAACTAATTCAGAGCGCATTTGATTGCCGGCGTGAATCGATGTACATACGACGGGTAAGTACTCATCAATTTTAACCCGTGTTCCCGAACCAATGAGCAACCCTTCAAAGGGCTGCTCTTGTTGGATCATCCAAATCATTTCGTCCAGAGTATATGACGTATCAGTGTTCAATATTGGCATCTTCCACAGCTCGACGAAATACGCTCTTTCTTTGTAAGATTAGATCTTTAGACAGTACAATGTTTTCTATAAAATCAATTACTTGCCTCTGAAGGCGGGTTCGGTTTAGTTTGTTTATTCTGGTGATGCCGCCCGGACTCAGTACATTCACCTCAACCAATTTGTTTCCAATAACATCAAGACCAGTGAAATACAGTCCATCACGCACCAGTTTAGGACCAATTGCAGCGCATAGCCTTTTTTCTTCTTTTGTAATACTGTGTTTGACTACGGTTCCTCCGGCATGAATGTTTGAGCGAATTTCTCCTTTGGCAGGTACACGTCGCATTGCCCCGATAGGCTCACCGTTAAGCATAAGAATCCGTTTATCACCCTCTTCTGCACCTTCAATATAATCCTGAAGAATGACGTAATTGCTACGCTCACCTTCACCGATGTAGAAATCGAGCAATGATCGAAAGTTCTGGCGCGCGTTTTTTTCAATAACGATAACACCGTGGCCACCAAAGCCATTTAATGGCTTCAGAATCATTTTTTCGCTATCACTCTCCTCCAGTACCCGTTGGAGGTAATCACGATTTTTGGATACGTGTGTTGCCGGAATAAAGTCACTCGCTATTCCCTCCATACTGGCGGTATAAAGCTTATTGTTAGCGATGCGAAGGCCTTCCAAATCGTTGACGATCAAGGTGTCGTTTTTAATGGAGTCAAGGAAGTTCAGTGCAAGGTTATCCAGCGGTGGGTTTGCCCTCATAAAAATGACATCAAATCCAGCCATAGGTAGCCTAGCTTTTTGAAAGTCAACTTGTTTGTAGAATCGAGGGATGTTTTCAGAAATCTTTTGCCCTTTTTTAATTATCTGGCAAAAGCCATAAACGGTACTGTCACGAATAGTAAGCCCACTGGTTGTTGTAATAGCGACTGTATGGCCTCTTACCGCACATTCATGCACTAACCTTAAAGTTGTATCAGATTCCGGGGATACACGCTCCCATGGATACATCAGGAAACAGATATTCAACGATTAATCCTCAAAGTCCGAGCAGCTGGTGTCATCAGTTAAATCGATCAGGGATTGACTGACCGAAGGTTTTTTACTGCTTAGTGTATAGAAGTGCTTTCTTCCCCGTGCATGTTTGATGTACTTAAGCCATGTTGTTTCCAGCTTAGTGTTGGCTTTTTTTGGATCTCTAAGTACTTTAAGAAAGTGTTTTTCATCAGAATTTTCTGGCTCTAACCTCCCTGTTTCTAACCCTTCCATTGTATCACCGTAGTAGATCAACAGTTCTTCTTCTAGAATCGTAAAGTTACCGGATTTCGCAAAACCGCGAGGAAATGCTTTATCGTCGTAAAAGCGTTTTTCCCCCATACGGAGTAATATTTCAGGCATATTGACCTCATTATTTTTATCATTGGATTGAAGCGAAAGTTAGTGGTAAATGTGAGTTTTGAAAATCAAATTATTTTTGTCGTCTCGACAATAAATTGTTGTTATGCTGCGCTGGAAAATTCATGAGGCAAGAAGATGGACGTAAAAGTATTCCAAACCTTTCTGGAAGTGGCGAAAGAACGACACTTTGGCCGGGCTGCAGAAAATCTCTATATTACTCAAGCAGCGGTGAGTGCCAGAATAAAACAGCTAGAATCCTTCTTTGATACAACGCTGTTTACGCGAGACAGAAATGCAATAAAGTTGACATCTGCGGGCGAACGTTTAATAGGCTATGCTGAAGTGATGGTATCTTCCCTTGAACAGGCAAAATTCGAGCTTTCTCTAGAACAAGGCAAGGCACTTCAATTGACCATAGGGGGAACGCCCAACATATGGGATGCTTACTTGCAAAACTGTTTAAGTATCGTGACCGATGCATTTGAAGGCTACGGTTTTATTGCAGAAGCGTTATCTCGGGAACAAATAAACCGAAACCTGCTGGAAAGAACGCTGGATATGGCCTTCGCTCTGGATACAATTAAGTCTGATGAATTGTTTTGCAAACATATAGCAGATCTTACTCTAACCTTGATATCGACTGAGCCTTGCCAGGAACAGGATGCATTTGAACAGAAATATATTTATGTTGACTGGGGCACTCGCTTTGCATCTGAGCATGCCGAAAGACATCCTTCGGTAGCTGCTCCTTATCTACGGACTTCCACTGCTAGAATTGCATTAGATTTTATACTGGAAAAGGGAGGAACCGCTTATTTACCTACTTCAGTAGTGGAGCCTTTTTTGGCAAGTGAGCAGTTGTATAACGTAACAGGTAGTGAAGACTGGTGTAGACCTATTTATCTCAGCTATCGGAAATCGAGCACTTCAATAGACGCAATTAAGCAAGTCGAACGCTTGGTCGCAGAAATCAACCCACTTACCGCATATAGCCTGCAACAGGCTGGAGAAAGTACTATTTAGTTTTTGTGTTAATTGAGGAATTATTTTCAGTCGAAAAATTGACACTGTAAGTAATTCCATCAACGCGAAAAGGGAAAAAAACATGATAGAACAGTTTGTTAAAATGGCTTGCCCTATATTTTCTAGTCATAATTAAGCTGTTGAATAGATTTAAAAACGCCCATGTTCAGCTCTCCATAATACAGTTTATTGGCTATTAGTTAGACAAATTCACCATCTTAGGTGTACCGAGCCTGTACATAATAAATCAGCAAAAATTGGTGCCTATGCGCCTATCGGTTTGGTGTTGTAGAAGCCACCAAATTGCCAATTAAAGACACACTTTGTCACTTACGTGATTGCTGATCTATATCCTGTAGCCACTACAGCTCAGCTAATCCTGATTCATCAGGCTTGTTTACTCTCTGTTTATTGGCTTTTTTCAGTAATTTCCGTATCGTTTTTTTATCCCATGATTGGCTGTCAGGCGTATAAATCGCCTTCATAATGATATTCATTTCTTGTTCAATGTCAGCTTTGATTTTCTCATCAATATCTTGATTTTCTGCTAGCCATTGCGTGACCAAAGTTTGCAATTTAATACCATCGCTTTGCGCAATTACTGAGTCTAACTGTTTAATAATGTTGTTATCTTTTTCGATAAGCGTGTTTACAGGTTGTGTTGTGGTTGCCTTTTTCGCTTTCAGCCACAAGGCCATAAATAGTAACCAGAGCAGAGCAAAAAAAGCGCTGAGATAAGGCCATAACCCTGCATCAGTGACGATAACTTCCACCACCTTCTCATCTTGTGGAGGAAGGGTGTTTAACGGGTTGCTAAGTAACGCCGTTGATTGCTGTTCCCCTTGCTGAACTTGGAGAGTTAGGCCACTAACGGAAGCGGAGGCGAGTTGTTTTGTCGAGGTGTTCCACCAATTAATGGCAATCGCGGGTAACTCTATTGAGCCTTCTGTTTTGGCTATAATGACGTGTTTAACCGTCATCACCACTCGGTCATCCAGTTGCTGAAATTTTGCCTGTTCAGGGTAGAGACGAATAGAGTCAGGGTAATTTAGCTCAATATCAGGAAGTTGAGATGGAGCAACACCTGTTACTTCTAGTGTAACTGTACGTGTAATAGGTGCTCCAACACGGGTGGAGAAGGTATTTTGTTCATCAATGCTGTTTCCTTCTTCATCTTGCCATGTCTGTACTAGGTTCACGCGAGTGCTTGGCAACCAGTGGCCTTGAAAGTTGTCAGGTTTTGCTAATATTGTGACGGCTATTTCATTGGCATGGGTATTAATGGAGACCAGCTTAGTGGCACCACTTTGTGGGTTTCTCTCAATAATGGTGCCTGTTAATGAAGGGCCTGTTATCACAAATTGACCTGACTGAGAACCGCTTACTTGGTAGCTTTGATCAACAATGGTGACTTCTACACCGTCGATGACTTTTTGGTACTGCTTTGATTCGCCAATGGCTTCTAAATCTATCCCTTGGGTTGCTTGTGGGGGCGTGATTTGCGGATTTTGTAATCGCCTTAGGTCCGTTTTGATAATGAGGCGAGTATCGAGTTTGGCTATCTCTTCAGGGTACAGTTGGCTCTTGTTCAACTGGCTCTGGTATTCGATCAATTCGTCTTGGGTTGTTTCATTGGGGTCAACGGTAGAGGTGATGTAAAGCGTGTCAGTCTGGTTGCCGCCGACAGTGAAACTTGGTATTGAGAGAACGCCTGCGCGAAGAGCGGCAAGGGAGAGGTTCCATTCACTTCTGATGGCGCTTTTACCATTGAAGGAGTTAACTGACATGGCAAAATTTGGTCTGCCAATAAAAAAATCTTGCTCTAGAACAGAAAAATCAATGTCATCGGATGAAAGGCGCTCGTCAGCGACCACTTTAAGCTGAAAAACTTCGCCTTTCGCTACCTTGTTTTTAGAAACCGTCGCAGTTAATGATGCAAGTGAATACTCACTTACTAGCGCTAATATTAGCCCAAGAAATAGAGGTATATAACGACGATAAGTTAAGTGAAATGTGTTCATGGTTACCACGTTTTTCCATTGTTAACAGGGGCAGGTTTTTCTCTGGCCTGCAGTATCATCTGATTTCTAAGTAGTAAATTGCCATCTCTAGCACTTTCAACCTGTTCAAGTTTTCTCAACTCCGCATCGACACTTTTACTATTGTCGTTGCTGTTGATCTCGCTATCGAGTGGGGCATTGGCTGGCTCAGCTTTTGCGTCATCATTCTTGTTATCTTGCTTCTGTGCCGTTTGTTTCTGTTGAGTCTCTTGGTTATTTTGCGACTCATTTTTAGCAGGCTCGGTGGACTGAGAGTCTTTATTTTTGGACTTATTTTTGGACTTATTTTTGGACTTATTTTTGGACTTATTTTTGGACTTATTTTCGGACTTGTTATCTGAGCTTTCAGGTTGTAGGTCTGATCCCTCTTTTTGAGTAGAAGAGTCGTTATTACTGGACGTTTTTTGCTGTTTACCTTTTGAATCTTGTTGAGATTGATTGTTACTGCTGTCAGATTTTTGTTGCTGTTGCTGTTGCTGTTGCTGTTGCTGTTGCTGTTGCTGTTGCTGTTGCTGTTGCTGTTGCTGTTGCTTCATTGCGTTTTTTATAATGTCTAAGTTCTTTTTAGCGTCGTCAAAATCTGGGTTATTTTTTAAGATATCTTGGTAAATCTGCTCTGCTTGCACCAGTTCCCCTTTCTGGGCCAAAGCATTGGCAAGATTATAGCGAGACTCCACATCTTGATACTCTTGCAGTAGATCCGCAGCTCGTTGGTATTGTCCGGCTTGATAGGCTGCGGCCGCTTGCCATTTGGCATCAACAAATTGCTCTGCTGCGGCATTGAAATCCCCTTTTTTATAAGCGGCGAAAGCTTGTTGATCATCGGTTTGCCAAGGGGAAGCAAATGCAGGCTGAGATTGGCTAAGGCTGCCAACCATCACCAGTAACCCCAGTAGTACGCCACGACGAAAGAGCAATAGCGCCAAAGGCAGCAATAAAGGCAGTAACCAAATACCGTTATTTAGCCGTTTTTCAAGCTGTTGATCTTTGCTTAGTACGCTGTTTAGTATTGCGTTGCTGGTGGCGTTGGCAATCAGCTCTACATCAGCGTTATCATTTTGGCTCAAGGCAAATACGCCGGCCGAACGTTGACTGAGTGCAATCATATTATCGATATTCGGTTTAGCGATAATAGTGGTGTCCGTTGAGTTAGTTAGTAGAGTTCCGTCTTGTAGAGGGATTGGTGCTCCCGCTTCAGAGGCCACTGCTAAAATAGATAACCGCCATTGCGTGTCTGCAAGTAGCGCCTCTATTGTTTTCCTTTCATTGTTATCGATGTCATCGCTGATTAAAACAAGGTCTCCTTGATGGAACCCCGCTTGTGTCAACATCGATATCGCCAGTTTTACTGCCGCGCCAGCATTCGCTCCGGGGTAGGGCATAATACTCGGTGACAAATTGGTGATTTGGTTAGCTAATGTGGCAGCATCACTGGTTAATGGGCTGATGGTATAAGCATCTCCGGCATAAGCGACCAACCCTGTTGTGCCTTCTTGCCATGCGGGGAGTAGATCAAGGGCTTTATATTTTACCTGAGTTAATCGATTTGGCTTTATGTCTTGAGCATATAGAGAGCGGGACATATCCAGCATAAGCACCCGTGCATTGCTGCTGTTATAGACAGGTAAAGTCTGCTTTTGTAGGCTTGGTGCTGCCAGTGCGAGAATCGACAAAAACCAAAACAGGCCAACAAAATAATAGAGAGAGCGATGGTTTTTATGCCGTGCCAGTTGTAGTCCTATCGCAATATGAGAAGCGATCAAGCTTGTGGAGCGACTACCTCTAGAAAAATAGATGAGAAGAAGTGCCAAAGGCACAATGGCGAGCAACCATAAAGGGGCAATAAATACAAAATCAACCATGGTTTTTTCTCATAACAAAAAGTACAACAGATAGAATCAACGCAAGGGAAAGTGGGTATTTAAACCACTCGGTTTGTGGACGCAAAATCTGTTTATCTGTTGCTATAGGCTCTAATTCATTTATGGTTTGATAGATACTTTGTAACTGTTGCTGATCTCTGGCTCTAAAATATTGCCCTCCGGTTATTTCTGCAATTTTGCTCAGACTTTTTTCATCCAGATCTCTCGCGGTATTCACTTTTCGTGACATGAAAAAATCATTCACGACCATCTCCCCTGCGCCAACACCTACGGTATAAATGGTGGTGCGATATTTTTTTGCTATCTGTGCGGCTTTAATCGGGTCTAACACGCCAGCGGTATTTGAACCGTCACTAAGTAATATTATGACCCGTTGAGGGGCGTCACTATCAATAAATGTTTTGGTCGCCAATCCTATCCCTTCACCAATGGCGGTTTTCTTGCCAACCAGTCCAAGCACTGTGCGATTAAGTTGCTCTGAAATAGTTTGTCTATCTCTAGTGAGCGGTGTTTGTAAATAAGCGTGATCAGCAAAAAGAATCAGGCCAAGACGGTCCCCTGTTCGCTGAAAAATAAAGTCGGATAGGACCTGCTTTACCGCTGACAGTCGGTCAATATACTCGTCACCCGATAGCATATCTTTCTGTTCCATTGAACCGGACAAATCCACCACCAGCATCATATCGCGGTGTTTAGGTTGGTGTGCGATGGGTTCCCCATACCAAACGGGTCGTGCGCTAGCGGTGACAAGTAACAGCCAGATGAGCCCAGCAATAATTTGGCTTAAAGAGAATCGCGACTTGGTTTCCGCAGCTTGCTGAGGCAAGTAGGGTAAGCTAACGGCTGCTGTGGTGCTGACTGCAGGTGTAAAATAATAGACTAAAACGGGCAATGGCAGCAGAAATAGCATCCACCACCATAATAAACTGATGTTAAACAAACTATCCACGACCGCCTCGTTTGGGTGGCAACGCGGTAGTAAGCCAGTGATCACACTGTTTGATCATCTCTTCTCGGTCAAAATGGCTCTCTTTTTGATACAAGGCTTCTAACCACTGACTCTGATTGCTGCTAAATATGGCACTGCTAACTTGAGAATCTAAGAACTGCAACCATTTGTCTCCAGATAAATGAGCAACACGGGAGCGAGGGTAATAACTTAAAACCGCTTGGCGGACGATTTCCATGGCTCCAGATGGTGTTAGGGTGCTTTTCTCTAAAGTAAGCAGGGCTAATGCTGCTTTTTTAGCTCGCAGTCGGTTTTTTCGCCAACGCCATGTCCCAACAATCACCAATATGAGTAATATGGCGGCGGCAAGTAGACTCCACCAACCCCATGCAACTGGCCAAAATGTCGGAGGCTCAGGTAAATGAATAGATTGAAGAGAAAGGGGATGACTTATATTTGTTGTTGTTTCTGTCATGACTGCGTCCCGGCAATTTGGTTAATAAGTGGCTCTGCACTTGATAGTGAATAGTATGGAATCGCCAATGATTGGCATAGAGATTTAATTTTCTGCTGTTCTATATGAAAAGCGCTTTCCAGTTGTTGTTTGGTTTTTTTATTGGAAAAGTTTAGCCAGATGCTCTGTTTTCCATTGGTTACTTTTTCTGTTCCTCTGAATGAGGTTTGCCCGTGCTCTAGTGGATCAAAAAATTGAATCATTTGAACACGGTTGTGCTGCCTAAGCTTGGTTATAATGGCTCTGTCTCTCTGCTCATCAAAACGGGTAAAGTCACTACAAATAACGATTTCACTTCCTTTTGGGCACAGTCGATTTAAAGTATAAAGCCCATTTTGCAATGATTGCTCAGCACTATGTAATGCGTGGTTATACAATGCGCCATTATGCATTTCAATCAATTTACTTAGTAACTGTAATGGGCCTCGATTTCGTGAGGTGGGTTTTAGCTCAAATAACTCTGTACCGCTGTCTAACACGGCGCCTATACGATCCTTCTGTTCTACCGCTAACCAACTGATTAAACTGGCCATGTGTGCCATTTGAACTGACTTTAATAGGTATTGGGAGCCAAACCTCATGGTTCGACTGAAATCAAGGTAGAGCATGACGGGTTTTTCACGCTCTTCAGTAAATAATTTGGTGTGGGCTTTCCCGGTTCTTGCGGTTACTCGCCAGTCGATGGCGCGAATGTCGTCACCGGCTTGATATTTTCTCACCTCGGCAAAGTTCATTCCTCGTCCCTGTTGGCCACTCTGATGTTGACCGTTAAGTTGAGACCATAAACTTTTAGCGGGTGCAAGCCATCGAACCGTTTGACTCTTATAAGGCAAAAGTTCATCTAGACAGAGTGTCACGCCATTGGCGTTGCTAGGTAAATCGATCTTCATGACAGATTTATGCGCTACCCACGGTTGCGATCAGTTGAGAAATCACCTGATTCGGGTGGATATTTTCTGCCTGAGCCTGATAACTCAATAGCAGACGATGGCGAAGAACAGGAAAGGCCATTTTTTGGACATCATCAGGGGTAACATAGTCTCGACCCGCTAACCAGGCATGAGCCCTTGCACATCTATCTAACGCAATAGTGGCTCTTGGACTTACTCCCATCTCTAACCACTGTTCGAGCTGTGAAGAGTACTTAGCGGGTTGGCGTGTGGCCATGACCAGCCGCACTATATATTGTTCGATGCTTTCAGCCATATGAACAGACAGTACATGGTGACGAGCAGCGAAAATAACCGATTGATCAATTAACACAGGCTCAATATGTTCATTGCCAAGTGCTTCACCTCGGTTTAGGCGCAAAATCGCCAGTTCGCTGTCACTGTCGGGGTAGCTGACATCTAAATGAAGTAAAAAACGGTCCAATTGAGCTTCAGGAAGAGGGTAAGTTCCCTCTTGTTCTATAGGGTTCTGTGTCGCCATAACCAGAAACAGATCAGGCAGTGAGTAGGTTTTTCTTCCGGCAGTAATCTGTTTCTCTGCCATCGCTTCTAGCATTGCAGCTTGAACTTTGGCGGGTGCCCGGTTGATCTCGTCTGCCAGCAGCAGGTGATTAAAAATAGGACCAGCTTGGAAAGTAAAGTCCCCTTTCTCTGGCCTGAATATGTCCGTACCTGTTAAGTCTGCTGGAAGAAGATCCGGAGTAAACTGGATACGATGGAAATCTCCCT
This sequence comes from Vibrio sp. 99-8-1, assembly GCF_013114595.1. GTDB lineage: Bacteria > Pseudomonadota > Gammaproteobacteria > Enterobacterales > Vibrionaceae > Vibrio. The sequence continues at coordinate 35,157 of NZ_VTXE01000032.1, read as the reverse complement.
CAATGCATTCTGACAGTTTCTGTACTGCGCGAGTTTTCGCTAAACCGGGAGGGCCCTCTACCAAAATATGTCCATCGGCAAGCAAGGCAACAAGGAGTTGTTGTACCAATTCGCTCTGGCCGATGATCTGGGTATTAAGATAAGACTCAAGTTTTTGAAATAACTCTGCATGCATAAGTGAATGTCTCGGTAAATTTTTAATACTTGGTAAGTAAAGGCATAAAAAAGTTCAGTTATTTACAGATTATGAGGCTGGTCATACAGTTATCAAGCAGTTTTTTTTAACAGATGTTATTGCGATGCATAGAGAGCCCCAAAACAGAAACAAAATGGCATGTATGGCTGGTAAGCGTCTTCTGGCTTGTGTGTGAAGAGATAAACCGAGAGTAGAATCAAACCTTGTAAGTAGGTACACTTTAGCCAGATAACTATTGAAGTGGTACCAGAATGAGTGATTTTGAAAAAGAGTTAGAAAAAATGTCCCAAGAATCCAATGATGAGCCGGAAGTCAAACTTCCCTCAATGGAAGAGCAGAAAGCCGTGGTTGAAAAGCTAAAGAAACTGGAAGCTGAGGGAAAACTGACACCAGAAGCATTAGAAGAACATTTTGGAAAGTTTTATCAGAAAACAGAAAATCCAATTCACTGATGTGCTAGCTGTTTTTATCGGTATTTATGCTGATAATAGCCAAAAGGTGACGACTATTTCTACCAAACCCCATTTAGCGATAAATGGGGTTTTTAATAATCTATTGATGGAAGTCTGTGATTTTTCTATCTAATATGTGTATTGTTTCTTAATGTGAGAGTGATTATCAATAATCAATGTCTCACTTTACAAAAGAACACTAAACTTAGCAGAAAGAACTGCTTGAATTTTTATCTTATTAACGCATTCTAATTATTAAGGACTATTATAAATAATGTTGATGCTATTCCTTGATAGAATTTAACGATCTAGATTAATCACCGTTACAGGTCAGAAGAGGTTGAAATGGAGTTGTTTGCTGATCTTCGTGATCCCAAAAGAACAGATGAAACAGAAGAAAAAAACATACTGCACGAGAATCCATGGCGAGTATTGCTAGTAGACGATGATGAGCAGATGCATCAAATTACTCGTATTGCACTGAGTGGTTTTGAGTTTCAAGAGCGACATTTAGAGCTTATTTCTGCGTTTTCTGCAGAGCAGGCAAAGGTGATACTTCAAGATAACGATGATATTGCCATTGCGCTAATAGACGTAGTGATGGAAACCGAACACGCTGGTCTAGATTTGGTTAAATACATTCGTACAGAGCAGGACAACCGTCTTATCCGTTTGGTATTAAGAACGGGACAAGCTGGACAGGCACCTGAAGATGTCGTCATTAAAGAGTATGAAATTGATGACTACAAAGAAAAGACCGAACTGACCACGCAAAAGCTTCGTACTCTGCTCTATTCAATGCTGCGATCTTATCGAGATCTCTGTTTAATTGAAGAGCAGAAAGAGGGACTAAGCCGAGTTATTACCGCTTCTGCGAACGTACAAAATACCAATACGTTAAAAACTTATGCGACAACCGTTTTGCATCAATTAACCTCTTTATTAAAGTTAGATGCTTCCGCTTTTTATTGCTTGGTTCAACCTAGTTCGGATGGTGAAGATACTCGTGCCTTAACGCTTGCAGCTACCGGGGACTATGTTAATTTTTACCCTGAGTGCTCATTTGAATTGTTGCCTGATGAAGTCGCAAAACGTTGTTTAGAAACGATCAGTTTTGGTGGGTCATTAAGTTATAAAGATGCTTATGTGTTTTTTGCGACTGATGAGAGAGGGGTGAACAGTATCCTCTATATCAATTTAAACACAGAGCTTTCGGAGTTAGACAAGCAGCTGCTTGAGATATACATGCAGAATATCTGTCTGACGTTTGAAAATATTAACCTAATGGTGGATTTGCAAGACACCTCGAAAGAGTTGGTTTACAACCTTGCCAATGCGGTTGAAGCTCGCAGTAAAGAGACCGGTGCGCATGTACAACGTGTTTCTTTGATTAGTGAGCGGTTAGGGCAGTTGTATGGCTTGCCTGACAACGAGACTCGACTCATTAAGCATGCATCTCCACTGCATGATGTGGGTAAAGTGGCCATTCCTGATAGCATTCTTCATAAGCCCGGAAAACTGAGCAGTGAAGAGTGGGAGGTTATGAAGAAGCACGTTGACTATGGCGTTGAGATTCTGAGTAACTCTAAACGTCGGTTAATCTTGGTCGCTAAAGAAATTGCAGGTTATCACCATGAGAAATGGGACGGTAGTGGTTACCCTAATGGCTTGTCAGGTACAGATATTCCAGTCGCAGGACGATTAACCGCGGTTGCGGATGTATTCGATGCATTGGGTTCAAAGCGCAGCTACAAAGAACCGTGGCCGGATGAAAAAATTAAGCAAGAGTTTGTCTCGCAACGAGGTAAGCATTTTGAGCCTAAAATGGTGGACTTGATTTTAGATAACTGGGAAGAGTTCTTAGATATTAGAGAGAAGTTCCCAGATTAAGTCACAATGAAAGTGATAGAGACGAAAAGGAGGTAAACACGGTTTACCTCCTTTTTTCTTATCTAACTTTCTTCTTATCTGAAATGGCAGCCATTATTAACCGCTGTCACTAACCGTGTTGTTGGCCTGAAACATCTTCTAATTCTTCAAGCTCTTTCTCGACCGTAAGAGGCAATTGACTTGGTAACCAGAACTTAAAGTGCACACCTTGCCCGGGCTCTGAGTCGAACTCTAAATGACCTTCCAGCTTGTGCTGAATAAGATTAAACACCAGATTCAAACCTAACCCAGAACCGCCTTTGCCTCGCTTGCTAGTGAAGAAAGGTTCGAATATTTTTTGATGCAGGTGCTTTTCTATGCCGCTGCCGTTATCACGATATTCAAATACCACTTTGTCCCCTTCTTCTGTGAAATTAATAACAATTTCTGGGGCAGTTTGGTTGGTAAAGGCGTGATTGACACTATTAAGAACCAAGTTTGATATGACCTGCGTTAACACACCTGGCAGACTGTTCATGGAGATATTAGTGTCGCCAACTAAGCGTGGTTCCACAGGAATCTTGCGAGTTTCAGGATGCAGACTGGCAATAAGAGAATCCAATACTTGGTAAACCTTAAAGATACTGCGACTTTCTGATACTTGGTCTACCGCCGTTTGCTTAAAGTCGCGAATTAGTTTGGCACCTCTATTCAAATTGGTTTCTAACATATCGGTGCTTTCATTCATTCGCTCCATGAGGTTGGAGAACTGACTTGTGGTGAGTGTTTGTTGAGCAAATGCATTATTGAGTTCTGCGATAATCTCTTTAATGATAGACGCGGCAGTAACGGAAATACCTAATGGCGTATTGACTTCGTGAGCAACACCAGAGACCAGCCCGCCTAAAGCCGCCAGTTTTTCTGACTCAATCAGTTGTTGCTGCGTTTTTTGTAGCCTATGCATGCTGGTTTCAAGATCTTGAGTACGCTCTATGACTTTGCCTTCTAGGGTATTATTCAGCTCTTCTAGCTCAATTTGAGCTTGCTGAAGTACGGTGATGTCGATGGCCGTCCCTCTGAAGTTGGTAAACTCTCCATCTTTATAGTTGGCATTGGCTTGGAAAAGTAAGTAGTGAGTGATTCCGTCTATCACTACGGTTTCCTGACAAAATGAGAAACTTTGCTTCTGGGCTATTTTATCTAGCAGTTGTTCGGCATTTTTTAACGCCGGTAGATCACGAAAATGCAGTTGAATATTTTCATTAATATCCAAAGCGTCGATCATTTCTGATGATGCGTAAATGAGAATGTCGTTCTCATCTGTTTCCCATAGCCAGTCGGAGGCGACATTAGCAAAATCTGAAAAACGTTCTTGCTCGTACTTAATGTTGTTATAAAGAAGCGTCAGCCTAGACGTGATCTTGTTGGTCTCATTACCTAACTGATTTAATTCATCATTATGTTGCGTGACAACTTTAGTGGAAGGCAATTTGAGAGGCTTACTTGGGTGCCGTGGATTGTAGCGTCTCAGATATTGAGCAATAGAAAAAATTCGTCGATTAATGCTGATGTGGATCACCATCAATATAACTAAACAGACAATGATGGTTTTGAAGGCATTGATGATCAAAGTGATGACAAATTGGCGAATCAGGTAGTCGTAAATTTCTTGCTGATCAGATTCAACGCGCAACGTGCCCAGTATCTCGGGTTCTTCATTGTACGAAGACTGGTAAACAATGAGGTACTCATCGGTTAAAGCATTGTCTTTTACTGGGCTGCCTGCGTAAAAAAGCTCGCTTGCGGAGCGGACTTCAAGATAGTTAATGCGAGGCAGGTTTATTAAGCCTTCAAGCTTTTGTTGCAGTAGTTTTAAGTCGAACTCCCACAGGGATGCAGCCAATAAGGGGACATGGATGGTCTCTATCTCTTTGTGACGATTTTCTACGTCACTGACTTCACGTTTATAATCCCATACCAGTTGAAGTGTTGTCGCTGTTAACGTCACCGTACCACTTATCAACACCATTATTAGAATAATACGTTTACCAATGCGGCTTCTAATTGGGTTGCTGATGTTGTTTGCCATGGCTTTTACTGTATTCATACCTGACCTTAAAAATTCACACTTCTGTCAGTATAGTTGCCCTTGACCCTTTTGGTGAATCAGACAAATCGCATAACGTGACCTTGCTAAGGTTCGTAATTGATATTTTTCAGTTCATATACTCAAGTGACCTCAACATGCCCATTTCTGCGTCAGAAATCTTGAAAGGAAATGCCATTCCTTCAATTATCTTTCTTGAACTGAACTTGTTGATGTTGCTCTGAATCCTGCACCTTGAGGTCACTTGAGTATACAAATAGTGGCCATTGAAATGGTGGCTTGAGGCAACCTTAGAAAGAAGGTAAATGGTTCTATTATTTCCTTTGAACGGTTCAACCAATGTTGCTCTGAATACGGTGTCTAGAAGGGGTTTTAGATTATAAGCCACATAATTATGTTTAGAACTGCTATTAGCTTAACGTTATAGATATTTGTTTTACCTATTCAAAGATTAAATTGTTATATTTTGTGCAGGAATCAATCTAGTAATTTCAGAACATACTCCATTGTTTGAAAGTGTGCAGCACTTTTAGCGTTAGAGTTATCGATAATGCCGTTTTATGATAAATCCAGCTATACCACTTGAGTCCATAGAGGCTTGGCAAAATCTTTTTTCACGTTTTCAGCGACTTATAGGTTGCCGGTTTGTGTTATGCCAATTTGAAAAAAATGCTGAGCGTTTTTTGCCAATAGTGACCTCTGATAAATCCATAGATCTCAACTTACTGAATGAACAGTGGCAACCGTTCTGCTCTCGTGTGATGGAAAATGGAGCGTTAACTCGTGAGCTTTTATCGTCTGACCATCTGATTAATGACGACGGCAAAGAGCCAACACAGCAAGGTCCGAAGAAGGGCATTGAAGTGGTTGGGCTACCTATTTGTTGGCTGAGTAAAAAGCGCTTTGGCTGTTTAGTTGTATTGCCAAAAGATGAGCCGTTAAGTGACGATGATGGTCTTTTGCTGGATAGCGTTGTGAGTCATATCGAGAAAGATTTGATTGCACTCTATCAAAAGGCGCAGCTCACTCACCAAGCTGAGTTGGCCGCTGCGGGGGCGAACTTTGCAGCGCCTGATTTCCAAATGTTCATTGATAGCTTTAAAGATCATCTTTGGGTTAAAGATATGAACGGCGTGTACACCTTTTGCAATAAAGAAGTGGAAGCCGCATGGCACTCCAGAATATCGCAAATTATTGGTTACACCGATGGGGAAATATTCGATAAGGAGTTAACCGAGAAGTTCCTGATTACCGATAAAAAGGTAGTAGAAGAAGGGACTCAAATGGTTGTGGAAGAGTACTCAAATGTATCTGACCCTGAAAATAAAACTTGGTTAGAAACCATCAAAGCGCCGATTGTCGATAATGTGGGTCAAACCGTGGGCATTATCGGTATGACACGAAATGTAACCAATCGAAAAGTGATTGAAGATCAACTGATGATTGCTGGGACGGTATTTGAGAACTCAGTAGAAGGTGTAATTATCTCTGATCGCAATGGCAATATCGCTTATGTAAACAAAGCTTTTTGTGAAATTACCGGTTACTCAGAAGTGGAAGCAGTAGGTCGAAATCCTCGTTTTCTTAAATCAGGCCGTCATGATGGTGATTTTTACCGAGAGATGTGGAACTCACTTGTGATGAATGGCAAGTGGCAGGGAGAGCTGTGGAATAGACGAAAAGATGGCGCTATTTATCCAGAGCTCTCGACCATTAGTGTTGTCTACGATGAGAACAATGAAATTTGTAACTTTGTTGGGGTGTTCGCGGACATCTCTTTGATCAAGAAGAGTGAAGCCGAATTGACACACATGGCTTACCACGACCCATTAACGGATCTACCCAATCGGTTAAAACTGTCTACGCAGATTGAGCAAGAAATTCAGCATGTTGAGCGAAATTCTGGTCAATTTGCCACTATATTCATCGATATTGATCATTTTAAACACATTAATGATAGCTATGGCCACTTAATTGGTGATGAGGTGCTTTGTGAAATTGCCTCCCGATTGAAGAAGAACTTACGCGCAGAAGATACCATCGCTCGTATTGGTGGTGATGAATTTGTGGTGTTACTTACTGGCGTTTCTGATCCTAATGCTGTTGCCTTAGTTGTTAGCAAATTGATGAAGATCTTTGATATGCCAATCGTGCTTTCTAACGGAGAGCAACTGAGGTTTACCGGCAGTATGGGAATTGCTCTTTATCCTCAAGATGGCGCGGACAGTGGCACGCTATTACGAAATGCTGATGTGGCCATGTATCGAGCAAAGCATGATGGTCGCAATAATTTTGCCTTTTATACCGAGTCGCTAACCAAAGAGTCGGAGGTGCACTTAAAGTTGCAAAGTGCCATGCATGGGGCTTTGGAAAATGATGGCTTTCAACTGGTGTATCAACCGCAGTTCAATATGGCTTCCGGAAAATTAATTGGTTTTGAGTCACTTATTCGTTGGAAACATCCAACTTTGGGAGAGGTTTCTCCTTTGGCGTTTATTCCGGTAGCGGAAAAAGCGGGGTTAATACATGACATTGGTCGCTGGGTACTTGAGACCGCATGCAGACAAGGTGTTGAGTGGCTAGAGCAGGGTTATGACTTCGGGCGGATCGCGGTTAATGTCGCTGGACAGCAGCTGCAAAAAGAGTCATTTGTTGAACAGGTTATTTCGGTTGTCAATGAGACGGGCTTGCCTACCCACTGTTTAGAGTTGGAAGTGACGGAAGGGTTTATGATGAGTAAGCCTGAACGTTCGATAAAGTATTTGAAGGCGTTACGCCGGTTTGGAATTGAGCTTTCTATGGATGACTTTGGTACGGGCTACTCGTCATTAAGTTATCTTCAACAACTGCCATTAAACAAAATTAAAATTGATCAATCCTTTGTGAATGACCTGCCTCATGATAGTAATGGTATTGCGATTACTGACGCTATTATTGCCATGGGTAATGCTTTGTCTTTAAAAGTGATTGCAGAAGGTGTCGAGACAAAAGAGCAGGTGGATTTTTTAATTCAGCGTGGCTGCTTGCAAGGACAGGGATATTACTACAGTAAACCTCTTGCGGCGGAGCAGCTAACGGAATTGCTGGAAACGACAAGAAAATAACCGCCAGTGTGAACTGAGCAAGTAAGCGAGTCATAGATTTGCATGTAGCAAAGTATGATCTCAATGAGAAACGAACAAGGAAGTATGATGATTAAAGAAAACAGTTATTTTGATGGTGGAGTAAAATCTCTTGGCTTTAACCAGCAAGATGGTGACAGCAGCGTGGGTGTGATGGCTGTGGGTACTTATACCTTTGGCACACAGGCCGCGGAAAAGATGACGGTGGTTAAAGGGGCATTAACCATTAAGCGTGAAGATGATAGCGAGTGGGTACAGTTTAAAGCGGGTGAAGCATTTGATGTCAAAGCTAACTCATCATTTGATGTCAAAGTGGACGTTGCTACTGCCTATTTATGTGAGTACCTAGGGTCGGTTGATCTTTAAAGTACAAGTGATGTTCAATCTACAAGCGTTTTGAGCAAGGCATGAGGAGAGTCACATAGTACTACTTCAGCCCTTTTATTCTAAAGCCGATGAGTAAAAAATGAGCCTGTTTGCGGGGAGGCTAAAACAGGCTCTAATGTGCTTCAATCAGTGTGGTTAGTTTTTCGAGTTATTCTCGAAAGGGACTCCCAAGTGGTACAGAAATAAAGACTCAGTGGCAGTGATTTTGTGTAAATAGATGGCTTTAGATGGCTTCGCCATTCACAGTAACCGCGACGTCTATATTGCCACGCGTAGCATTTGAGTAAGGGCAAACCTTATGAGCGACACGAACAAGTTCTAACGCGTTATCTTGCGGAAGATCTAAGCTTACCGCTAGCTCGACACTCAGTTCAAAACCCCCTTCTGCATTTGGTCCAATGCCAACTTCGGCACTAACAGGCGCTTGAGCAATTTTAACTTTTGCTTCTTTAGCGACATGTAAAATCGCATTAGAAAAACACGCGGCATATCCTGCTGCAAAAAGTTGTTCTGGGTTTGTTGCAGTGCCTGACCCCCCCATCTCTTTTGGATAGCTTAGATCGACATTTAGCAATCCGTCTTCAGTTGCTACGTTACCGTTTCGGCCAGCGAGTGCCGTTGCTTTTGTTTTATATAAAGTTGTCATTGTATGCTCCAGTTATTTAAGTTGTGCGCAATTAGATTGTTTGCGATTATATGTCGAACTTTATTCGTAATGCAAGTATATTGTGCACAATATATTTATGAGGCAGTAAAATGACATCATGTAATTCTGAGCAAGATGCAGAAAAACTAACCTTAGACAACCAAGTATGTTTTCCTCTCTATAGCGCAGCTAATGCGGTAATTAGGGCTTACCGGCCATTTTTGCAACAACTGGATTTAACCTATTCTCAATATTTAGTAATGATGGTGTTATGGCAAACTAATGGTATTAACGTCAAAACCCTAGGTGAGAAATTGTATTTAGACTCAGGCACGTTAACGCCTCTCTTAAAAAGACTAGAGAGCAAATCTCTGGTGGAGCGAAAGCGGAGCCTAGAGGATGAACGAGTGAGAATGCTCTACTTAACAGAAAAAGGGGCACAGTTAAAGGATCAAGCCATGGCGATTCCAGAGGGTATGTTTTGTAAAATTGGCTTGCCACTGGACGACCTTATTCAGTTGAAGACGCTGTGTGAAAAGGTGCTTTCTCGCTTAGACTAATGTAACTTCAACTTGGGATGAGAAAGTCAATATGACTTTTAAATTCAATGGGTTATAAGTTGATGAGGCGCGGTTAGGTGCTAAAAGCAGCTATGCTGAGAGGCTTAAATTATCTCGAGTTGAGGTTAATGAATAAAATTAATGGATTAATAGATGAATACAGTACAGTTAGGTGACAAAAGAGTTAAGCCATCAAAAATCGTCTGTGTAGGACGAAACTATATTGAGCATATTGAAGAGTTAGGCAACGCCATGCCAGAACAGATGGTGGTGTTTAATAAACCCAATTCAGCCATCAGTAACCGGTTATACGCATTCTCTCAAGAGCCTCTCCATTATGAATCAGAGATCTGCTTCTTGGTTCGACGCAAAAAATTGGCGGCGGTAGGGTTTGGTTTAGACTTAACTAAGCGTGAGTTACAGTCTCAGTTGAAAAACAGAGGGCTTCCATGGGAGCGGGCAAAAGCGTTTGATCACTCTGCGGTATTCAGCCGGTTTGTTCCTTTAGACGGTGTAGACATTGATTGCTTATCTATCGAACTGTTTATTAACGGTGTGAGGATTCAAAGTGGTCATGTGAACCAGATGCTTTACTCACCTAGAACTATTTTGCAAGAGCTGAGCGGTTATACAACATTAGAGACTAGCGACATAATCATGACTGGAACGCCAAAAGGAGTCGGTGTCGTTAGAGCGGGAGATGTGTTTACCGGAAGAATAAAATGTGAAGAGCGTACCATTGTCGAAGCGGAATGGTTGGCTGAGTAAGTCAGTATTTAGAAGGTGCGACTCCATACGCATTTTTGAACGCTCGGTTAAAATGACTCTGGTCATAAAAGCCAACGTTGGTCGCGATGTTGGCGATGTGTTCATCTGATTTTCTTAGCATTCTACAGGCGTACTCTAAGCGTAATTGTGTCAACCAAGCATGCGGCGTAATGCCGATGGTTTTTTCAAATCGACGCAAGAGCTGGTAGCGGCTTAAACCTGAGATGCTGCCAAGTTGAGCTAAAGTGATTTTGTCGGCCATATGTTCACGGCAATACTCATTAATCCAATCCCAGTGTTTACCGGATAAACCGCCCTTTATTTCAGGGGCTTTACTCTGGTTGAGTTGTGAGAGAATAGGGTGCAGAACTTTTAACCAGTTTTCTTCAACGGGTAATGACGACAGCTCTCCCGTTCCTTTGATTAATGAGAATAAATGGCTGAGCTGTTTTGACAGTATTGCGTCGTCTAACATTGCCCCTGCAAAGGAGACAGAACGATGGCGATCGAAAATATCCAAAAAATGCTCATCGAGCATATCTTGAGTTATTCGAAAAGTATTGAGACGATAGTATGGGTCTTGATAAGCCGAGCCATCATGTATCTCCCCTGGCGGCATGATTGATACTCTGCCGGGGCCAAGAAGTACTTGTTGGCCATTAAACTTTTGTTGTTGCACGCCACTAACGACCAGCCCGATATGAAAGTCGATGTGGTAGTGAGGCTCAAATCTGTAATCGGTATAAATACCTTCACTCAGTGTTAAATCCGCAGAGTCGGCAACACGGTGATATTGGACCTTATCTTTTATACTCAAGTGACCTCCAGATGTAGGATTCAGAGCAAACTCAGCACTACTTTGATCGCCTTTAATCTTATTAAAATCAACACAATAGACTTATCTCCAATGTATGGTTTTGCTTTGTTGCCTATCTAAAACGGCAGTACTGAGTAACCTATGCGTTTCATTATATGAAAACATAGGTTATTTTGACTTTCTTATCCAGAGCGAAGGCTATGGAGTAAACTCAGCCACTTTCTGTATAAAGTAGTCTACTTGCTCTGGTTTGGTTGAGAAATTCGTTACCAGCCTAACAACCCCTTCTTCCCAGCGGTCATGATAAAACTTGGCTTCGAGGTCGACGAGATACTCAATGAGCTCGGGTGACATTTTGCAGAAAATAATGTTGGTTTCTGTTGCTGAAATCAGTTCAACTTTACCCGTGCGCTCTAGGCCATGGCTTAGATTCTGAGCCATAGCATTGGCATGCCTGGCATTGTTTAGCCACAAATCATCGTTAAGATACGCGTGTAACTGGCAGGAGAATAGACGCATCTTAGACAGTAAATGTCCGGCTCTTTTACGGCGAAACGCCAGTTCTTTTGCGTGTTTTTTGTTAAATAACACGATGGCATCTACGCCAAGGGTGCCATTTTTTGTTGCACCAAAAGAGAGAACGTCCACACCTGCTTTCCATGTCATTTCCGCTGGCGTGCAGTTGAGTTTGACCAGAGCGTTAGCAAAGCGCGCCCCGTCCATATGAAACCCTAAATTATTGGAGTGACAAATGTCGCCAATATGGCGGATTTCGTCTAACGAATAGCAGTTTCCAGCTTCAGTTGCTTGAGTAATACTGACCACAGAGGGCTGAACGGTATGTACATCACCAACTTTAGCTGCCGCCATTTTCGCCAGCAAGCTTGCGTCCATTTTACTGTTTGTTCCGTCGACTTGTATTATCTTGCTGCCATCAGTAAAAAATTCTGGAGCGCCACATTCGTCATTGTTTATATGACTATCTGGGTGGCAGAGTATCGCTCCCCACGGTGGTGTTAAGCATGCTAAGCTCAGCGCATTAGCTGCGGTTCCGGTCGGTACAAGAAATACCTCTAGATCGGTTTCAAAAACAGTCTTAAGCTGCTCCGTTACTTGCTGAGTTAACGCGTCGTTGCCATATGGCGCTAGCGCTTCTGTACTGTTCTCAATGATGGCAGCGAGTATTTCTGGTGATGTTCCGGCAATATTATCACTAGTGAAGTTAACTTCTACGCGATTGGAAGGTGTATTAGTCATGATGTTCAGTTCTTAAGACAAGGTAGCAAGGCTCTACTATGCCTCATTCGTTTGCCTTAGCATTGTAAAATATTGCAGTTTTTGTCGTTCGATTTAATTTATTTATACTCAAGATAGTGCTGAGACGTTTTTAATCCAATTGCTGTCTACGGCTATGAGCGTAAATGTTTGCGGCTATTATTTTCTAATTTGCTAAATAACAAAGATAAAATAAAGCAAAGAACAAAATAAGATAATCCAACAATAAGCCATATCTCAAAAATTAGCCCTGATGAATTTGCCATTTCTGTCCCCACAAATGTTAACTCTTGTATTGATATCAGTGAGACAATGGAAGAGTCTTTAATGAGTGAAATAGCCTGACCAGCTAAAGGAGGAGTAATTGCTGTGATCACTTGCGGAGCGACCACATAACGGTATTTCGACCAAGTAGAGAGGCCAAGAGCGTCAGCTGCTTCCCACTGTCCTCTTTCAACACCTTCTAGTCCAGCCCTAACGACTTCTGCAATGTAAGCTGCTGATAGCAATCCTACACATAAGATACCGGATAATAAGTTTTCCCAAAGATAGGCTTCACCAAATAACCAAGACTGTATTAGGTTTATATCCCCATTATGTTCTCTTAATAACGGCTCTAAACCGAGTAACGGAATAAGCTGATTAGAGATAAAGAAATAGAAGATAAACACGAATACCAAGGGAGGTATGTTCCGTATTAGCTGAATATACGCAGTGGCGGGTGCCTTGAGTAGCCAGTGGTTGGTATGACGAGCAACACCCAGTAATACCCCTAGAATCATGGCAAACAGCATTCCCCAAACGCTCAGCCGAATGGTAGAGAGTAATCCTTGGAAAAAATAGGGTAGGCTGCCATCTGCTCTAGGAGTAAAGATAAGCGACAGTGCGTTAGCCCAGTCCCAGTGATAGTTGGTATCAGCAGATGAGCGATGATAAATCCAAGCAAACGCTAAGGCAACAATGGCTAAAAGTAGATAATCGAGGGTATTCAATTTCAACTTTTTAGCTACTTTGGTGCCTTTTCTCCCAGAAATAGGTAAGGGATTACTTTTTATTATCATCGCAACTACTTCGCCTTATTGACCTTGAGCTACTTGGTTTTGCCAATCAAGGGTGGCAAACCAGTATTCGTAACGCTCTGCTAACCAGCCATCGTCAGTACGAGCTTTTATCCATTTGTTAAAGAATTCGGCTTTATCTTCTTCACCTAAACGAACGGCAAAAGCTTCGTTTCCTCGTGACAATCTTTCTTTAAATGGTAAAAACAGCACATCTGCGTGTTTAATTGCTTCATGTTCCGGTTTTGGACTGGATGCAATAACCGCATGAGCGTTGCCATTGAGTACTTCTTGAAAGGCTTGTGCGTCATCGTCAAATTGTAAGATTTTAGCTTTAGGAAAGGTTTCACGTGCAACTTGTACGGTAAAAGCGCCTCGGCGAGCGGCAATTTTTATGCGTCGTGAATTGAAATCGCTAAATTGACTAAATCCATCAGCCAGTTTTTTGTTTGCAGCGACTTGCACACCAGAGTGAGAATAAGGGCTGCTAAACAACACGCTTTTTGCACGCTCTTCAGTGACAGACATGCCGCCAATGATCACATCAAACTTTTTCGCTAAAAGGGCGGGAATAATACCGTCCCAAGCGGTAGGTACAAACTCTACCTTCCAGCCTGAGTCTTCCGCTAACTTTTTAGCAACATCAATTTCAAAGCCAATCAGTTCACCTTGTTTGTCCCTCATTGCCCAAGGAACAAATGTGGACATTCCTACTCGTAAAGTGCCTCGCTTATCGATACTGTCTACATTTGGACTGTTCGCCAATACGGTAAATGAGGTTAGTATGCCTAATAATATGGCTATCCCTGTTTTGATCGTTTTCACTCTCTTCTCTCCATATAGTTTTTCTCTCGACTCACGGTACTAGCGGCTGCGCCACTGAGAGCCTAGTTTGTGCTCCATATAAGCCGCCAACCCTGATAGTGAAAGGGTTAGTAGCAAATAAATTGCCGCTACAGTGAACCATATTTCGAATGGCATAGCGGTTTCAGAGACGATATTTCGTCCCTCTGTCGTTAAATCAAATATCGCCATAACGCTCACGATAGACGAGTTTTTTACCAGCGATACGGCTTCATTAGTAAGAGGGGGCAGCGTTTTCTGAATAACCTGTGGCAAAATAATGTCGCGGTAAGTAAAGAAGCGAGAAAGCCCCAGTGTACTTGCCGCTTCAAACTGCCCCTTATCAATGCTGTTTAAGCCTGCCCGAAAGACTTCCGCGGTATAGGCTCCCTGAAAAATAGCCAAAGCCAATACTGCCGTTGCGAAACGGTCTAGCCCTATCACGGGGCCAAATACGAAATAAAGGAGGTATATTTGAACCAACAAAGGCGTATTGCGAATGATCTCGATATAGCTACGGGCTAGAAAGCGGCCAACAATCGAGTTAGACAACCTAAGCAGCGCGGTAATCAAGCCTAAGATTAATGTGGCCGCAAGGCTTAACATGGAGACCTTAATTGTTACTAGAAGCCCTTCTAATAACTCTGCCGGCCACCATTGTTGGTCTTCATAGAACCATAAGTAATCGGGAATGCGATGCCATTGCCAACGATATCCCATTGCGTCTGCGCCACTGTCCAGCAACCAGCTGAGCCCTGCGAGCAATAACAGTATTTGCACGATAGCAGAAAGCGTGGGCTTGATAATAGTTGTCAGCATTAATGGCTCAGAATTTGTTTTAAGAAGGCTTGTGTGCGTTGATTTTGAGGTGATGAAAATAGTGTTTCTGGTGGTGCAACCTCAATGATTTCTCCTTCATCCATAAAAACAACGCGATCGGCGACTTTTTTAGCAAACCCCATTTCATGAGTCACACACACCATGGTCATACCATCTTGAGCCAATTCAACCATCACATCCAGTACTTCATTAATCATCTCAGGATCCAGTGCGGATGTTGGTTCATCAAACAGCATAATACTAGGCATCATACACAGTGAACGTGCTATCGCGACTCGTTGCTGTTGGCCGCCAGATAATTGCACAGGGAATTTTTCCGCTTGATCAGCAATATGAACCCGATTTAAAAAATGGAGTGCGCGCTCTTCAGCTTGTTGTTTTGACAGCTTCAACGTTCTCATTGGAGCAAGCGTGAGATTCTGTAAAACAGTGAGGTGCGGGAAAAGGTTGAAGTGTTGAAAAACCATACCGACTTTGCCCTGTTGTTGAGACAAATTTTGTTTTTCAAGAACCGTCAGTTTACCTGAGTTAATTGCTTCTAACCCATTGATACAACGAATTAATGTGGATTTCCCTGAGCCTGATGGGCCGCAGATAACCAAGATCTCGCCTTCATGAACAGATAACTTAATATCCGATAAAGCCTGAAAGTTATCAAACCACTTGTCTACATTCTCAAACTCAATGGCCAATGATTGGTTTTGGGTCAAAACTAACTCATTCTTTTTTGTATTTATTGCTAAGTATATACATAAATTTAACCAAAATGCAGAATTCACCTTAAATTCATGCAGTTTATAGTCATAAGAAAAAACAACTGTAAAATATATTTTACAAAGTGTGAAAAGTGTAAAAATAGCATTAATATTGAATTTTGTGCAAAAAACTGGTTGAAGTTCTCATTTTTAATAGATAAGTTACATGAATGATGAAAATAAAGGTCCTGCATACCGATAGATTACTTACTAGTGATAAATCGAGTATAGCGTGAGTACGATGTAATACAGGAAGAAGTGCAGTTATGTATCAAACTGATGATGTAAGAATTAATAGAGTTAAAGAGTTACTCCCGCCGGTGGCCGTTTTGGAAAAGTATGCCGCGACAGAAACCGCAGCCTCAACCACTTACCAAGCTCGAAAGGCGATTCATAATATTTTGCAAGACAAAGATGATCGTTTGCTCGTTGTTATTGGACCCTGTTCCATTCATGATCCTGAGGCAGCGTTGGAGTATGGAAAGAAGTTAAAAGTATTAAGAGACGAACTGGGTGATCGCCTAGAAATTGTCATGCGAGTCTACTTTGAAAAACCACGTACGACCGTTGGTTGGAAAGGGCTGATAAATGACCCGTATATGAACGACACCTACAAATTGAATGATGGCTTGAGAATTGGTCGTAAGCTTTTGTTGGACTTGACGGATATGGGAATGCCAACCGCCAGTGAGTTCTTAGATATGATTACCCCTCAGTATGTGGCGGACTTAATTAGCTGGGGAGCGATAGGTGCGCGAACTACGGAATCTCAGGTGCATCGTGAATTATCTTCTGGCTTATCTTGTCCTGTAGGCTTTAAAAACGGAACGGATGGCAACATCAAAATCGCCACAGATGCAATCCGTAGTGCCAGCGCCTCACACCACTTTTTATCGGTCACTAAGTATGGGCACTCTGCAATTGTAGAAACAGGCGGAAACCCTGATTGCCATATTATTCTGCGTGGCGGTAAAGAGCCAAATTATAGTGCAGAGCATGTCGCAACGATTAAGTCTCAGTTAGAAGCGTCAGGTTTAGGCCAAAAAGTGATGATCGATTTTAGCCACGCAAACAGTGCTAAAGACTATCGTCGCCAAATGGTGGTGTCGGATGATGTTTGCCAACAGATCTCGTCAGGTGACAGCGCAATATTTGGTGTGATGATTGAGTCGCATCTTGTTGAAGGTAGACAAGATTTGGTGGACGGCAAAGCTGCTTGCTATGGCCAGTCTATTACCGATGCTTGTATTGGTTGGGGTGATACAGAAAAAGTATTGCGTCAATTAGCCGATGCGGTCTCTGCCCGTCGTGCTTAATTCATAATAAAAACCTTCTTCACGAACTGACCCCCAATAGTTGGCCACTCCAATTATTGGGGGTCTTTTTTATATCTCTCAGCATCTTTAAAATGTTATTTATCTAAGTCATCCCTATAAAAATACAGTATTTATTGCTGACTGTAATTTAATATTAACTAATATAATTTGTTATCATAATTGCCATGTTAATAGTTGAATATGATATTCAATTGTTAATTATTAATGTTGAATACTGTTCTCTCAAAAATATTATATTAAGGGGTATTTATGAGAGTATGGTTATATGCAGCAGCGTTATCTTTAGTGTCGTTAGTAGGCTGCGGTGGTGGTGGTGATGGCGGTAGTGGTAGCGGTAGCGGAAATCCTGGAGCCCGTGTAGTCAAAAATGGTGTTTATACGAGTGATGTGGATAATACGGTAATGCTTATTGATGCTGAGAGAAAAGATTGGCCAGCGGTACTGTATGACAATGCAAACAAAGAACTATATCTTGTAGAGAAAGGGACGACATCTGCTGACCGCTATATTGGAGAAGGGTTATACTACACTAATCAGACTGGACAACTTAAATACGACGCAACAAAAAAAATGGAGGCCCGTTTTAACAATAACCAAGTCACTGTTGCGGGAACAAATATTTCGGGTCAAATCTTAACCTTCTTTATGAGCAAGAACCAAGCACCTTTCACTGTGTCCTATATGTATGGAAAGTCTATAAACATCAGCGAATCTGGCAACACTAAATCATGGGATTTTGAAGAAGATGGACAATTTACTATTACCGATAGTAATAATTGTATTTTTAATGGACAATTAACAGATAATGGATACTACTCTAGTGCAACTAATGTTGTTGTTAGCAATTGTAATGATCCAGATTATGATGCAAATAATTATAAAGTGATCATCTTTCCTTTTACTCGAGGGAATAGTCCCTTTTACTTTTATCTAGCCTTGAGAGAAAATCCTGATGGTTCTTTATTCTTTGTGAGAAGTTATTATTTCCCGAAAGTATAAATTAAAAGTATTACCCATCACTCGAATTAAAAAGCTACCTTTAGGGTAGCTTTTTAATGAGTTGTTTTCTGTCTCAAATAGTATTTGATTGTCTGATATTTATTATGCAATATGATGCCCTAAATAATAAAAATAAGAGTATTGCATGTTTTCAATAACGATAGATAAAGAGATAAAGTTGGCGCTAGTTGAGCCTTCATTTGCCTGCCAATATGTCAAGCTTGTTGCTGATGATATTGAGTATTTAAGTGAATGGCTACAGTGGCCGCCACATTGTCAGACTGAAGAGGACTTTAGAGGTTTTGTTAGTCGTTCTTTACATGACTATGCCGACGGTAAAAGCATCACCTGTGCCATGATGTATTGTGACGAGGTTGTCGGGAACATCAGTTTTAATTCTATCCGCAAAGATGTTAAATCGGTAGAGATCGGCTACTGGATCGCATCCAAATACCAAGGGAAGGGTATTGTTTCTCGATCGGTTTCAGCATTGATAGATATGGCCTTTCAACAGTTAGCAATGGAAAAAGTGCAGATATCGGCTGCTGAAGGAAATAGAGCCAGCCGCGCTGTCTGTGAGCGATTAGGGCTGCGTCTAGAAGGTACAGTAACCAACGCGGAAAACTTACATGGTCGTATTGTGGACCATACCATTTATGCGATGCACAAAAAGAATTGGCTAGAGCACAAACGGTGAGCATTGCCCCAAGGTGTTTAATATAGTGAGTGAGGCAGGGGAAACTACAGCGTGCAAGCCAATACGCTGGCTGTCATCTGCCTCTCCTCCCTAAGCCTACGCGTTAATAAATTGTTATAAGGGGGATTTCGGCTAATCGTTAAGCGAGTAGATTGAGTTTATGCTTAGGTAATAAGGATAGACAATGAATCATCGACAATCTGCACAGCAACATTTTGATCAGAGCTCACAAAATATTGTGGTAGGGGATAGCCAATCTTGCCCACTTCCTATCGAGCAGCTAATTAATATCACTGAAGCCTCACCCTATGTTAAACACGTTTATACTCACGGGCTTACCGCAGAAATCTTCCATTTAAGTATCGATGGCAACGAATTTACATTAAAAAAGAAGCGTGCTGAATCTAAGGTTTTGAATGTTGACGGAAAATACTCTTTCCTGAATGAAGTTCAACGCCGTAACGACTTCGAACGTTTGAAGCGCCAATCTAATCAGTTTGTTCATATTGTTGACACTATTTACGCCAACTATCGGCAAGGGATTATTTTGTCTCCGTGGATAGAAGGAGAGGAGATATCTTCACTTAACCAAAACACTATCGCTCAACTGTTTACTACTTTGCTGGCATGTGAGCAGCAAGGGCTGTTTGAATGGGATTTGTGTGCGGGCAATATTCTTGTTGATCGCAGTGGAGATATTAAGTTGTTTGATTTTGGCTATATGTACCGTTTTGATCCTCTGCATGAGATAAACAGCAACGGTTTAGCTGATCCAATTTTTCATTTGTTAGAACGGTTCGAAACTCGATTTCTGTTTGGTTGGTTGCTTACTCAGCCTATAAGTGAACAGCAACAGAAAATGATCTATCAAATGGTAAAAGAGCAAGCGAGCATGGTTTATGAACAAAAGTTGGCGTGGCTTAAAAGCAATCACGCTGATCGAGACGTGGTACAGCATGCTGAGATGATCTATTTACAGTGTAAAGAGACACTAAGTAGTGAGCAGCAGCGAGACAAATGGTTTCTATTGGACTCTTTTCGTTCTCATGTACTGGATATCGAAGATGACCTACATGGAAAAAGTTGTACTTCGTTGACGCTAAGGAGAATAGATGTAGTCGAACAGTTGTTAGCGAATCATTTTGAACTACTTAGTCACAACGGTGCGTTTTTCTATGGTAACCGTAATAAGAGTGCTGAGGCTCTATTGAATGATTATCGGCAAAAAAGAGAGCTAGCTCGTCAATATTGTTTGTAAATCTATATTGCTTGTAAATCTATATCGCTTGTAAACCAATAGCCAGTGAATGATGGCCAATAAGCTCTCGCTTTGGTGCGACTTTTGACATTTTTTAGGCAAAAAAAGCAGGTAAAAGTGGGACCTTTTACCTGCAAAAAAGACAATACACTCAACACGATCTTACTAAATTTGATTTGATGAGCTTGCTTTTATACCAATGCTTCTTCTTTTGGTGTGGCACAAGCGACTTTTTTAAACTCTCTCGCGAAGTAAACGAGCGCATCTTTATCTTTGTTGACCACAATATTGTCAACTTCGACAAAGAACACACTGTGCGTACCTACTTCAGATATATCGGCTACTCGGCCTTCTAAGCTTGCTAGGCAGCCCGATAATACAGGCACTCCGTGCAGATTTTTTTGCCATACCGGATTGGCAAAGCGCTCTTCCATCGTCATATCTGTCATACCAGCAAAGTCTAACGACAATTGTTGGTGCTCTGCTGCGCAGACATTAATGCACACCTGCTTGTTGGCTTTAATGAGTTCATTTGATGCGCTGTTGCGATTCACGCACACCATGATAGTAGCCGGTGTATCAGTGACTGAACATACTGCTGTTGCCGTTAATCCTACTGTCCCAGCATCGCCACCCGTGGTCACAATATTTACTGCAGCCGCTAGATTTGACATTGCATCTCGAAATAGTGGTTGATTAGACATCCTTATCCGTCCCTTCATGGTTAATGTGATGTTAATTTTCTGTGCTAAGTCAATAAATGAAAATAGACGAAATCAGCTAAAGCTTGCACTTTTCATAGAATTTGTTGTGGGTATTCACTACTAAGAGCTTAGTGTTTTCAGGGTTTGTAGTGTTTTTTTTGATCATGGGTTGGACAAAAAGAAAAAACTGGCCGTCGCTATATTAAATAATGAAATGTGATCAAATGCGCATATTTGTTAACAAAAATTCAATATTAATCCAAAATAAATTCTTTGTTAATCATTGGGTTAAGTAAAAAATGTAGCGAGAATGGGGTAAATGTTGACTAAAATTGTCTAGTAATTAGTTAAGATGTTAATTAAGATGTTTAATATGTTAACTAATATGCGCCGATTTTATCGTCGTAACAAGAATAAGAATATTGGCAAAGGAAGGTCAAACTATGCTTACTCAAGAGCAGATTCAGAAAGCCGCAGAAAAATTGTATACAGCAGAGAAAGAGCGCTACCAAATACCTGCCCTGACCCTTGAACACCCAGATATGACCATGGAAGATGCATACGCTATCCAGAGTGAGTGGGTGGAAAGAAAGAAGAGTGAAGGTGCTAAAGTTCGAGGATATAAAATTGGCTTGACCTCTAGAGCCATGCAGATGGCGGTTAATATTGACCAACCAGATTATGGCGTATTGCTGGATGATATGTTTTTTGAAGATGGTGCTCAAATTCCAGTTGGTGACTTTCTTGATCCTCGTATTGAAGTTGAACTCGCCTTTGTTCTTAAGTCGCCGCTAAAAGGCGAAAACGTCACGATATTCGACGTTCTAAATGCCACGGATTACATCATCCCTTCTTTAGAGCTTATTGCTGCCCGCTGCCACCGTACTGACCCTGAATCCGGCTATACCCGTAAGGTTTATGACACCATTGCAGACAACGCTGCTAACGCCGGCATTATCGTAGGCGGACGCCCTATTAAACCGATGGATTTTGATATGCGTTGGGCTGGCGCCATGTTGTACCTAAATGGTCAGATTGAAGAGACAGGTTTAGCAGCAGGTGTGCTAGGTAACCCTGCAAATGGTATCTGCTGGGTCTGTAAGCGTTTTGCTCCCCATGATATCGGCCTAGAACCGGGGCAAGTCATTCTGTCTGGCTCATTTACCCGCCCAGTACCTGTGAAAGCAGGAGACACCATCCATGCTGATTTTGGTCCACTTGGTGGCATTTCCGTTAAGTTTGTCTAGATAGGTAAAGGTTATGTTGCCAGAAAACACGTTTAAAAAAGCCCTACAAAATGACGAAACATTGTGGGGATTATGGTTAGGTTTACCGGACACCTCTTGCGCGGAAATATGCGCAGGGGCGGGATTTGATTGGTTGTTAATTGATGGTGAGCACGCACCATTTGAGTTGAAAACGATTCTGCATCACCTTCAAGCATTAGCGCCTTATCCGGTCTCTCCTATTGTTCGTCCTGAGAATGGATCAATATCGTTGATCAAAAGGTTGTTAGATGTTGGTGCACAGACCTTATTAGTTCCTATGGTTAATAGCGCAGAGCAAGCGAAAGAACTTGTCTCTGCGGTTCGTTATCCGCCAGAAGGTATTCGTGGAATGGGCAGCTCTCTTGCCCGAGCCGCTCGCTGGAATAAAGTGCCGCAGTATCTACAAAAAGCCAATGATGAGATCTGTTTGATAGTTCAAGTCGAAACGTTAGAAGCGATGGATAACCTTGAACAGATAGTGGCTGTAGATGGGGTTGATGGGGTGTTTATCGGCCCATCCGATCTGTCCGGTGCTATGGGGCACGTTGGCAACCCAGACCATCCAGAAGTGGTGGCGAAAATTGAATGGGCGATGGAGGTGATTAAGCAGTCTGGAAAGGCGTCAGGCATTCTTTCGCTCAATTTGCAAAACGCTCAGCAGTTTGCTGAAACTGGGACCAAGTTTATTGGGGTAGGTGTCGATACGCTGCTACTAAGGACGGGCGCAGAGCAACTTATCCAAAAAGTTAAAAATCAAAATACGCCAACAGGTAATGAACCTGTATCAAGCGGCTACTAATGTAAATAAAAGGATTTCTAATGAGTTCAAACCAAATAGTGAAAGGTAAACTTGTTTGTGTCGCGCTCAATGATGCGAGCCAACTTGCTCAGCTAGACAGCACATTCAATGAAAAACCGTATCTCAAACCGCCAACGCAGCCGGTACTGTATTTTAAAACCCATAATACGTGGTCTACTGATGAGGCCAAGATTGCACCAGCAAAAGATGGCCAATCACTGGTTGTAGGAGCCAGTATCGCTGTGGTTATTGGTAAGCAGTGTTGCCGTGTTAGCGAAGAGAGCGCAGTTGAGTATATTGGTGGTTTATCTCTGGTTCACGATTTCTCGTTACCTGAAACTAGCTACTACCGCCCGGATATTAAAGGGAAGTGTCTTGATGGTTCTGCACCTGTGGCACAAAAGCCAGTGGCGATGTCTGATATCTCTTCTTTGCAAGATTTAGAGGTGACGACCTCTGTTAACGGCCAGCAGCAACGCACGCTAAAAGTGACAGATTTACACCGAAGTGTAGAACAGCTTATCAGTTTGATTTCGACCATTATGACCCTAGAGGCCGGAGATGTTATCGCGGTTGGCTTCCCTGGGGAACGCATTCCAGTGCAAGCAGGTGATAGTGTCAGTTCAACGATGAGTGGTTTTGTTCAACTTAATAATTCGGTAATGGGAGAGTAACAATGAAGAGAGCACGCGTACTCTTTCAAGAGACAGTATATCAAGTAGAAGTGACTCAAGCTGGTGAATTAATAACAGACTCTGGCGAGAAACTGAATGAAGAGCAAGTCACTTGGCTTTCACCAATTGAAAAACCGGGAACCATATTTGCGCTGGGTTTGAACTATGCTGACCATGCCTCAGAACTGGCTTTTGCGCCACCAACTGAGCCGTTAGTGTTTATTAAAGGGCCAAATACTTTAACGGGCCACAAGCAAAACTCCTATCGTCCTGATGATATTGAATTTATGCATTACGAGTGTGAGTTGGTTGCTGTTATTGGTAAAGAAGGAAAGGATATTCCTCGCGAAGAGGCGATGGACTATGTTGCGGGATACACCATTTGTAATGACTTTGCTATCCGAGACTACCTAGAAAATTACTATCGACCAAACCTTAGAGTAAAAAGTCGCGACTCATTATGTCCAATTGGCCCTTGGTTAATAGACAAGGATGATGTGGGCGACATAAGCGACCTGAAACTGGAAACGACAGTTAATGGTGAAGTGACTCAGCAAGGCACAACCGCAGATATGATTTTTGATGTTCCGTTTTTGATTGAGTATCTCAGCGCCACGATGACGCTTAAACCCGGCGACATGATTGCTACCGGCACACCTAAAGGGCTCAAGGATATGCAGCCTGGTGATGTGGTTGTCTGCTCTATCGAAAAAATAGGGGCATTAGAAACCCATATGGTTTCGGAGCAAGAGTTTTACGGGTCAAATTATTAGACACTGTTCGATCGGCCTCGGCCGATCTTCAAACAATATATAACGACGATAGGCCAATATCTTTAGCGTAAATAACCTTAGCGTCAATGATTAAAAGGGACGAAATTATGAGTCAGGAACTTCAAAACAATATTGATAAAGCCGCTACCTATTTAGCTCGCTTTAAGGACAAAACACTCGGTCATTACATTAATGGTGAGTGGACGCTAGGAACAGAAGGTGAAACCTTTGATAACACTTCACCCATTGATAGCCAATCGTTAGGCATGGTAGTAAAAGCCACCAAAGAAGATGTGGCGGCTGCGTGTGATGCGGCACAAGCTGCTCAAGCTGAATGGGCAGCAATGAATGGAGCAAAGCGTAAAGCCATTTTGCATAAACTGGCAGACAAAATTGAAGCGAGAGCAGAAGAGATTGCTTTAGTAGAGTCTTCCGATTGTGGTCAGCCTCTGCGTTTTATGCGCCAAGCCGCTGTTCGTGGCGCCGCTAACTTTCGATTCTTCGCGGATAAAGCGCCAGAAGCTCGCAATGGTTTAGCTCTGCAGCAAGATACTCATACTAACTTTACCGTCCGTACTCCAATTGGGCCAGTTGCGGTTATTACACCTTGGAATACGCCTTTTATGCTATCGACATGGAAGATAGCTCCGGCGTTAGCGTCAGGTTGTACGATTGTTCATAAGCCAGCTGAGTTTAGCCCTCTAACTGCGGCTATTCTAGCAGAGTGTGCAGAAGAAGCAGGACTGCCAGCAGGTGTCTGGAACATGGTTAACGGCTTTGGTGAAGTGGCAGGTAAAGAGCTAACGCAACATAAAGCGATTAAAGCAATTGCGTTTGTTGGTGAAACGGTTACCGGCTCTATGATTCAAAAACAAGCCGCCGATACGTTGAAGCGCTCTCACTTTGAGCTGGGTGGCAAAAACCCGGTAATCGTCTTTGATGACGCGGATTTTGAGCGCGCCCTCGATGCTGTAGTGTTTATGATATACAGTCTAAACGGTCAACGTTGTACCAGTTCAAGTCGACTATTGGTGCAATCGGGTATTAAAGACAAATTTATCGCTGCATTAAAAGAGCGTGTGGCCAATATTAAAGTCGGGCATTCGTTGGATCCAGCCACAGAGGTTGGTCCGCTAGTACATAGCTCTCACTACAACAAAGTTTTGAGTTATGTTGATGCCGCGATTGAAGATGGCGCAACGGTTGCTGTTGGTGGCAAAAAAATTACCACACTTGGCAATGGTAATTACCTAACGCCAACTCTATTCACCGATGCAGATAATAGTATGCGAATTGCTCGTGAAGAAATTTTTGGCCCAGTACTAACGGCGTTAACGTTCGACACGGAGCAAGAAGCCATTCAGATGGCGAATGATACCGATTACGGCCTGGCCGCTTATATCTGGACTAAAGACACCGGGCGTTCTATGCGTATGGCTCATGCTGTTGAGTCTGGTATGGTTTGGGTTAACTCAGAAAATAACCGTAACCTTCCGTCACCATTTGGTGGTGTGAAAATGTCTGGTGTAGGCCGCGATGGTGGTGACTGGAGTTTCGATTTCTATATGGAAACTAAGAATGTTTGTATCGCCTTTGATACGCACACGGTTCCCGTACTCGGTCGATAACTAGCGATTAGCTAAAGGTGATTAAAACGTGGTTTAAAGAGGCCCTGTTTTAGTCACCACCTTATCAGATGATTTATTAAAACAAGATAAACAAAAGGAACTTGAATGCCACACTTTATCGTTGAGTACTCTGCCAATATCGAAGAACAGTTGGATATTCCACAACTGCTGAAAGTGTTGAATGACACGGCAGTCTCCACAGGTGTTTTTCCTTTGGGGGGCATTCGTAGCCGTGCGATTCGCTGTGAACATTTTCGAGTTGCTGAAGGTGCCGCTGAAAATGGCTTTATTCATTTAACCGCTAAAGTGGGAAGTGGGCGGCCAATCGAAACATTACAGCAAGCTGGAGATACTATTTTTCAGGCGTTTACTGATTTTTTACAGCCTATTTTTTCCAGCCGCTATTTAAGTATTGGATTTGAGCTTACCGAGTTACATCCCGTACTTAATTACAAAAAAAACAATATACATGAAAAACTGAAAGCACTGTCCAATAACCAATAACGGAATTTAATTGAATTTTAATTAGAGCTTACGAGGCTTTGATTTACCTAACAGGGAGATAGACAAGATGGGTGAACTTGTTGTTGCTGCAAAAATTACGCACGTACCGACCATGCTTATGTCGGAGCAGCCAGGGAAATTATTTGGTTGTCGTGATCACGCTATAAATGGCCATAAAGAGATCGCCCAATTGGCGCGTGACAATAACGTTGATACGGTTGTGGTATTAGATACACACTGGCTAGTGAATGCGGGTTACCACATTAATTCTAAAGCGCACTTTAAAGGGGTATTTACCAGTAACGAATTCCCTCATTTTATTAAGGACTTACCTTATGAGTATGAAGGTAATTCTAAACTGGGTGATTTGATTGCGGATATCGCGACCGAAAAAGGGGTGTTTACCCTTTCTCATCAAGTGGAATCTTTAGAGCTTGAGTACGGAACCTTGGTTCCAATGCGTTATATGAATGAAGATAAGCACTTTAAAGTGGTCTCTGTTGCGGCAATGTGTACCGTGCATAGCTTAGAGTCGTCACGCAAGTTGGGTGAAGCCATTCGTGAAGCGATAGAAGCCAGTGATAGCCGAGTGATGCTATTGGCCTCTGGTTCATTATCACACCGTATTTGGGATAACGAAGATTACGCCGCCAACAACGGAACGTTCACTATCTCTAAAGAGTTCAACCGTCAGATGGATCTGCATGTATTAGAGATGTGGGAGAATGGCGATATCGACACTTTCCTTAAAATGTTGCCTGATTACGCGGATAAATGTGATGGTGAAGGTGGAATGCATGATACCGCTATGCTGTTCGGAGCGCTTGGTTGGGATAACTACAAAGGCAAAGGCCGAATTGTAAGTGAGTACTTCCCGAGTTCGGGAACAGGACAAGTTAACGTACTGTTTGAGGTGTTGTAGTCACATGTTTGTCACCGATACGAGTTTAAGCTGGCAATCGGCTCTGTTGATTGCACAAGCAGCCATTGAGTACGCAGAGAGTAACCAACTTAAAGTCTCAGTATCGGTGCTGGATAGACACGGCAACCCGCTCAGCCAGATACGCATTAATCATGCTGCACTTCCTTGCACGCAGATTTCCGCAGATAAAGCCTATACCGCAGTGAGTTTTGGTTTTGCCACTAAAGAGTGGAACAGCCGATTAGAGGCGAAACCTTCCTTGCTGCATGGCTTGTCTCATCAAAAACGCATGGTGCTGTTTGCTGGTGGAGAGCCCATCTATTACCACGACCAGCTAGTCGGAGCGATCGGTGTGTCTGGTGCAAGCGAAGACCAAGATGCCGCCTGCGCAAATGCAGGCGTAGCGGCGTTTCAGCAACAGGCTATTCAGCAGTCTCGCGCTATGCCGTTGCATGGTTCGCACTGTTATTCATCCCATGAATAAAGACAATCAACTGACCCTATTTTTAATTCTAATGGCAATGGTTAGCCCTGTTGCCCTCAATATTGTCGCCCCCATCATGCCGTTGCTGGCGGAACAGTTTTCTTCTTCAGGTAACATCATTCAGTTGAGTTTTACGGCTTATTTGGCAACGCTGGCAATTGGTCAGTTGTTTGCAGGGCCGATCGCGGACAAATATGGTAAACGACGCTTACTATTGTGGGGATTTGGGCTGCATATTGTTGGTGGCTTGGTGGGTGTTTTTGCCAGTTCTGTCTCTTTGATACTGCTAAGTCGAGTGATGCAGGCCGCAGGCGGCTGCATTGGTATGATGCTGGCTCGCAGTATACTTGTTGATATTTACCCGTCAGAAAAAGCGGTTGAGAAGCTGAGTTACATCACCATGGGTGTGGCCGTTTCGCAAGCTATTGCACCAACCATCGGCGGTGTGTCAGCAGAGATTTTTGGCTGGCATTCGGTATTTTATTTGCCAATGTTTATGGCATTTTGTGTCTGGTTAGGGGTTTTCTTTCAGTATCCAAAGCCTATTACTGAAAAAAACGTGGCGAGAAAATCTTCTTTTTTGGCCACGTATCGCTGGCTAATATCAAATAGGGTATACACCAGCCTTGCATTATCGAGTACCTTAATTGCCTGTGGTTTTTTTGCGTTTGTAACTTGCGCTCCGTTTATTGCTCATCAACTGCTGGGAGATAATTTAACGCAGTATGGCTTTTGGTTTCTGTTTGTTGCACTCGGCTTTATGGCTGGTAGCTTTGCCAGTGCGCAGCTGTCGGCTAAATGGTCACATGCCACCACAATTGTCGCCGGCCATTGCCTTTCGTTAGTGGGCGCCGTGACTATGCTGCTATCGTTGAGCTTTTATTCCGTCAGTTACCAGACACTGTTTCTTTCCATGGCCATTTTTACTTTTGGGCGGGGGTTAAGCCAGCCTCACCTGCAGTCTTTATCGATTTCTGCTGTGCCGGTTAATCGGGCGTCAGCTTCTGGTTTACTTGGTTTTATCCAGCTATTATTGGGCGCACTGTTTGCACAGCTCATTGGTCTGTTAGTCGAGTATATTGGCTTTATTATGTTGCCTATATTGCTAACGAGCTTTGCCATCATCGCTATCGTTTTATATCTCTACTGTCACCACTATTTAATGCCGCAGCAAGAGACAACTATGCCCTCGACAAACTGATGGAAGACAGAAAGATTGTCGACTTTTTACAAGGATCTAGGTAATGCAATTAAATGATATGAGTTTGTTTAAACAACAATGTTACATCAATGGTCAATGGAAAAGTGCTCTTGATGGCGATGTAACCGCGATCACCAACCCATCTACCGATGAGGTGATTGGTCATGTGCCTAATATGGGACAAAAAGAGACCCAAGAAGCGATTGAGAGCGCTCAGGTTGCATTTAAATTGTGGAAAAAAGAGACTGCCGAGCATCGTGCTAAAGTGCTTCGTCGTTGGTATGAGCTTATGCTTGAGCATTGTGATGATCTTGCCACCATCATGACGACCGAACAAGGTAAGCCATTTAACGAAGCAAAAGGTGAAGTGATGTACGCCGCCAGCTTTATAGAGTGGTTTGCGGAGGAAGCACGTCGTGCTTACGGGGATATCATTCCAACCCATAAAAGTAGTGCGAGAATCTTAGTCACCAAAGAGCCTATTGGTGTTGTCGCCGCCATTACGCCTTGGAACTTTCCAGCTGCAATGATCACCAGAAAATGTGGCCCTGCATTTGCCGCAGGTTGCCCTGTTATCTTAAAGCCGGCGCCTGACACTCCTTTTACCGCTTTGGCGTTGGCAGAGCTTGCAGAGCGAGCAGGGATACCAAAAGGGGTATTTAGTGTCGTTACTGGAGATGCCATTGCCATCGGTGGCGAGCTAACTCAAAGTAAAGTGGTGCGTAAACTCTCGTTTACTGGCTCAACCAATGTCGGCAAAATTTTGATGGAGCAATCGGCATCGTCGGTTAAAAAACTCTCTTTAGAGTTAGGTGGAAATGCACCGTTTATTGTCTTTGACGATGCGGATATTGATGCCGCTGTAGAAGGGGCCATGATCGCCAAGTTCCGTAATGCCGGACAGACTTGTGTGTGTGCCAACCGACTCTTTGTTCATAGCAAAGTGTATGATGAGTTTGCTACTAAACTGGCGAACAAAGTTGCTCAATTAAAAGTGGGAGACGGCTTTGAAGAAGGCGTTTCTATCGGCCCTCTTATTAATGACGCCGCGGTAAATAAAGTCACCGAACATATCCAAGACGCTTGCGATAAAGGCGCTAAGGTACTTTATGGCCAGTTGCCTCCACAGGGCAGTCGGTTAGTGGTTCCTCATGTGTTAATCGGTATAACAGATCAAATGCAAGTGGCAACGGAAGAGACGTTTGGTCCTCTTGCGGCGCTGTTTTCGTTTGAGACCGATGAAGAGGTGTTACAGCGAGCTAACGACACCGAATTTGGTTTAGCGTCTTATGTTTATACTCAATCTCTTGCTAGAGCTTGGAACGTCGCTGAAGAGCTGGAGACAGGAATTGTAGGTATAAATGAAGGGCTGATATCGACAACCTTAGCGCCATTTGGTGGCGTAAAAGAGTCCGGTCTTGGCCGTGAGGGTTCTCATTTAGGTATGGATGATTACTTGGAGTCAAAATACATGTTAATGGGCGGTTTATAACCGTCACTGGATTAAAAAAACCAGCGTTTGTACGCTGGTTTTTTTGTCAAGCGAGCTCATTGTCGAACTGAACTGAGCGAACGGTGCCTTAATTAGCGATAGCGGTCATAAATCTTCTCGATAGTGCCATCTTTTACTAACTTATCAATCGCCTTGTTGAACCTAGGTAACGCCTCTTCTTTGTTTGGATGCAAGCGCAGCATCATATCGAGCGAGTTGTAGGTTTTACCTACCACGACTCGTTTATTTATATGTTGCTGTTGAATTTCATACTGAGCAAAATCTTTATTGATGAGTGCTTGATCGAAGCGACCAGCAAGCAATAACTTGATCAGTATATTTTCATTTTTTACCGACGATGTTTTGATACGCCCATCGTTAAAATAGTGTGAGAATTTAGGGTAGTGGTACCCTTTTATGACTCCTACTGTTTTGTCTAATAGGTCATCTGGTCCATTAACTCTGATATGGTGGTCACTATTAAATAGGATAACCTCTTCGGCCACGGTAAATGGGATACTATAAACACCAATGACCTTTGACTTCCCTCGATACGCTGGATTGGTCATCGGCTCAATATCGATCTCACCTACTTCGAACTTATGCAGAGCTCGATTAAAAGGAACCCTGACATACTCAAAGGTATCACCTGTTTCTTCAGCAATGGCTGAGTAAATATCTTTGATCGTTCCTGTCCGTGCATCATCTTCTTCAAAAAAGTAAGGTGGGAATGATCCTGTATGCAGCATTACGTGGAACGTTTCAGCTGACACCAATGAAGAGAATAGAGAAATGAACAAGATAGTAATGGATTGTCGCAATGGTAGATATCTCATTTGTAATTTGTATGGAGTAAAGTCGAACAATTAATAATAGCCTAGTCAATAGCGATCAAGCTGACAAAAGTAATGTGTCACTATGTGAGATTGAACGACTTTGAGGTTGAAACAGGTTCAATAGTAAAAGGTGTGCCTGTTAGCACTTTCTTCTATGGATGCTATCAGTTTTTGCTGAGTCTCAGGAATAAGACTTTAGAACAATCCTTTTGACCTTTACATAACCTTACACTAATTATGGTTAAAAGGAGTATGATTTATGTGGGAAATTGGTAAAGGAGATGACCATGAATAAATATATCTTTTCTATATTACTCGGTTGCCTAACTATTTCTCTTTCAGTGGATGTTGCTGCAAAAGGAAATGGTCGAATGGGGATGTCTCAAGCTCCTGTCTTTGCAGATATTGATGTAAACCAAGATGGTTTGATATCTGAAGAAGAGTTTGTTGATTTCCAAAAGGCAAGACAGGAACTTCGTAGATCAGAAGGTCGTTTATTAAAGAATTCAGTTTATAGCGATGAGATGTTTGAACGCATTGACGTCGACCATGACGAGTTCATTAATATGGATGAGTTTCAATCGCATAGAGGCTCTAGGAGATTTTCAAATCTATAAGGTCCTCTAAATTGAGAGGTAACTTTCCTGTTGCCTCTCAATATAATCTCACCTTGTTCCTTTGTTCCTTTGTTCCTTTGTTCATCGTAATTTGTAGAGTGGTAACAAGGAAAACAATATTTGCGTTCGCAATGTGACAAGCCAATGCATTGTAGCCATGACAAAGACACCGTTAATCCATTAACTCACGGTGTCTTTTCTTTTCTGTTTTGTTCTTATTCCTGATCTTGTTGTTTATAGTGATTCAGCAGCGTTAACAAAAATAGGCGTATTTCATTGCTCAACGCATCGTTGTTGGTGCCTTCGATACAGGCATTCAGAATAAAGTCTTCAACTTGTAAGTAGAAATCGGGTTGAGAATTGTTCGCTGAGTTCATAGCTAGATCCTATGTAGATTCTGGTTAATCACCATTCAAAGGTTCCTAATCAAGGGGTGGCGAACTGAACAAGGTTAGGAACTACCGCTACATAGGAAACGGCGCGCCGAAGCGCCCTCGCTCAGCTCACCATAATGTTGTTTTTTGCCGTTAAAATAGGCAATGCCATTAAATTCAGGTGTGCTAAAGCCGCACATTATTATCCAGTTAAAGCTGGTATCAATGCGCCTATGTATTTGAATGCAGGGTTCCTAATCCCGACACTGGATTTTGCCAGTGCGAGCTAAGCATATGATTTCTAGGGTTGAAGTGTCAATAAATTAAACTTGATGGCGATTCCCGTTTACGCTTGGTTTTTGTGGCCTGTTTTTGGCGAAGAGTTAGCCAAAAACAGAACCTTAGACTCTAGGCATTAAACTAGAATAAGTAACTTGAAGTGTTAATTGCTTGCAGAGACAGTGCGATATCCAAATCGAGCCAAGTAATGCCAAACTTTTTTGACGTCTTGTTCGTCATAACCTTGCTCTGTAATGGCTAACCCCAGTATTCTCGCATTAATCTTACCGTTATGAGCCAGCTCTGTAGCGAGTTCGATAAATTGCTGCCCACGATAGTCAGGATGACGACGCATTTCCTCAAGACTTAGCTCATAACCATGGTGCCATTTTATCGGCACACCCAGTTTTGAGGCATATTCAGCGACATTTGTAGAGCGATAAATCGGGTCTAACACAACACATTCAATATCTTCTTTTACCGATACAATCCCATGAACGTGGGCCTCAATATAGTCATCTAACAAATCCACATTTGATGACGAAGCTTTATCAATGAGTGTCATTAAGTTGCTAGAGACAGCAAAATCTTCGGGCTGAAAAAAACTATCTGGGTAGCAAAATGTTGTTCGCTCAAAAATGTGAGGCTTCAATTGAAAGAAAGAAGAACCAAAACGACAGGAAGCCCCTGCTGCATAATGGCGATAATTTAGCGCACCATATTTTGGTCTGAGGTTGTTTGGGGCATTATCGTACGCGCCATCAAAGACACTTTGTTCCCACGACCATCGCTCACCGCCAGCATATGCCGTTAAACCACCATTGCTTGTCGCTGTTTCAAATTGAGATTTCAAAAAACCATCATCCGCAATAGCTTGAAGCAGCGGCTTATTGTTTGACGTATAACGGTCTGGGTGAAAATTAATTGTAATAGCGCAACTTAAAGAACCCTTCATTCCTTTCGACTTCAATCGGATATTTTCGATCGCTTGCTCTACGGCATTTTTAGCCATGAAACCTCCTGTTTGCGATAAAGGGCATAACGTTGTTTATACGGGAGAACGTCACTTTTAATCTTCATATAATGCCCGCTCTTAATGAATGCTTCAAATTGAAATCAATTGATGAGTAACGAAGTTGGATGAGTAGGCTTTCTAGCGAAGCGTAATCAAATTAAGCGGAGACAAGTCATAAACAATCGGCTTGTTCTCATGCGAGGTGTGGAAATATTTGAGTTACTGAGTGTCACTGGTCTGGGAAGCGATAGTTTGTTCTATTAGCTCGTTGCTGGGGCTCGGTAGTTAAATAAGCCCCTTGATAGGGGGCAATCAAATCCACCTGCTGTGCAGGTGGATTGTTTACATCGTGTCATTATAGAGAATAATGGAGTTTTAAAATTTATAAGCCATAGTAAAATAATGACCAAATCCAGTAGACTCGTTCTTACCAGCGAAGCCCATTGCACCATCTTTTATACCATAAGTATCATGAAAATACTTCAAGCCGTAACCCACAGCATACTGTTTAGAGTGCCAGTAAATACCATGAAAGGTTCCACCTCCTGATGTGGAAAGACTTGGTTGATCCTCATACTTATCAGCACCGAACATGTAATCTAAATAGCCTTGATACGAAATAAACGAGCCATTCTCAAAGAAATAAAAAGGTTTAAACCAGTTCATAGAAAACATATAACCATTAAATGAGTTCTCATCTTTGTTGCCAAAGTTTTCCACCGAATAACGAGAGTATAAATTCATTCCCATTTTTCCAAGAAAAGGAATTTCCACATCCGAACCTAAGCCTAACAATATTTCAAGCTGGTTAGGGCCTGCACTAGTTACGTTTGCGATATAAAGCTCTTGGACAGGACCAAATGACAAATCTTTTCCGGTTAATGCATCTAGAGACATTCTAGGCGCAAACTTTACAAATAGGTTTTGTCCATCATGCTTGTCACTATCAGATGAATTTGTTACATCAAATAAATCAACATAACCATACAAATCGAATATTCCTGAACGACCTCCAAACTCCATCTCGAAATATGTATCTTGATATCCTTCTCCCTGAACATGAGGCTTCTGATCTATAGTATGAATTAAATCAAGCTGAATCCATTTATAATCATCCTTGTGAACATCATCTGTATATTGTTTTGAGTTAGCTCCGAACGACAGCAAGGAAAATAATACAACAACAGAAGTAAAACTTATTTTCATAATTACTCTTCTCTAAGTTAAAATAAATATGCCTAATGTAACTAGACAAAGAATATATTAATGAAAGTCACTGTATGATCGACGGCAAATGTCCGAATTGAAATGAGCAACTTGGCATTTAAAGAAAGTATTTTATTAAAATAAAAATCAAAAAAAGCCCATCAAAGATGGGCGAATAATGTTTGAAAGACAGGGTTAAATAGAAATATCAATATTTAAATGAGCTAACTAATAAATCAAACTTATAAGATAATTCCTTCAAAGATTTTGTATACTCAGTTAATTTTTCAGTGACCCTGTAAATAATTCTGTGTAACTGCCATTGGTTACAAGTATTCAGTTAATCGGTCTTCGAACATAATCATAAAGCGGTTCAGCGCTTGCTTCCAGTTTCG
>NZ_VTXE01000031.1 GCF_013114595.1 Vibrio sp. 99-8-1 | reverse complement strand
AAGATTATCTGACGCAGAAATGGGCGTGTTGATGTGCTCCCAAAGGGCGAGTTTTATTGGCTCCTGCTCTGTGTTACTGATTCTTGCCGTAGAATGACTATGCCCTCAAATCAGTGCCTTGATCAGCAGCCAATAAATTCTCGCTGAACAAGCACCTTGAGGTCATTTGAGTATATTAATTAAAAACCGTTCTGACGCGATGACAAAATAAATAAATCAGGTAAAGTAACACCCAATAGAAACAGGGTTGTATCATGGTGTTCTAAGCACTATCATTCACCCATATTGATATAAAATGTGATACAGCAATAGATATTGCTAGTAGAACTATAATTAGACATGTATAGGAAAAAACATGATTCAAGTTGTCGGTCATAAGAACCCTGATAGTGATAGTATCTGTAGCGCTCTTGTTGCTACTGAATTATTGAAAGCTCGTGGTCTGGAAGCAAAAGCAGTTCGCCAAGGCCCGTTAAATAGAGAAACGCAATATATTGTTGAACAAGCTGGTGTGGAAGCGCCGGAAATGTGCACGGGTGTTGCTGGCGAGAAAATCTGGTTAGTGGATTACTCTGACCTTGCTCAAGCACCGGATGATGTGAATGAAGCAGAAATTCTAGGTATTGTTGACCACCACCGCCTTGGTGATGTGATGACAGTGAATCCTTTGGAAGCATGGATTTGGCCTGTAGGCTGTACCTGCACAATTCTATTTAACTTATTTAAGATGGAAGAAGTGGAAATTACTCGTCCACTTGCGACGTTAATGATGTCTGCGATTCTTTCTGATACGGTTGGTTTTGCCTCTCCAACTTGCACCGATAAAGATAAGGATGCAGTGGCGGAGTTAGCGGGTTATGCGGGTGTCACTGATCTTGACGCATTTATTAAAAACCTACTGATTGCAAAAACAAATATTGAAGGATTAACCGCGGCACAGCTGGTTGAAAAAGACCTTAAAGCGTATCCGTTTAATGAGCGTCAAGTGGTTGTTGGTCAAGTAGAGCTGGCGACGCTTGAACAAGTGGACGGTATGATTGAAGCTCTGGAAGCGGATCTTCAGCGTCGTTGTGACGAAGAAGGATTAGCTTTTGCTGCGGTGATGCTAACTGACATTACTTCAGCGACAACACGTTTATTGTATAAAGGTGAGTGGGCTGAGAAACTAGTGAAACATGAACAGCAAGGCATGTTGATGATGGCGGATACACTAAGCCGTAAGAAACAAGGCTGGCCTTGGCTGCAAGCTGAGCTGGTATAGCTAGAACAACGTATTGATGTATTAGGCGAAGGTTATTTAGCTCCTTCGCCTTTTTTATGAGAGGCAGTGATGACCACAGAGCTAACGCAAGAAAAAATCGATGACATTAATAAAATGGATAGTGAGGCTCGTTTTCGCTATTGCATCAAAGAGATAACCTCAAATCGACAGGTTTGGATATTAAAAGATGAACATGGCTGCGTTATGCTCAACACCGATGATGAAGATGCGGTTCCTGTTTGGCCAAATCGTCAGTTTGCCGAGCAGTGGGCAACAGGGGATTGGAAAGAGTGTGTTGCTGAGTCTATCTCATTAGCCAAGTGGCAGAGCCGCTGGACAATGGGTTTGGAAGATGATGAGTTAGCTGTGGTGGTGTTTCCAAATTTAAACGAAGAGGGTGTGGTACTGTATCCTGATGAGTTCGAATTTGAATTGAAGAAGAAATCATAAATAAAAGCTTTGATTCAGTCTCGTTAGGCGGTATTGCATATTTTTCAATGTCGTCTAATCTGAATATTATAATCAAGTGACCTCAAGGTGCAGGATTCAGCTCTCAAAGGGTGAGTTTAATTGGTCCTTGCTCTGTGTTGCTGTTTCTTACCGTAGAATGACTATGTTTTCAAATCAGTGCCTTGATCAGAAGCCAATAAATTCTCGTAGAACAAGCATATCGAGGTTACTTGAATATAATTGATGATGATTTTTATAAGGATATAATTATCAAAAACTATGGCATTCGAGTTAGCGCTATACTGTTGCTGTTCATCTCTTTAGTAGCAAATGCTCAGCAGCCGGTAAAATTCGCAACATTAGATTTTAAACCTTTTATCTGGTGTGAAGGCACAGTCGCCAGAGGGCTATACTCCGACATAATCGAAGAGCTTTTCTTACGAGTCGGAAGAGAGTATCAGATTGAATGTTTACCTTGGAAGAGGGCACTAAATGAGGTGCAAACGGGTCGTGTAGATGGGCTGTTCGCGGCATTTAAAACCATCGAAAGAGAAGAGTTTGCATACTATTCAGCTCTGCCTATGCGTATCGGTCAGTATGTGATTTTTACGGATAGGAGTAAAACATTTACTTTCCGTCAGCTGTCCGATCTCTTTGGTAAAACCGT
This sequence comes from Vibrio sp. 99-8-1, assembly GCF_013114595.1. Classification (GTDB taxonomy): domain Bacteria; phylum Pseudomonadota; class Gammaproteobacteria; order Enterobacterales; family Vibrionaceae; genus Vibrio. The sequence continues at coordinate 52,110 of NZ_VTXE01000031.1, read as the reverse complement.
GGCGATAACGCGAGGCCATAGTGTTTCTGATGATTTTGACCACGCCAAAGAACTGGGCCTTATAAAAGTGATTGAGGTGAAGTCTGCAAGCACGGGGTTTAAGGTGTTATTGGCTGGCCGAGCAGATGCCTATATCAATGATAAAATTGTTGGCCTTTTTGAGGCGAATGAACAAGGCTTATCCTCTAAGATATCGGTGCTTGATATCCCTATTCAAGAAGCTAATCCTGCCTATCTACTCTTTTCCAAAGCATCAGATTTACAAGATAAACAGCAGATTATTACTCAAGTTAACGCGAAGTTAGAGTCAATGTGGCGTGATGGTACGCTAGAGAATATATACAGTGACTATATAGAACTTATCTATTTGGCTGAGAACGTAGTGATTAACCGATTAGAGTGATCAGTAGCTAATGCAGCCAACTTATTTTGACTGCACGATTAATGTGATAATTCCGGTTGCTAAGAGCATTTTTTATAGTTCGGTGCTTTATGAAAATGGCTCTCTACTAATCGTTGTGTAACGGTATGTTGCGGGCAACTCAAAACACTCTTGGTAGAACCATATTCGACAACTTCACCTTCATGCATAACCATAACTTTGTCGGTTATATGTTTAATAATACCGATATGTTGCGAAGCATAAATAAACGACACGCCCATCTCTTCTTGCAACTCAAGAAACAAATTAATGATCTGAGAACGCATGGCCATATCTAGGCCGTTAAGTGCCTCATCTGCAATAATGATGGATGGTTGCAATATCAGTGCTCTTGCTAAGCAGATTCTCTGTTTCTGTCCTGCCGCAAGCATCTGCGGATAGAAGTAGGCGTGTTCTGGTAGTAAGCCTACGCGAGCTAAGGTGTCTTTAACTCTTCTCATTCTCGCTTCAGGAGACATTTCAGTATTACGCTTCAATGGCCCTTCTAGTATTCTACCAATCTGAATTCTAGGGTTTAGTGAGGTGTTTGGATCTTGAAAAATCATCCTAATCAACTTACAACGGGTTGAGTAGTCTTTGTGCTCCAATCTCTCACCATTAACACGTATCTCGCCTGCTGACGGCTCAACCACCCCAGCTAACATTTTCGCTAGCGTTGATTTACCCGAACCATTTTGTCCGATAAACCCTATGGTCTCTCCCGCTTCAAGCGAGAAGCTGACAGGCATAACCGCTTGCTGAATTTTCTTGCCAAATAAACCTGAACGAGTAGTAAATCGCTTAGAGAGTTGGTCGACTTCAAGCAAGGCACTCATGATTTTTTCTCCGTGTTCAATGGAAAATGACAAGAAAACTTATGATTCTTAATTTTTTTCGAATAGGGGATTTCAACACACTGGCGTTGAGCGTACGGACAGCGGGGCCCAAGGCGGCAACCAATTGGCAGATGCTGCAACGGTGGAATAGAGCCGGGTAGAGACTGTAGCCTCTGTTTGTGTGGAATATCCTCACTAAAGTCAGGCATTGCCTTAAGCAGTGCAACGGTATATGGATGTTTAGGTGAACTCAAAATCTGCTCAGTGGCAGCCGACTCCACCGATTGGCCACAATACATGACCGTTATACGGTTTGCCCACTGAGTGATGGTAGTCAAATCATGGCCAATCAACAGTATTGTTGTGTTATTTACCTGATTCATCCGACTCAATAATCGTAATATCTGAGATTGTGTAATGGGGTCCAAATCATTGGTTGGTTCATCCGCAATCAAGATACGCGGTTTTGCCGCAATGGCCATGGCAATCATGACTTTCTGGCATTCACCATCGGTTAACTCATAAGGGTAACTGCTCATTATGCGCTGATGGTCTTTAATGCCCACCTTGTGTAACAGTGCGATAGCTTGCTTGCGACGCCATTTGATTCGTTGCCACCAACGGCCATTAAAGGACTTGGATGGAATAGATTCCGCCAGTTGATGGCCTACCGCTTCTGAAGGGTCAAGACAGGTAGAAGGTTCCTGAAAAATCATCGCCACGTCTCTTGCGATAACACGTCGCCGCTCTTTGGGCGTCAACTGTAGCAGATCCACATTTCCAAGCCGCATACGGTCTGCGGTTACGCGCCAATTTTCCTTACATATCCCCACAATGGCCTTAGCCACTAAACTTTTACCTGAACCAGATTCGCCAACCAAACCACGGATATCACCTTCCTGAATGGTTAAGCTCATTCTATCCACGGCTTTTACCAGACCATGAGGGGTTTCAATTTCTATGGTCAAATGTCTAAAGTCTAATAGCGGCATTATTCTATCCCCGCATTAAGTGCTTGTCGTACGCCTTCACCCACAAGGTTTACAACAACGACGGTAAATAGAATTGCCATTCCGGGAAGTGTCACCGTCCATGGAGCCAGATAAATCAGTTCCACTGAATCTCCTAATATCGCGCCCCATTCTGTACTTGGTGCTTGAGCGCCTAGTCCGAGGAAGCCTAAGGCGGTCACATCTAATATTGCTATGCTAATCGCCATGGTAAATTCTGCTGCAATCACCGAGAGTATATTAGGAAAAATAGAGTTAGTAAGAAGGTAAAAATTGTTCGCTCCATCTAGCCTTGCTGCCATGATGTAATCTTTTTCTAGCTCGCCATGAACGGCGGTATAAAGAGAACGAATAAAGCGAGGTATGAGAGCCAAACATATCGCTAATAAAATATTAAATTCGCCAATACCAAGAAAGGCAACAAATATGATAGCGAGCAGTAATGAAGGTATGGACATTACTGTATCAAACAGGTGGTTCAATGTACTGGAGAGTAATCCTCTGGTCATGCCAGCCAGAATACCGATAGTACAGCCAACTGCCGCGGATATTACGGCAATGACAATCGATGCGCCAAAGGTTAGCTGCGAGCCTGTGATGATGCGTGACAGAATGTCTCGACCTAGATCATCTGTGCCGAGAAAATACTCGACGCTACCTTGATGGTTCCATGATGGTGGTACTAATAGATCGCCGGTCTGTAGTTGCGGGTCATGGGGCGTTATCCATGGTGACGCAAGAGTGATGATAATGATCAACAACAGACACCATAAGCCAAACATAGCTAAACTGTTCTGCTTAAAGCTTTTAGCAAAGCGTTCAAACTGTGTCGGTATGTGCTCTTCCTGATAAATACTACTTGTTAACATACCACTCTTTCCTTACCAGTGGGTTTACCATGGTACCAATAAGATCGGACAAGATGTTGGCTGACAATACAAAAGTTGCCACCACAATAACTCCCGCTTGAATAGACGCGTAATCTTGGTTTGCTAATGCATTAAGTAACCAGCGACCTATGCCGGGCCAGTTGAAAATAGATTCTGTGATTATGGCAAATGTCAGCATGCTGGAAAGCTGAAAACCAAACTTAGGAATAATTGGCGGTAATGCATTCCGTATGACGTGTTGAGTAACAATCTCATACTTAGATAAACCTTTGATCCGTGCGGCGCGAATATAATTTTGACTCATGACTTCCGCGACAGAGGCACGCATTAATCTGACAATTTGTGTAGTTGGAGCCAGAGCGAGAACTAAACAGGGCAAAATGAGATGCGACAGTACACTCTGTAACGCTTCTGCACGATACATTCTTTCTGACATAAAGGCGTCGATAATGGCAAAGCCAGTAACGTGGTCAATCTCGTACAGCAGGTTATATCGACCAGAGACAGGCAACACTTGCAGGTGCAAAGAGAAGAACATGATCATTAATAGAGCGACCCAAAACAGTGGTGCTGAGTAACCTGTCATGGAGATAAAAGAGATTAATGTATCAATGCTTTTTCCCTGTCTCATCCCTGCGAGTGTTCCCAATGGAATACCAACAAATAGAGCAAGAACAAAAGCAAATAGACAGAGTTCTAATGTTGCAGGGAACACAACTAGAAGTTCATCAATAATAGGGAAACCTTGATTATTGACGCCAAAATCTAATCGAACAAGATGTTTAATGTACTGGAACCAGCCATCCCAAAAATTACTGTCATGCCATACAGATGAACGGTCTAGCAGCAAAATGCTGTAACCAATCATAGTAAGAATTAATAGCGTAATAACAAATAGGTTGAATCGGCGAACGGTATAATTAAACATTATTTCGTCCTTTCTACTTTATGAAAGCTTTGAGAGCTAAATGGGCTAATATCAAATCCTTGCAGCGACTTATGGTAGGCTTGAAATTGTGCGCCATGGGCTAATGGAATGACAGGCACCTCTTCATTCATTATGTTTTGCGCCTGTTTATAGAGATTGATCCGGTAGCGAATTTGGTTAGTTTCTTTAGCAAGATCGAGCAAGAAATCAAAATCTGAGTTACACCACATTGACGCATTTAGCCCTGACTGCTCAGCGTTACATGACAGTAGCGGACGAAGGAAATTGTCAGGGTCACCAGTACTGGCACTCCAGCCTGTTAAGAGTAAGTCGAAATTACTCTGCTTACCTAATTCTGAGCGCTCGAACTGGTCGCCAGTATAAAGGGTAAGGGTGACCCCAATATCGAAAAATGCCGCTTGTATTAACTCTGCTGTTTTTCTTGGGCTAGGGTTATAGGCCGTCGGCTCTAAAGGCACTAACATTGTTAGCTGTAAATCGTCTAGGTATCCCGCCTCTCTTAACAATGCGATGGCATAGTTTCGGTCATAACGTACATGAACGGTGTCTTTTTGATAGGCCCATGAATTAGGAGGAAGTATTGAATACGCTTGCTCGCCTGTTCCGTAATAGACCGAATCGAGAATATTCTTTCTGTTGACGGCTAAGTTGAGTGCTTTTCTTACTCGAACATCTTGCAACGCTTTATGCTTAGTATTGATAGCAATGAATGCGACATTCATTGATGACTTAATATCCAGCTTAAGTTCTTGGTGCTGTTTGATAATAGGAATATGGCTAGAAATGGGTGAGTTTAGTACATCACACTCATTTCTTAACAGTTTCGCTAAAGGGCCAGTACCCCGAGAAGAAATATCAAAAACAATTTGGCCAATCGTTGGCTTGCCTCGCCAATAGTCGTTGTGCCTTTTTAAGCGTACCAGATCTCCAGATCGATACTCATCCAGATAGAATGGACCAGTACCTACAGGCTTATAGTCGATATTGTTTTTCTTCTTGGACTCAAGTAATTGATCGGCATACTCTTTGGAATGAATAACAGAGTAGGTAGTCGCAATGTTAGATAGAAACGTATTGTCTGCATGATTGAGGACAAATTTCACTTGGTGATCATCAATAGCTTCAACCTTTTTCACCAGTCCTGTGAAGTCTATACCTGTAAACCAAGGGTAGCCGCTATTACCCACCTCGTGAAACGGGTGCTGTTTATCGATGATGCGATTAAAACTGAATACGATATCGGAAGCATTGAGTTTACGACTGGGGGTAAACCAATCCGTAGTTTGAAAAGAGACATTATCTCTTAGCTTAAAAGTATACTCTGTTCCATCATCATTGCTGGACCAACTGGTTGCAACACTAGGCATTGGCTTGTGGCTATCAGGATCTAGGGTAAGCAGCGAGTCGAAGATTTGCGGGCTTAACGTCTCAGAGGTGATACCGCTATCCACTAATTGAGGATTAAATGAACTGGGGGCTCCCTCTTGGCCACAAAACACAAAACCTTGCTCTCGAATTTTATCTTGTTCTGGAACCTCTCCACAACCGGATAATAAGCTTAAGCCGCAGATGCTTAAAGTAAACTGTATAAATGCTTTCATAGAAGAAACTGTTCGTATTTCAAAAGATAGGCTTTCGCCTAATGAACTGGCTAATTTACCACTTTTTACTTAGTCAGACCAAGGATATATAGCTGATAGAGCTAAAGTTATCGCTTTTATATCTACTCAAGTGACCTTAAGCTGCTTGCTCAGCGAGAATTGCTTAGCTGTAGAACAAGCTGCTAAAATGATTTTAAGGCAAGCATCAGCTGTGCAGTCAACCTGATCGCTGATATGTCACTTAAGACAAATTGTATTTCCTCAGCATACCTCTTAATTGATGATAGCTGAGTCCTAGCAACTCTGCTGCGATACGTTTGTTATGTCTTGCTTCAGCTAACGTTTTATTGAGTAATTTTATATCTAAAGACTCTTGCCACTGTTTGTAATCAATAGGAAAGTCAAAATTCATATCATCGGCCACCGGTTCATGACTCTCTTCTTGAACAACGGTCGTCCGGTCCCACTGCTGTACAAAAGGATCGATGATCAACTCTTCAATAGGGTACTCCGATTTGCCATGCTGATAAACGGCTCGTTCGACTACATTTTTAAGTTCACGGATATTTCCCGGCCAAGTATAGGCCGATAGTTGTTGCTGTGCATATTGGCTAAAGCCAACAAATAGAGATAGCTCGAGTTCCCGACACATTTTGATGGCGTAGTGCTGAGCAAGAATCATAATGTCTTCTTCTCTCTCCCTTAACGGGGGGAGATGAACCACATCAAATGCCAGCCTATCGAGCAGATCCGCCCGAAACTTGTTTTGCTCAGCTAATTGAGGAAGATTGGCATTGGTTGCACAGATGAGCCGAACATTGGCATTGAGTGTTTTACTGCCTCCGACACGTTCATATTGGCCATATTCGATGACTCTCAATAGCTTTTCTTGTACGGAAAGAGGCGCGGTAGCAAGTTCATCCAAAAATAGAGTTCCTCCTTCCGCTCGTTCAAACCGTCCCAGATGTCGGTTTTTTGCACCGGTAAATGAACCTGCTTCGTGGCCAAAGAGTTCAGAGTCAATAAGACTGTCGTTTAAGCTGGAGCAGTTTAAAGTGACTAAGGGGTTATCCCAACGCCGAGACAAGTAATGCAACCGTTGCGCGATAAGCTCTTTGCCTGTTCCTCTTTCACCAATGATTAGGACGGAACGTTCTATCGGCGCAAGGCGAGACACTTTGTCGAGCACAGATAAAAAACTCGGTGATTCGCCAATTAGGGTTTGTTGTTCCATCCGTCTGCCTCATAAGCTTGGTTAAATTAACCAAAAGTTGGTTATATTCATCGTAGCATGGAATGGTGATATTAACGAGTTTAACTTATCTTGTTGATATATAATGAAATTAATAGTTGGCACAATTATTGGAATGTAAAACGCATCAGCACAAAAATTATTGTAATGAAAGACAGAAACAGGAGCTTCATCATGGGTATATTTTCGCGTTTTGCCGACATCGTAAACTCAAACATTAGCGCTTTGCTGGATAAAGCAGAAGATCCAGAGAAGATGATACGCCTTATACTTCAAGAGATGGAAGATACATTGGTTGAAGTAAGAACCAACTCAGCCAAAGCGATAGCGGACAAAAAAGAGTTGGCGCGTAGAGTCGACAGCATAGAATCACAAATTAATGATTGGCAGCAAAAAGCTAGCCTGGCATTAACAAAACAGAGAGAAGATCTTGCCCGTTCGGCTTTGATAGAGAAGCAGAAGTTGCAAGATGTCATTAAAGGCTTGCATACTGAGCAAACGTTGGTCGAAGAAACCATCAACAAACTAACAAGTGAAATTGGTAAGTTAGAAGCGAAAATAAATGAAACTCGTGCTAAGCAACAGGCTTTAGTTATTCGTCGTGAAACCGCCGGTAGCCGAAGAGATGTGCAGAAACACCTTCATACCAGCAGAACGGCAGAAGCTCTGTCTAAGTTTGAACAGTATGAAAGAAAAATAGATCAACTCGAAGCGGAAGCAGATAGCTATGAATTGTCAGGCAAAGCTAAATCTCTTGATGAAGAGTTCGCAAATTTGCAAGCGCAAGATGGTATCGAGCAAGAACTAGAAAGAATGAAGCAAGAGATGAATAACGAAAAATAATAAGGTGTAACTATGACAGCGGCAATAATTACTGGGCCAATCATTGTATTTTTGATTTTTGTAGCACCGCTTTGGTTATTTCTTCATTATCGAAGTAAGAAGAAGTCTGAGCATGGTCTAACAACGGAAGATTATGAGAAGCTGCAATCTTTATCGAATAAAGCAGAGCAGTTACAGACAAGAGTTGTAACGTTAGAAAAAATACTCGACTCTGAGTCGCCAAGTTGGAGACAACATTATGACTAATAATAGGCAGCTGTATCGAGATCCCGTCAATGGTAAGTTAACAGGTGTGTGCGCCGGTATCGCTAACTATTTTGGTGCGGAGATCTGGTTGGTTAGGATACTGGTGGTATCTGCTGCTTTGTTAGGTGGAAGTTTTCTGGTTATCTTGGCTTATGTGGCGTTCACCTTGATGTTAGAAAAACAGCCGTATGATTATCAGGAAACCATAAAATCTAAGCAAGATCATACAATTAAAAACAAGCCTTGGCAGTCAGGACAGACGCCAGAGAAATTGTTGTTAAACGTTGAACATGATCTAAATACCGTGGAAAAGCAGATACGAACAGTTGAAGCATATGTCACGTCAGACCGGTTTAAAGTTAATAGAGAGTTTAACAACTTGTAAGCTCATATTGACAAAATAATTGGATGCTAGTTGTTTTTATGATCCAGCTTATATATCAGTAAGTTAAAGGGTCGAACACTGGCATCTCTTTGCATATTCATCTATGTTAATTAAAACGCTAATCAACATGGATGATGTGGTATGCACAAGTCATTAACTTATCTGATAATATCAGTCACTTTTCTTATTGGCTGTAAAGATAAAGCCCCTCCTGTACCTGAACCAGAATCTCGTCCCGCCAAATTATTAACGGTTTCTGTCGGTAATCGTGATTTATTACGCACATTTCCTGCTGTTGCTGAAGCAGGGGATAAAGCTGTTTTGGCATTTAGAGTGCCAGGGCAGTTAACGTCTTTAAAGGTGCGAGCTGGGCAAAATGTCAAACAAGGGGATGTTCTTGCGGCACTTAATCCGGACAAATACTCTCTGCTAAAAAAACAGGCAGAAGCAAACTTCGAGCTGGCTAACGTTCAGTTTAAGCGAATGAGTAAGCTTCGAAAGGATCAAGTGGTATCTGAGCAAGATTTTGATAAAGCTCAGGCCAATTATAAATCGGCCAGTGCTTCGTTTGACCAAGCAAGTGCCAATCTTGGTTATACCCAGTTAATCGCCCCTTATGATGGAAGCGTCTCAATAGTGAATGTTGAGGAGTTTGAATTCATTAATGCCAATCAACCAGTAATGAATATTCAAACTACTCAGTTACTTAAAGTTGTTTTTCAAGTGCCAGACTATTTGCTATCTCGTTTTGAGTACGCGATGAACAGAAAAGCCACCATGACTTTCGATTCATTCCCTCAAGAGTCATTTTCTGTGCAGCTTCAAGAGTTGGATACCGAAGCCGATCCTAAAACTGGCAGTTATAAAGCCACAATGATTATGAAGCGTCCTGAAGATGTTGGCGTATTGCCGGGAATGTCAGGACAAATAAAGATATTAATTCCCAAAGGGGGAGTTACCCCTATCCCTGAATCCGCACTTTTTCAACAAGACGGCAAACTGTATGTATGGCAGGTAAACGAAGAAGGGATCACGGAACAGACATTAGTGTCGCTAGGGGACAAAGGCGAAGTTCTTTCTGGATTAAACGATGGTGATTTAATCATTGTTTCCGGTGTTGCAGAGATTGAAGCCGGAATGAAGGTTCGTGAGTGGATAAAAGAGAGAGGGTTATAATATGCGAGTTAAAACGGTAGTTTGTATCCTCTCTTTATTGGGCATTGTCGCGGGGTGTAAAGACAACGGGCCTGAAAAAGTACCCGCCATTGCTAAAGTGAAAGTGGTTAAAGTAGGATCAACGACGGGTGTCGACGATCGAATGTTTTTTCCCGCGATTGCAAATGCAGCTGATAGAGCTAGGTTAAGTTTTAGAGTCTCGGGCGAAGTCAGCAAGCTGATGGTTCGCGATGGTGACAGAGTCACTAAAGGACAGTTGATTGCGGAGATTGATCCAACGGATTATCAGTTGGCGGTTGATAATGCCAGAGCCTCCTATTCAGTCGCAAACAGTCAATATAAGCGTTCTGAACAGTTAGTTAAAAAAGGTTTGCTTGCACAATCGCAATTTGATGAGTTAGCCGCTCAACGCATGATAGCAAAATCTGAACTGGACCTTGCCAGTTTACAGCTCTCATTTACCACTTTAAATGCACCCTATGACGGCTTGATTTCTCGAGTGAATGTTGAACAGTTTGAGAATATTAATATTGGTCAGCAGGTGGTCAATATTCACAACCCTAAACAAGTTGATATTGTTATTCAGGTGCCAGACAAGTTATTTGCGGGCTCGCCAAGCGATTATGACTATCAACAAGTTCAAGCGGATGTGCGCCTCAACAATGGTAATACTTACCGAGCGTCGCTAAAAGAATATACCACAGAGCAAGATGCAGAGAGTGCAACGTATACCGTCACTCTAACCATGCCAATGCCTGAAAATGACATCGTTCTAGACGGTATGGCGGTGGATGTTGCCCCAATACAAGGCAGCATTGGTGATTTAAACTCGGCATCTCAGTTAATTTCTATCCCAATAGAAGCGGTATTTACCCCTGACGGTGAAGACCTAGATCGATTGAATAAATACGTTTGGGTTGTTGGTAAAGATAATAGTGTTAGTAAAACTAAGGTGGTCACAAGAAAAGTCAATTACAAAAAAGTTCAGGTAGTTAGCGGGTTAACTCAAGGTGACAGTATCGTTGTTGCTGGTGTCTCGAGGCTAAGAGATGGAATGAAAGTGGAGTTAGTAAACGAACTGTCAACAGGGAGTGAAGGCGATGAGTGATAAAATGGACCAATCAGCAGACCACTCAACAGACGATACTAAGGGGATAGCCGCTTATTTTATCAAAAATAGCGTCATTAGTTGGATGCTCTCTCTTATTTTCTTAATTGGTGGCGCGTCGGCATTCTTTGAACTTGGGCGTTTGGAAGATCCCGCTTTTACCATAAAAGATGCCTTGGTAGTCACCAACTACCCGGGAGCTACACCGGTTCAAGTTGAAGAAGAGGTGACTTACCCCATTGAGAAAGAGATTCAGCAACTGGTGTATGTGGACGAAGTGAATTCAATTTCCAGTCGTGGTTTATCTCAAATAACCGTCACAATGAAAAACAATTATGGCCCTGACGATTTACCACAAATATGGGATGAATTACGACGGAAAGTGAATGATCTCACTGCACAACTGCCACCGGGGGTTAATGCTCCTTTAGTGGTTGATGATTTTGGTGATGTATTTGGTATTTTGCTGGCAGTATCTGGGGAAGGATACTCCTACAAAGAGTTGTTAGACTACGTTGACTACTTGCGCCGAGAGTTAGAGTTGATTGACGGGGTTGGTAAGGTCAATGTGTCAGGCCAACAGCAAGAACAAGTTTTTCTGGAAGTTTCGATGAAAAGGCTGAGTTCTTTAGGCATAGCTCCAAACACCATCTTTAACCTGCTATCCACGCAAAATGTCGTTTCTGATGCAGGAGCGTTGAGGATTGGTGATGAATATATTCGTATCCATCCGACAGGTGAGTTCGAAGATGTCGAGCAGCTTGGTGATCTTATTTTGACGGAAGGGGGGGCTCAAGGGCTTATTTTCCTTAAAGATGTGGCGACAGTTAAACGAGGCTATGTCGAAGTTCCTAGCAATATTATCAACTATAACGGGCGATTAGCGCTCAATCTCGGGGTTTCATTTAGTTCAGGTGTCAATGTTGTTGAAGTGGGCAAACGCTTTAATCGTCGATTAGCGGAGCTTAAGTTCCAGCAGCCAATTGGCATTGAAATCTCGGAAGTGTATAGCCAGCCAAACGAGGTGGATAAATCGGTTAGTGGCTTTGTTGTTAGCTTAGGGCAAGCAGTAGCGATTGTTATTGTGGTGCTGCTCTTTTTTATGGGGGTTCGTTCTGGTGTTTTAATAGGATTGATTCTATTACTCACCGTTTTGGGAACCTTTATTTTCATGCAGTATATGGGAATCGAGCTTCAACGAATATCACTCGGCGCACTTGTTATTGCATTAGGGATGTTGGTGGACAATGCTATTGTGGTTGTGGAAGGGATACTGATAGGCTGTCAAAAAGGAAGAACCAGAATACAAGCCGCGACGGACATTGTTACCCAAACCAAATGGCCGCTTTTAGGCGCAACGGTAATTGCGGTGACCGCTTTTGCTCCCATTGGTTTATCAGACGATGCCACCGGTGAATATTGCGGTACGCTTTTCACGGTTCTGCTTATCTCACTCATGCTGAGCTGGTTTACTGCCATCTCACTGACCCCTTTCTTTGCCAATCTATTTTTTAAAGAAACTAAACCACAATCAGGGGATAACGACACGGAAGAACATGACCCATATAATGGCATTATATTTGTGGTCTATCGACGTTTCTTAGAGTTTTGCATGCACCGGGCATGGATAACGGTGGCGACGCTTGTGGTTATGCTTGCGGCAAGCCTTTATGGCTTTACCCAGGTAAAACAATCCTTTTTCCCTTCCTCTACAACACCTCTATTTATGACGGACATCTGGTTGCCAGAAGGTACCGATATTAGAGCGACAAACGATAAGCTGAAACAGTTGCAGTCGTGGCTTTCTGAACAGCAAGGTGTTGAGCATATCACGACAACTGCCGGGAAAGGTTTGCAGCGGTTTATGCTCACTTATGCACCCGAAAAAAGTTACTCTGCCTATGGTGAAATCGCAACAAGGGTAACGTCTGCTGATGTACTGGATGATTTGATGAGAAGGTTCAGAACTCATATTGAAAATCATTATCCAGAAGTGAATTACAAGCTGAAAAAAATCGAACTGGGTCCCGGCGGAGGGGCGAAAATAGAGGCGAGAATTGTTGGTTCCGACCCTACTATTTTACGAGGTATCGCCAGACAAGTGATGGATATTATGTATGCGGATCCAATGGCAACCAATGTCCGCCATGACTGGCGTGAAAGAACCAAAGTCATTGAACCTATATTTAATGAAAGTCAGGCTCGTCGATATGGCGTTACCAAATCTGATATTGATGATTTCTTGAGTATGTCGTTCTCAGGTAAATCTATTGGTGTATATCGAGACGGTACGACGCTGATGCCAATTGTGGCGAGGCTGCCTGAAAATGAAAGAGAGAACATTAATAACATCGAGAGTATGAAGATATGGAGTGCTGCCATTGGAGAATATATCCCGTTGCAACAAGTGACGCTAGGGTATGACATTCGCTGGGAAGACCCATTGATCATAAGAAAAAACCGCAAACGTATGTTAACGATAATGGCGGATCCGGATATTTTAGGAGAGGAAACCGCGGCGACACTTCAGAAACGATTAATGAGTCAAATAGATGCGATAGAGATGCCAGCTGGTTATTCGCTAGAGTGGGGTGGAGAATACGAATCATCCAGTGACGCACAGGAATCACTATTTAGCACTATGCCGCTGGGTTATCTGTTTATGTTCTTGGTTACGGTATTCCTGTTTAACTCGGTGAAGGAACCCTTAATCGTCTGGTTTACTGTGCCCCTTGCCGTTATTGGAGTGGCGTCTGGTTTATTGTTATTGGATACACCATTTGGCTTTATGGCGTTACTTGGTTTCTTAAGTTTGTCAGGCATGTTACTCAAAAATGGCATTGTGCTACTGGACCAGATTGAAATTGAGATGAAATCGGGTAAAGCTCCATATGATGCCGTAATTGATGCCGCGCTGAGTCGTGTTAGGCCAGTCTGCATGGCAGCCATTACCACTATCTTAGGTATGGTGCCACTATTGCCTGATACATTCTTTAAACCTATGGCCGTCACCATCATGTTCGGTTTAGGGTTTGCGACTATTCTGACGTTAATTGTGGTTCCAGTGCTGTATAAGATTTTCCATAAGGTTAAACTTATTGACCCTAGCTGAGCCAATTCGCTGACAAAATGATAGATATACGACGACCTCTCTTTATTTGGAGGTCGTCTTTTTGGAGAAGAACAATGACAGATAGAAGATGTGCATGGGCGATGAACCATGTATTGGAAAAAGAATATCATGATGCGGAGTGGGGAGTACCCGTATATGACGATAGAGTCTTGTTTGAGTTTATTACGTTAGAAGGAGCTCAGGCAGGACTGAGCTGGATAACCATACTGAAGAAGCGAGAGGGTTATAGGGAGGCATTTCAGCACTATAATATCGAAGAGCTTGCGAAATTAGATGAGTCCAATGTCGCACACATCATCGCCAACTTTGATGTGGTTAAACATAAAGGCAAAATCGCGTCGGTTTTCTCAAACGCGAGAGCGGCGATTGAGCTGCAACGAGAGTATGGTTCGCTTTCCAAGGCACTCTGGCAGTTTGTTGGATCAGAGCCGATGGTAAATCACTGGAACTCAATGGAAGAGGTGCCGACATCAACGGAACAATCTAAGCAAATGAGTCAATTTTTGAAAAAAAGAGGCTTCAAATTTGTCGGGGAAACCATCTGTTATGCGTTTATGCAGGCAGTAGGAATGGTTGATGACCATTTAATTGGCTGTCCAAGTAAAATGAATAAATAGCGTCGACAGTGTTAAGGATAAATACAACGTTTATATCTATAGTTAATATGTATTGACCTCAATTATATATTGGATATTCTAATATACTTATACTCAAGTAATCTTTAAGTGCTTGTCCACCTAGATTGTATTGGCTGTAGATCAAGGTTCTGATTTGAAAGCAGAATGATCTAGTAAATGAATAGAGACGGTTAGAAACCTTAAATTAGGTTGTATTGAATGAGCGTGGCTGATCCAACATTGCATGACCTTAAGAAGTACCTTCAGTTTGGTATGCGGCTTTCTGCAGTTATAAGTTTTGGTCCAAAAGATCAATATACGGTTGGTTGCCAGTTTGTTGGCTTAAAAGAGAATAACTTCTTAATTTTTGAATTGAATAACCGCTCAATGGAAGAGTTAGTTGTTCGCAAAGTGAATAATGTATCTGTTGTTGTTCGTGGTATGGCAGATACCGAAGAAGGGCATGTTATTGCATTTAAGTCTCGAATAGCGGGTATAAAGTTATTTGGTACTTGGTTGATGTTTGTTAACTATCCGGTAGCAGTTGAAAGTAAGCCCATTCGAGAGAACCGACGTTTTAAGGTGCATATTGGTGCATCGGCAAAAATTGGCAAGAAAAACTACCGTGCTGAACTGTTAGATATTTCTATCTCTGGATGTGCATTGCTCATCAAAGAGCCGTTAGAGGTAGAGATAGGGACAGAGATTGCTGTTGATCCCGAAATAGAGCATCTACAAAACGTTCACCCTAAATGTTCAGTCGTCAATTTCCGGAAACAGTTGGATGGTGTTGTGTTAGGCATTGAATTTGACCATTATCTGGATATATCCGACGAGTTGAGATTAGAAGTACTACAGCATGTCGTATTGGATCATTAAAAAATGATTGATTTGAATGTAAAAACGTCAGCAGAAATGCCGACGTTTTTTTATTTAAGTGACCTGATGGTACAGGACGCTGCCAAAGGGTGCGCTTTATTGACTCCTGCTCTGTGCTACGGATTCATGCCGTAGAATGTAATATCGTTACTGCTCTGACAGTACTTGTGCGTATCGAGCTAAACCCTGTTCAAGATCTAAAATTAAATCATCTACATTTTCAAGACCGATATGCAAACGAATGAGGGTGCCAGTGAACTTTGGATGAGCCACGGTTCTAAGTGCATTAAATGAGCTGGGTTCGTTGGCCAAAATCAAGCTTTCAAATCCCCCCCAAGAGTAACCCATACTAAAGTGTTTCATTCCATCAAGCAGAGCGGTTGTCGCTTTGCTGTTGCTGGTATTTAACACAAATGAAAATAGTCCATTGCTGCCAGTAAAATCACGCAAGAAAAACTCGTGTCCGGGACAGCTGCTCATCGCGGGATGCCTTACATGGTCAACCTCTGGTCGCTCTGCGAGCCATTGTGCAACGGTGATGCTATTCTGCTGATGCTGTTTTAATCGTACATCAAGAGTACGAAGACCTCGTAAGCCAAGATAAGCATCATCAGGAGAGATGCATTGTCCCATCAGGTAGCTCTGTTCTCTTAAGTTATCCCAACAGCGTTGATTGGCAACCGCCGTTCCCAGCATTACATCTGAATGGCCGACAATATATTTTGTACCTGCTTGAATGGAAATATCTACGCCAAATTCAAACGGTGAGAAATTAACACCAGCTGCCCAGGTATTATCGAGCATTACCACGAGATCGTGCTGATGGGCGATATGACTCAACGTTGGGATATCTTGCACTTCCATCGTGATAGAGCCCGGAGATTCAAGAAATAGAACCCGTGTATTGGGTTGAATCAGTTCAGCAATGCCTTCGCCGATTAGAGGATCATAATAGGTGGTTTCAATGCCCATTCTCTTTAGCACTTGTTGGCAAAAATCGCGAGTTGGCTCGTAGCAGGTATCCACCATCAAGATGTGATCACCGGTTTTAACAAATGCCAGTATGGCATTGGTGATAGCGGCTGCACCACAAGGGTATAGCGCACAGCCAACACCACCTTCAATTTCTACCATGGCATCTTGCAAGGCAAAATGAGTGCTGGTGCCACGTCTACCATAAAAGAGGGTTTGCTTTGCTCGGTTTTTAGTGGCGTGCTGCTTTTCTGCAACGGTATCAAAAACAACCGTGGAAGCGCGTTGTACGGAAGGATTTACTACGCCATTAGTCCATTTTTTGCTGCGACCAGCGGTGACCATTTTTGTTTGCTTATGTTCGGTCATCGAACTTTCCTATTCTGTAAGCGGTATAACACTATTTAAACCATGTTGTAACAAAGATGGCAAGTGTTATAGCAGCGGACTAAACAAGAAAAATATCCTTTCTAAAAAGCGATAGTACATTTTTCGCTGCCGCCATTCTTCAAGGCTAACAGGGACCGATAAATCCGCATAACTCTGCTGCAGTTCTGACATCTGCTTTGTAAACGTTACGTTATCTATTGCTAGGGTCAGCTCAAAATTCAGCCAAAGGCTTCTCATATCAAGGTTTACTGTGCCTACCAAGCAGTATATTCCATCCACCACCACTGATTTTGTGTGCAGTAAACCGCCTTCAAACTCATATATTCTTACACCACACTGCAAAAGTTCTTCATAGAATGCTCGAGAAGCCCACTGAACCATAACAGAGTCATTTTTCTTAGGCAGAATAATATCGACTTTTACCCCTCGTTGAGCGGTCATTTTTAGCTCTTCAAGAAGTTCTTCGCTGGGAACAAAGTAGGGTGTTGTTATTCGCACCGATTCTTGTGCTTGATTAATAGTGAGGGTTAATACTTGTTGAATTAAGTTATCCGGCATTCCGGGACCGGAAGGCACAACTTGAACAGGGAGAGGGTTCTCTGTCTGAGGTACAACACAGTGGGGAAGTTGCGGTAAAATGCGCTCTCCAGTTTCTACTTCCCAATCCCAAGCGTGGATTGCCGATAAGACATTGACTGTTGGCCCTGTGATACGAACCATGACATCTATCCACTCTCCAACCCCAGCATTTTGTTTAAAGAAGGCCGGATCAACCATGTTCATAGAGCCGGTATAAGCAACTTGCTCGTCAATAACAATGATTTTTCGGTGTTGACGTAAATCTAGTCGTCGTAAAAAGACCCGCCATGGGCTTACTGCTAATGCTTGCTCTATTTTGATGCCTGATTTGGTCATCATGTCGACCCAATGACTGCGGAAGAAACGATGACTCCCAGCAGAATCGAGTAAGATTTTTACATCAACACCTCGTTTGGCGGCACGAATAAGTGCCGAACCTACCGCATCAACGAGGCCGCCATGGTTCCAAATATAAAACACCATGCGAATGTGCGATTGGGCGGATTCAATATCTTCGATAATTGAACGTAAGATGTTACTGGGAGAACTTCGTAGAGACAGGTTATTACCACAGAGAGCAGGAATCCCCATTCTATTGGTGCAGAGCTCATCAATCTTGGTTATTTGAGGACTCATTAAGTCCGGTAGATGAGCTTGACAGTCGTGTAGTTGATTGAACCAATCTTCGTAGTGACTAAACATTTCATGAGCACGTTGGGCGCGTTTACGGCCTAGATTGAGCTCACCAAATAGGAAGTAACAAAATACACCTAAAACAGGAATGATATAGATAATCATCAGCCATGCTAATGAAACACTGACTGCTCTTCTTCGCAATACGACTCGTAAAGTAACACCGGCAACCAATATCCAGTACAAGCCAACACCAATCAGTGCCAATAGTTGATAAAACTGTTCCATATGCTCTCTGTTGTGGTTATAGCAAGGCTAGGGTCTGTTGATTTTACGCGCATGTTTTTCAACAAATCTTAGTATACCCATGCCGTTGCATGGATGATATGACAAATTTTAACAACGGGTTATATTGATCGGTTTGTTTGTAAAAATCGTTTATGAAAATGTTAAATTTAATGATTTGTTGACTGTTTGTGAATCGGTAGATAGGAGAAATTGATGAAAAATTGCCAATTGAGTCGAATATTCACGAGGTAGATATGCGATCAGTTAATTATTGGCTGAATATAGCCAAAGATAGGAGAGAAATTTGATATTGTTCAAATTTAGAGCATTTAACATTAATAATTAGATAATTTAACGAAAAATACACTCATTGGGCTTTTAATTTTACTCGCAAACTGTTTTACTTGCTACTGATAGGGCGCTAATCATTTTTTAGAATGGTGTACAGTATAGTTTACACTTATTCCTTTTTATAGACGCCTAATAAAAATATGCAAACACAACAGAATATTTGGAGTAACCGTGGCAACAAGTAATACAACCACAAAACCCCGTGATACCTGGGGATCAAAATTAGGCTTCGTTATGGCCGCAGCGGGTTCAGCTGTTGGTCTGGGTAATATCTGGAAATTCCCATACACAGCAGGAGAAAGTGGCGGTGGTGCATTTGTCGCTATTTACCTGTTATTCGTTATCTTTATCGGTTTTAGTGTCATGCTGACCGAATTCGCTATTGGTCGTAAATCAGGTGTATCAGCGGTTGGTGCAATTAAGACAACCGATCGCCGTTGGACGTTTGTCGGTGTGATGGGTGTATTTGCTGGTCTTTTGATAATGGGTTTCTATCCTGTTGTTGGTGGATGGGCCGTTGCTTACATCTATAAGATAGCAACTGGATTGCTCAGTACTCCAGCCGCTATTGGCGACTCATTTGGCGGATTCATCTCTGATCCTGTTCAACCACTAATGTGGATGGGCTTCTACCTGCTACTTAACATTGTCGTGGTAGTAAAAGGTATCTCAGGCGGTATTGAGAAAGCCGGTAAGATTTTGATGCCTCTACTTTTCGTCATCTTAATTTTAGTTGCAGTGAAAGGCTTAAGCCTGCCAGGTGCGACGGCTGGTTTAGAGTTCCTATTCAAACCTGACTTCTCTAAAGTAAATAGTGACGTTGTATTAGCGGCGCTAGGACAAGCATTCTTCTCATTAAGCCTTGGTATGGGTTGTATGATGACTTATGGTAGTTACCTTAAGAAGAAGGAAAACTTAGTTCAGACTACTGCGATGGTAACCGCTATGGACACCGGTGTTGCTATTTTGGCTGGTTTGGCGATGTTCCCTGCGATGTTCGCTTTCAATATGGAACCAGCGGCTGGTCCGGGTCTTGTATTCGTTGTTGTACCTCAATTGTTTGCTGAAATGGGTGGCATCATTGGCGTACTGCTTGCGTTGCTATTCTTCATTGGTTTAAGTGTTGCGGCATTAACATCGTCTGTTTCTCTACTAGAAGTTGTGGTTTCATACCTAATTGATGAGAAAGGCATGAAACGTACAACGGCAGTTCTAACAGCAAGTTCTGTAATGGCTGTTCTGTGTGTCTTCGCTTCTCTGTCGTTGGGTGGCGTTGGACCTCAGCTGTTTGGTACTGGTGCATTTGATATCTTTGACTTGTTGACAGACAAAATCTTCCTTGCTGTGGGTGGTATGCTGGTTTGTATCTTCGCTGGCTGGAGACTGACTCGTGAAGAACTTGAAAAAGAGATCACCAATGACGGTAAAGTATCATTCCCACTATTTGGCTTATGGTACAACTTAGTAAAATATGTGATTCCATTTGCTATCGCTATCGTTGCTTTCTCTGGTATTAAGAGTGGCTTTGACAGTGGTAAAGGGGAAATCATGTTGCTAGGTATTGGTATCATCGCGTTGACAGGTCTCTTCTCTAAGAAACTATAGTTGTCGTGAGCTAAAACCTTTATTACATAAAGAGTGTATTAATAAGCGGGAGCCAGTAATGGCTCCCGCTTTTTCGTTGTTTATTATTTCATCTTATTCGCTGTTTTCATGTAGCGAGAGAAGAAAATATCGCGCAATGCATAGAAAGAGGTATATACTCAGCCTCCATAAAGGAGTGGCTACTATGTTTGATATTCTTTATCAGTACGATGACTTTATAGTGATCAATAAACATCAAGGGATTAGCGTCCATAAAGATGATGGAGACACTATGTTGTTGTGTGAGGTCGCAAGGGCGATTAAGTGCGACAAACTATATCTGGTTCATCGTCTAGACAAAATGACATCGGGCTTACTGCTATTAGCGAAACATTCTCACGCAGCAAAACAGTTATCTGAACTGTTTGCCACTAGAAAGATAGAAAAATATTATCTCGCTATTGGTGAGAGCAAGCCTAAAAAGAAACAGGGCAGCATTATTGGTGACATGGAACGTTCTCGACGAGCATCATGGAAGCTACTCAAAAGTAATGTAAACCCGGCCATTACTCAGTTTTTCTCTCAAACAGGGCAACAAGGTGAACGTTGGTTCATTTGTAAACCTTATACCGGGAAAACACATCAAATTCGAGTGGCATTAAACTCGATTGGTTCGCCTATTCTTGGTGATCCTATTTACAATACCAAATCTAAGACTGATAGAGGCTATTTGCATGCCTATGCTATGCGTTTTCGTTTAGATGGCATGGATTACAGTTTTATCTCACACCCTACTGATGGCGAAAAATGGCTCTCTTCGGAAGCACAAAAGTGCATAAATCAGTGGGATAAACCATGGCAATTAGATTGGCCAAAAATCAAGTAAATCCTATGAATCATCAACAAATATCAACTTTTTATAATCATATTATTGAACAACTCGAACACACGCCAAATGAGCTGCGTCGTCTGTTTCATGGCCGAGGTCAGCAATGGCCGGGATTGGAGCAGTTAACGTGTGATTGGCTTCAAGGCCACTTAGTTGTTGCACTATTTAAACCTGTCGATGAGCTGTTTCTGCAAACCTTGCTTCAGTCGCTAGAAGCATTAGCCAAAACCGCGTTATGGCAAGAGAAACTTGGCAAGTCAATTTTGCTCCAACACCGTTATGAGAATGGTGCGCCGTCGCAAGTTGTTTTTGATGACGTCGAAAGCCACCCTATTGGAATAGAAAACGGCCTTAAATATCAGTTAGATTTAGGAAGAAATCAGAATCTTGGTCTGTTCTTAGATATGCGATTAGGGCGGGAATGGTTGCAAGAAAGAAGTCATAACAAGAACGTGTTGAACTTGTTCGCTTATACCTGCGGTTTTTCTGTAGCGGCTATTGAAGGTGGTGCAGATCAAGTGGTGAATGTGGATATGGCAAAAGCGTCATTGAATAAAGGCCGTGAGAACCACCGTCTAAATCATCATGACTTGAATAAAGTCCGTTTTATGGCTCACGATATATTTAAATCTTGGGGGAAAATCCGCAAGAGTGGCCCTTATGACATAATCGTTATTGACCCGCCATCATTTCAAAAAGGCAGTTTTGCTTTAACCAAAGACTACAAAAAAATATTAAGACGTTTGCCTGAACTAATGACTGAAAATGGCGAAGTATTAGCCTGTGTTAACTCGCCTAGTGTGACCCCTGATTTTTTGATTGACTCAATGCAGTTAGAAGCACCGCAGCTGAGCTACCAGTATCGATTAGAAAACCCCGCTGAATTTGCTGATGTTGATGAAAACGCCAGCTTAAAAGTATTGGTATTTAAATAATCTCAATGGGTGACGAGAGGGCGAAATCAGTCCTCAACTATCCATGCCGGGTTAATAAAGATGGACGTATCGAAGCACTGATTAAGATGATCAATTTTGCTGGCTAGGGTGCGCGTCTGTCGCTGAATGAGACACTTTTGACGTTTAATCACGTTAAAGTAAATAAAATAAGAGGAAATAATGGAAAATTTAGTAGAGCGTTTTTTACGTTATGTTGCGGTAGATACAAAATCGAACAGTGATAATAGTCAATGCCCGAGTAGTGAAGGGCAGTTGGAACTTGCAGAACAATTAAAATTAGAAATGGAGTCATTAGGGTTAACATCCGTCAGTTTGGATGACAATGGCTATCTTATGGCGAAGCTGCCATCTAATTGTGGTGATCAGGTTCCTGCCATTGGCTTTATTGCTCACATGGATACCGCACCTGATGAGTCAGGGAAAAATGTTCGCCCTCAGATCATTAACAACTATCAAGGTGGGGAGATTGCTTTGGGTAATAGTGGTGAGAAACTGTCGCCAACTCAATATCCTCAATTGAATGACTTACATGGCCACGACCTGATTACCACGGATGGAACGACCTTATTAGGGGCAGACAATAAGGCCGGTATTGCCGAGATTTTAACGGCGGTCGAGTACTTAATGGCTCATCCAGAAATTCGCCATGGCGACATCTGCATTGGCTTTACACCAGACGAAGAGATTGGTCGAGGTGCAGACCTGTTTGATGTGGAAAAATTTGCCGCTGAGTGGGCTTATACTATTGATGGTGGCTCAATTGGTGAACTAGAGTATGAAAACTTTAACGCCAGCAGCGCCAATGTTATCTGTCACGGCGTGAGTGTTCATCCCGGTACGGCAAAAGACACCTTGGTTAATTCAATGAATATTGCTGCACGTTTCCAATTGTCTATGCCTAGTGAAGAAACACCGGAATGCACAGATGGTTACCAAGGGTTTTATCATTTAACCTCTATTAAATCGGGCATTGCCAAAACAGAGCTACAATACATCATTCGTGATTTTGAACGTGATGGTCTTGAGCAGCGTAAACAGTTTATCAGCCGCAAAGTTGATGAGTTGAACGCCACGCTAGATAAGGGAAGTGTTAGCGTCGAGATTAATGATAGTTACTTCAATATGAAAGAGATGGTGGAGCCACATCCACATATCATCGAGTTTGCCAAACAGTCGATGTTAGAGTGTGGAGTCGAGCCTGATATCGTGCCTATTCGAGGTGGAACCGATGGAGCAAGACTCTCCTTTATGGGATTACCTTGCCCTAATATCTTTACCGGAGGTTATAATTTTCATGGTATCCATGAATTTATTACCATTAATGGCATGAAGCAAGCGGTTGACGTTATTGTAAAAATCGCAGAAAACGTTGCGCGTAAATAGCCGCATCTTCTATAAACATCTATTTGATGGCGTAAATCTCCTATTTACGTCATCATTCTGTCTCTGTCTCTGTCTCTGTCTCTAACTCATACCGTGACTTTGTTGTTCATCTCTCTGCTCAATATCTTTTAAGGTTGTAAAACCAGCCCAGATTCGGTTGATAGTGGTAAACCAACACATTAAGCCAAATACGTACGCGATGACGGAGAAATGAGCAGGAAAAAGACAAAACAGGATAAAGCAGCTGATGGTTTCCGTGCCCTCTGTTAGCCCACTCATATAGTACAGAGACTTATTCTTGTAGACGGGATTATCTATTTCCCGTTTGCCTGCCATAACCGCAAATGCCAGAAAGCTAGAGCCGGTGCCAATAAATGCAAAAATGAGAAAGCTTCCCGCTACGGCATTCATTTCTGGATCTGCCAACACAAAGCCAAATGGGATCAGTGAGTAAAAGAGAAAATCCAAACTGATATCTAGAAAGCCACCAGAATCGGTAATTCCTTGAATACGTGCGATTGCACCATCTAAACCATCAAAGATCCGATTTAAAATGATAAATAGCAGAGCGATTGAGTAGTAATGGAAGTACAAGGCAGGCAGTGCCAAGCAGCCGATGACAAATCCCGCCAGAGTAATTTGATTAGCGGAAATACCAGCACGATCAATCACCTTGGCACACATTGCCAGAGGTGAGCGAATCACTTGAATAGCAAATCTATCCAGCATTTTCATCCCTCCAAGGCCAAACGAGACAGCGACTTGATTGCGGAACATCTGAACTATCATGCGTAACCAACAGCGCTGGAACTTGTGCTTGTGTTATCTGCTCAAACACCCAGTCTCGAAATTGCTCTCTTAACTCTTTATCGAGTTTACTAAAAGGTTCATCCAAAAGAATGGCTTTAGGCTTTGCCAGTAACATTCGTAATAAGCTAACCCTGGCACGCTGCCCACCAGATAACTGATCTGGCTTAGCGTCGGCCAGTTTATGTAAATGAATCGTTTGCAGAGCTTGCAGCGCTTGCTGTTTACGCTGCTCTTTTTTTACCGAGTTGGGTAGGGCAAAAGCAAGGTTTTCCCAAACAGATAGGTGAGGGAACAGCAGGTCGTCTTGAAACAAGATACCCACATCTCGACTATGTGCTGGCTTGTCGTCGAGTGTTTGTTCATTCAGGGATAGAGAACCTTGATAACAAAACTCATCATTTAAGTGACCAGCTATGGCACTTAACAGAGTCGATTTACCACAACCACTTGGCCCCATTAAGGTTAATGTCTCTCCCGGATTAACCTGAAAGCTAATGGGATCAAATAGGGCATTTTTTTCTCGATTATAGATGACGAGGTTTTTTAGAATAAGAGCCACTGGTTATTGGTTTCCTATTATGGTTTGAGAAAGATAAGTTTTTAACTCTGCTTAGCAAAAAAGCGATGCTAAAAAAGAGTAACGGCAACAATGCTTGCCATAAAGCATAAATAGAGGTTACTCGTCGGTCAAAACCACTCGACAGTGCGACGGCCTCTGTTGTAATGGTTGATATGCGTCCAGCACCTAACATTAATGTCGGCAAATATTGCGCTAAGCTAACACTTGCCCCTGTTGCCCAAGCAAACATAATGGCAGGAAATAGAATGGTGGCTTTGATTTTTAGCCATACATAAAAAGGAGACTTGCCTAAACTTAATGCCGTCTTGCTGTAGCCATCATCATAGCTCTGCCAAGGGCCGTCTAGCGCTAAGAAAACATAGGGAAAAGCAAAGAATATATGCGACCAGATAACCCAAAGCAGATAGTTATTGCTATCTACGTATAAGGTGGCAACTTGGATACCGAACAGTAGAGAGAGTTGAGGAACCAGTATCGGAATCGCAATTAAAAGCTTAGGAATGTGCACATGATGCTTCTTTTGGTACTCCTGAGCAATCAGAGCAAAAAATAGCGCTAACGTTGCAGAGACAAATGCCAATAAAAAGCTGTCGCTGATGGTTGGCCATATTGACGCCCACTCGGTTGTCCAGAACCTTGTGGTGAACTGGCTTGGAACAATATCTGGAAAGCGCCACCGTCCGGCAAAAGACCAAAGCAGAGTGATTGGAACGATTAAAATATTGATCAACAAAAGTAGCGAGAAACTGTTTTTTCCTGACAGCATTTTTCCGCTACGCCCAGAGTACTGCCACTCTCTTTTATGCTGGATAACGAACCACTCAATGAACCTTAATAAAGCAATTAAAAGGCAGCAGAGGCAGAACAAAATCACAGCACCTGCCCCCGCTCTTGGGAACAGTGATAAATCTGGTTCCGAGAACCACTGCCACACTAGAACGGCAAATGTCGGCGGATTAGTTGGGCCCAGAATCAAACTTAGATCTACCACTGAGGCGCTATAGGCAATAATGGCAATAAGTGGAAAACGGATTTTAACCAGCCATTGTGGAAAGATGCATTTCCACCAAAACTGTGCAGGCGCATAGCCTAAACTGGTGGTGACTTTTGCTAACTGATCGATTTTCAGTTGCTTTAGTATTGGGATGCTCATTAACAGCAAAAAGGGCACTTCTTTTAACGCAAGTGCTAAAGATAAACCAATACCAAACGAGTCTTTCACTAAGAACGAGATAGAATCTAATTCAAACAGTGTATCAAATAGGCGAGAAAACAGACCGGTTGGCGAGAACAGAAATGCAAAACCAATGGCAAAGGCAACATGCGGCATGGCGAGCAGTGGTGCAAGGGACTTCTCTATGATGCGCCAAAACTTACTATGCCAAGCACCTTGAATAATCGAAAATGCCAGAAAGCAGCTTATAACACTGCTTAGTATTGTACTGCTCAAGGTGAGTGAAATCGATTTCCACACCGCACTCCAACTGAATACCGCAGCAAAACCATCAAATGAGACGGTGGTTAAACCAATTGGCGGCAGATAACCTAGTGAAGATAGCACAACGCCTATCGCTCCGGGAACGATAGGCAAGATGCACACGACAATGAGAAGTAGATAAGCCGCTCTTAGCATAGTAATGACAACTAATTACCGTATCTTTCTAGCCACGCTTTTTCTAACGCGACTTGCCAGCTAGGGTGAGGCTCTGGTAGCGACTTAAACAAACGAGTCTCTTTTGCCGTTCCTTGCAGGTATTGGTTCTCTAACACAGAGGGGTCACCCCATATTGAAAGGTCGCCTTTACGGGACTGCGCTTCAGGGCTCAATAAAAAGTTGATTGAGACCATCGCCGCTTCTTTCGCGTTGGCATTAAATGGAATGGCTAAGAAATGGATATTCGATAAAGCACCCGCATCCATGGCATAAGTCTTAGTTGACGGTGCCAATTTGCCACTGTTTTGTGCTGAGAAGACAGCGTTAGGATTAAAAGTAATACTTAAATCAAGCTGTCTATCATCTAATAGTTGAACCATTTCAGATGAGCTAGCCGGAAACTGTTTACCTTCACGCCATGCCGACTGGTGCAGTTGATCTAAATAGTCCCACAACGGTTTGGTTATGATATCAAAATCTTGTTGGTTAACGGGCTTATAAAGAGAGGGGTCACTACTGGTAAGCTCAATTAGCAGTGCTTTAAGAAAACTGGTTCCGTGAAACTCTGGTGGTTTAGGGTAACTAATGCGATTCGGGAACGCTTTGCTGTAACTAAGAAGCTCAGAAAATGATGCTGGTGGATTGCTGAGTGTTTTACTGTCATGAATAAAGACCAGTTGTCCAACTCCCCATGGTGCTTCGAGACCATCAGTTGGCTCTGAAAAATCGCTATCGACAGGTAGAGATTTATCAACGTACTTCCAGCTAGGTAGCTTTTCTACAAAAGGGCCGTATAAAAGCTCATTATTCTTCATGGACTTAAAGTTTTCACCGTTAATCCATACCATGTCAACGCTGCCATTCTCTAACTTACCAGCAGTTTTCTCTGCAATCAGTTGTGAGGTGGTTTTTGCAATGTCCGTGACTTTGACATGCTTAAAATTAATGTCATATTTTTGCTTAAGTTGGTTACCCGTCCATTTCAAATAAGCGTTGATCTCTTGGCTTCCGCCCCACGCATGAAAATAGACAGTTTGGCCTTCAGCTTTGTCTGTTATTTGTTGCCAATCGGACGCATAGGCGACGGTAGAGGATAAACCAACAATTGCAGTGGCGAGTAGTGCTATTTTCTTCATAAGCTTCCTTTCAAAGTTGCATTTTAATGACAAAACGTCAATGTTACCCAGTAGACCGGACATCATACGCTTTCTATTCATTATGAATGAAAATATTTATATGGATATATAAAAGGTAGCAATAATTGAAGGAGCACGGATAGTGCTCCTATTAATTGGTGTGTGATTACTCTGCTTTTTTAGCGCAACTGTTCTCAGTTATCACTCTTTCAGCCAGTAATTTTCCTCGCGGACTGCGTAACTTAATATTGTAGATTACGCCGTGTACAAGATTTGCCTTCACTTCAGAGTTATTGCAATAGTAACGAATGCTTCCTTCAAGCAGCTGCTGAGCAGATGATGCCGCCTCACCATTATATATCATCATAAGCTGAACACTGTTTCCAACGGCTTTCGCTTGCATAATGGTTAAGGGGCCGTGCTCAATAGGTAAGCTATTGGATAGCGTTGTTGCTCGATGCTGAGCGATCGCTTCAATTTGGCGTTGTTTATCGGTATTGCCGCTGCAACCGAAAAGAAATACGGCAATGAGTGATAAGAGAGTGTATCGAGTTAATGAGGTCATTCTAGAATACTTTTTTAAATGGTTTCACAATGACGTTTTCATAGACACCAGCGTCGATATAAGGATCGGCATCAGCCCACTGCTTGGCGTCTTCTAAAGAAGGAAACTCAGCAATAACTGTTGAGCCAGTGAAGCCCGCTTCTGCAGGGTTTTCAGAATCAATGGCAGGCATTGGTCCTGCTGTCAGAAGACGTCCTTCATCTTGTAATAGCTGTAAACGAGCCAAATGTTTGTCTCTTACGCTCATGCGTTTTTGTAGAGAATCTTCAACATCTTGAGAAAAAATGACATACCACATGAATCTATCCTTTTACTTGTTTGATAGGCTACATAATACAAGATTTATCGTTGTGCATCGTAGCCGTGTATTAGAAGTGTAAGTTTACACACTTTTTACTGGACGAGGTCGACCATTACTGTCTATCGCCACATAATTAAACGTTGCTTCACATACTTGATAACGATCACCGATACCATTTACATTTACAGGTTTTACCCAGACTTGTAAATTCACCGACATTGATGTGCGTCCAATTTTAATACATTCGCCATAACAGCACACCACATCACCGACGCGAACAGGTTGTTTGAAGGTGATACTGGAGACAGAAACGGTTACCACACGTCCTGAAGAGATCTCTTTTGCCAGAATCGCCCCGGCTAAATCGAGTTGAGACATAATCCAACCACCAAAAATATCACCATTGGCATTGGTAT
Organism: Vibrio sp. 99-8-1; assembly: GCF_013114595.1. Classification (GTDB taxonomy): domain Bacteria; phylum Pseudomonadota; class Gammaproteobacteria; order Enterobacterales; family Vibrionaceae; genus Vibrio. Next base: position 23,277 of record NZ_VTXE01000031.1, on the reverse strand, counting down.
CTGCTGGCATCGCAAGAGTACGCAGCAACATTTGCCCGCGAGGTGCGGAGCTAACATCATTGTTCATAAGACATTCCAATAGAAAACTCTCAACCGGGAGGTTGAGAGTACAGCATTTTATTTAGATTCTTCTTTAGGTAGGTGCTTGTAGATATAGATACCCGTAAGCAAGGTAAAACCAAAGGTTGCCGCCAACAAGCCAAAGACTTTAAAGTTGACCCAAACATCCAGAGGCAAATTGAAAGCGACATAAATATTGAGTAATGAACATAAAATAAAGAACCCAACCCAAGCCCAGTTGATTTTAGCCCATACAGAATCTGGCAAGGTAATCTCTTTACCTAACATTCCTTTAATGACGGGCTTACCCATAAGTTGAGTAACAAACAGGCCAAGTGAGAATAGCGCATAGACAATGGTAACTTTCCATTTAATAAAGTTATCATCGTGGAAGAAGATGGTCATTCCACCAAAGACGGTAACAATAACAAATGTCACCAACTGCATTTTCTCTACTTTCTTATAAATGAAGTAGGTTAGAGCGATTTGAATGGCGGTAGCGACAATTAATGCACCTGTAGCGGTATAAATGTCGTACATTTTATAAAGTGCAAAAAATATGATTAATGGAATAAAATCAATAAGTTGTTTCATTTTTCATTACTATAGGATAGAAAATTGTACACAGTCTAACGAATTTAGCGGCAATGCTAAACAGTTTGTAGAAATTAGATATAAAAAATGGCCGCAAATTGCGGCCATCCGTTTAGTGGTTGTGACTACTTATGCTTGTTGTTTTTGCAGCTCTAAATCTTTTTCGATGATAGAGTCAACAATAACGGCACATGCAGCATCACCAGTGATGTTCAATGCAGTACGAATCATGTCAAAAATACGATCCAATGCGAACAGAAGTGGTAAGCCTTCAATTGGGATACCAGCAGCAAGAAGTACCGCTACTACCAAGAATGAAGGACCAGGAACACCTGCTTGTCCAACCGCACCTAATGTTGCCGTAATGATGATGGCAATGTAAGCACCCATGCTTAGGTCAATGTGGAACAGCTGTGCAAAGAAAATCGCAACCAAACCGTAGTAAATTGCGTTACCACTCATGTTGATTGTTGCACCTAATGGCAGCACAAATGACGCAGTAGAGTTACGTACACCCAGTTCGTTTTCAACCGCATCCATAGTGACAGGAAGTGTCGCCATAGAAGAAGCCGTTGATAGCGCAACCGCTTGAGGCTTTTTCATTACCGTTAGGAACTTACGAGCCGATGTCTTAGTGAACAAGTGAATTAGGGCTGGGTATACAATAAAGCCAAAAATTAAGATAGCGGCGATGTATACGATGAATAGCTTAAATACCACCATCAATGCACCGAAGCCAAATGTACCTACCGCTTCAGCCATTAGGCCAAATACGCCAATAGGTGCAATGATCATTACTTTATTGATCATCCAAACCATAGCGTCAACAATGGAATTTACCCCATTCATTAACGGAGCGCGGCGCTCTTTTTCCAATTTGGAAATGGCGATACCAAAGAACAAGCAGAAAACGAGAATTTGCAGAATGTTTGCTTCATTCAATGATTGGAAAACGTTAGTAGGGATCATACCTACAACCGTTGCCCAAAATGTTGGCAATTCACCTTTAGATGCATATTCAGCAGAGAACATACCTTCAACCGACGATACATCGATACCAGTACCTGGTTGGAACACTTCACCCATGAATAGTGCTAAAGCAACAGCAAGCGCTGACGTTAAAGCGAAAAATCCTAGCGTTGTAACACCAACTTTACCAGCAGAATGGCTATCACCTAGACCCGCTGCACCTGAAATTAGGGCAACCGCGACTAAAGGGATAACGAGCATTTTAATCAGGTTAATAAAAATCGCACCTAAAGGTGCAAACATGGCAGCAGATTGACCCATAACAGCACCAATTAAGGTACCTAGAATCATGGCAATAACAACTTGCACACCAATATTAGTTAATAAGTTTTTCTTTTCGGCCACTACAACAACCTCCGTACGTGGAAAGTGAACAATCTTGGGGATTAGTATCGATTCGGCGTTAAAAGCCAGACAATAATTCCGTAAAACCTTTTACACAGTTCGAATTGGATTTACAAATAATTCCGATGATCAATTGTTATTTTAATGACGTAGGTTAAGTAATGAGTAAGCTGTCATTTACCAGAATGAGATCGCGGCGACACTTTAATAAATTAACCTGTGGAAGGGGTTTTACCGTGAAGTTTGCACTAAATAAACAGTCGAGATGAATGACAACACGCTCTCTGAATTTGCAGAGAGCGTGCATGGCGATTAAGGGTTAATTACTTGATTAAAATGCTTAGGGTCTGTTGATCTTTCGAGAACAGATTTTGTTCAATCTGAAAACGGTTTGAGCAAGGCATGAGGAGAGCAGCATAGTTATTCTATGTAAACGACTCATAACACAGCTCAAGACGTTTTCAGATGAACCCTTCGGGCAGCGTTTGTTGTTGCTTTCTACTGCGTTATCACCTGATTTGTGTAGATGGCTACACTTCACAGGTGCTGCCTTGTATAAAATAACAACAAACTGCTGCAAAAATAGTCGCGAAAGGTCAACAGACCCTAAGTAACTAACGTATTGTTGCTGCTTTCATGCTGCCAACAAAAGTAGCGAGCTCATTGAGCATGGTTTGAGCGTCATCCAGATTTGATTCGATGATCTTAACGACAGCGGAACCAGAGATAGCACCCGCAGCACCTGCATCTAGCGCTTCCACGACTTGTTCAGGTTGAGAAATGCCAAAACCAAGCAGGGCGGGTGGTGCTGAAAACTGATTTAATCTATCCATTAGGTGAGCGACGGGCATATTGGCCTTGGTTTCTGCACCGGTAACCCCTGCTCTTGAAAGTAGGTAGGTGTAGCCGCCGCCTAGCTCTGCAACCGATTTTAAGGTCTGATCACTGGCTGTTGGAGGTGCGATAAAAATAGCGTGAACGCCATGCTTCTTCGCCGCTTGAATGAAGTCCGCGCTTTCATTTGTTGGTACATCGGCAATCAACACCGAATCTATCCCTATTTCGGCGCATCGGCGATAAAAATTATCAATGCCGTTCGCGTATACTAGATTGGCATACATAAGTAAGCCTATCGGCAATTGAGGGTAGCGCTGACGAATTTGAGAAATCAACTCAAAACATATGCTCGGCGTGACGTTTGAGTCCAGAGCTCGGATATTTGCGCCTTGTATGGTCGGGCCGTCTGCTAACGGGTCAGAGAATGGGATCCCCAGCTCTAAGGCATCCGCACCGGCTTCTACCAAGGTGTCCATAATTTGTAGAGAGAGCTCTTTATTTGGATCGCCTACCGTGACAAAAGGAACAAAGGCACCTTCATTTTGGTTTTTTAACCGTTGAAAAAGTGATTGATAGCGATCCATTACAGCTCTCCTTTTTGTTGTAGTATGTCATGAACAGTAAATATGTCTTTGTCACCTCGACCAGACAGGTTTACCACTAAAAGCTGCTCTTTATCTGGTTCTGCGTAAGCCTGTTTAACGGCATAGGCGAGGGCATGTGCTGATTCCAATGCCGGGATAATTCCCTCTGTTTTGGCTAACTGCTGAAACGCATTTAATGCTTCATCATCGGTAGCTGAGTGATATTTGGCTCGACCCGTGGCATTTAAATGAGCATGTTGTGGCCCAACAGATGGGAAATCCAAGCCAGCAGAAACAGAGTAAGACTCTTCTACTTGTCCGTGTTCATCTTGCATCAGTGGTGCTTTCATACCAAAGAATATGCCTGTTTTACCATGCTTTAGTGGGGCGCCGTGCTGGTCAGTATCAATGCCTTTACCTGCCGGCTCAATGCCAATTAACTCGACGCTCTCTTCTTCAATAAAATCTGCAAACATGCCTATGGCGTTAGAACCGCCGCCAACACAGGCAATGACAGCATCAGGTAGACGTCCTTCACGAGCCAGTATTTGATTCTTGGTCTCTTCGCCGATCATTTTCTGGAACTCTCTCACTATGGTTGGGAAAGGGTGTGGGCCAGCGGCTGTTCCAAGTAAATAGTGAGCATCTTGATAGGTGGCAGACCAATCTCGTAGTGCTTCATTACAAGCATCTTTTAGTGTGGCAGAACCTGAGTGAACGGGGATCACTTCTGCACCCATCAATTTCATACGGAACACATTAGGGCTTTGGCGCTCTACATCTTTCGCTCCCATATATACGCGACATTTTAGATCTAACAGTGCGCAGGCTAGTGCGGTTGCAACACCATGTTGACCGGCCCCCGTCTCGGCAATGATCTCTTTTTTGCCCATTCGCTTTGCTAGCAATGCCTGCCCCAATACTTGGTTGGTCTTATGTGCACCGCCATGCAGTAGATCTTCTCGTTTTAGGTACAGTTTTGTTTTGGTACCTTTGGTGATATTTCGACACAATGTCAATGCGGTAGGTCTGCCTGCATATTCTTGCAGTAGCGTCATAAACTCACTCTGAAATTGAGGATCTTGTTGAGCATCAATAAATTCTTGTTCAAGTTGCTCCAGTGCAGGAACCAGTATTTGAGGTACAAACTGACCACCATACTCACCAAAATAGGCGTCTAACTTAGCCATACAATATCCTTAATAGTTTTTAATTTGTTCAAATGCGCGTTGCAGTAATTGAGCATCTTTCTTTCCGGGAGCGCTTTCTACACCTGAGTTGAGATCCAGACCGAGGCAGCCGAGTGAAGCGGCTTGTTTCACATTTTCTGGTGATAAACCGCCAGCAAGCATGATGTTTTTTGTTTGGCTAACCAATTGCCAATCAAATGTTTGTCCGGTACCACCCGTTTGCGTGCCGACTTTGCTGTCGAGAAGATGCTTATTCACGTTACTGCTTAACAGTTCAGGCAGGGTGTCAGTGACCCCGTACGCTTTCCAAATTTCACAATGTTTGTTCAATTGAGCTCTTAGTTGGTCAACAAAGTCTTGAGACTCTTTGCCATGTAACTGAACCGCGGATAAGCCAAGTTGATTCGCTGTAGAGATAACATCATCCAGACTTTGATTTTGAAATACCCCAACGTATTTAAGTGGTGCACCGCTCATAGTAAGGCGAGCTTGTTCTATATCCACCTGTCGCTTAGAACCATTGGCAAATATCAGGCCGCCGTACACCGCGCCGGCTTGATAAACGGCCGCAGCGTCATCAGGGTGGGTTAGGCCACACACTTTATTATCTCCAACCAGTACGCTTCTTACCGCTAGCTCTAAGTTCTCTTCTGACATTAATGAGCTGCCAATTAAGTAACCGTCGACATATTGTCGTAAGTCACGTACTTGCTGATTGCTGTAAATTCCTGATTCAGAAATAACAACGGTCTCTGCGGGGATTTGTGGGGCAAGTTCGCGAGTACGAGTTAGGTCTATAGAGAGATCTCGTAGATTGCGGTTGTTAATTCCGATGACTTTCGCTTTTAGCGCAATGGCTCGCTCCACTTCTTCTTGATTACTCGCTTCGGTCAAAATGCCTAAGTTGAGAGAGTGAGCTAGCTCAGAGAGTTTCAGGTACTGAGCGTCATCAAGCACAGACAACATCAGTAAAATGGCATTGGCACCATAGTAGCGAGCCAAATAGACTTGATAAGGGTCAATCATGAAGTCTTTACACAGAACCGGTTGCTCAACGTTGTTTTTGATTTGATTTATAAAATCGAAACTACCTTGAAAGTATTTCTCATCGGTAAGAACAGAAATGGCGCTAGCATAGTTTTTATAAACGGACGCAATGTAATCCAGATCGAACTCTTCTCTTATTAAGCCCTTTGATGGGGATGCTTTCTTGCATTCAAGGATAAATGCCGCCTTGTCGCCCGAAAGAGCATGATAAAAGTCTCGATCTGATGGCTCTAGAGTGTCGATAAAACTTGCCAATGGCTGGGTAGCTTTACGCTGCTCAACCCACTGTTTTTTATCTTCGACAATTTTGAACAGTACTTGCGCCATCTCGCGATTTTGTTGAGTAAATGTAGTCGACATCTGCGGTTATCCTCGCTGGGCCAGTTGTTGAACTAGCTCGAATGCTTTGCCTGATTTCATTACAGAAATCGCCTGTTGAGTATTTGCTTTTAGATCTTCATTGCCGAATAGTTTCAATAGTAGCGCAACATTAACGGCAACGGCGGCGGTTTGAGCCTCGCTACCTTTTCCGGTCAATATATTGCTGATAATGGTGCGATTCTCTTCAGGTGTTCCACCTTTTATGTCGTCTAAAGAGTAGCGTTCAACACCAAAATCCGCAGGAGACAAAGTGTACTCTGTTATCTCACCATCAATGATCTCTGCCACAACGGTATCCCCATGGATGGCGACTTCATCCAAGCCACTGCCATGAACAACCGCCGCTCGTTTAAGTCCCATTTTGGCTATCGTTTCAGCAATAGGTTTAACCAATGATTGATCATACACGCCCATCAGTTCAATGGGGGGCCGAGCCGGATTAATTAACGGACCTAAAATATTAAAGATGGTACGTGTCTTCATCGCCTGACGGACGGGCATAGCGTGTCGTACGCCACCGTGATATTCAGGAGCGAATAAGAAGGCAACACCCAAGTCATCAACGGCTTTGCGCGTATCGTCAGCAGACATGGCTAAGTTGATGCCAAAAGAGTCCAATAAATCGGAAGAACCGGATTTGCTCGACACTCCTCGGTTACCATGCTTGGCGACTTTGACACCACATGCCGCCGCGACAAAAGCCGCGGTGGTAGAGATATTAAAAGTGTTTGACCCATCGCCTCCGGTACCAACGATATCGGCGAACTCGTAATCGGGGCGCGGGAATGGATTGGCGTTAGCGAGCAACGCTTCTGCGGCTCCTGCGATTTCGTCAGGTGTTTCGCCTTTTATCTTCAGCGCGGTAAGCAGCGATGCTAACTGTAAAGGATCCATTTCGCCTCGGATGATACAGTCAAAAAGCGCGTGACTCTCTTGTTGGCTAAGGGAGGTTTGATCATATAATTTATTAATAATATCTTGCATCTGACTTCCTATTTATTCTGTTGGGTCTATTTTAATTTATTGATGATTGGATAACGCCCACTCAATGGTGTTTTTTAACAGCTTAGCACCATAGGTAGTCATAATGGATTCTGGATGAAACTGAAATCCACACACTTTATCTTGTTCGTTTAGCACCGACATAACCAGTCCATCAACTTCTGCGGTGATGGTCAGTGTCTCAGGGACTGAGATCGCAGTTAATGAGTGGTATCTGGCGATAGCGATGTTGGCGGGTAAATCTTGGTATATCACGTGGGGGGTATACGCCATCATAGATACTTTGCCATGGACAATCTCTCCGGCTCCGGCCACTGTACCGCCATAGGCTTCGACGATTGCTTGATGACCTAAACATATCCCAATCATAGGAACATGGCCTCTTAAGCGCTGAATCAACTCTGGCATGCAGCCAGCGTTTTTGGGCTCTCCGGGACCGGGAGAAAGCACGACGACAGGATTGTCTAGCTTGTCTATCTCAGCTGCAATGACGGCGGCAGAGATATGATTTCGATAGATGGTTACCGGATAACCAAGAGCGCGAAACTGGTCGACTAAGTTATAAGTAAACGAATCAAAGTTGTCGATAAAAATAACATTCGCCATTATAGATTCTCCAAGTGAGCATGTTGAATGGCTGAGATAACTGCCTGTGCTTTGTTGCGGGTTTCATCAGCTTCAGCTTGTGGATCCGAGTCGTAAACCACACCCGCTCCAGCTTGAACTTGCGCTATGCCATTTTCGACATACGCAGAACGAATAACAATACAAGTATCGAGATCCCCTTGACCCGTTAAGTAACCAACAGCGCCACCATAACTGCCTCGTCGAGATTTTTCTACTTGACGAATTAACTGCATGGCTCGAATTTTCGGTGCACCGGTCAACGTGCCCATATTCATGCAAGCCTGATAAGCGTGTAACGCATCGAGATCATCATGCAGTTGGCCAACAACTCGGGATACCAAATGCATGACGTGACTGTAACGGTCAACCTTCAGTAAATCCGCAACATAACGGGTTCCCGGCGCGGAGATTCTCGCCACATCATTTCTGGCGAGATCAACTAGCATCATATGTTCGGCGTTCTCTTTTTTATCACTGCGCAGTTCCAGCTCAATGCGTCCGTCTAAATCTAGGTTGATTGAACCATCGGCATTTTTGCCCCTTAATCGAGTTCCTGCGATGGGGTAGATTTCAACTTGGTTAGACTGTTTTTCATATTTGAGCGCACTTTCTGGAGATGCGCCAAATAGAGTAAACAGCGCATCATGCATATAAAACATATATGGGCTAGGGTTACTCTGCTTCAACTGTTTATATGAGGCCAGTGGAGAAGGGCACGGTAAGGTAAATTGTCGAGACGGAACAACTTGGAACACATCCCCTTGTACCACAAACTTTTTTAAATCGGTGACGGTGTTACAAAACTCGTCATCAGAGATATTTGTAGTAACGGCACACTCTTTTAACTTCTGTGCCTTTTTTAACGGCGCCGGTTTGTGGCTTAGCGTGGAGATGTCGTTTAGACGTTGAGATAATCGCTGCTTGGTCTGTTGAGTCCCATCAAATACGCTGCCTTGGACGGTACATGATTGTTGCTGGTGATCAATGGTCATTAATGTTTCAGCAAGATAAAAGACATAATCGGGGCAGTTGTTAATTTGTGTTGCAGCTCCGATAGGCTCAAAATTAGCAACCAGATCGAAAGCAAACAGCCCGCCCATAAATAGTGAGAAGTTATCTTTACCTTCAATGTCAAAGCTATGTTGAACAATACGCAGTGCATCGAAAGAAGACGCTTCCTTCATGCGACCATCTTCATCTAATTCTGTATCGGGAGTGACGAATTTCAACTCTAAACAGTTGTCAGAGTATGTCGATTGCACTTCATCAGTAATATGGGAAGCGATACGTTGAATCGCGTGTGAGCCATTTTCTGTTAGTGCCGTTAAAACCACGTTATTGCCACGGCATTCAATTCGCACCGCTGTATCGATCAACAACATACTTTTTAGGTTTTGTTTTGAATCGATATCTGCAGATTCTAATAAAAGACTGTTGGTTTTATCTGCGCAAAGTACTTGAAACAGTTCTGTTGGATCCGCGCAATAGGGAACCGTCAGCGTCAAAACATCTAACTGTCCCTTCTGTTCTATTTTTATTGCCTTATTCATAAGACGTCCTTAACTCAGTCATTTTATCGAAATCTATTTCTTTGTTCTAAAAGGGGAGTGGATCAAAAAAGCCCGCTCAATTAGCGGGCTTTATAAACTATTCTAGATATTTGACCTAATAGCATCGCCCACTAAACTCTATCCAAATACGCCACCATGATGCAACAAGCGTTTGGCTTGTAACATTAGTGCTAGGCATTTGAGTGGTTTCTAGTAACATGGGCGTTTCGATTCCTGTTTGATATTTCGTACTAGTAAACTAGTACTTGCGAGTAAAGTCAAGGTTTAAATGAAAATAGATCTTCATTGTCATACAACAGCTTCAGATGGTCGCTTAACACCGGAAGCCATCGTTGATAGAGCGTTAGAGTTTTCTATCGATGTGCTGGCTATTACCGACCATGATACGGTAATAGGTTCACTCGCTGCTCAACGTTATATTGCGCAGCAGAACTTACCTATACAGCTGATTAGCGGGATAGAAATATCGACGTTATGGCAAAACAAAGACATCCATATTGTTGGGCTTAACATCGATAACAACAATGTCGCGATGACCACCTTGATTGAGCAACAACAGCAGAGACGCGTGGATAGAGCCAAGTTAATGGCTGAACGTTTGTCTAAAGCCGTGAACGCACCAGTGTATGATGAAGTATCTATCATTGCAGATGGAGCACCGATAACCCGTGCGCATTTTGCTAAGTGGCTGGTGGAAAATGGCCACGCCAAAACGATGCAGCAGGTATTTAAAAAGTTCTTAACCCGAAATAACCCAGGTTATGTGCCGCCAAGTTGGTGTTCGATTGAAGAAGCGGTCTCCGCTATTCATGATGCCGGAGGACAAGCTGTTCTCGCGCATCCCGGCCGTTATAAGCTGACGGCAAAATGGATTAAACGTCTGATTTCCTCTTTTGTAGAAGCCGGAGGAGACGCGATGGAAGTGTCGTTACCTCAACAGTCGCAACAAGAGAGGCGAAACTTGGCGGATTATGCTATACAATACAGTATATTAGCCTCACAAGGTTCTGACTTTCATTATCCTTCCCCTTGGACGGAGCTTGGTCGAAACCTCTGGCTGCCTTCTGGTGTAGAGCCTGTATGGAAAGATTGGGGCATAACCCCAGTAGAAAATACCGAGATTATCGGTGGTAAGGAGTAACAATGAGTCAGTTTTTTTATTTACACCCTGACAATCCACAAGCTAGATTAATTAACCAAGCTGTCGCAATTATTAGAAATGGCGGTGTGGTGGTTTATCCAACCGACTCTGGCTATGCGCTAGGGTGTCAGTTGGAAAATAAACAAGCATTAGAAAGAATATGTCGCATTCGTAAAATAGATGATAAGCATAACTTTACTCTGCTATGCCGAGATTTATCTGAGCTTTCAATCTACGCACGGATAGATAATACCGCGTTTCGATTATTAAAAAATAATACCCCTGGGCCTTATACCTTTATTTTTAAAGGGACCAAAGAGGTACCTCGTCGATTAATGAATGCTAAGCGAAAAACCATCGGTATTCGTGTTCCAGATAATAAAATCGCTTTGGATTTACTGGAAGCATTAGGTGAGCCTTTAATGTCGACATCGTTAATTCTACCGGGAAGCAATGATACGGAATCTGATCCTGAAGATATTCGTGACAAATTGGAACACGCAGTAGATTTAATCATGAACGGTGGTTATTTAGGTGAGCAACCAACGACGGTTATTGACTTTAGCGAAGACGAAGCAGTCGTCGCTAGACGTGGTGCCGGGGATCCTACTCCGTTTGAGTAATCGATTCCGTAATCGCGTTATGTAGCAGTCAGATTTGGCTGCTATTTTTTTGTCAAAAATACTGCAATAAAATAATTCAATTGATGTATAATTCCCAGCTGCTAAAAATTTAGCGTATTTAAATTAGTGTTTAGTTAATTGAAATTATTGACGTCTGTGAAGACGACAGAAAAGGGTTATAGATGAGCGAAAAATTACAGAAAGTACTCGCAACTGCCGGGCATGGTTCACGACGTGAACTAGAAGCTTTAATTAAAGCGGGCCGTATTAGTGTTAATGGCATTGTAGCTAAGCTAGGCGAGCGTCTGGAAGATGACAACGCTGTAGTACGTATTGATGGGCATACCGTTAATTTAAAAACAACCGAAGCTGCTGTTTGTCGTGTATTAGCTTACTACAAACCTGAAGGTGAGCTGTGTACTCGTCATGATCCTGAAGGTCGTCGCACTGTTTTTGACCGCTTACCTAAAATTCGTGGTTCACGTTGGATTTCAGTTGGTCGTCTAGATGCTAATACTTCTGGTCTTTTGTTATTTACGACGGATGGTGAATTGGCAAATCGACTGATGCACCCAAGCCGACAAGTTGAACGTGAATATCTTGTACGTGTATTTGGTGATGTTACCGAACAAAACGTTCGTAACCTCGTTAAAGGCGTTAAGTTAGAAGACGGCATGGCACGATTTGAAGATATTGTTCATGCTGGTGGCGAAGGAATGAATCACACATTTTATGTGGTGATTAATGAAGGTAGAAACCGCGAAGTACGTCGATTGTGGGAATCTCAAGACACCACAGTAAGTCGTCTAAAGCGTGTTCGTTATGGTGATATCTTCTTAGAAAAGACACTGCCTCGTGGTGGATGGATGGAGCTGGAGCTGAAAGAAGTAAACTACTTAAGAGAGTTAGTTGAACTTCCAGCAGAGAAAACCAGTTTAATCGATGTTAATAATACCTCACGTAAACGTGAGCGCTCTCGTAGCCAGAAGATTCGCCGCGCAGTTAAGCGCCATGAAGAGCGAGTGAGTACTCCAAAGGGACGCAGCAACCAACAGCGCCGTCGCTCTCGTAAGTAGTGACTTGGTCGAGACAACAGATATAAATAAAGGGGCTAGCTAGCCCCTTTATGTTACTTGGTAGATGAGTTACGTGATACTTGAGTAACGCGATACAGAGTTGTGGCTCTCTGTCTTAGTCTCTTTTCCAAAGCACATGGCAAAACTTGTGCTCTGCGTCGCGACTAATAAGCAAGCGGGCGAACACTTCATCCAGTACATCAGATTCTTCATTGACCAGACCGATACGCACTTCAGCGTACACTTCTTTATCAATGTCGAAACCCACATGTTCTATCCAGTCGTCTGCGGTTTCTACTAATTCGGCAGCGCCTCTATCTTCAAACTGAGCAGTGAAGATGATGACATCAGCGGCTTCCAAATTGTCTGGAGCCATCTCCAAAAAAATATCGTAAGCCGTTTCAATAACATCATCGTACGACATTAGCTCTAATGAATTTTCTTGATCCGACATTATGACTCCTTATTAGTCTGCACGGCTGATGTATTTACGCTCAGCGGTGTTGATTTTAATTTTGTCACCAGAGGCGATGTATTCAGGAACTTGTACAGACAAACCCGTAGCAAAACGAGCTGGCTTAGTACGGGCGGATGCAGACGCACCTTTAATGGATGGGTCAGTGTCTTCAATCACCAACTCAACGGAGGCTGGTAATTCTATAGAGGCCGCTTTGCCATCTACCAAGATAACGAATAAACCTTGAATATCTTCGGTAATAAATAGCAGTTCGTCTTGAATATCTTCTTTGTTAAAGCTGTACTGGTCAAAGTTCTCAGTATCCATAAACACATATTCGTCACCGTCAGTGTAGGAAAATGTGGATGAGCGCTTGGTCATCTCAACAGTATCAACAACTTCATCGGATTTAAAACGCTCATCTATTCTTGAGCCGTTTGCTAGATCAGCGCAGCGAAGTTTATATATTTTTGCGCCGCCACGACCACCTGGAGTGGTAATTTCGATATCTTTAATAAGCAACATTTTGCCGTTAGATTCAATAACAAAACCTTTTTTTAGTTCACTTGCCTTAGGCATGGGATTTATCCTTTGTTAATCTATTTATTCTTAAAATATTCTAAATTTATTGTATTTATTCAATTTACTCAACTCGCCGAGCAAGCATCATTTTGTTACTTGGTCATAGCGATTAAATTGGGGCAAAAGAGTAGAATACAACGTCTTTGTTGAAATCCAAACCGATTCGCGCATAATTGCGTTAATCACTTCATTTTGATCAACCCAAGGTTTTAGAACATCGCCGTGACAAGAACATTACCCTTAATTGATCCTGATAAACCATTTCAGTATGCCTATCAGCCAGTAGTAAAAGAGCTTATTCATTCCCTTAGTGGTGGTTTTGGCCCCAATCTACATAGCCTGTATCTTTATGGAAGTGTAGCGAGAAAAACCGCCATTGAAGGACGCTCAAACGTCGATATCATCGTGGTGACAAATGGTAATTTGGATGACAGAACCACAACACTAGTGAATACCATTAAATGGCGTTTCAAAAAAGCGTATCCATTTATCACTGAGCTGTCATTTCAGTTTGTTAAAGCTCATGAAATATTGCAGTTGGAAAGCATATTCACTTGGGGCTTTATGCTTAAGCACTGTTCGGTGTGCATATATGGTGATGATCTCTCTAGTCGGTATGGAGAGTTTGAGCCGAGTTGGGAGATAGCAAAATATTGGAATATGGACGTCGATGAGTGGGTTAAACACTATCGACGTAAAATCGCGCTAGCTAAGTCTCAGTCTGAACAGATTAGGCATCAAGCTGTTTTAGCCAAAAAATTATTGCGAGCCAGCTACTCGTTAATCATGCATAAAGATAAGCATTGGTTTGATGACCCGATAGAGTGCGGTCAACATTTTCTTCGCTATCACCCGGAGAAAGAGCAGCAGATAAAACGTTTAGAAATACTGCTCTCTGGCCGCTACGTCCCAAAACGTTCTGTGGTTGGGTTAATTGATGATTTTGGCGATTGGCTAGTCAAAGCTTTTAAAAAAACCGAGTTTAGAATTGGTTAAAATAGATCAAGCTGAGGGGCGTTTAACCCGTCAAAATCGAAACCGACAAACGGCAAGATAGCATCAGCAACGGGCTTTAATTGCTTATCGATATAGTGCTGATAATCGATGGCGCTTTGGCGGTACTCAGAGGGTTCAGGGCCGTTAACCGTAATAAGATACTCTATACGGCCTCTATTTTGGTACTGCAGTGCTCGGCCGAGTCTCGCATTGTGTTCATCTGCTAGCCTTGCTGCACGCACTTGCGGTGGGATGTTCTTTTGATAGTCACTCAACTTTCTTCTTAATCGCTTTTGATAAACCAATAAATGATCATGCTCACCCAACAAGGTTGCTTCTACGTACTGTCGGATATAGTCGCAAGGATTCTCATTGTTAAAAACCATCTGGTAAAGCTTAAGTTGGAACTGTTGCGCTAATTTTGTCCAGTCTGTTCGAGCACTTTCCAGACCTTTGAAAATAATCTGTTGCTCTCCATTTCGTTCTACAAGTCCGGCATAACGTTTCTTTGAACCAACCTCTGCGCCTCGAATGGTTGGCATAAGAAACTTTTTATAATGGGTTTCATATTCAAGTTCTAAACAAGAAGTTAGACCAAATTGAGATTCAATATGTTCGGTCCACCACTGATTTATGTAGCAAACAAGCTCAGCACCCACGTTATCCGCTTGTTGCTGGTTATAAGGGCCGTTTAACGCGACAAAAGTAGAGTCGGTATCACCATAAATGACTTGGTAACCTTTCTCTTCAATTAATATTTTAGTCTGTTTCATGATCTCATGACCGCGCATGGTGATAGAGGAGGCGAGGCGAGCATCGTAAAATCGACATCCTGCTGAGCCTAATACCCCATAAAATGAGTTCATGATGATCTTAATGGCTTGGGAGAAGGCGTGTTCATTGGATGCTTTCGCACTTTCTCGGGCTGCCCACAACTGTTCTATCATTTGCGGTAGGAAATGTTTTGTTCGGTGAAACTGTCCACCAATAAATCCGCTGACTGCTTGATTTGGCTCTTTACCCTCGTCGAGTTTCAATCCTTCAATAAGCCCCATAGGGTCAATTAAGAAAGTGCGGATTATGGATGGGTAAAGGCTCTTAAAGTCCAGCACTAAAACGGAGTCGTAGAGGTTGGGAATAGAGTCCATCACAAAACCACCGGGACTCGCTAGCCACTCTTCGGTGGTTAAATTGGGTGCAACATAACCGGCTCTGTGCAATCTTGGTAGATACAAATTGGTAAACGCGGCAACTGAGCCTCCCATTCTATCAAGTTCTAAACCGGTTAATTTACTTCGTTGAATAACAAACTCTATCAGGTGTGTTTTTTCAAATATGCGGTTGACCAATCGACAATCTTGTAAGTTATATTTTGCCAGCAAGGGCTTATCGTCGCGGTACATTCGATTTATTTCATCCATACGATCATGGACGTTATGGATCGCTTTCCCTTCTCCTAATAGTTGCTGAGATACTGACTCTAAAGACCATGAAGAGAATTGGTAAGTGGCGGTTTTCAAGGTATCGATACCATCAAGGACAACGCGTCCGGGAATGGTAATAAAACCTTGCTGGGACTGATTAGACTGGCGGAAATAGATGGCACTGTTATCCCGGCCCATATTGAGTTTAATATTGTGCCATTGCGCACGCTTATCTAATAGGCGAAAGTCAAAGTCGATAACATTCCAACCGACTATTAAATCTGGGTCATACCTTTTAAACCACTCGACCATCGCCAGCAAAAGGGCTTTTTCATCTTTGACCCACAAAATCGCCGTATCCGCTTGTTCGGGCTCACCAATCATTATGACCACTTCGTTAAGTGGTGACGCTAAACCAATAGAGTATAAAATGCCTTTTTCAGAGCACTCTAAATCTAGAGAGACATAAGAAAGAGTCGGGTGATAATTCCCTTTGCGACACTTAGCATCATGAAAACGCAGATGATCACGCTTATCTTCCCTATTGCCAGCAAACTCAACGCTCCCTTGTATAAAACGCTCCATAAGAAAGCGATCTGCAAGTTTAACGTCGTTTTCGAAACTGATGATCTCGTTATCTTTTAGTAACTGATTAAACTGATTAATAACAAAATTGGTAGGTGCATAACACCCCGTTACGTTGTGACCTTGAAAGGTTTTCAGCTCAAGAGGGGAAAGCGTTATGGATAAGGGATGGCGTTGTAGTAGGGTTTCAATGAAAACGGCATCATCACTGTTAATAAACACAACGGGTTGCTCAGACAAAATGGTCAGCTTTGTTGGCCCTTCTGCGGTACTTAGCCACAGCTCTATTACTGTTTGGTCCTGTACGTCTCGCACCTGACGAGTGAGGATAAATCCGTTGTTAATATTCAATATTTTTATGCTGATTGATGATTATGTGTCGATAGTAACAATTAATGATGGAAAATAGAAAGATGAACAGGTACTGTTATACAGCGATGCTAACCATCGACAATTAAAAAAGCTCGAGAAATTAGAAGCTTGATAGTTACACTAAATAAGTTTTTGCTAAACTTTGTGGAATAAAGCATATTGTTGCTACGCAAAGTTGCGCAAAATGAGTTAAGATAGTTGAGTTTGTTGCACTTCACCGCTTGTGGTGAGTGCAGAACCAATGTGAGTTGTGTGGAGATACAAGTTTGATTAATGTTTTCCTTGTAGATGATCACGAGCTGGTTCGCACAGGGATAAGACGTATTATTGAAGACGTCCGTGGAATGAACGTGGCAGGGGAAGCTGACAGCGGTGAAGAGTCTGTAAAATGGTGTCGCAGCAACCATGCTGACGTTATCCTAATGGATATGAATATGCCAGGAATTGGCGGTTTGGAAGCGACTAAAAAGATTTTACGCTTTAATCCTGATATTAAAATCATTGTGTTAACGGTTCATACGGAAAACCCGTTTCCAACTAAAGTGATGCAGGCTGGCGCGTCTGGTTATTTAACCAAAGGAGCCGGCCCTGACGAGATGGTGAACGCTATCCGTGTTGTGCATAGTGGGCAACGTTATATTTCCCCTGAAATTGCTCAGCAGATGGCATTAAGCCAATTCTCATCTGCATCAGAAAATCCGTTTAAAGATTTGTCAGAACGTGAGCTTCAAATCATGATGATGATTACCAAAGGCCAACGTGTGACAGATATTTCTGAACAGCTAAACTTAAGCCCTAAAACCGTCAATAGCTATCGCTATCGTCTATTTAGTAAGCTGGATATCAATGGTGATGTTGAACTTACTCACTTAGCGATTAGACATGGAATGTTAGATACAGAGACTCTTTAGTGCCCTCCAATTTCGATTCAGAAACCTTTCTTAAATCGGTTACCAATCAGCCCGGCGTATACAGAATGTATAACGCCGATGCTGATATTATTTATGTCGGTAAAGCCAAAGATCTTAAGAAGCGTCTCTCCAGCTATTTTCGTAGCAAAGTAGACAGCGAGAAGACTAGGGCGCTGGTTAGCCATATAGACAGAATTGATGTCACGGTCACCCATACCGAGACAGAAGCATTGATTCTCGAACATAACTACATTAAACAGTATTTGCCCAAATACAACGTACTGTTACGCGACGACAAATCCTATCCTTATATTTTCTTAAGTCATCATCGTCATCCACGGCTTTCTATGCATCGTGGTGCGAAAAAGAGAAAAGGCGAATATTTTGGACCTTACCCCGATTCTGGTGCAGTAAGAGAAACACTCCATCTTGTGCAGAAAATCCTGCCGGTGCGACAGTGTGAAGATACGGTTTACAGTAACCGTTCTCGTCCTTGCCTTATGTATCAAATTGGTCGCTGTGCCGCTCCTTGTGTCTCTAAACTAATTTCTGATGATGAGTATGCTGAGCTCATTGATCTGGTGACCCTGTTCTTAAAGGGCAAAGATCAGATGGTGATGACTCAGTTAGTCAACAAAATGGAGCAGGCGAGCCAAGAATTACGCTTTGAAGAAGCAGCGAAACTTCGCGACCAGATCCAAGCGATTCGACGTGTGCAGGAACAGCAATTTGTCTCTGAAGATACCATGGAAGATATGGATGTACTTGGTTTCGCACAAGAGAACGGCATCGCTTGTATACATATTTTAATGATTCGTCAGGGTAAGATTTTGGGCAGCCGGAGTCATTTTCCTAAAATTCCAAATAACACCGAACGAGAAGAGGTATTTTACGCCTTTTTAAGTCAGTATTATCTCAACCATAGCGAAACAAGAACCATACCTAACCGGTTGATCGTCAATAAAGAACTGGTTGATGATATTGCGCCGTTAACGGACGTGTTAACCGAGCTTGCCGGACGGAAAGTGATGGTACACCTTAGCCCAACGTCGACCAAAGGCCGTTACCTTAAACTGTCTAACACCAATGCATTAACCGCCATTACCAGCAAAATTAATCATAAAATGACCATTCATCAACGTGTTACGGCACTGCAAGATGAACTGGGCATTACCTCTATCCGACGTATGGAGTGCTTTGATATCAGCCATACAATGGGAGAGAGCACAATTGCGTCTTGCGTTGTGTTTAATCAGGAAGGTCCGGTGAAGCAAGAGTATCGGCGTTACAATATCACCGGTATTACCGGAGGTGATGATTACGCTGCAATGGGTCAAGTGCTAGAGCGTCGTTATAGCAAGCAGCTCGATGTAGAAAAAATCCCGGACATTATTTTTATCGATGGTGGTAAAGGTCAATTGAATCGAGCGAAAGAGATCATCTCTTCTCACTGGGATGATTGGCCAAAACGCCCAAGACTCATCGGCATTGCTAAGGGGGTGACAAGAAAAGCAGGACTTGAAACCTTAATCACAATAGAAGGTGATGAGTTTAATCTGCCTACGGATGCTCCCGCGTTACATCTTATTCAGCATATAAGAGATGAAAGCCATAATCATGCTATTGCCGGACATAGAGCGAAAAGAGCGAAAACTCGAAGAACGAGCCCGTTAGAAGGAATTGAAGGTGTTGGTGCTAAAAGGCGTCAATCTTTGCTTAAATATATGGGCGGTTTGCAAGAGCTTAAGCGAGCAAGTGTCGAAGATATCAGCAAAATTCCAGGAATTAGCTATTCTTTAGCAGAAAAAATACATCAGGCATTGAAAGAGTAACGTTTTTCCCGCACCATTAGCAGGCCATTTATAAGAGCCTAATAAAATGCGTTTTACCATACCCAATATTCTTACACTTCTTCGGCTGGTATTGATCCCAGTTTTTGTTGTCATATTCTATCTTCCTTACACATGGGCCCCTTTTGTTGCCGCTATGATATTTTGGGTAGCAGGAGTGACGGATTATCTAGACGGTATGCTAGCGAGAAAGCTAGGGCAAACATCAAGATTTGGTGCGTTTTTAGATCCCGTTGCAGACAAAGTGATGGTGGCGACTGCGCTAATCTTGATTACCGAGCATTACGCCAGCATCTGGATAACCATCCCTGCCATTACCATGATTGCACGAGAAATTATTATCTCTGCTCTTAGAGAGTGGATGGCTGAAATAGGTAAACGTTCAAGTGTTGCCGTATCATGGATTGGTAAAGTAAAAACGGTTTCGCAGATGTTCGCTTTATGGGTATTGGTATGGCGTTATGATGATTGGATGGTTTGGCTTGGTTATGGCGCGCTATACGTTGCGACATTCTTAACCTACTGGTCTATGATGCAGTACTTAGCCGCAGCAAAAGATGATCTGCTAAACGAAGAGCATCAGTAATAAACCGCGATCTATCAAGTAAATGTGGTGGCTCAATAGATTGTTTTGACCTATTTTGACGTTTAAATAATCAAACAAATCAAAAATAGAAAATTTGAGTTGACTCAGTAGAGTGAATCCGTAAAATGCCTCCCCGTAGTCAGGAACAAGCTTCCACACTCAAGAAGGCGCGTTGGCAGAGTGGCTATGCAGCGGATTGCAAATCCGTGGACCTCGGTTCGACTCCGGGACGCGCCTCCATATTTTCTTATGAAAATATATTGCGACACTAGCTCAGTTGGTAGAGCGCAACCTTGCCAAGGTTGAGGTCACGAGTTCGAACCTCGTGTGTCGCTCCAAATTTTGAAGCCCCGACAGAAATGTCGGGGCTTTTTACATTTCCAAAGAAGTGACATTCGCTCAGTTAGCAGGGAATCACCTTATTGAGGTGAGTTCTCGCCTAATGTTCTAAAGAAGATAACCTAGTGCGTCACTTCAAAGTGGATAGCCGTATCAGAAATGAGTGGCTGTTTTCTCTTTCCATGACAAGATAGAAAAGTAGGTATTATGACCAGTCTGTTTGGTGCACTGTTTTTTGCTCTTATTGCGGCGGTGGGTAACGCGATGTTTGCTGCCGGCCAAAAAAAGGTCGTTGTTGAAGATGGGCCATTGTCGTTTATGGTCTTAACGTCGGTGATTTGCGTCATTCTTGCGGTTGTTATTTCTCCATTTATTGGCAGTAGTCGATATGGAGAAGTGTTGCGAGAGAACTGGCAGTGGGTAACTATTGGTGGGGTGGGGCTGTTTCTAACTTACTTAGGCTTTTATCTACTTTACTCCCGCTATGGAACCACAAGCTACGTTTTATATGCGGTACTCTCAATACTAACCACCTCTTTGATTGTTGGCCTGTGGCTGTTTAAGGAGACATTTAATAGCTATCATTGGGCGGCATTTGTCTGTGCTCTACTCACCGTGGTGTTATTTTCGTTAGGTAATAAGTACAAACAGCCAGCTCAAGTTGTTAATGAACAAGCGAGTGAGCAGCATGTGGTAACACAGGCTATTGATGTCGAGTCTTAAAGAGACCAAGCTGACTAACTAACCTCAACTCGGGATAAGAAAGTCAAAACTCCATATTTAATGATCAATAAAACAGAGAGAGCGATTAGGCTCTCTCTGTTTGTATCTGCGTGACGCTTATTCTGCTGCGGTAGAGATTAAGCTGTTATCTGAGCCGAAGCTGTTTCTAACGTAGTCATCTGCCGCAGGGTCATTTTCCCAAGTTTCATTATCAATAAGGTAGCGAAATTGAAAACTTGAGTCTTTTGCTAATCTCACTCTTAGTGAATAAGCTTTGTTCTTCTTATTCAGCTTGAGAGGAGCCGCTTCCCAGCCATTAAAATCACCGGCAACTGCAACGCTAGACTCTTCCCCTTGAGGCCATTCAAAAGTTACTTCAACTTCATCTTTGGTCTTAAAAAAACGCTTCTTTAACATCTTATCTTCCTATAAGTACAAAATATAAACATACATTCAAAGGTTAATGTTTAGTGTATTTTTACCGCTAGTTCAAGTCATTTTAATGTAAAAAACATGGTAACTTTATGAAAATTCAGTAGTTACAGAATAATAAAAAAGTTGTTGCAGAGAAGAAATTGATATGAAACCAATGGGTTACTATAAAAAATAGTAGATTATTCTATTTCGCTAACGAATTTCTGTATAATCCTACCAAATTTCAACTTTTGAAATGTTTGCATTCGTTACTTAAGCAAACAGCGATGTTTGACAATTTATAGTCAGTTTCTACCATGGATACTATGTACCTCGGAGATATTGTGCTGTAATTGTTTATAATTATGGTTATCAGCAAGAAAGCGGTAAAAACGATTGAACCTATCTGACTCTACAAAACAGTTATTTACGAATAAACGCTATGATAGTAAAGCGCAGCTTGCTGCTCAGAAAATATCTTTACAGACGACTAAACGTTATTCCCAGTGGTTGGTGAACATGAAGTACGTTGTTGAACAGTCAAATGTCGACAGCTTATTGAGCCAGCAAGGGCAATATAGTGACCCTGCCTCAAATGAAGAGAAACACCGAGTAACAGAGATTCAGCGTGACCTATTGGACTGTGAAAGACAGAAAGTGGTTGAGCGTATTGAGAAGATTGAAGAACAGCAGATGATGTTAGATATGGTGGTGAAGAATGTTTCAGTAACCACTGAAAGGTTGATGCTAGAGAAACTGCAAGAGATGAAGCCTGAGCAGTTGTTTCAAGATTTTCCTGATTACGGACATTTCTCCTCATTTGCTTACTCTGCATCATTGAGTTTCTCTCGGCTAGGTTCCTTGGCTACTGAAAGTCCTTCTTTAACAAGTAATGTGCTTGATCTGGTGAGTAACGACAGTTTTTGTAACCTATTAGGTAAGTACCCTAAAAACACAGACGATCCTAAAGTCGCCATCGGATTTATTGGTATCGATAATTGTAAAAAGCTGTTTCCGGTTCTAATGGCTAAGCCACTACTGAAATGGTCGGATAAAAACACTCGTCTTATCGCACCGAAGTTGTGGCAACATGCGGTGGTGATGGCAAATGTAACCAGAATGCGTTTAGAAGATGCTAATTACAAAGAGCCTGATGAAGGCGTACTTATTGGCATGGTTAGAGCCTGTTCTTATTTTGCAATATGTAACCTATTTAGTCAGGTGTTTGACGAGGCATTAACGTTAGTGATGAGACGGTATATTGCGGATAAGCAGACCGATGAGTATGACTTATGTTCTGAAGTGAGTCCGACTCTGTCTGTGTTACCCAACGTACTGTTTAAACTTGATAAGACGATTTCTCGTAAAGTTGTTGACTATATTGAGTGGGGCCCACGAGCTGTACATCTAAAAAATGCGCTTTTAGAAGATATCGAAGAGGTGCCTATTTTGGAGAGAAGTTTGCATGGTGTCGCTCTTGGTCAGGCAAAAGCATTTTCGATTTATGACCTGATGAAGCAGAGTAATGCGTTTGTAGATAAGCATGCGCCTTTCTGGTTTGCTAATGTTCAAATGGATGGTGGGGCTATTAAAGAGGTTGTCGCACGTTCTCCGGGTAAATTGACCCTTTCAATGTAGTTAAAAGGGCGTTTTTGCCACCGTTTAGACTAAAAAATAGTCATACGAATCAAAAGGTCAAAAAATAGGGTTGACTCATTTTCTGAATCCAGTAAAGTACAGCCCTGTTCCGACAGCGATAACATTGTTGACCGGAAAACAAATTTTGAATATTGAATTTAATTCAGTATTAAGATGGTGTCATAACTTTTCAGTTAACAGCATCGCAATAAAGAATTGCGTGCCCTGGTGGTGGAATTGGTAGACACAAGGGATTTAAAATCCCTCGGCGTTCGCGCTGTGCCGGTTCAAGT
>NZ_VTXE01000004.1 GCF_013114595.1 Vibrio sp. 99-8-1 | reverse complement strand
TTTATCCTTAACGCAAATAGCGATAACACCCCAATTGATAACGAAATACGTGTTTTTCTGCTGACATTGCTTAACCAGTTTAAGCATCAGGATAAAGAGTAACAAATAAAAGACAGGCACCATTGTCGGTGCCTGCTTTCGTAATTATCTTAATAAATTCAATTGGATACCAAAAATTTCAAATGCTAGAAAAATTATATTAGTTTTTTCATGAGGTGCCTGTCCTCGTTGTCCTTCTCGTTGTCCCGTTGTCCATTTTCATACGACGCCTGTCCCTGTTGTCCGATTCTCAATAGTAAGGTTAAACAACAAGAGCTCTTGATGCCACTGAACTGGAAAGCCCATGGATTCTCTAAACAGTTTCGCTGTTGGATATTTTTCAAATAGATGCGCTAATGCTGGTCCCAGTTTTTCCTCGTGACCTAGACCTGTATAAATTTTTTGTATTGCACAAATATTCGTATAGATCCTATTCACTTGGTCTGTCTGCCTAGTTCCGTGTTGGGGATTTGTACGAACTAACGAAATATCACCATTTAGAACTCGTTTGATTCCAGTAGGTGCACTTAGGTTGCGATTGAATAGACGGTTATGGTGACCACAAGCATTTCTTACATGACGAATACAGCCCATCCAGTTTGTCAATGATTGGTACTTATTTACACCGAGCTTATTATTTGCGAAACGGTTGAGCTTAAGACTTTGTACTGAGTCAGTAGTAAAATTATCCATTAGGCTTAAAATATTACCGAATGTCATGAGTTCAAGAGCAACCCAAGCAGGTGGTAACTCCCTATAAAATGGACAATAATCGTTGTAGTACTTACCACGATAATGAAGAGCATATTCTTCTTTTGAACTAATGAACATAGAACGTAACGTCGTTACGGTCTTAATCTGGTCACCATTACTATTGAATAATGAGGAATCCAGATACCAAAATGGATTTCCAGTTTTTCCGGTAATCCATTGATCCAGAGCAGAACGAACGCCAATTTCAACTTTTTCAATGATTCGGAATAAGTACGCTCGCAGCTCACTATCAAAGTGATATAATTCATAGCCCTGTTCAAAGGTAGAACCAGTATTGTAAGTCTTAGTTTCTAAGTCTTTGAAAGGAAATAAATAGGCTTTAAAGCGGTAATAACTACAACGCTCAAGCTCTTTTTTAGCTTTTGCTAGATCGTTGATGGTTAAGCCTTGTCCTTGAAGTTTAGCGCATAGATCGGAGCTACTTAGATAACTTTTATTGTATGGAATCAAGTTTGGCACTTTGATGGCCCTGTAATTTAGCTCTTAGCCTCATTAGTTGAAACTATACTACAGATAAAAAAAAGGCTTCCACTCTTACGAACCAAGTTCAGGAGGAAGCCGTTGTCAAGACAAATATTAATACTACGTTCCCGATCTTGCAAGACAATTTTAAAGACTTTTGCTTGATTCACATAACAGTTCTTATACGACAAAATGTCCAAATAACACATGTCCAAATAACACATTTCTAAATCGTCACATATCAATCTAATTTAATATAACCTATCACAAAATCATATATAAAACATTGTGATAGCGATTTATTGATTTGAAGGTAGTAGAGAAAAGAGACGCTAGAAAAAACGCCCAACTAATTAATTAGTTGGGCGACACTATAAAGGATGCAAACCTATAGTAATAAAAGGTGTTGTGGAGTTTTTATCTAATTTTTTGGATACGTTTCGTAACGCACATCCATCATCTGTTCCATACAGTGAACAACCTGACAGCTGTAACCAAATTCATTGTCATACCAGATATATAAAACACAACGATTGTCTTGAGCAATCGTTGCTGCGCCATCAACCACACCCGCATAGCGAGAGCCCACTAAGTCACTGGAGACAATTTCGGT
This sequence comes from Vibrio sp. 99-8-1, assembly GCF_013114595.1. Lineage (GTDB taxonomy): Bacteria > Pseudomonadota > Gammaproteobacteria > Enterobacterales > Vibrionaceae > Vibrio. Next base: position 181,100 of record NZ_VTXE01000004.1, on the reverse strand, counting down.
TGAATCGGTGTAATCGATCTGAGCGGAAAGAGGAGAATTCAATGCCATCTCGCGTAAGTAAGCATTTAGCTCTTCTTTATCGGTTCCTTTTTGCAAGTTCAAGTTAGCCACAGCCATTGAAACATTTGGTGTAGGGACACGAATAGAATTACCTGTTAACTTACCCGCTAACTCAGGCAGTGCTTTGGCAACCGCTTTTGCCGCTCCCGTAGAGGTAAGAACCATGTTTAGTGACGCACTTCGGCCTCGACGCTCACCGCTATGGAAATTATCTATCAAATTCTGATCATTGGTGAATGAATGCACGGTTTCAATATGGCCAGACAGAACACCATACTTATCATTCACGGCTTTAAGTACTGGAGTAATGGCATTTGTGGTACAGCTTGCCGCAGAAATAATCGTATCTTCTGCTTTAATGACATCTTGGTTTACGCCAAACACGACGTTCTTAATATCGCCTTTACCCGGAGCAGTAAGCAAGGCTTTAGCTGCACCATTGCAGGCGATATGTTTGCCTAAGCCTTCACTATCACGCCATACACCGGTGTTATCCACCACTAGAGCGTTATTAATACCGTATGCCGTGTAGTCCACATCTTCTGGGCTATTGGCGTATATGATTTGAATGTAATTGCCGTTGGCGATTATCGCTTTACGCTCGTTATCTATAATGATGCTGCCATTAAACTGGCCATGTACAGAGTCCCTACGCAGTAAGCTGGCTCGTTTTTCTAGATCGCCTTCTTTACCACCTCGAACGACAATAGCTCTTAAACGCAACGGGTAACCGGGGCCACTTTTCTCTACTAATAAGCGAGTAAGCAATCGACCGATTCGGCCAAAGCCGTATAGGACAACATCTTTTGGTTGTACCACTGATGCGCCTGTTGTCGCGTCTGCTAATGCGGTTTGTAAAAAGTCTTTAATGCCACTTTCATCTTCATGCTGTTGCCAATACTGATGTGCCAATTGACCAATATCCACTCGGCAAGCAGACAGTTCCGTCATCTCAGTTAAAGCAGCGATCAATGGTGATGTTTGATCTAAAGAGAGAGGGGTACCAGTATAGTGACGCGCTAAACGGTGAGTTTTGATCACGTCTATCACATAAGCGTTCACCAAGGTTTTACCAAATAGCAGTACTTCTACTCCATTTTGGCGGTAAAGTTGGCGAATCATAGGGGTTGTTGCTTCCGCAATCGTTTGGCTGGTTTGCCAGTCTAGAAGATGTTTCTCTGGACTCATTTTTGGACCTTTTGCAATATGGGTAGGCATTGCGACAAGTGGTTTGTAGCAGCCTTAGGGGTTAGGGTGACATTTTTGTAATTTTTATGTGGCGGGATTGTAAATGCGAAACACTTAATCTGCTAGCAAAAAAAACTCTCAGACAAAAATCCATTAACTTGTTAATTACTCGTTAATAGCGCGATTTAACCAAGGAAAAGCCTGTTTTATAGGGGTTACAGCAGTGTTGACAACTCGTGAAGTAAGCCACTTATTTTGCGACAATAACTTTCTAGCACGCACTTTCATTGTAAGGCGTTGAATAATGTGAACAGTCTAGCGTGACAGATATCAAATAAATGCTTAGAAAATAGCGTTTGACCATTCGCTGATTGGCAAAAAATGGATAAAAAAATTGCGAATAGCTAAACCGAGAAGAATTAACCTCCACAACAGCGGTATGATTTCTAAGGTTGCAGATATAGTGACTAAAGTAGTATAGAGAGGAGAACTTTGGTTCTAGCAGGCAAATCCTTGCTAGAACCAAAAATACTGCAGATTAACTTAGCCTGTTAAGCCTTGTTTTGCTAAATACTCATCGTAGCTACCATGGAAATCCGCGACACCATCAGCAGTTAGCTCAATAATACGTGTTGCAATAGAGGAGACAAATTGACGGTCATGAGAAACAAAGAACAAGGTTCCTTTGTAGTTCTCTAACGCTAAGTTTAGCGCCTCAATGGATTCCATATCCATGTGGTTGGTTGGCTCATCCATTAGGAGAATATTAGGTCTTTGCATGATCAATTTACCAATCAGCATTCTTCCTTGTTCTCCACCAGAGATAACTTTAACGGATTTTTTTATGTCATTCTGTGAAAATAGCATACGACCAAGAATGCCACGAACCACTTGTTCGTCATCACCCTCTTTTTTCCACTGTCCCATCCAGTCGAGCAAATTCATATCTTCAGCAAAATCTGACGCGTGATCCTGAGCATAAAAGCCTAAGTTACTATTTTCAGACCACTTAACTAAGCCACTCATTGGCTCCATTTCACCAGCTAAGGTATTAAGCAGGGTGGATTTACCAATACCGTTTTCACCGATGATAGCAATACGCTCACCCACTTCGACCATCAGCTCTACGCCATTGATCAAAATGTTTTCACCGTAACCTTGCTTCAGCCCTTCCACTTCTAATGCGTTGCGGAACAACTCTTTCTCTTGATCAAAACGAATGAATGGAGACTGACGACTTGATGGTTTAACTTCGTCTAACTGAATTTTATCCAGCTGCTTTTGACGAGACGTCGCTTGCTTCGCTTTTGAGGCATTGGCAGAGAAACGGCTCACAAAGGTTTGCAGTTCTGCCATTTGGGCTTTTTTCTTGGCATTGTCAGCATGTAGACGGTCACGCGCTTGTTCTGCCGCAATCATGTATTCATCGTAGTTACCGTGGAAAAGACGTAACTCACCGTAATCTAAGTCCGCCATATGCGTACATACGGAGTTTAAGAAGTGACGGTCGTGCGAAATAATGATCATGGTGCAGTTTCGAGCAAGAAGAGTCTCTTCTAGCCAAGCGATGGTGTGCATATCCAAGTTGTTGGTAGGTTCATCAAGTAGCATGATATCAGGTTCAGCAAATAGCACTTGAGCCAGAAGAACACGTACTTTTAAACCGGGAGCCACTTCGCTCATTAGGCCAAAATGCTGCTGTTCTGGAATGCCTAAGCCAAGCAATAGCTCTCCTGCTCTCGCTTCTGCGGAATAGCCATCCATTTCGGCAAACTCTGTTTCTAGATCGCCGACTCTCATTCCATCTTCATCAGACATCTCAGGTAGAGAGTAGATATGATCACGCTCTTCTTTGATTTTCCAAAGCTCTTTATGACCCATGATGACCGTATCAACCACGGTATACTCTTCAAATGCAAATTGATCCTGACCTAGCTTCGCCATACGTTCATTTGGATCAATCGATACGGTTCCTGCAGATTGCTCCAGCTCAGAACCCAGTATTTTCATGAAAGTGGATTTACCACAACCATTAGCACCAATTAAGCCGTAACGGTTGCCATTACCAAATTTAATAGAGATATTTTCGAATAATGGCTTGTCGCCAAATTGCATAGCAATGTTTGCAGTTGTTAGCACGATAGGTTCCAAAATGTAATCATAAACAGACAAAAAAGCTGGTCTAAAACCAGCTTTTCAAATTTCCCGCGATAGTAACAGCTTTCGTGAGCAGCATCACTATTTATTATGGTGATAACGTTACAGAAAACCTCCACATCACTGGCTATCCGCCTTAAGCGAACTACCTTGACGGTGCTCTCTCACCCTAAAATAGCCGTGTACTGACAACGATAGCTATTTACTATGATGGATCTTGGTTATCTAGGCGTTTGTGCTTAGGTACGTAATTCAGGATAGAGATAGGCACCTCTTTTTTCGGCGTAAAACCTTCAATGGTTTCTCGATCAATTAAATGACCTAATCGACTCTCTATCATGCATAGGTTTTTAAAGTTGTCTTTCGATACTAGAGATAAAGCTTCACCGGATGCTCCTGCACGGCCGGTTCGACCAATTCGATGTACATATTCATCCGCTGGGAAAGGAAGGTCGTAATTAATCACGCATGGTAAGTCATCGATATCGATACCACGCGCCGCAACACCTGTCGCAACTAGGTACTTAACCTTACCAGACTTAAACTCTTCTAGTACTCTTGCTCGAGACGCCTGATTTCGGCCACTATGAAAAGCTTCAGCTTGAATACCGCGCTTTTCTAATTGGGAAACTAACTTAGCGGCACCATGTTTAGTCTCAATAAAAATCAGCGCTTGCGCCCAACGTTCTTCAAGCAGAATATGACTTAACAGTGCCGATTTCTTATCTTTATCCACCGTGACAAGCCACTGTTTTATCGACGCTTTCGATGCGCTGTGTTTGGTTATGGCAATCTCGGTAGCGTCATCAATTGCAGTACGAGCAAGCTCACGCACAGGGTTAGATAAAGTTGCAGAGAAGAGTAAGTTCTGAATATCCTTAGGCAGTCTAGAGATGATTTTATTGATGTCTTCAATAAAGCCCATATCTAGCATTCGGTCAGCTTCATCCAGTACTAATATCTCTGCTTCTTCAAAATGGACCGCATGTTGCCCATAGAGATCAATCAGTCGCCCAGGAGTCGCGACTAAGATATCAATGCCTTCAATAAGCTTTTGTTTTTGAGGTTGGTAATCTACCCCACCATACATAGCGAGTGATTGAATATCTAAATGCTTACCATAACGCGTAATGCTGTCGTTAACCTGAATGGCCAACTCACGAGTTGGAACCAAAATTAATGCACGAAAACGCTTCTTTTTCTGTGTCTTTCCTTGGCTAAGTTTTTGCAATATAGGCAAGACAAAGCTAGCGGTTTTACCCGTACCTGTTTGTGCAGCAGCAATAAGATTTTCACCACGCAACACCACTGGAATCGCTTTGTTTTGAATATTCGTTGGCGTGTCATAACCTTGGTCGGCTATCGCTTTTAGGATCGGTTCGCTAAGTCCAAATTTGCTAAATGGCATGGGGATTCTCAATTTAATGGGTCACGAAATAACGGCTAGTTATCTATGGGGTTGCTGTTGGGCGCTAGTTTAAGGAGTTTAGCAGTAAAAGCCATACATGAATTGCTGTTTTTTTCTTACCAATAACAAGCAAGCGCTATGTGAATGAACACAGAGCGCTATATAGATGAAAACAGAATTGCCTAGAGCGACTTATCAAGCTGTAACGAGAAGCAATAGGCTACCTTGTTGCGAGTGCGGTTCGACTACAAAAGCACAAATAACATCAAGTAGCAGACTATCTCACTCATCTGTTGAATCGCCCCTAACGCATCGCCAGTGTAACCACCAACTTGACGCATTAGCCATTTACTACAAATCCAACGGAATAACAGTAACGAAATAATGAGCAACACGGACGTTTTAGCACTGGTGAAAACAACCAACACCAGTAGAGCTATCATCAATAAATAGGCTAAGTCGCTGCTGCTGTTTGGGCTCTTGGCTATTTTTAACTTCGAATCTTCTGTTTGTCGAACATAACCGTGGCTAAATATAAAGCTGACTGCTAAAGATCGGCTCAATACATGAGCAACAATAAGAGCAACAACCACATGAGAAAGAGAGCTAAGAATCGAAAACTTAAGCAGTAACAGAAGGATCATTCCGACGGCACCGTAAGCACCAACTCTGGAGTCCTTCATTATTTCCAGTTTACGCTCAGGCGTGAAGCCTCCGCCAAAACCATCACAGGTATCCGCGAAGCCATCTTCATGAAATGCTCCAGTGATATAAACACTGAAGATCATTGACAGAACAACGGCAACCTCCGTCGGCCAAATGGCAGAAGAAACGACAAAAACTACGGATGTAAGCAGTGCGACAACAAAGCCAACAAGGCCACAGTATTTATATGATTCGTTTTTTCTCTCTTCGCTATAAGGGACAGACATAGAAATTGGGATGCGAGTGAAGATAGATAACGACAGCAAGAACACTTGCCACTCACGTAATAGAAAACGGTTCATAAATCCTCTTGATCAAGTTAGCGGCCATTGCCATTCTGGCCAGTCTTTACCATTTTCATCATGATAAACAGATAAATTGACTAATGCAGCATACGGAATGTTAACTCGCTGCAAATAATGTTCAGATTTAGGCATTTGCATGATTTGTCTAAACAGCTGCTTAATCACTCCCCCGTGGGTTACCAATAACACTCTTTTGCCTTTATGATCAGCCAATAATTTCTGCCACGCATGGTGAATACGCAGGTCATAGGCCTCAAGAGTTTCGCCGTTGGGAGGTGTACAGTGCCATGGATCGCTCCAAAACTGGCTCAATGCCTGTTGATCTTGCTGCCAGATGAACTGTTTTTCTTTGCCATCCCAGTCACCAAAATTTATCTCTTTCCACTCTTCATCTTCTACTACCGAAACATCGTGCTGGTGAGCAAATTGATAAGCAAAATCAGCGCAACGTTTCAATGGCGAGGTAACAACGCTCTCTATCTCAGTTAAGTTTCTTACTGAGTGGTGCATCTGCTCAAAGCCTTTATCCGTTAGAGCAAAGTCGGTGTGACCACGAAAGCAGTGCTCACCAAGAGGAAGGCCATGCCTTAGCAAAGTTACGTAAGTTGTTGACATTTCTCACCTTCATTTCTATCAGCTTCTTGCCAAGCAAGTTCAATGGGTGTGATGTTTTCAACAATTCCGCTACCTTTTATCCAGCTGGGTAGATGATAAAGCATGTTTTGAAACGCCCTTAGCCATTCGCCATGGCTAACAATTACGACATCCGTTCGGGCATCTTGGCAGCGCAATGTATCCATAAAGGACTTAACTCTCTGTTCAAAGTCTTGCTCTTTTTCTACTTGATAAACTCCAGTCATATGATGAGAGTAACGGCGTTGGTAAGCGGCCCACTCACGATATAGCTCAATGTCTTGGTCAATAACACACCCTTCTAATATACCAAATCGCCGCTCGCGCAAGCGGCAATCGACCACTACTCGCCCTTGAAATTTGTTCGCGAGAATAGTGGCAGTACTGCAAGCTCTGCCGAGATCACTGGTATAAATTATGGGGTGCTGGAGGTTGGCAATATCGATATTTTCCGTCTCTTTACGAGCTTGTGCTGTCAGGGGACTGTCCATCCATCCTTGAATACGATTTTGCAGATTCCATTCAGTTTGTCCATGACGGACTAATATCACTCTCATTTTATCGGTATTTCGCCTTTAAATAGCTGGCTGGTTAAATTAGGGTTAGAGGGAAAATACCAGTGAATATAAGAAGCTACCAGCTTTTTGTACTGCCAGACGGGATCGGTTTGTCGTCCGCGCTGTGTCACAGGGGTACAAAGCACGGATTGTGTTGACTCAGTTTTTGAATAATGAAATGTGTGTCCTCTAAACATCTCTCCTGCTGTAAACTCGGCTTCAACTAAACCTAACGCCGCTAATGATGATTGCATCTGAGAGTGAGCATCAAGTATTCCACACAGTTCTGTGGCATCTTCATTGAGGTTTTTAAGAGACTTATTGAGATAAAGCATACCACCACATTCGGCCAGTAATGGCTTGTCACTCTCAACATGGTCGATCAACTGCTGTTTTAATATTTTATTTTCCGTTAATTCTTGGATAAACAGCTCTGGATACCCACCCGGTAAATAGATAGCATCACACGGTGGCAATTTGTCACCTTTGATTGGAGAGAAGTACTCGATCTGCGCACCTAACTTATTCAACAGATCAATATTGGCCTGATAGATAAAACTAAATGCGGTGTCTTTTGCAATGGCGATTTTCGTTCCAGCGAGCTGGCGTTCGCTCTCATCATCTTCATCGTCAAGAGTAAAGCTTATCGGCTCAGGCAGAGGTATATCACTATTTTCTGCTATCAATGCCGCAGCTAGATTGAGTTTATCGTCTAAATTTTCAATCTCTTGGGCTTGAACTAACCCCAAATGTCTTTCAGGAAGCGAAAGCTGCATTTTTTTTGGCAGATAACCACAAAACGCCAACTCTTCAGGTAAGGCTTCTTTAAGCATCTCAGCATGGGTAGAGGAACCAACACGGTTCGCCACGACACCATGCATTTTTATGTCTGAACGAAAGTTAGCTAACCCATACGCAATGGCGCCAAAAGTTTGTGCCATTGAACCTGCATCAATGACGGCTAAAACGGGAATACCAAGAGTCGCGGCAATGTCAGCACTTGAACACTTGCCATCAAACATCCCCATAACCCCTTCAATCAGGATTAAATCCGCATCTTGCGCCGCTTCGGCAACTAACTTCTTACAGTGAGACTCCCCACACATCCAGAAATCAAGCTGATAAACGTCGTGACCAGAGGCAAAAGAAAGAAAGTTGGGATCGATAAAATCAGGGCCTGTTTTGAACACGCGAACTTTTTTACCTTGCAGAGTAAAGTGTCTAGCCAGCGCTGCGACAACGGTTGTTTTACCACTGCCTGAGCTCGGTGCGGCCACAACGAGTGCCGGACAAGCGACTGTATAATGAGCCGTCATATTTTTGCTCTCACTCACTTTACTTACCATGCTGATCCCATTGACTAAAGTTCGGCCATAGTTTATCCAAGTCCAAATGTTGCTCTATTGCATCCGCTACTCGGTTAATACCCTCTTCACGCATCTGTTCAAAGTTACAGCCTGTCGCATCTGCCAAACCAGCCCAACGCAGTATCGCTGCACAAGCAGGTTCCGACTCGAAAATACCATGCAGATAACAACCAAACACCAAGCCGTCATCGCTAACACAACCATCTAAACCAGACTCCAAAGCTAATGGAGCATTATGGCTAATGCCTTTAGTCACACCCGCATGAATCTCGTAACCGAACACGTCAACTTTCTCTTGTTCTGGAAGTTGCAATGTTCCACTGGCGCGTCGCAACTGTTTATCATCTTTTAGCTCGGTCTCTATCGGTAAGTAACCCAAGCCAACACTCTCTCCTGCGGGTCCCTCAATCGCCAATGGGTCAGATAGCAATTCACCAAGCATTTGATAGCCACCGCAAATTCCCATGACTTTTCCGCCGAAGCGAAGATGCCTAGCGATCTGTTTATCCCACCCTTGCTGTCGAATAAAATCCAGATCGCTTCTGACGCTTTTTGAACCCGGTAAGATAATAAGATCAGCAGAGGGTAATGGCTGGTTCTTTCCGACAAAAATCAGGTCAACATTTGGATGCATACGCAGGGGGTCAAAGTCAGTATGGTTACTGATTCTTTGCACCACAGGAACCACCACTTTTAATTGCGGTTCATCACTGCTTAATTGACTAACATTGATGGCATCCTCTGCCTCTAACATTAAACCGTGTAGATAAGGCAGCACACCGATAACAGGCTTTCCGGTCTTATTTTCTAACCATTCTAATCCGGACTCAAGCAAGGCAATATCGCCGCGGAAACGATTAATAACAAAACCGGCAATGCGGTTCTGCTCTGATTCACTCAATAACGCTAATGTGCCGTATAAATGTGCAAAGACACCACCTTTATCAATATCAGCAACAATAATGACCGGTACATCGGCTTTTTCAGCAAATCCCATGTTAGCAATATCGTGCTCTCGTAAATTGATCTCTGCCGGGCTACCTGCCCCTTCTATCATTACTGCTTGGTAGTTCTCTTTTAGCCGGTCAAATGACTCAATAACATAACGCATTACTTCTGGTTTAAACTCATGGTAGGTCTGGGCGTCCATATCGGTTAACGCTTTACCATGCACAATTACCTGAGCACCAATATCGGTGTTTGGTTTTAGCAAAATAGGGTTCATATCTGTTGTCGGTTCAATACCGCAAGCATAGGCCTGAACAGCTTGAGCTCGTCCAATTTCACCACCGTCGATCGTTACAGCACTATTCAGTGCCATATTCTGTGGCTTAAATGGCGCAATCTTGATGTTTTTTCGCGCTAAAACTCGACATAGACCAGCAGTAAGCACACTCTTACCCGCATCAGATGTTGTGCCCTGAATCATTAAATAATTATTTTTTTCAAACACTTAAAACCACCAAAGTTGATTGCAAATCATGTATTTGCGAGAGTTAGAATTAAACAAGAGAGAGGTTTCAACGCAATCTATCCAGCTCAGAAACCAAAATTTAGTACTCAGTCGGTACATAACCGTATGAGTACAATTCTACGCTATTTACTATGCAACAAACTGGGATTTTTTACACTGCGAGAAATGCTAGTTGGGGCACAGTTTTATCATAAAAATAAGCAAGTTCGGTATCTTTAGTACTGTTAGAACACTATGTATTTATTGCACATGATTGCAAGCAAATCTCTAACCGTGCCACTCTGATTTAAACTGGCCGAAATTTAGTTTTATATTAAAAACACAAGTTAATTTAAACCTTAATTTTATTATTTTAAATATTAATAAATAATTATTAAAAAAACAGAATAAAAAACCATTAACAGTTATATTTAATCACAACACCTTTATTGCTTTAGTTCTATAAATCATAGTGTTAGCATTCAGAAAAATAACAAAAGGAATGAATATGAAACAAGTAATAATATGCTTATCTCTGTTAATTAGTACCCTTGCATTTGCTGAAGATAATAAAGGGTTTTATATTGGTGCCGGTATAGGAACAACAAACTTTGAAGACGACAACCTATTTAAAGACGCCAATGTGCCTTTAAACTCAGACTATGATGGGAATACATTTAAAGTTATATCTGGCTATACATTCAATAAAATAGTCTCTTTAGAGCTTCAATACACATCTTATGGTGATACTGAATACAAAAGCAATGGCGTACGTCTTGTAGACTTTAAGCATAAATCAACGTCGTTAGCAGCCAATGTAGGATATACATTTGATAATGGCCTACGTCCATTTGGAATCATTGGTATATCTAGCTTAACTGCAAAAGCAAAAGGAACATTAGCAAGCAGTAGCGATACCGGAAGTGCGATTCGCGGTGGGTTGGGTCTTGAATATACACCGCATTTTCTAAATGGCACCAGTATTAGAGCGGCATACGAGCAGGATACATTCCAAATAAAATATAGTGGCAATCCCGAAAAATATGATCAACGCGTAGATTCATTCTACATTGCACTTATTCAAAAATTTTAAAGAGAGTTAATTAAAATAGTGAATATACCTTTTAATAATACATCCGTTGTTTAGCAGGTATATTTCACTAACCACTATAAAGTTAATTTAATAATCACTTCTAGCATTTCACCAAAGCAAGGGGCAAGGGCATCTTCATCCACAGCATGGCAATAAACACCTTCAATTTGATCCGCTTGGAAATCAGCAGAGAGCGATGTGTCGTCCAGCATTATAGTGTCATTTGCCATACGCATTAACATATCTTCACCGTATTCGCTATCAGGTCCGGACTGTTGTTGTAATCGAGAACCCAATCCAAGAGTGAACACATAAATACCCTCTTTTCGAGCCAACTCAGCCATGTCCTCTGATAGGTTACGAGAGATGCGACTCACTTTCCTAAACAAGTCATTACTGGAGTCTGAATGTCTATCGTACTGTGTGACAGGACGGTAACCCAAAGTCGAATTATAAGGTCCATCTGATAAATTATTGTTTACTATTAATAGTTGATCAGAATTGGCACTAGGCGCATTAACATCTCCGGCAGGGTTTGTTACATACTGAGGAACATAGCCAACACTATCGCCGCTATAACCGCTAGCGTGAGTATTATAATAAGTTGGAAGCTCGGTGAGGTAATCGTCGATACTGCTACTTCTCCAAGAGTAGTCTGAATTGGTGTCATACACTTCATCATGTTTATACAAACCTCGTGGTGTACCACTTGTTCCGCTAGATGCTCGTAACGATCCTGTATAGACATTACCATTTGTCAGCTCGAACTTACTGGAAAAAGTATTCGGCGCACCATCGGTAAAAAACACAATCACTCTTAGATCCGCTGGATTAGGAACTTCACGCAACTGCTTTAATGCCAGATAAAAGCCTTCAGAAGGGTTAGTAAATCCATCAAATTGAAACGCGTCGATGGCGCCATTAATGCTAGTACTATTAAATCCTCGGCTGTTTGTAAATGCCTGAGGCACCTCGGCACCATGGCCATAAGCAATTAATGAAACTCGATCAAAATTTTCATGAAACTTACCAATAAAATCTTTAGACCGAAGTTTAATATCGTTGGTCACATCCCCAAGCGACCCCGCTCTTAACGACGACGAATTATCAACCACAAAAGCAATATCCACAGGACGTCTCGTTGCTTGAGCTACCGCACTAACAGGGACATCATCGTAACCAAACATATTAAGTAAACTGGTCGGCATTACTGCGCTTGCACTAATATCAATGGTAATATTACCGGCACTGTCGCTCGGGTATGAGCTGGGTAGAACTAAAGTAGGCGTACTTCCGAGAAAATCTGCACTTATATTGGCATTAAAGTAGGCCTGAGCCGCTGCATTTGCCGCAGCATCCCCTTCTTCAATCGCTCTTGCTGCAGCAATAGCAGCCGCATCTACGGCAGCAAATAACTTAGCTTTAACCAGATAAGCTCTGCCCATATCAAATGCAAGACCAGTAAGGAGGAGTAAAAAAGGCAGCGCAAGAATGGTGACCAGTTCCACCAAACCAGCTAATCTTTTTGTGTATGTGCGATTAATGGTTTTCATAGTTAATCTCGTTACTATTAATTTCGCTACAACTCGCTACCGTACAAATAGCCCTTTTATAAATAAGTGGCCTGCCCAATAGTGACATCTTCATCAACAACGAAACTAAATATTGGCCGATAGGTATAAAACACCTCGACCACATATACCGAATCATTGTCTTCCATCGTAATGGGGAAGCCTGTTAGCTCACGGGCTGCCGTATCACTGGGCAGCTCACATTGACCAGATACCCAACTGGCACAACTGGGCCAAAGCTCACTTGCTTTGTCGATGCCCGCTTGAGTCCACTTAAACTGTTCTGTGATATAAGGGTTATCACCTGTTTGACCAACCACATGACTAATATAGATAATGCCATCTGAATTCATATCAACAAATTGAGACGTAGTGGCAACCACGTCCATTATATTTTGTTCGGTATAGTCTGATGTTCTGGATATTAAATGGGCACTTTCTCGGCTAAGATTTACAATTACGCTTTGAGTATGAAGCATTTGGACAATTTCATATAACCCAAAGATAAATAATAAAAAAACGGGAATAATAAGAGTCAAGGTCACCGTTGCATAACCTTTAATTATTTTATTAATTGTTAGGACTCTATACATTGAATATCCCTCTAGAAGTTTTCATTTTTGACCGTTGCACTAACCGTAAAATTATATTTCCCATCATCCACCATGGGATACAAAAATGGACTCGATATTGGCCAAGTACAATCTAAATGAATAGCAATCAACTCCCCTGACTCTCCAAAACCAGCAACGGGGTTACCATCGATATCTAATACTCGAATATTGTCTACTGTCATTACATTACTGAACAGCCCATCGGACGATTGACTGATTTTAGCGATAACCGCCTCTTTACGGTCAGCACCATCGGTTGTGTCTGGATCGAGATCAGCTAAACCAGTAATAGCGTAACGAGCACCTTCGCTGACAGCGTGCTGCATAGTAAGCTTTACATAACCATATACGCCAAAATCGATAACCGTGAAAAGCATGAAGAAAAACAGAGACGCCACTATACTAAACTCAATTAGAGCGCTACCCTGTTGCTTGTTTTTTCGCTGACAAGTCAGCAGCTCACACTCTCGAGTGTAATAGCCGCTGTCACCAATTATTTTACTGTACATATACCTAGCATCCCAACGTACAATGGAGTAGTTGCGAAATAATATTATTTATATTTATTATTAAGTTATCAGAACATTATTCGAACCCATTAACAATTGCTCATATTATTATAGGATATACAATGCGTTCTATTATTCACTTTTGGTGATTTATTTTAATATATTTCAAAAGTAAGACATTGCTGCCAATATAACCACACCCTAATATAGAAAACTTAGCTTTACTTTATTAAATCCATTTATTCCATAGCATTGATTATAATATTAATAATCAATGCCTTATATAACAATTGTTTTAAACTTTCCTTTCGATAAGTTCATTAATATTTATTATTTCATATCTAAATTAAAGAATGTCCATTATTTTTGATTCTGGCATAGGCCGATAGAAATGATATCCTTGAATCTCTTCAATATTCCAACTACACAGTTTTCTCACTTGCGAGGCAGTTTCCACCCCTTCTGCCACTGTCGTCAAACCCAATTCCTGCGCCATCTTAGCGATATTTTTAACAAGACTCTTTGCTCGATCATTCGTTTCAAGTTGATCGATATAGGATTTATCAAGCTTCACAATATCTAAAGGGAAACTGCATAGAGTACTAAATGACGAATACCCCGTACCAAAATCATCCAGAGCAAATAAAATTCCGAAGGATTTAAGCTCTTCCATTAAAGATATAATCTCATCTTCAATGCCCATTAGCATACTCTCCGTTATTTCTATCACTAGTTGACCTGGCTGAATATGATATTTAGCTACAAGCTCCTGCAAAAACGAGCTCAAATGGATGTGATAAAAATGAGGTGCACTCAAGTTGACATGGATTGAAAACGAATTCCCTGCACTATTAGAATAAGTAGCATTTACTTTCTCGATAAACTGGCATGATTGAGAAAGAATTTTCTCACCAAGTTCAACAATCAGATCACTTTTTTCTGCCAATGGTATAAAGACTTCTGGTGAGACAAAGCCAAGTTCAGGGTGCTGCCAACGAGCTAAGGCTTCAAACCCTTTTATCTCCCCTGAATTAGCATCAACAATAGCCTGATAATGAGCATGAATACTGCCATCACGAACCGCACTCAAGATATCTCGATTGATTCTAGAAGCAGCTTGAGACCTCTCAAACATGTTACGAGTAACGCGAAGAACATGAGTTCTCTTATCCGTTTTGCCATTTTGAATAGTGTAACTTGCCGCTTGAAGAAGAGAATTCAATTCATTATCTGATATCTCAGGATCAATCATGCTAATTTCACACTTCAAATCAATTTCAATACCGTTAATAGTTTGTTTTTCAGAAAACTCTTCAAGTAATTTCGTTGCTCCTCGGCGAGCATCTTCGACATTATCTAGATTTGGAACGAGTGCAATAAATTCATAAGCGCTGATACGCCCAACTAAATACTCGGTGAGTTTGCTGCCAAACTGTGCAGCGACAAATCGTATTGCTTCATCATACTGCTCGTGCCCATAAATTTCTGCAATCAGATGAAGATTCGGCATTGATATATATAACAAAGTATAATTATTAGCTTCTAAACAACTCGCTTTCTCAATTATCGCCTTTCTGTTCCACAAACCTGATAAGTGATCTCTTTCTACAAGGCTTTCAATTAATTTAGCTTGCTCTCTTTTCTCTCGGACATCACTTACCGCTAGCATCATTACATCGCCACCTTGATATTGAATAACACTAATCTCAATATGGCAATCAATCTCATGGCCTTGGCTGGTTAGCAGCTTCCCTTCAAATTGAGTTTCACCCAAATTAAATTGGTGATAAAGAAAGTCAATATGACATTCATTTGGATCATCATCCGGACACAGCATGTCTAGAGGTTTGTTAAGAATCTCTTCTTGTAAATAATCTAGCATGGATAAGGCTGTGTTATTTATATCAATGATAACTCGATCTCTAATTAGCAACACCCCCATTGTTTGACTCTGATAGAGCGCATCCAACTTTTGCTGAGTATCTTGCAAACGTTCCTGTGTAATGGAGTTATCACTCGCCACTGCTTGTATTAATGTTGATAACCGATCGAGTTCATCTTTATTGGAGGAACTCACTCCTGCGAATTGATAGGAGCTGAGGAGTTGATTTATATCTCTCTCAAGATCAGAGAAACGCACCGCTACTCGGCGACGAAACAAAAAAGCGGTCACAATAGAAATGATTACCGCAGCAACAACAACAGCGATAAATAGGTAATTAAATAGAATGTTTCCCTTTTTGAAATAATGACGTTCAATAGTCGTAGTAATATTGGCGATGGAATGGCCAGAAATATCAATTAATTCACTCCATAACGTCATAGTATTTTTTGTTTTAACTACTTGATCAATCGTTTCAGCCCTATCATTTAGTGTAATCGCATTCTCTGCAATCAAAATAGAGTCATATTTACCAGGGAAACGGGAAGATAAATTTTGCCCCCAGATTAACCATCCAGATGAAATTGACGTACCTTCACTATCACGAACCGGGGCCACGCTGACATTCCAAATTTGACCATTCAGCAAAAGCAAACCACTTTTGCTTCTTTTATTACTATCAAGTACAGCGGTCATATTTTTAAAATGTTGCTGAACCCCTTCACTCAGCATCAATTGTGACACCAGCACCGTATCGTATTTTTTGCTGTCGCGAGTAATGGCCTCGATCACTATTTGTCGCGAATCAACAAAGATCATTAAGTCGAGGTTAAGCTCATTTAACCCACCCTGACTTAAGTTCTTTTCTCTATATGAACGGCTATCCCCATTGACTAACAGCTCGTTTGTCTCATCCCAATAGGCCCAATCAAAAGAGCGAGCTTCAACATCAGTCGACAGCTTAGTTATAAGACTTTGAGCTTGCTGGCTTGCCCTTGATAACTGCATGTGTTCAATTTCATCAATACTAATGAAAAAGAAGTAACGCGTTATGTATAAACAGCTCACGGTAATACCGAGTAGCCCAAGGACAAAGTAGAGCGCTGTTTTTGTCTGGAGTTTAAGGTTGCGCAAATTAAACCGATTCACTTCTAAGGTTATTAACTTATATATTAGCAAAGTTAATTATAAATGCCGTGACTTATTGCAACTCTATCCATCAAAACAACTAATTATTAGATAGTTATAAAATATGTACTAATGGCATCATCCCGAATAGGCGTGATGCCAATCTTTCCAAACCACTTGAAAACCACGTTTCATCACAGCTTGCGCTACATGGTCGACACTGCGTTCGTCACTTATTTCAAACTGTTCCAGCTCTTGCTGCGTATCCTCAGCGTATCCGCCCGGTTGAGTTTTTGACCCTGCAGACATCGTAGTCACACCTAATGGCAGCACATTATCCCTGAACTCTGGAGATTCCCGTGTAGATAGAGACAGCTCTACTTCAGGGTTGAGTAATCGGTAAGCGCAAATCAACTGAACGAGCTGACGATCACTCATCTCTGACTTCATCTTCACGCCACCTTCACACGGCCGCAACCGAGGAAAAGAGATGGAGTAGCGGCTTTGCCAGTAAGTACGTTCTAGATAATCCAAGTGAGCCGCAACATGGAATGCGTCAGTGCGCCACTCCTCTAGACCAATCAAAGCTCCGATACCAATTTTATCAATTCCTGCGCGGGCTAAACGATCCGGTGTTTGCAAACGGTAATCAAAATCCATTTTTTTGCCACGTAGATGATGCTCCGCGTAGGTTCTAGGGTTATAGGTTTCCTGATACACCATCACAGCATCGAGCCCTAATCCTTTCAACTCAGCATACTCTTGCTGCTGCAGAGGCTGAACTTCCATTGCTAAGTAACTAAATTGCGATTTGATCTCTGGTAGTACTTCACGAAAGTAATTCATGCCCACTTTTGTTTCGTGCTCGCCTGTCACCAGTAAAACGGAATCGAAGTTGAGTTGCTTAATCGCCTGACACTCTTGCTCTATCTCTTTTCTGTTCAGAGTGCGTCTTCGGATTCGATTTTCCATAGAGAAACCACAGTAGCTACAGGCATTGGCACATAGGTTTGATAAATACAGAGGAACATAAAAACCAATAGTGTTACCAAACCGCTGGCGAGTCAGTAACGCTGACTGTTGTGCCATTGATTCCAAGTAAGGTTCAGCCGCTGGGGAAATTAGTGCCTTAAAATCGTCTAAATCTCGCCTAGATTTATTCAATGCTCGTTCAACATCTTTAGCGGTCTTGCTATATATTGATAAGCAAATATCATCCCAATCCATTCGGGAAAAATGTTCAGAAAAACTCATCAGATTTCCCTTAATCAAGAAATGCAGTCAATGGACTAGAAGAAATGGCATGGTTTGCGGTTCCAGCTAACCCAGCCTTATACGCCATTCGGCCACTTTCAACTGCCAGTTTAAACGCCCTGCCCATGAGGATAGGGTCATTAGCAACAGCAATTGCTGTGTTGACTAACACCGCATCGGCTCCCATTTCCATCGCTTCCGCCGCATGAGAAGGCGCACCTATTCCGGCGTCCACCACCACGGGAACTCGCGCCTGATCAATAATAATTCTGAGAAAATCTCGCGACGCCAATCCTTTGTTAGAACCAATAGGCGAACCAAGTGGCATTACCGCAGCGCAGCCAACTTCTTCAAGTCGCTTACATAAGACCGGATCAGCATGACAGTACGGCATTACAATAAAACCCTCTTTTACTAGCTGCTCTGCAGCCGCGAGTGTTTCAATTGGGTCAGGCATTAAGTATTTTGGATCGGGGTGAATTTCCAGTTTAAGCCAATTGGTTTGCAAAGCTTCTCGGGCCAACTGCGCGGCAAATATCGCCTCTTTGGCGTTTTTCGCACCGGAGGTGTTAGGTAATAAGTTCACACCCGCATTGCGTAGCGGCTGCAAAATATCATCCTCTTTGTCATCGATATCAACTCGCTTTAATGCCATTGTCACCAGCTCTGATTCAGAGGCAATTATCGAATTTTGCATATTAATGGCGTTCGAGTATTTTCCCGTTCCGGTAAATAGACGAGACTGAAACTGTTTATCGGCAATTGTTAACATGATTAACCTCCTGCAATGGCTTGAAATAAGGCGATATGGTCACCTTCGTTAACGACAGTCTCATTCCAGAGCTGGCGAGAAATGATCGCTTGATTGACCGCGACAGCAGATGCGCCATTTGGCATCTGTAACAAAGCAAGCAGCGCTTCAATCGAGGTATTTTCGGCAATCGACATAGGCTTGTCATTCACCTTTATTTCTATGGTTGACATGGTATTTCCTTATTAATCCTTGGTTCTTTATCCAAATCTTGTTCAAATGACGTGGCGCAGATCGGGCAGTGAACATCTCGAGAAATCGTCAGCCGTTGCCACTTCATTTGTAGTCCGTCAAACAGCTGTAAATGAGCAAAGTTCACCTCTCCGCAATCGGTGATGGCTTTTATTGCTTCGAGCGCCTGCATCGTACCCATAACACCCACTACGGGTCCCGAAATGGCGGACGTTCGGCAGCTGTTCTCTTGTTTATCTTGCTGTTCTTGTTGCGGAAAAAGACAGTGATAGCAAGGCCCTTGCTGTTGACGAAAATCGAAGCTCACGAGTTGTCCTTGCCAACGAATCGCGGCTGCCGATATCAAAATTTTCTTCTGTTCGAAACAGGCTTTATTAATGGCATAACGAGTGGAAAAGTTATCACTACAGTCAAGTACAATATCCGCCATACTCACTTCAATACTCAGTTGTTGGCCAGTCAGTGCCGTTTGAACTGTGCGTATGGCGACTAGCGGATTGAGTTGCTTCAATTGCTCTGCTGCACAGCGAGCTTTATTGTCATTTTGATGATGATCGCGATAGATGATTTGGCGCTGCAAGTTTGACCTCTCTACGCTATCGCCATCGGCAATCACAATATGACCAATCCCAGCAGCCGCTAAATACAGAGCAGCAGGAGAGCCTAACCCTCCAGCCCCAACGATCAACAAACGGCTATTTTGCAACGCAACTTGCCCCGTTTCCCCCAGCTCTTCTAATGCAATTTGGCGGTTATAACGGAGAAACGCCTCATCAGTTAACATCATCAGCTCCCGACACCGATTCTCTCGTGACACTCAGCTTCTCGGCAAAGGCAGTAACCGCTTGCTCCACATCGCTGGCTTGAGTGATAGCACGCACTACCGCCACACTACTCACTCCCGACTGCCAAACTGCCGCAACGTTAGAAAGATCAATTCCGCCGATTGCCACGGTAGGAAATCGGCCCGCAACAGTATTGATATGTTCAGTGAGCGTCGCGACACCTTGAGGTGAGGTTGGCATCTGCTTGGTTGGGGTTGGAAAAATATGTCCAATAGCAATATAACTGGGCCGAATTGCTAAGCCTCGCTGCAGCTCGCGAGCAGTGCGAGTGGAGACTCCTAAACGAATATTGGCCGTTTTCAGAGCATCAAGATCTGCGCTGTCCAGATCTTCCTGTCCTAAATGAACGCCATAAGCGTGATGTTTGAGCGCCAGTGGCCAATAGTCATTAATAAAGACTTGCGCTTTATATTCTCGGCCAAGACGTATCGCCTCAATAATTTGTTTTTCTAAATCGGGTTGATGTTCATCTTTGATTCTAAGTTGAACGGTTTTTATCCCGAGCGCGAGTAATCTGGCGATCCAGTTAACATGATCAACCACAGGATAGAGATTACCAATTCCTCCTTCTAATGGAGCAAACGGGCAATGTGCAGTTGGCGCGAGTTCGCGTTCGGTATAACAATGAGATTGACGTGCATTCGACATAGCAATTTCCTAATAATTAATGATGGAAAATGCTTGGCGGATAGGTGCTTACAGAGCAAGTGTTTGATCTTAATTACGGACAGTATCAGATCAATATAGAGAGAATTTGCTCTTGTTCCTTTCGCAGGTGTTAGCCTGATCAAGTTCAACGGATCCCGCAATGCGGTCTCAGCCAGTTGGCACTCCGACAAGTATCGTTTGCGAGTATAAAAACAATATCGACTCCGCGCAAGCGCTTGTTAACCGCATTGCGCAAATAGTAATAGCTCAATAAGTCTTAGTGATATTTAACCAATAGCTATATCTGATTCTTGCCCTGAAGATGCCTCGGAAGCACCAATTCCGATTATAGGGCAGCAGTAAATGTAGGCGTAGCTACTGAGTTGGGGAGAGGTTTGCTGCTGTAATGTCGCTTTCTTTCGTTGTATAGCGAGTCTTCAACGCTAAACAAGTTTTTCAAATAGTTGTAGGTGGTTGCTGGCACAAACTTGTTAATTTCATTCCAATCATTATTGAATAGAAGATGACGTACCAGTGAAGCAGATATCGGTTGGTTCTCCATCTCTTTACGTGGAATTTCTATCAAGTTAATGGCGTCATAATCCAATGACGGTGTGGTTAACCAGTTCTGCATTTGCTGATTATAAAAGCGGGTGACATTACAAATAGGTTCGGTGCCAACAAAACGGTGGGTAATTCCTAACGATGGCCCGATAAAACTTCTAAACAGTTGTAGATCAACCGCGGTATGGCAATAGTTAATAACGCCATCATCTTTCAAGAAGTAACTTGGAAATGTGGCACGAGAGATGATGTAATCGGACCCTTGATGGACAATAACATTGTCGAGGTCAGAAACCCCCTCCTCAATCATATTAACCCTGTCTTGATAGGTGAAAAAAGAGCTATCCTCTTTCACCACAAAAAGGTGCAACCAATCACATTGACTTGCTGCATGTTCAACCAAGTATCTATGTCCATTGGTAAACGGATTGGCATTCATAACAATACTGCCAATTTTACCACCCGCTCTTTTTAATGATTGAAGCTTACGACAATATTTATTTAAGCGACTTTTACTATTTTCTAAAAGAACAACTCGATCTTTTACTGAAGTAAGTAAATAAAAGCCCGCCTTATTAAACATTTTATAATTTTCGGGTTTGGTATATATAAATAAATTATAGCGACCAAGGTCATATGCATAAGTCACAAGTTGAGACAGAAGCTTAGTAGAAAGTCCTTCACCCTGATAGTCATTGTTCACTGCAATGGACTTCAGTGTATTCCCCGCAAGACCACCACATGCAACGATTTCGCTGTCGTGATAAGCGCAGACAAAAAACTCCACATCAGCATCGATACCAAGTCCCATGCTGTTCAAAAAGTTATTAACCATTACCAGTTTTCGACCTGCTTTGGTTTTTATTTTTTCGAAATGAATTGTCGCTAACACTAGCTTGTCTCTATATTCTACTTACCGATAAAGTGTCTCTCTTCATGGGTTTTAAAAATATGATTTAAATCATGGTTACGCTGGAATATAGTCAAGTAATTGTAAGGTATTTGTTTAACAAGATTTTATTCGCGTCGAATTATATAAATGACAAGCCAATAATAAAAAGCACAAATTAGTAAGCGTCTTATATGCTCAAGTAAACTCTATGGCATAACAAGCAAAAAAGCCGCTCGAGGAACGGCTAAAACAACTCATTTTAGAGCATTTTAAAATGTACTTACATAGCAGTTAAGTACAATAGAGAAACGTCATCAGGAGAAAGCTGACGTGGGTTGCCTCCCATACAAACATCTGCAAGCGCTTTATCTATCCATGCATGGCTATCTGATTCTTTGATGCCTAAGTCAGAGAAACCGGCTGGAATGCCGACTTCTGACGACAACTTACGTATCAGCTCTATGGCTAACATCGCCGCATCCATATCGTTTAACAAACGAGTATCTCCGCCCATTGCTTCTGCCACTGCGCGATAAGGTTCAGGGTTTGTCTTGGCATTAAATTCACTAATAACAGGCAACAAAATCGCGTTACACACCCCATGAGGTAAGTTATGCGTCGCACCCGGTTGGTGAGCTAGTGCATGTACTGCACCTAAACCCGCGCTGTTAAATGACATTCCCGCCAAAAACTGTGCATCCGCTAACTTACCACGAGCGTCAATATTCGCACCGTCTTTCACCGCAACAGGCAGCCACTTGGTAATTAAGCGCACAGACTCTAGTGCTGTTGGCAAAGTTAAGGTATGCGCTCCCGGCGTGACTATAGACTCAATAGCATGCGTCAATGCGTCCATACCCGTTGCGGCGGTAACACTTGCCGGAAGACCTACCATTAAGCTCGGATCATTCACCGCAACATCGGGAATTTGTTTGCCGTCAACGATAACCATTTTCACGGCATTTTCTTCGTCAGTAATGACCGAGTTAGAGGTCATCTCAGCCGCGGTCCCCGCAGTTGTGTTAATCGCAACAAAGAATACACCGGGATTTTTGACTAGACCCACACCATTGTAGTCACAGATATCCCCTTCGTTGCTTGTCACTATTCTGATCGCCTTAGCGCAATCAATTGGGCTGCCGCCGCCAACCGCGATCAAACAGTCACATTCAGTCTCTTGATAGAATGTCTTTCCGTCACGAACTAACGTGGCAGTTGGGTTTGGCGTAACCTTGTCAAAGACTACATACTCAAGGCTTTTGTCGTCTAGTGCTTGATAAAGCGAATCCAAGATACCCAGCTCAATAAGATTATTATCCGTAACAATCATCGCTTTTTTAACGGCTTGTTCAGAAAGCACGTCAACCGCGTCTGCGACTGCGCCTACACCAGACAAACTTAATTTTGGTAAATTTAATGCAAATGCCATTTTAACCACCCCTATTATTTTTCTTCTACACGTAAGCCGTATGACTTAAATTTCTCAATAACCAACGCCATTTTTTCGTCACTAAGTACATCGTACTTTTGACCTGTACTTAAGATTTTCACGTAGGTTTCCGCTAGCACTTCTACTTCATGCGCAACCCAAAGTGCTTTTGCAAGGCTATCTCCGGTGGCAATACAACCATGATTTCCTAACAAAATGGCTGAGCTCTGTTTAATACCTTTGGCAACATTCGTAGCAAGTTCCACACTGCCAAATGTAGCGTAAGGAATACATGGAACTTCGGTTGTTCCAGTGACCGCTACCATATAGTGAATAGCAGGAATCGGCTTATTTAAGATAGAGATAGTGGCACAGTTGATGGCATGGTTATGAACCACCGCATTCGCTTCTTCCCGTGCTTGATAACAAGCTAAGTGAAAAGCCCATTCACTTGATGGAAGTTTACCCTGTTCAAAATTGCCTTCCGCATCAACATAAACAATATGATCTGGAGTAAGTTGCTCGTACTGGATGCCAGTTGGAGTGATTAGCATGCCATCATCATAACGAACACTGATGTTACCTGCTGTGCCTTGGTTAAGTCCTAGGCGTGTCATTTCAAGACAAGTATCAATTATTTCTTGAGATAGTTGTTTACGGTTCATATTTATTCCTTAATTGGCGTAACGCCTTTCTTTAAAATGATGTTGCCATACTTTGCGGTCTCTCCGGTTAGTACAACAGCAGAACAATTTTTTACACGTTGATAAAAACTAAAACGCTCTACACGCTCCAGTGCTGGCGGACTTTCTAAATGTTGACTTATCGCCGCCATGTACCTTTTTTCAACCGATGGATCGAGCTCATCACCTTCCACCGCGTCCATCATGACAAGAGGGCATTCGACATACTGATCAAGTTCAAAAAGAGGAATAATTCCATCTAACAACGTAGATACACTAATGCCATCAGCACGAATCACATTGTTATTAAATGTGTTAGCGGGAAAGTGCGCATCCGCTAACAAAATCTCATCACCATGGCCCATTTCACAAAGTGTCGACAGCAACTTTGGACCAATGGCCGGGTGTATATTTTTAAGCATATTTCTACTCCAACTCGTTGTAATATTGGAAATAATTGTTATTGGGACAATGACGTTACTCGTATCAGCCTTGACGGGGAGTGACAGTAGTAAACGACGGTTTCATCGCCTTTTGCGCTTCATCTGCACTTTTATATACGCCCGCTCCTGCCAGCGCGTACATTGCCGCTCCCATTACGGTGCATTCCGGTTCATCCACCACCAAAATAGGCACTTCAAGTACATCCGCTCGTATTTGATTCCAAAGGCTATTTCTCGATCCCCCGCCTACCACTACTAAGCTGTCCACTTGGAACTTACCCACCTCAGAAAGGGTGGCTAAACTCTCTTTTAGCTTGCTCGCCAGTCCTTCTAGCGCAGAGCGATATATCTCACCCCGCGTGGTGTTGATGGATAGTCCAGAGATGTGCCCACCGGTGACATCGTCTTTTTTAGGTTGAAATGACGGTATAAATTTCACCCCATTGCACCCCGCCGGTACGGCACTTCCTTCTTTGATCATTTGCGAGTACTTATTAGGCTGTTGCTGTAGATCCGGAAAATACGTACTGGAAACCCACTCCATTACCGCACTGGACAACCACTGCACCGCTGGGTTATACAAGCCCCGTTTCGCATCAAGTTCCGTGGTTAGGCCATCAGCTAAATAACTAGGGTTTAGCGTCATGTTATTGGCTCTCGCCATGAGAATTTCCCATGTACCAGAGCTTAAAAATGGTTGATTCTCTTCAACACCGGAACCAAACAGAGCAAACTGAGTATCATGTCCGGCAGAGATAACCGCCGTACTGTCTGGCACATCGAACAGTTTCGCCATTTCATGACTAACCGTTCCAATCACTTCACCCGCATCCACCATGGGAGGAAAGTGGTCTTCCGTCAGGCCAAGATAGTCAAGCGCCTCTTTATTCCATTCACCCGTTTGCAAGTTTGTCAGCATTGACGTACCTGCCATGGTGCGATCGGTAGTCAACTTGCCAGTGAGCCTGTGGTTGATCATTGAAGAGATAAAAACAAACTTGTCCATCTGTTGATAAACCTCAGGTTCATGCTCTTTGAGCCACCTAAGTTTATAAAGAGTGTTAAAGGAGTAATCTCCAACGCCGTTTTCTAAATAGAGCTTTTGACGATCCATCTCTGCTTCAACTTGTGCCATTACTGCAATGGTTCGCGAGCATTTCCAAGAGATGATGGGATAGATTTGCTGACCATCTTTATTGAATGGTGCGCCATCAACACCAAAAGTGGTGACCGCGATTGCTGAAATATCCGCCCTCTTCATGTCCGGTAGTTGAGCCGTAACATTACCAACACATTGAACTAATTTGTTCCAGATATCGTCAAAATTCCAAACGTGCTCATTGCCTGTCTGAACGGTTTCATTGCTAATATGATGAGAAGCCACAATATGACCTGATGACTCAACAGCAATAGCCCTAACGTTTGTAGCACCACAATCTAATATAAGTGCGATAGACATATTAAAACCTCAAGAGAGCGCCCCAATAGGGCGCTAAAAGATAATTACTTATATAAAGGACCGAAGTTACTGCACGCTCGGTAATCTTGCCCCTCTGCGTCTTGGCCAAATGCCGACCATGTATGAGGACGGAAAATATCTTGGCTATCAACATTGTGCATAGAGACAGGAATTCGAAGCATTGCGGCTAACGAAATAAGATCCGCACCATGGTGTCCGGAAGTTATAACGCAGTGGTTAGCGCCCCAGTTCGCCATAACGTCATAAACATTCTTAAAGGCTCCTTCACCCGTAAGACGAGGGACAAACCAAGTGGTTGGCCATGTTGCGTTGGTACGTTCGTTAAGCGTGTTATGCACCTCTTCCGGCAGTTCTATTGAATGCCCTTCGGCAATTTGCAGCACCGGGCCTAAGCCATCAACTAGATTGATACGGTGCATGGTAAATGGCATACCACCTTCAGTTAAAAATTGAGACGAGAAACCGCCACCACGGAAGTACTCTTCAATGGCTGGGCACCATTTTGTGGCGTTTAGCGACGCTTCCACATCTTGCTGAGTTAACTGCCAGTGCGGTTTCATCACTGGCTGGCCCTGCTCATCTCGTGCTTTACCTGCACCGTCAAGGGCAGCAGATCCAGAGTTAACAAGGTGGAGGAAACCAATCTCAGGACGATACCCGGTTACACGCTCAACCGCGTCTTGAGACCAATAGGTACGAACATCATGGAATATCTGCGCCTCGCCGGTAAGTAGCTTGCCGAACATCATATTGACACCATTCAAGCTGTCATTTTCCGTCGCTAGGCAGAGTGGCTCGCGAATCCCATTCCAGTCAAAAGAAGAGTTAAGAATCGCTTCGGAGAAATCACCATTTGGTAAGTGATCCGTCCAATGACGTTGACCTTGGAAACCACCTAAAATTGCGTTGTGGCCAAGTGACTCTTCACCAAATCCAAGCTCTGCTAAGCGAGGATTACCATTCATCAAGTCACGCATAATCATGGTCATTTTCACCACAGTGGCCCAATCTTCCGCTTTACGCTCTTCGGTAAATGGTGTGCCGTTGTAGTCTTTGCCTTCTTTACACCACTCTTTTACCCAAGACAAAGCAAGTTCCAGCTCTTCTTTGTCGTAAACTTCACGATCCAATCGACGTTTGATTTCCATCATGTCGACATATTCATTACGCATTCCAAGGTATTTTTGGAAGAACTCAGGGTTAACCACCGAACCGGCAATTCCCATAGAAACCGATCCCATGGATAGATAGGATTTACCACGCATGGTTGCTACCGCTAAACCAGCGCGACAAAAACGTAGAATTTTCTGTTGTACATCGGCAGGAATAGTTTCATCCCCTGCTTCTTGAACATCTTCACCGTAGATAGAAAAAGCAGGCAATCCCACTTGAGAATGTCCAGCCATTGCCGCCGCGAGGTAGACTGCACCAGGACGTTCGGTGCCATTAAAACCCCAAATTGCTTTAGGTGTATGCGGGTCCATATCAATGGTTTCTGTGCCGTAACACCAGCAAGGAGTGACGGTCATGACTAGGCCAACATTTTCGCCTTTGAATTTCTCAGCACAAGCTGCCGCTTCTACAACGCCGCCAATGCATGTATCTGCAATGACGCATTGAACACTCTCACCATTAGGGTGACGTAGATTGGCTTCAATAAATGCAGCCGCTCGCTCAGCCATGCCCATCGTTTGGGCTTCTAAAGACTCTCGTACACCCATACGACGACCATCAATGGTAGGACGGATGCCGACTTTTACTAGGTTTGTCATGTTTCTATTCCTGTATTAACGTTCTAGTCCTGCATTAATGCGACTATTTTGCATTAACGCCATATGGCTAGTTATTTCAGTTCTACTTGACCAGAAATCTATCACTTAGTCTGCGGAATCAGACTCATTCTGGGCAGGTAGCTAATAAAATTCATATCACTGAGCAGATCCTAGAGACATCGGCTCGCGCTAATGCCTCTAAAATTAACTCGTTAACGGTTATTTTTTACCGAACGGATAAAGCAATGTTTGCATTTCAGGGCTATCAATATTGTCTGCTGTAATCACTTTTACAGGGATATCCATTACTGGTGGTACGTTTTTACCTTTAAGTACCGCGTATAATGTTTTTAGTCCTTGATAACCGATTTGATAAGCATCTTGTACAACAAAACCTTGGATAGTTCCCGCCTTCAAAAAGCTGATAATGCCTTCCGTGCTATCAAAACCCACAACCAATACTTTGCCAGCTAAGTTCATGCTATCGATCGCATTTGCAACACCCAGTGTCGCCCCTTCATTAGTCGCATAAACAGCCGCTAAATCAGGATTTGCACGGTACATATCAATGGTTTTATCCATGGATTTTTGCGGGTCACCATCACTATATTGAACTTCTAACAAATTGATTTCTGGATAGTATTTTTTCATCGCGTCGATAAAGCCATTTGAGCGTTCAATCGCACTTTGCGTACCAGCAACGTGAGCAACGATACCAACCTTGCCTTTACCTTTAAGCATTTGTCCTAACGCCATTGCCGCGTCACCACCCGCTTTAATGTTGTTCGTGGCGATGAAACTCTTTGGTATATCTGAATTAACGCCAGAGTCAAAAGTGGCAATCTCAATACCTCTCGACTTCGCCTCTTCGACTGGAAGCACCAATGCATTTGAGTCTAAAGCCGCAAGTAAAATGGCTTCTGGATTCCTCGCCATCATGTCTTCCATCAGCTGAATTTGCTGAGAGATTTGAGTTTCATCCGCAGGACCAACAAAGCTAGTTTTGATGCCTAACTCTTCCGCAGCAGTGTCAGATCCAAGTTTCACTGTTTGCCAGAACTCATGTTGATACCCTTTACTAACAACAGGAATATAAATTTCATCTTTTGCTTGCGCTGTACCAAAGCCGATAGCAGCAAGTGTCAACATTAGTGGTAATTTAATAAACTTCATTGATGTTTCTCCGTGTATATAGGATATAAAGGATTAATATTGTTATTTCATTTTCTTTCTTAGTGTGTCTAGATAAACCGCTGCAACAACCACAATACCCATTGCAACCATTTGCCAGAATTGAGAGACCCCCATTAGGTTAAGTCCGTTTTTAAGGATGCCCATAATCAACGCACCGATAATGGTTCCGCCAATTGTTCCGATACCACCCATAAGGCTGGTTCCGCCGATAATTACTGCTGCAATAGCTTCTAACTCATACCCAACACCAACCGTTGGCTGACCAGAATTTAGTCGAGACGTTAAAATGACACCGGCAACACCTGTTAATAGCCCGCAAAATGAGTAAACAAACATTTTGACCTGGTCGACCTTGATGCCTGATAAGTGAGCAGCATCTTCACTGCTGCCTACCGCATAGATGTAACGACCAATCACTGTGCGCTTCAAAATATATGCAGAGATAAGAGCGATGATGGCAAAGTAGATAACAGGGTAAGGAATCAGATCGAACAGGCGACCTTGCGCCAGCATTCTGAATGTTGGGTAGTCTTGAAAATAAAGAGCTCTACCGTCAGTTAGAACAAGGTTGATTCCTCGCACTGACATCATCAAACCTAGGGTAGCGATAAAGGGTGGAATGGCTGCGCGAGTAACCAACAAACCGCTTAAGCAACCACATAGCAAGCCCGCTAGCGCCCCGGCAATAACACACATCCATAGCGGCAAACCTATTGATGCGGCTAATCCAACTGCCACACCTGAAAATGCCATGACGGAACCAAGGGATAAGTCAATTCCTGAGGTGATGATGACGTAAGTAACACCAATAGCCATGATGCCAATAACAGCGGTTTGTAATGCTACGGTCAGTAGGTTTGACACATTCAAAAAGTAAGGTGTAGCAAAACTAAAAAATACCATTAATAGCACTAGGCTAATCAGCGGAGCTAGCTTCATTAGAAGCTCTTTGTTTATCAATGTTTCTTTTGGAGCGATTGATGGTTTTACATTGGTAGACATTTTCTTATCCTTCTAAAGTGGCATATTTCATGATGTTTTCTTGAGTGGCACGTTCGGCTTCTAACTCACCTGTGATCTTGCCGTTACGCATCACCAAGATACGGTCAGACATACCTAATACTTCAGGCAGTTCGGAAGAGATAACGATGATGGATTTACCTTGCGCGGTAAGCGTATTTATGAGTTCGTAGATTTCCAGTTTTGCACCGACATCAATGCCGCGTGTTGGCTCGTCAAATATAAGAATCTCAGTATCTTTACAGATCCATTTGGCGATGATGATTTTCTGCTGATTACCGCCACTCAAATTCCCAGCAAGCTGGTCTAAATCAGGGGTTTTGATCTTCAATTTATCTTTCAAATCTTGGCTTACTTCATGACATGCAGCCTCGTCAATCACCGAAAACTTATTCGAATACTCTTTATAACTACTGAGCATGGTGTTGACATTGACGGACAAACCTAGTGCTAACCCTTCTTTCTTTCTGTCTTCAGTTAAATAACCAATACCAAGGTCGATTGCCGAGTGAACGTTCTTTATCTCAGCGCGTTTTCCAAATAGGGTGATTTCACCGCTGTCTATAGGATCGGCACCAAATAGAGCCCTAGCGACTTCCGTACGCCCTGCCCCCATAAGCCCGGCAAACCCTAAAATTTCACCACGTCTAAGGTTGAAATTAATGTTAGACAGAACCCCTTTTCGGCTTAAGTTCTTAACCTCTAATACCAGTTCATCACTCGGTTTATTGTGTCGTTTCGGAAAGATATCGCCGAGGTCGCGACCAACCATCATTGCGATCAGTTCATCAATAGTGGTTTCAGCATAATTAACGGTGCCAATATAGGTTCCGTCTCGCATCACCGTTGCTCTATCGGCGATCTGCACCAACTCTTCTAACCTATGGGATATGTAAACAATGGCGACACCTTGCGCCTTCAGCATATTCGTTACGTCAAACAGGCTTTTTATTTCACTCTCTGTTAGCGCCGCGGTTGGCTCATCCATAATTAAGATTTTGGCATTAACAGAAAGCGCTTTTGCAATCTCAATCATCTGCTGTTGCGCTACTGTTAAGTTTTCAACTAAAGTGTCGGGTTTAATATCAAGATTTAACTTGTCTAAAATCTCCTGAGCCGCCTTTTCTTGCGCAGCTTCATCAAGCATCCATTTATTAGCGCCACGAAACTCTCGACCAATAAATATATTTTGTGCAACGGTCAGTTCAGAAAATAGATTAAATTCCTGATGAATAATGGCGATGCCTTTATTTTGGGCGGCAATAGGAGAGCGAAGCTCCACATAGTCCCCTTCAAAGTGAATCTTACCTTCGTTAGGAACATGGACACCGGACAGCACTTTCATTAAGGTCGATTTACCTGCGCCGTTCTCTCCCAACAGTGCATGAACTTCCCCACGTCTTAAATTAAAATTGACGCGATTTAGCGCTAATACACCGGGAAATTTTTTGGTGATGTTTTCCATTTTCAAGATTGTAGTATTCATAAAATTATCCTTTATTTACCTCACCAATGGGCACATCCAAAGAGAACTTAGTTACGTTTGACATATTTATTCCTCAATATTGCTTTGTATATTTCAGGCAAGATTATCCCTCGACCGAACACTTAATATTCAGCCAAAACTAAAATTTTAGGTATATATATATTTTATTTATATAGACATCAGTTAACTACAACATTATTTTCTTTTAACGTCATAACATCATCTTCTGCAAAGTTTAAATTAGTAATTAAATGGTCTAACGCGTTAATATCACAAACCTTCAGCAAGCTTCTCTTATTTACCTTTGATTTATCCGCAATAAGAACCACTTTATTTGAAATTTTAATTAATGACTTTTTGATCTCATGATTATATTCATTAGAATCCCAAACCCCACTATTAAAGTCGACACCAACACAGGAAATAAAACAGACATCAAGTGACATCTTATCTAATGTTTCTCTCGCAATAGACCCATAGAACGATTTATATTTCTCAGAATAATTCCCACCCAAACTTATAATATCTATATTGGTTTTCTTTTCTAGTGCATTAATAATGTTAATTGAGTTAGTTACTACCGTGCACTCTATATTTGGTAGCGACTGGGCCAATAACCAACTTGAAGAACTTGCGTCGAGCCCTATCACTGAATGCTCATTAATTTGACTTATCGCCATCTCCACCAGCTGTTGTTTGTCTCCAACATTGCTTTTTGCACGTTTTACAAATGATGTTCCAATATCGTTAGTATCTTTGCTTATTGCTCCACCATAAACACGAACCAGCAAACCTTTTTTATCAAGCAATTTTAAGTCGCGTCTAATTGTTTCAAGTGACACTCCAAACATGTTGGAAAGTTCGTCGACTTTTACTTCACCCGTTTCATTAAGTAGTTTGCAGATTCTAGTTTTTCGCATTTCGTTTCCTCTCGAAGTGGGAGAATAATAAAATCTTATTTATAGTTTTTCTTAGACTCTCGTCACGAAATGACCGTTTTTGCCTGTTTTTGCGATCTATGACCGTTATTTATCTCAATAAATGCCCGTAACGGGCATTTTGATGGCAAGTCGGGCACTAATTTGGCCTATTTTTGATGAATTGATTAATGTTAAGTTGCTAAAACAGAGAAACGGCTAATGCTCATTTAAAAATCGGGAGTAAAACCACGATTTCGGGGATAATAAATAGACTAAAGACTCAACAACAGTCATTTTTTGTGGCATTCGTTGACAATCGGTCATAAACGGGCACAATGTGACTCCTGTCTAGGTTTTCTATTTCAAATACGTTTAGTATCTTTTACCCACAAGAGGAGCAGTAATGCGCAAGAAAAAAATTGTTGACTACGTTAATACCAACCAAGAAGCTACTGTTGAAGAACTGGCTAATATGTTTAACGTATCAGTGGAAACCATTAGAAGAGATTTAAAAGCTTTAGATGAGAAAGAGCTATTAATTCGAGTTCATGGTGGTGCCACTATTAAACAAACAAATGATGTTGGTACCTCGTTTAACAATAGAGCAAAGAACAACATCGAAAGTAAGCAGCTTCTTGTTGATGAAGCGATGGGCGAAATTTCAGAAGGTGCCGTCATTGGGCTTGATGCGAGCTCTTCAAGTTGGTTATTTGCTCAAGCAATGCCAAATATCTTATGCACAGTTGTGACCAACTCTATAAACGTAATATTAGCTTTAGAAAAAAAACGTAATATCAGCATCATTAGCCTCGGCGGTAATTACTCCGAAAAATACAAAGCATTTTACGGAAAAAATGCCAATGACAATCTGCGAGAAATGAACTTAGATTTGTGCATTATTTCGTGTGTCGGTTTTAGTGAGTCTTCTGGTGTATGGGACTCTAACGAATATAACTGTGATATTAAAAAGACATTAATATCCGTTTCTGATAAATCAATATTAATTGCAGACAAATCGAAACTGAATAGAAAAAGTCTCCTTAGAATATGCAACTATTCAGATATAAACTTAGTCATTACGGACGCAATATAGTGAGTTAAGCACTATTTATTAAAGCGTCACATTACAACAGAAAGCACTTTATATACTCAAGTGACCTCAAGGATTGTAAAATGTCGGATCTATTATGCAACACACATTATAAAAATAGTGCAGAAGTTATTCCTCAAAAAATTCGAATTGCCTTCTGGTTACTTTGCACCTGTTTTGCCATGTGGGGCTTAGCAAATAATATGACTGATGTGCTTATTGCACAGTTTCGTAAAGTTTTTACTTTAACAGATATGCAATCTGGTTTAGTACAAACCGCATTTTATGGTGCCTATTTTGTGCTGGCATTACCTGCGGCGCTGTTTATTCAAAAATACAGTTATAAAGCAGGCGTCCTTCTCGGCTTAGGGTTATTCGCCGCTGGATCACTGCTTTTTTACCCGGCTGCTCAAGCGATGGAGTATATGCCGTTTTTAATAGCGCTTTTTGTTCTGGCTGGCGGCTTATCTATTCTAGAAACCAGTGCTAACCCCTATATTCTAGCCATGGGCCCAGAGGAGACCGCTACTCGCCGACTAAACATTGCTCAAGCCTGTAACCCTATCGGTTCGATCACTGGAGTGGTGATAGGTAAGTTCTATATTCTCACCAAACTCGACTCTGCCACCGATCAAGAGCGCCAAGTCATGCCAGCTGAACAACTGGCTGAGATTCAAACAGCAGAACTTAGCGCCGTAATGACGCCCTATCTATTGGTTGCCGCGGTTATCGTCTGTATCTGGCTTGCTGTCATGTTTACCAAAATGCCTAAGATTTCTGACAACAGCTCTGCCGATGAAAAACATGACTCTATAACCGCGACTTTTGGTCGCCTAATAAAACGTAGCCACTTCACCAACGGCGTTATTGCGCAGTTTTTTTATGTAGGCGCACAAATTGGTTGTTGGTCATGGACCATTCGATATGTGATGAATGAAGTAGGCGGTACAGAAGCAGAAGCATCCAGTTATTTACTCACTTCAATCATTGTTTTCTCTATTTCGCGCTGGGTTTGTGTTGGCTTAATGAAGTATATGGAACCACAACACCTGCTATGCGCATTATCTGCATTCGCCACACTCTTTATATCCGTAATTATGTTTGTCGGTGGTGAGATGGGAGCATACGCGCTAGTTGGCGTCTCAGCGTGTATGTCGCTAATGTTCCCTACTATTTTTGGTTTATCTTTGCGTGATCTTGGCGGTGACTCTAAGTTTGGGGGCAGTCTGCTTATTATGGCGATTCTTGGTGGTGCATTACTTACCGCAATTATGGGACAAATATCTGACTCTCACGGTATTCAAGCCTCGTTTGTCGTTCCTTTGGTGAGCTTTATCTACTTAGTTTATTTCGCTGCCGTTGGTCATAAAGTCAAAGTATAGCGTGGCCTATACTCAAGTGCTCTTAAAGCGCTGGATTCGAGTAGCATCAACAGTTTCGATTAGAGAATGTCACATGGACATTCTCATTTATCTCAAAATCGGTTGTCTTAACTGATGATGCCTTTGCGGAACAGTTCTGCAATCAAGTTCCCTCGGTTTTTCGCTCCAAGCATTTGTCTCATCGCTTCAATATGGTATTCCACACCCGAACGACTTATATGTAACTTCTCTGCCATTACTCTGGTAGAAAAGCCTTCAGCCATCATTTTTGCGATATGAATTGCATTGTCACAAAATGTCCCTCTCACTTTGTATAGATTAAAGCCCTTCCCCTCAAATGCCATCCATAAGGTGTAGATCTTATTGGCAAGGGCAACGAGCTTATCTTGAAAGCGATGCAGAAATAAGCTTGGGTTAAAATCCGATTCTGAAGAGAAGCTGAAGCAGACTGACGCTTTCCAACGATCTTCTATCTCATCACTCACCGGCACTAAAATCGAGTAGCTGTTTTCGTATTCAACATTAAAACGACGACTGAATTTTTTTAGCGCCACCTGCTGCTCTTTCTCAATTAACGAACTGTTATGCAGTATTGGTATCTTTGCTGTTAACGCTCGCTCAACGTTATTGTCGTTATAACTTAAAAAAGGTGGAGGGCATCGCCAAACATACTCAACGGGAACATCCTTGGTGGAATATACCAACGTCATGTATTGAAAATCTTTTTCTTTGAATTGGGTTGTCGCGCGATCGTCTGTTCGCAAGCCTCCCCAAATATCAAAGCTGGTTAGCTCTGCACCATCAAATGTTATCGTTTCATCTTTCCAGTGATTAAACAGGGGCAGGTTCATTTTGGCACCACTCCTCAGCACGTTGTTTTGCTTGCTGTTTCTCTATGTCGTTCAACGTGAAAAGCACATCACTCAATAACTCTTTCAAATTCGGCATGCCATAATAATCACAGAAAAAATACAAGCTATAAGCTTTGATTACATCCTTATTGATACCAAAACCATGCTCTAACATCGCCCCCATCACTAAATATGCAGGCAGATATTTTTGCTCCATCGCTAGCACTATATTTTTTCGGGCAAAAATATAATCTGTTGGCACCTCTTTACCTTGGTAGTAGATGACTCCGAGTCGATATTGAGCAAATCGGTCCCCCGCATTGGCGGCTTGCTGTAATAGCTCTATCCCTTTAGCGACATCTTTATCCACGCCTTTCGCTTCTAAGTAGCAATCTGCGAGATTTGTTTTTGCTTCCATCACCCCTTGTTCGGCTAATTCAATCAGAAGTTCTGTTGCTTGATGATGTTTATCTTCATGTCGATACAGAGTCGCCAAAGCAAATTTCGCCGGAACAAAACCGCTCTCCGCGGCGAGAGTAAACCAGTCAGATGCCATGCTCAGATCTTGTTGACAATAGCGACCTTCTGCATAGAGAACACCTAACTGATATCTCGCTTCATCTAAACCTAACTCAGCGGACTTATGCAGCAATTCAATCGCGGATGCGACGTTAACTGAACGACTATTTTGTTTCATTTGGTCAGCGGCTTGTTTGTAATAATCAAGTGCTCTATCTGACATTTGTTGTGCTTCTATCTTTGACATAGGCGATCTACTTTGTTGACTTTTGATACTCAAGCAACCTCTAGACTATTGTTTCTCAAGCATTTTTCATTCCTGCATCTGGAGGTCACTTGAGTAAATCACGTTCATTAACAGCTGATTCATCTATTGATGGCGCTAACCTTCGGTTTTATTTGGAGCAATCTGGGTACGCCAAGTTACAACGAATATGGCGATAGAGATTAGACCAAACATAATTAGCCCCATTGCCCCTGACTGAGGTTCACGCTCAACGAAGGATGCCCACGACCATGCAATGCAAAACCACATACCAATAGCAGAAGCAATCAGACCAAGAGTCGCAATGATATTTAGCTTATATTGGCTAGCTATTTTTCTATATCCTACAAATGCCGCCACCGTTAACATTCCTAGCAGGTACCACATCAATGCCATCATAATTAGTTCTCCTTATCACACTTCTATATCTTTGCCGGTTTTCCAGAAATCATGAACCGCTTGCTCATCAAACACATTGCCGTAACCAAACAGCTCATCCATCACTTTCATAAAGGTATGAATTGGGCCACCAGTATAGGCGTTCGATGCATCGATCAATCTGTGATGCCAGAAATCAGGCTTGTTCCAAGGACAAGCAGTTAAGCAAATAGCACAATCGGTACCGCTATCTACCCAGTACTTGTAGCACTTCTTAGCGTCGTTATAGAATTTCTTCACCCCACGCTGGTGATGCCATGAATAATTGGGGTCTTCGCCATTTTCATACGTTGGTTCCCAGCCTGGCTCGTCATCCATAGTAATTGCTTGAGAAGGACACTTCTCCGCACACAATTTACAGTTTTGACAGAACTCCATGATGCCGTAGGTTTTTGGCGTATCGTATGCCTCCTCAGGCAGTTCCATATCCGTATAAACTTTGGCAATTCGAACCCGGGGACCAAATCGAGGCGCCATTAAGTGACCATTTCTCGCCCCTTCACCTAAACCAGCTTCGATCGCATAAGCCACGCTGTTGCCTAGGTCGTTTCCTGAAGCAACTGCTTGATAACCCAACCCACGTACGAATGACGCCAAACTGCCGGCAACCGTCGCCATTTTTGAGTACCCCATGCCGATTGCAGCGCCCGAAACAAATGAAGGAGCTGTCGCCAACGCTTCATAGTCTTCATCCACCAAAACCACAATGACGCTTTTAGGCTTAAACGGAAACTCATCCCATGAAACTTCACGCTCCTCTTCATAGTCGTACAACGGATCCCAGTTCCACACCTTATGATTGCGGGTGATGCCACAACGTGCAGCGCCTAACAACCTTGCGGCCGATTTGATGCTTTGATTGGCGTCTTCTCCACTCTCAAATTGCCATTTGTGAGGCATCAAACCATGCTGTTCCCAACCATACACTCCTGAGTTAATGGCTAACCGAGGAGAGCCGTCGGCTAAAGTATCATTCATAGCCCAACCGGCAATTTCCAGCGCCAAATCTAACTGACGCATCCCCGGTTTACTGTTGTCCAAACCCACCATTGGGCTAAACATGTTTTCTTGAAAATTCCAGCCTCCAGCAAAGTTTTGGTTTCGCTCTGGGTATTTTTCTCCCAGCGCTTTACTGCTGACAAACGCCCAAACCGAATTTTCCTGAGCCATCGGTTTTAAGACGTCAGGATCAATCGGTACTGGAAAGTTTTTATGGCTTTGGCTTTCAATTTTATTGCTCGCATAAGCGCCAGTTGCACTGACACCTGCAATTGCGGCCGCTCCTAGACCTAATTTAAAAAAATTACGACGGGAGTTGTCTTTAATTTCATTTGTACTTTCAATTTCAGTTTCTTTTGACATAATAAAATCTCGTTTGTAAAGATTTATAAATAATGTGTATTAAGCAATGGATTTATATCCCACGTTTATTTATTAACGAAATCAGTTAATGTTGGAAATGCCAACATATTGGAATACAAATGATAATCACTTTCAGAAAAGGCCTACGCTAAATGAAAGATTTTAACTACAATCAACTTATTTCTTTTGTTGAGGTCGCCTTATATTTAAATATTTCTACAGCCGCGCAACATTTAAATAAAAGCCGAGCAACAATATCAGAACATATTGAATCACTCGAATTTGAACTTGGTCACAAGCTTTTTTATAGAAGTGGTAGAAAAATCAGCCTGACTCCATTTGGTGAAAAGATACTCAGGCCATCCATTTTACTGACGCGACAAATATTTACTTGGCAAAACACTGTTGAGAAAGCGAACCCAAATACAGACCACAACTGCATTCGTCTCGCTTACGATAATGTTATGCCCAAGAAAGATATCAAAGGTTTAATGGAACACTTCCATCATCAAGGAATAGATATAGAGTGCGTTTCATTAAGCTCAAATATATCAACCGATCTGCTTACTAAAAAAGCGGTCGACATTATTATTGCGCCTAACGAAGATGAAAATATAAGTGCGGAAGTAAGACGTGAAATTGAATGGAAAATAATTGGTTCAATGCCGTACCGATTTTACGCCCATCGCGACTATTTTAGTGAAAAAAAAGTTGAACTCAGCCAATTGCTTAGCAAGATTCAAATATTGCCAAATGAGTATCAAAATAAAAGCAGTGATGAAAAATTTATATTTTCATCTAACAATAAGATTATTAATGATCTCGATCTACTTAGGAGTGCACTAGAAAACAAAATGGGCTGGGCATTTTTGCCAAAGCATATACTTGCCGAACAGTGGAACGATATCGAAGAGTTTCAGTGCTCTCTTGGCAAAGAAGGATTTGTGACCCCAATTTTAGCAAGGTGGCGTCCCGGAGAAGAGGTCATTATCTCGTCAGTATTGACCTATTTTGAACAAAATGAGGTGTCGTTTCCATAGCGACGACAACGCCATATCGGCTACAAAGGTATGTCTGCGCATAGAGTGTCATTATCATCTCATGGGCGCAGACTATGTTTTGTTCCGTTTTTTACTCTATCCAATGTGCCACGGCGTTATCAAGGCTGGCTATGATCTGCTGTGAAGAGAGGCCTTGCTGTTCTGCATAGCGTAATGTTGCGCCAAGACCGCAACCCTCTACCACATAACCTCTCTCATACATTCTAATCGCGTCATAACGTGAGTGATTAAAATCAACAATAGGTGTCACTAATTGACTGTTTTTAGGCAAATAACGAGCAGAAAAAGTAGCGTCTGTAGAGTCCATAATCCATCGTGTGGTCGCAATATTTATCCGCTCCACCCGTGACGTTTGCATAGCAATGACAGGCGCAAAAAACATGGTTCCCCCAGCAAGATTAATCTCTGGCAATCTATTTGCTAACAATGCACAAGTTGCCCGCTGAATAGGGTCAGACAGGGACTTATCATTTAAAAATAGCGACACATCCCTTGCAAAGTCACAAGTTTTCGATAATAGCTGCCGAATCAGTTGCTCTTTTCGGGTTAACTTTATTGGGTCTTTAGTGCTACCAGCCAACAACATCTCTTTGCTCAACCAGTGCTTTAACCAGACAGTGGCGTAAGTGGTTCCACCAATACCTGACTCAGCGATGAGATGCTGCTCATTCATGGCCGCTTCTCGCTTTAACTCGGGCACCATCACTGAATTTATCAGTTGTTGTTCTTCGCCACATTCACATTGATGAACCACCACATCATCCAGCTTGCTGTTGGTGAAATCGGGGAGATGATCTAAGCCGAGCTGGTAACAGTGTAAGCGTATCTTAAAACCTTTCTTTTGCAGAGCAGTCAATATGCCATGCACCAAAATCGCCGGAGTAACAGAACCATTGGTTAAGCACGGTGAAGGCAAAAAACGCCCCTTCAGAGGGGTATTAGCTTGTCCACATGCTATTAACTCGGTATCACGAGTAGGGTGATACTTCATTAACCCCTCCCCTGCACCAGCATCGCTAACAAGATGCAGATCTTTAATGGGAGCAACACCGTTAAAAGTAAAGTAATTCAACCACATGCTTTTATGCCTTGTCAGTTTCATCTTTTAAATGCAGATCTTTTAGATGCATAGGTAAACCGGCAGTCACCAAGGTAACTTTAGCAACTTGAGCGGCAATTGATTGGTGCAACCATCCAGCTTCATCGACAAATTTACGGCTTACTTCTCCCATTGGAACGATGCCACAGCCCACTTCATTACTAACTAAGATAACTTGCCCAGGCAGCGAATCTAAGGTCGTAAGAAACTCCGACTTCCACTCACTCCACGCTTTTTCTGTGGTTGAAAATAAGCAGTTACTCAACCACAAAGTTAAGCAGTCAACCAGAATACAGTTATCTTCGGTACTGTTGTCTTTGAGAGATTGCGCGAGTTGAAGTGGTTCTTCAATTAATTGCCACTCTGCCGGACGCTGACGCTGATGGTGCTTAACTCTTACTGCCATCTCTTTATCACCTACCTCGGCAGTAGCAATATAGATAACCGGTTTATTGGACAACGCAGCTTGACGTTCAGCGTAACCACTCTTACCGGAGCGAGCACCACCCAAAACTAACTCAATATGAGGCCTTATCTCCATTTATGCGCTTTCCTTTCGTTTATTCACGACTTGTTGTAAACCCTTTTCTAGCTGTTGCCATTGCTGCGGGTTTGCAGGTAAACCGAAGCGAATCGCGTTTTTCTCATCGCATAATCGGGTCAATATTTTTTGCTCGCACAATAATCGGTGGCAAGTCTCTGCGTGATCAAGATAAACCGTGGTGAATAAATCTGTACCACTAAATTTTACTCTTGAAGACGATCTATCTACCGGAGCTCTATTTCCTGCTGATGACGGGTTGATGGAAAAATGATCAGCTAAAGGGTACAACTCAAGTAGCTTTCGTAACTTCTTCATCTGCTCATTCAACCGAATCCGGTTCTGCACCTGCCAAGAAGTATCTTGTAATGCCTGACGAACAACCCAGCGGCTTGGCCCAGTTACCGTCCATGGGCCTAAATACTCTTGCACAATCTCTAGCAATTTATCACCCGCAAACAGGAATCCGACTCTTGCACCTGCCAGACCAAAAAATTTGCCGACAGAGCGCAATACTACGCAGTGATCAAACGAAGAAGTAACCGGTAACAGAGAGCCATTTTCAACACTGTCACCGAACGCTTCATCAACAATTACAAAGCCGTTTTTACTCTGCATAGTTTCAGCAAGTTGCTGCATCTGTTGTTGGCTATGAAGCACACCTGTTGGGTTGTTAGGGTTAATCATCAACACAACATCCGATCTTTCTATCTGCTGTTCGCTAGGATAATCATCATAGAACTCTATTTGCCAAGCCTGATCAAAATAATGAAAAGATTGCCAAGCATGCTGATGCTCCTTATAACCCACCCGAGGAATCGCGATAACTCCGCAATAACCAAGTTGTTTAGTGATGCAAGCGGGTAAAGCCATAATGGCTGCTTGAGAGCCCGCGACAACTAAAGGTTCAATTGAGGCAGCATAATAGTGCTTCGCCGCTTGCTCTAAGCCATCATACTGTTCAGGTAATCGATTCCAGCACTGTTCGGGCATCTCTGTCATCGGATAAGTAAAGGGGCTGACACCTGTTGATAAGTCCAACCATTCACTCACATCGCTGTTCATCTGTTTTGCTATGGCAAGCAAATTTCCACCATGAGTCATCGCCATTTAGGAGACTCCAACCAATACTGTGACTAACCAAATGTAACTCAATGTCATGCTTCCTCTCGTCACCAACTGATTGGCTTTAAAGATGGCTCGCCAGTCAGCGACCTCTCCCACTCCCATCACCTTCTTATCATGTAACACACCATGGTAGTAGGTGGGCCCACCTATTTTTATATTTAAACTGCCCGCTCCCGTGGTCATCACAACGCCACCATTAGGACTGGCACACTGTTTCGCCTGATGCTTCCAGCAATGGAAACCCTGCTTAATGTCCCCTTGAAAGGCGTACACTATGGCCGTTAGCCTTGCAGGTAACCAACCAAGCAGATCATCGATTTTGGCGCTACACCGACCAAACAGTAAATAGTGTTCTGTTTTATATCCCCACATGGCATCTAACGTGTTTGCTAGCCTTAACAGCACCGCACCCG
The DNA here is from genome assembly GCF_013114595.1 of Vibrio sp. 99-8-1. GTDB lineage: Bacteria > Pseudomonadota > Gammaproteobacteria > Enterobacterales > Vibrionaceae > Vibrio. The sequence continues at coordinate 138,688 of NZ_VTXE01000004.1, read as the reverse complement.
GAGCACCGAGCAATACCATCCATACCATCGGCGCAAAGACCGCATCGTTGCCGTTCTCTAATACTGATTCCACCGTAGAAGAGACGATCTCTTTCTCGTTCATCTGCTCGGTATTACGGCTAACAATCATAGAGAGTTGATATCTGGCGCTCTCTAAATCACCGGTTTTTAACGGCTGATAAATATTATCCGCATGTTGAATCAAACTTGTACCGCCCAGTGCCAGATAGCCAATAAGTGTATTGAACACAAACCACAGCATAATGTGGATGTTCGCTAACTTAACCGATATCAGCAGAGTGATCACAACCAATGGAACCACAGCAATCACCCAAGCTAGACAGCCTTGAACTAAAGGGGACACAAAGGTTATCTTTCGACAACTATCTTCAACTTTACTCGCCCACCAGCCAAAGCCAACTAATGGATGATAGCGACTTGGCTCTCCCAGCAGTTTATCCAGCCAAAGAGCAACAGGTACGCTAATGGCAATGAGGACAATTGCCACATCACCCGTTAATGACGGATTCATTACATCAAGCAACATCAGCACAATTTGTCCGTAACTGACGAGTAGATAGCTCGTCACCCTCTTCAAAACGACTCTCATTGATAACGGCATGCTGCGAATCATCAAGCAGTAAGCCTTGATCGATTGCCCACAACCTTGCGTTTTCATTCAAAGGGACAGTTTTTGCTTGAGTTAATGCATCAGCATGATGCTCTACAATGGATTGAGCCACGGCGATATCATCCACTAACAACCAATCGATATTCGGCAGTGCATACTCTAGTGGCTGGCTATGACGGCGACCAATTTGATAGTAATTTTGCTGGCTCTCAAACACTTTATTGTGCTCTAAGGTCAATATCATTGACTGTTTGCTGATGGGCTGAGCATTTATGGCGAGATCCGCCAGAGCTTTCACCACATGTTTATCATCACTGCAAATAGGCATAGAGAACTGGCGAATATCCCAACGATTTTCTCGTAACGATTGCCACCACAATTTAAACGTTGCTAAATCTTCAAATGCCAACTCTTTTTGGATTTGAAAAAACGCTAACTCTTCAGCATCGATAAAACTGTCCGTCGGCAAATAGTCGATATCAATGACTTCTGCTCCACTGTTTTTCAATGCCCGCTTATCTTCATGCTGACCACATATCAAAAAACGTTGCCCAGCTAATGGCAAATGCTTACGCCAATCTAACTGCTCTGCTTGGGTAACAACGTCTCCGATCACCACTAAAGCTGGTCCCGATTGAGGAGAACGGTTCACTCGTTCACCAATATTTTCCAAGGTACCAGTAATACATTGATGGTCCGCACTGGTGGCGGATGAGATAAGTGCCACAGGGGTATTGGGGTTACGACCACTCTCAATCAGATTTTTAGCATGCTCTGTCAGTTTTTTTGCTCCCATATAGAGCACGACAGTGCCACCGGTATCCTGCTCCGATTTCCATGACTCCATCGCTTTCAAATGCTGATGACCACTAATAAAAGTAACGCTAGACGCTACGCCACCGCTGGTTAATGGAAAACCTGAATAAGCGGCAGCGCCCAGTGCTGCGGTTATACCGGGGACAATTTCATAGGCGATATCGTTATCAATCAGCTCTTTACACTCTTCCGTTGTACGGCCGAATATACATGGGTCACCCGCTTTTAAACGCGCAACCGTCTTCCCTGCTAAAGCGTACTCCATCACATCAGGATGCATTCCATAATTAATATGGCAGTTCTGATAACCACGATAACCAACTTGATGCAACTTAACGTGAGCAGGAACGCTGGCTAAGATTGCCGCACTAACCAGTTTGTCATAACAGACTACATCGCATTCCGATAACAGTTGCTTTGCTTTACAAGTCAGTAGCGCGGGATCCCCGGGACCTGCGCCAATAAGGTACACCTTACCGTTAGTCATGAGTGACCTCCTGCTCCTTATCTGCTGTTACCGTAGCAACGGTGGCCTTTCGACAAGCGTGAGAAAAGCTTGGGTCATACAGCTTGGAGTCGACAAAATCATCAATAGCAAAAACCTTGCTCACGATTATCATGGCGGTAGAACGGATATTGGCTTCATGCATCTTGTCTGCGATATCTGCCAGCGTACCACGAAGTATACGCTGCTCTGGGTGAGACGCCTTCTCCACCACCGCTACCGGCCAAGTTTGCGGATACACATCACTTAACTCTCTGACCACTTTGCGGATCAAAGTCGCACTTAAAAACAGGCATAAGGTCGCTTCGTGAGCAGCCAAGGATTTTAAGTTCTCTTTGTCTGGTACAGGAGTGCGGCCTGATGCTCTTGAAAGAATGATGGTTTGGCACTCTTCTGGTAAGGTCAATTCTTGTCCCAAGGCCGCAGCGGACGCTTGAAATGAAGAGACACCAGGAATGACTTTCCAGTCAATGCCTAGATCGTTTAAGCGTCTAGTCTGCTCGGCAAGTGATGAATAGATAGACAAATCCCCTGTCTGCACTCGGGCTACATCATGTCCCTCTTTTTGAGCTGTGGTGTAAACCGCGGTAATGGCGTCTAAATCCATATCGGCTGAGTTTAAAACCAACGCATCAGGTCTAGCTCTCTCTATAACCGCTTTAGGTACTAGACTGCCGGTGTAGAGTACAACAGGACAGCTCTCCACTAGTTTGGCACCTTTAACAGTAATTAGGTCCGGATCTCCGGGGCCTGCTCCAATGAAATAAACGGTCATACTGCTTCTCCAGTTTCTTGTTGTTCTATATTTTTTAGTGCTTGTCCCGCACGTTGCCCTTGCTTGGTTGCGCCATCTTCTAGTGAGTATTTTTTGTTATACCCTCTTGGAGTCACTATCCAATCATCAAATCGATAGCTGCTGCTATTACCAACAATAACCGCCGCATTCATGGCAAACTCTAACTCAACGAAATGTTCTAATGTTGATAGCTGAACCGACTGTTCATCTCTATATGCTGCATTCACCACCGCTACAGGCGTCTCTTTGCTGCGATGCTGCAATAAGATATCTCTCGCTTCGACGATATGGTTTTGACGTTTCCGCGATCTAGGGTTGTAAAAAGTAATCGCGAAATCCGCTTCCGCAGCCGCTTTTATACGCTTGATAATCACAGGCCACGGCGTAAGTAAATCGGACAGGGAAATTGTGCAGCTATCATGGCCAAGTGGAGCCCCAACCAAAGACGCACAAGCGTTGGCTGCGGTTATACCGGGAACCGTTTCAACTGAAATATCCAATGATTGTGACGAGATAAGTTCAAATATCAGTGGAGCCATGGCGTACATACCCGCATCACCAGAGCACACGAGTGCGACATTCTTTCCTTCTTGAACCTGCTTTATTGCGCTATCCGCCCTTTGCCACTCTTTTGTCATGCCACTACGCACCAATGTCTGGTCGGTAAGCAGAGGTTGAATCAACTTAACGTATAAACCGTAACCCACCACAACATCAACACTCTTAATAACCTGCTGAGCTTTAACTGACATGTGTTCCAAACTGCCGGGCCCTAAGCCCACCAAAAATAATTTAGCCATTTGCTGATTCCTGTTGTGCTGAACGCTCTTCTAACGATGAATTATCCGATGATGTCTCTTCAATTTGGGCTGTAGTCTGTAACTCTTCTGCTGGGGCAATCACCGCAAAATGCTCATCACCAAGTCGTTGATGTAATGGCGTATTATCAGCCAGAGCATTGAAAACAACTCGCCATTTATCTTCTGATATTTCTTCAATATTTTTTAGCCAGAGTCCGTCATTAATGGCGGCTTGCCCTTGCTCATGACGTTGATATATCACCATGGTTGCTCGATTTCTGCATGCTCCTGCGCACATGGTACGGGAGATTTTGATACGTTTATTTCCGGCACCAAGTCCCATCTCTTTCAATAACGTTCTCAGTTCATGGGCGAGATTTTTACTGCCCGCCTTAGCACATCGGCCGCCTTCGCAAAGTAAAATGTGGTGACTGTGATAAAGCATGGGTCGATTGAGGTCTACATGTTTAGGTTTACATTGATAACCCTCAACGACTTCGTTTCCATAGGCGTTCAGTTTTATCGGCTCTGGTTTAGCACCGTGCCCGTGGTGACGTTTTTTGTTTAACCAGTTTTTTCTGTTCTGCTGAACAAGAGACTCACTAAATTCGCGACGACAGCAGGCTAAGGTCATGTTGTAACCATCCTGCTTAAACACCCACTTCGCAACCACTAACGAGTTAGTTTTACTTAGCGTTAATGCGGCCGCTTCAGCAACCGACTGGCTCCCAGTGACTTTTTTGACATATTCCGACGGGTTTTCAATGCCTTCTGCACTATCAAGAACGGCAGGCGCGAAGGTATCAAATGACCATTGATTCTGTTCTGCAACCGTAATAATCCCCTGCTCATCACTTTTCAGATCGATACTCGAAAGAGCCGCTACTGAGTCGAGGCTAAGGTTAAACTGCTGGCTAAACTGCGCTAAACCCTCTTTGATCACTGAGGCTGGTGTATTTCTGTCACATCCTATGCCTAGCACCAAGGATTTTGGACGCCACAACACCCACTCTTTTTGCCAATTTGGGATAGAAACGTCTAGCTGATCGCTAATGACAATCGCCCCTTGAAAATCAGAGGGATTGATACCTTCAACAGTATTGTGACAAACAATGTGCGCAGGCATACGTTTGTCATACTTCCACCACTTTCTCTCTCCCGCTTGCTGCACAATAACAACCGGCTGATCATTGATCACCGCAGCAGAGACACCCGTAATGTGTTGTTCCGTTTTACTGTCCAGTTGCCAACCAAACGGAGCGCCTAACATATCCACAGAAACACTTTCAGACACATCTGAGGCGGTTGTGATCACTGCCGTCGCCTTCACGATATGTGCCACTCGTTCCGTTAATGCATTGGCACCACCACGGTGACCCGATAACAGCGAGATAGCAAAGTTGGCTTGCTCATCAAGAGTCACCACTGCCGGATCCGTTCGCTTATCGACAATTAATGGCGAAATGACACGGCTGACAATTCCAGTGGCGCAGATAAATATATGCGCATCAAAATGTGCAAACTGTTGCTCTACAAACGTCGAAAGAGGAAAACTAAGCAGTTGTGACTGATCTCCTTCCTGCCGCCCTACTTCTGCGACAAACAGCTGAGAATAGGGTAACTCCTGCTTTAACCGACGCGCATGCTTTGCGCCATGTTTGGTAATGGCATATATGGCAATGTTCATGCTAGTCAACCTTAGCCACTGAGCCGTCTACACCATTGCCCCGTAGAATGCCCCGACGAGAACGAATAGATAGCTGAACCATAGAGAAATAGCGGTGCCCTTCAGGAACCTCCTTCAAATTGCTATAGATCTGCTGCTGTTCACAACTGGCATGAGAGACATAGGTAGCACAGTCTAAAATATCCAATTCTTCTAGTTTGGCAATCAGAGCAGGGATCATTCGCCCTGCTTTGATCAACATAATGGTGTCAAACTCCTTCACCAACTGAGAAAGACACTCGATACCATAAGTCGCGGGAACCACACAAAAGCGTTCTTGGCCGTCAGCTAGAGGGATTTTAGTCGCGGCAGGAACCGCAGTAATTGAAGTGACAGCCGGAACAATAATCGGCTCAATATGCGGAGCCAACTGTTGTAACTCTTCTTGAATATAAGCCCAAGTGCTAAATACTGAAGGATCACCTTCAGTAACAAACACAACGGATTTTCCGTTTTCAATATGATCGAATATTTCCCTTGCGGCTGTTTGCCATGCTGGAACATTGATCGATGCATCTCGGGTCATTGGAAAGTGCAAAAAGCACTTCTCTCCCGCTATATCCGACTCGTTGATCGCTCCTGACACAATCTCCCACGCAAACGAGTCAGCTTGACCTTTATTTTTTTCTGGAATAGCAATAATGTCTGCTTGCTGAATAAGTCTTGCGGCTTTTAGTGTTAAAAGCTCACTATCCCCTGTCCCAACTCCAACTGAATATAATTGGCCTTTTGTAATAGTTTTCATCTTTTTCTCTCCAATCTATTCGGATATTAATTTTCTGTAGCTGAGGATTGCTCTAGCGACATTGGTTTTGTAAATGTAAATAGGTGAATCGGATTTTCTGCCTGATACCGCATGTAATGAGCAAGCGGTTGAGTTTGTGAGATATTAACCAACTGAACGTCCATATTGAGTTTTTGCTGCTTACTCCACTGATACACTTCAGCCACGGTATCTAATGTCACCGCAGAGACCACTAAGCGCCCATTTGGTAGCAATTTATGCCATACGAAAGACAAAATATTCTCCATCTCTCCGCGGCTACCCCCGACAAAAACGGCATTGGGTGAAGGGAGTTCCAATAGAGCTTGAGGAGCTTTCTCTTTGACTAACTGGAGATTATCTGTGCCGTGAACGTGGAGATTATCCTCAATAGCATCAAAACAATCACTGTTACATTCCACAGCAAATACCTGTTTTTTCCAGCACTGCTTCGCGGCTTCAATCGCAACAGATCCCGATCCTGCCCCTATATCCCACATCACATGATGTCGATTGAGTCGCAGCTGGCAGAGTACTAAATGTCGCACTGACTGCTTGGTGATTAAGCCTTTATGCGGGACACGCTTAGCAAAGCTCTCGTCATCGGAGAACTGTCCCTGCCCTCCCCAGTACGTCCGTTCACCACGTTTTGCCACCAGAATATTTAGCTCATCAAATCGCTCGGTAGAACTCGCTAATTCCGCGACGGTTAGCGTGGTAATTTTCTCCCTACTGCCCCCTAGCTGTTCGCAAACAGACAACTGCCAGTGATTCTCGTTAAACGTTTGAAGGTGTTGCGCGATCACTTGCGGTGTATTCTTACCGTCGGTCAAGATAGCAAACAGATCACCTTGCTGTAATCGGCTGACAACACCCTGCAGTTCTCGACCATGAAACGATAAAAACTGCGCATCAGACCAAGGTAGAGCCAGTCGGGAAAAGGCCAACTGAGCGGAGCTCGAAGACGGAATAAAAGCGAGCTCCTCACTGGCTACTTTTTTAAGCAGTGTAGAACCAATTCCAAAGAACAGTGGGTCGCCGGAGGCCAGTACAACAACCCCTCCCTCTTCGCTCTCGTCGATAACTTGACTGAGCCAGGATGAGAAGCCTTGTGACATATCTAAAAATGCACCTTGGTATTGAGGAAACCAATCTAGATGCCTTGCATGCCCTGCAACGACTCTTGCCTGAGTAACCGCGCTCACCGCTCGGCTGGATAGGCTCATGCATCCATCTTCAGGTACTCCGACTACGGTTATTCTGATCATACGCTTTGTGCCAATAGCGCATGAATGGTTGAGACGACAATTGGACTTCCACCTTTACGGCCAACGCTGGCAATATACGCTACGCTACTTTGTTCAATTAACGCTTGTTTTGACTCTACCGCTTTAACAAACCCAACAGGAATACCAATAATCAAAGCAGGATTAATCTCTTTGTTCGCCACCATCTCTAATACTTCAAACAGAGCGGTAGGCGCATTACCAATACCAATAATCGCGCCATCCAATAGCCCAGCATCTCTTGCTTTGCGCATAGACCAAATGGCACGCGTATCACCCCGTTCTTTCGCTGTTGCGATAACATCATCATCACCGATAAAACAGTGAGTCTTGTTGCCATACACTGACAACCTTTGGGCGCTCAATCCACTGGTGATCATGGTGACATCACTAACAATCGGGCACCCTGCCTTTATGGCTTCTATGCCTTTCTCAACCGCTCCTTCACTGAATCGAAACAGAGAAGAAAACTCAAAGTCACCAGTAGTATGAATGGCACGTCTAACCGCTTGCCATTGATTATCCTGAAAGCTATGCCCGCCATGAATCTCGTTAATTTCACGATCGATAATCGAAAATGAACCTTCTTCTATTTGTCGCCCTTGACGGGTCATCTGTTTCATTTTGTCCATCTATTTTCTACCTTAGTTATTATTATCGAGTCGTTACTCGATCGGCTCATTCCGTCAACCGATCAGCAATATCAACTCTTTCTTCTGGATAGCAAGCTAACAAGCTTCCATCAAAATCAATAAGTAGCACGTTGATTTGCAGTGCATCCGTGGTATACGCCATAGCGTGTTGATGCGTTTCCTGACATAAGCGGGTGAAGTAGTGGCCATGCTCTTTCCCCCTCAATAGGTCTAGAACATGTCGACCAGTATTGGCCTGTTCAATTTGTCTACAAAGTGGCTCAGATATTCCCTCTTCACTGGCAATATCAGCTAAACGGGTAAAATCTATGGCATGCCCAGAGACGTGTGTCATCATTCGACCGGACACCAACTTGGCCATTTTTCCTATCATGGCAACCATGGTGACTCTTTGTAGTGCATAGCGCTTCGATGCTCTGAGTCCTACGCCCAGAAAATCGCCCGCCTGAATAAATGCCATAGTTGAAAGTTGTGGCAGCAATGCCATAGCAGCTTGTTCCGAACGACTGCCGGTGGTTAATACCACATGATGGTGATGATTGGCTTGCGCGATCTGAATCGATTGTCTCACTGAAGCCGAAAACGCTGAGGTGGAGTACGGTTTTACCGTTCCTCTGGTACCCAGAATCGATATTCCACCTATCAACCCTAGTCTTTCACTGATGGTCTCTTTAGCAACCTCTTCCCCCTTGGGAACACAGATTTCCAGCTCTAATCCAAACTGTATATCGCGATTATTCTCTGTTTGTGTCCACTCCAAGGCTGCCATCTCTAGAATATTGCGCTTTGGTACCGGATTAATAGCAGGTTGCCCCACTGGTAGCTCTAAACCGGGCAATGTAACGACCGCAACGCCTTTGCCGCCAATCAAAGAGATGCCGCTCCCTCTGGTTTTTCTAGCAATACATTGAATTTCAATACCATGAGTACAATCAGGGTCATCGCCAGCGTCTTTAACCACTCCAGCAATAACTTCATCCGACCCTTCAAGGCGTGCTAATGCAAAGGTAACAAACTCTCTATTTGGCAGTTGTATTTCAATATCCTTAAATGGTTGTCCATGAATAAGATATCTCACTGCCGCTCGCGCTGCCGCTGCCGCACATGCTCCCGTGGTGTATCCACCGCGCAGCTCTGTTTTACTGGCAGAACGCTTTAGTCTTCCCACGAGATGTACCGCTTAGTTAAACAAAGAAAATTGGGATGGCCGCAAATATGGCCATATGATGCTTTTGCCACAAGACAGATATAGATAGTGACGAGTTGCTTAATACTGCCACTCTATTTATGTCAAAAGAGAAGGTTATTGCCTGACTGCCCATTGCATCGTTACCTTAATGTATGGCTATCTTGATATTTCGTTATCTAGATATCTGATTTTATTGCGAAATAACTTCATCAAGTTACTTTGTATCCCCAATAAATCTATGCGCGCCATGGCAATAATTTTCAATTACTGAGTGATCCCGCCCAGACTATTGGAGTGTCTTGTTGTTAGCAGGTTCTGACTTATGATGATTTTGCACTACAGACAAAACATCATTTACAGTTGCGGGTACAGTTTAGGATTTTCACCTAATTCACTTTTAACCTTATCTCTAAGGTATGCACTAACGACAAGAAAAAGTGTCGCATAGCCTAGAAATAGTTAATTTGATTAATATCAAAATTACTAACACGCAAATGACGTGGAATTAATAAATAAGCAGCATTTCACCATAGAACTAAAAACTGAATGCCATACAGTTCAACACCCTAGAGAGTTTTTATCCAATGAATGGCGACACTCTTCAAGTCTTTGAAAAGTTTCTAGTTTAGTGAACATCATCACGATTACTTACATTAACAGTGGTTTTGATAATTAACTGTTATTTTTCCCATGGACAGTGAGCAGATAAAGTCACATTTTGTGAATGTGACCTGAGTCAATTACGCTAAAGTCACATTTACATCTTTCAACACTCTTTATCCTCGTTGCTAGACTATATTGTTCTGCTTTTTCCGCAAAAAATTAGCGAATATGCCTCATTGACCAAATAATGAGCTTGTAATTAGCCACATTCAGAAGAGAATCATTACAAAATCACAATTGAAAAATGTTATTTAAATCAAAAAAATGCATCTTTTTTGTAAAATAGTCCAGTAATTACATAAAGTTCACCTAATATTCGTTGACTTCCTACGATATTGATTTAAGCTCCCAAACGGCTAGAAAGAAAAGCTTTTGTTTTAGGATTTACAAGTAAGTCGTTGGTCAGCTCAAAACTCTCCGCCGTGTTGTAACTAAATAGCAATCTATTTTTTCCGCGCTATCTAAATTTTCCCATAAGGGATCAACACAATTTTTATTAGGAATTAAGACTATGTCCAACACAGTGACTGGTACAGTAAAATGGTTTAACGAAACTAAAGGTTTCGGTTTCATTCAACAAGAAAACGGCCCAGACGTATTCGCTCATTTCAGCGCAATCCAATCTGACGGCTTCCGTACTCTTGCTGAAGGTCAAAAAGTTGAGTTCACTGTAACTCAAGGCCAAAAAGGCCCACAAGCTGAGAACATCAAACCTGTTTAATTTGGTTTTGATACATCGCTAAAAATTTTATAGCCAGTCTTCACGACTGGCTATTTTTTTGTCTCTGTTTCACTGTCTCGTCCCCAATGCGCAGAAGCAAAATTGAGTCGCATCCAAACTAACAAGCTATATCTTCCTTAAGATCAAAGCTAAGAGAAACTACCACCATGGCTTTAAAACCGACCATTTTTAAGTTCCGAATCGCCCTTACCGATTTAAATCGCGATTATTATGATTCAATCAGCTTAACCACTGCTCTGCATCCATCAGAGACTCACCAACGAATGATGACCAGAGTACTTGCGTACTGTCTCAATGCCTCTCCTGAGCTTACCTTCACTAAAGGCCTATCTACCATTGAAGAGCCGGATATTTGGTGTAAGACACTTGATGAACAGTTACAACTTTGGATAGATATTGGTGAGCCTGATCCAGAAAGGGTAAAGAAATCTACCCGATTGGCCAAAAAAGTGCTTATCTATAGCTTTAATAGCAAATCATCTGTTTGGTGGACACAAAACTCAGCTAAACTTAACATGCTTGATGCTTCAGTTTTTCAGTTCGATCATTCCGAGATATCGCAACTTGCAGAGCTGATTGAAAGAACCATGGATATTTCCGTTATGCTTACGGGTAACTCTGCTTACATTTCAGCAGCAAAAGGTGAGTGTGAAGTAACGTGGCAAACATTGAAGGAGTAGGTGTTGATGCGTGAAATCATCGTCAGTAGTTTAAAGCAGCAACTTGAAATTGCTGGAGTGGATACGCTTCATCTATCAGATAAAGAAGCCAAGTTATTCGCACAGTTTATCGAAAAACAGGCCGCCTTTTTTGATGCTGTTTGTAATAAAAAAAGCGACCAGAATCCTCAGCTATTACTTCTTGGCCTGTTAACCAAACAGCATGTAGAAGCGACCCATACTTTAGAATCTCAACTGGACGCAATTACTGCTATGCATGATGTGTTTGCTAACGCAGTCGGAAGCAAACAGTCTGATAAACTGAATGCTGATTCAGTTATAGAGCTGTCGTTAATCACTAAGCTCTGGTTGATGCTACAAGGCAACCTCGACATGGACTTTAGCTTGGCGAATGATCATGCAACCCAGACCGCAGAACTCCTGTCTAAAGCTCTACGAGCACACAGTCAAGAGATCCGCACAGAGCTTATCGCCAGTTTCTATCACGGCAAAGAAACGGTGCCATCACCGCAATGGTCCAATAAAGTACTCAATTGGGTTAAATCCATTACGAAGGCTAATTGATCTTTCGAGTAGCCGTTTTGTTCTATCTAAAAGCGTCAACATGTTAAGTAAAGAGCTCTATCAAAGGGCGACGTTAATCTCACTTCTCTTTTATTATTAGCTCACTATGTCTTCCACAACGTTTTCACTACGTGATAACCGAACTTAGTTTTAACGATAAATGGGGTTAAAACCTCATTACGAAACACCGCTTTATCAAACTGTGGAACCATTGCACCTTGACGAAACTCCCCCAAATCGCCACCTTTTTTCCCAGATGGACAAGTGGAGTATTTTTTTGCCAGTAAATGGAACTTAGCACCTTTTTTTAGCTGTTTTAAAATGTCATTCGCCTGAGCTTCATGTTTTACCAGAATATGGAGAGCAGCAGCAGTTCTTGCCATGATTTTTTCCTGTATCTAATCATTTTAAGTAATTTTAACGGATTAGCTCAACTTCTTCAGCATATTGCCGATAAAAAGTATTCAAATAACCAATGTAAGGGAATATACTAGTATTCAGGTGATAATACGGTATGAGTTAATAAGATTCATCGTATTGACAATCAAATCACCCACTAATATTCCCCTATTCGACAGACAGATCTCGCTAACTAGTTAGGATTTTGATATGAAAAGCAAGGCTAACCAATCCCAAGGTATGCTGCTATTTAAACTCTCTTTAAATCAACAGAGTTTTGCTATAGGAACCCTAAAAGTCAGAGAGATAGTCCCGTTTACCAAGACCACTCAAATACCACACTCTCATCATCATGTTATTGGTACGGTAACTATTCGTGATTTAACTGTTCCGGTTATTGATATGGCTGCCGCTATCGGCTTTAGAGCCATTCCTGCGGAAGAGTATCAGAATAGCTATCTTATCGTGACGGACTGCTTACGGACTGTTGTTGCTTTTATGGTGAGAAGTATAGATAAAATCATTGACTGTGATTGGCACGCTATCGAACCATCACCTGAAACCGCAGGCAGAAATGTCTTCGTTACCGGAATCACTCGACACAATGACTCTATTGTTCAGATGCTTGACGTGGAACTGCTGTTGTCGAAAATCTACCCGCAAGACGCATCAGCTCGTATTCCTATCCTGACAGATGTCGAAAGAGAACGTTTAAAACCTATCAATATTTTGCTCGTGGATGACTCAGGTATTGCACGTAAGCAACTTTCTGATGCTCTGGACAGTATTAATATCTCTTACTCTGTGTGTAAAAACGGTTTAGACGCCTTAGAGCTCATGCGTAAATTTGCACAAGAGAACAATCCAGTTGAGCTGCTGGTTAGTGACATTGAAATGCCCGGGTTAGATGGCTATGAGTTGGCATTTGAAGTACAAAATGATCCACAGTTGTCTCATACATACCGTATATTGCACACGTCATTATCCAGTGAAATGAGTGCAGATAGAGCGCACCAAGTTGGTGCTCACGAAGCACTGGAAAAATTTGATGCTACAGAGTTAGTACAAGCGATGTTGCGTGGCGCAGAGAAGATAGAGAACAAAGAACTTTAATAGCAGCCTTGTTTTGATCACACTAAAGCCGCGACCTATGTCGCGGCTTTTCATTATGACTATTCTGCTTCTTCCAATTTCACAAGCTTGGTATTGCCACCATGTATTTTCTCTCTCCGCTTCTGTATCAAAGCATAGAAACCGGGAATGAGGAACGTTCCCGCCAGCAACACACATAACAACCCACCTGTTAATGATACTCCTAACGAGTTCTGACTGATATGCCCTGCCCCTGACGCAAATATCAATGGTGTAATACCCAATATAAACGACCAAGAGGTCATATTCACGGCACGAAAACGCAAGGTTCCACCTTTTACGGCTGCATCTTCAACGGCCATATTGTTCTCTTCCCGTTCATTCTTGGCAAACTCTACAATCAAAATCGCATTTTTAGCCGCCAACGCGATGAGCAGTACTAAGCCTATTTGTGCATACAGGTTAAGTGGAATGCCGGCGATATTGATTGCAATAAAGGACCCCAAAGTCGCAACGGGCACCACCAATATAATGGCGATCGGAATACTCCAACTTTCGTACTGAGCAACCATAAAGAGATAAATAAATATCAAAGCCAATGCAAACGCGTAGATAGCTTGGTTACCCGCTTTCACCTCTTGATACGCCATGCCTGTCCATTCGTATTGATAACCTTGAGGCAGTACCTCTTTTGCCGCTCTTTCCATCGCAGCGATAGCATCACCACTGGAGTAGCCATCAGCAGGCTGTCCCTGAATAACAGCAGAACGATACATGTTATAACGCCAAGCAACATCGGGCTCAAACACTTGCTGGTAACTCACCAGAGTACTCAGCGGTACCATATCGTTAGACGCTGAACGAACGTGAAAACGGCTCAGCTCTTCCATGCTGTTTCTATACTCGCTGTCCGCTTGCATTGTCACTCTAAAGTTCTTACCAAACATAGTGAAATCATTCACATATATGGAACCTAGATTTCCCTGTAAAGTTTGGAATATCTCGCCTAGCGACACCCCTAACTGCTTCGCTTTCTCTCGATCAATATCCAGATAATAGTGAGGCACATTGGCTCTAAAGGTACTGAACGTATACTGTATCTCCGGTTGCTTATTGGCCTCTTCAATCACTTCCGCCATAACTTGTGCCAAATCCGTACGGCTACGACCTAAAGTGTCTTCCAGTACAAATTCAAACCCGGAAGCGGCTCCCATTCCCGGTACCGCGGGAGGACCCATGGCAAATACCATCGCTTCTGGCATCTCAATGGCGGCTTTGGCATTAATACGCTGCGAGATAGCAAATGACGAATGATCACCTTGCAGATCATTTCTCTCTTGCCAGCTCTTAAGCTTAATAAACAACGATGCTCCATTTGACGCTGCAGCTCCCGTCATAAAGGCATAGCCATTAGCAACCGTTACACCATCAATACCCGGCTCTTGCTCGACTATTGACATCAACTTGGCGCTCACTTCTTCTGTTCGCGATAGAGAAGCAGAATCCGGTAACTGCACATTTACTAGCAAAATGCCTTTATCTTCTTGTGGAACAAACGCCGTTGATGTGTTGCTACTTAGGAACGATACCGCAGCAACAGCTAGGGCAAAGAACGCCGCAAGTAATACGGTTTTCTTGACCAAAAAGCCCGCGACCTTGCCATACTGACTAGTGACTTTGTCCAAACCACGGTTAAAGGCTTTAAACCAGTTGGCGGTATTGCCTCCTCCTTGTTTAAGAACCAATGAACACATTGCAGGAGATAAGGTTAAGGCATTAATTGAAGAAATAACCACAGAAATACAGATAGTCAGCGCAAACTGGCGATACATGATGCCTGTGATTCCCGGTAACATGGTAACGGGTAAGAACACCGCAAGTAACACCAAAGTAGACGTTATAATTGGCCCCGTAACCTCTTTCATTGCTTTTAATGTGGCTTGAGCAGGCGTTAATTTAGGATCATTTCGCATCGTGGTATCGACATTTTCGATGACCAATATTGCGTCATCCACCACAATCCCGATAGCAAGAATCAACCCAAACAAGGTCACGGTATTAATGGTAAAACCCGTTAATAACATAAATGCGAATGTGCCGATTAACGATACAGGAATCGCAACAACCGGAATCAGTGTCGCTCTCACACTACCTAAAAATAGATAGGTAACCGCAATAACGAGCAATATCGCTTCGATCAGTGTTTTCACAACACCTTTTATCGATTCCTCAACAAAAACCGTGGTGTCATAGCTGGTTTCATACACCATTCCTTGCGGGAAATTCACGCTCATATTGTCGAGCAGCGCCATCACCGCTTTGCCACTTTCTAGCGCATTGGCATCCGATTGCAATGAGAGAGTGACAATTGAGGCTTCTTGTCCTCTAAACTGTCCATTGCCATCATAAAATTTCTTTCCAAGCTCTACGCGTGCAACATCCTTAAGATAAATTGCCGAGCCATCATTGTTTGCTCGCAGAACTACATTTTCAAACTCTTCAACAGACTCTAATCTTCCTTTTGTCACCAAGTTAAACTGTACTTCTTGTGCATTATTGTATGGTGGTGCGCCAATTTTACCCGCTGCAACTTGAACATTCTGTTCAGCCAACGAAGCATAAACATCTGACGTGGTTAAATTTAAGCTGGCCATTTTCTCTGGATCGAGCCAAACCCGCATGGCGTATTCGCCGCCACCAATCACACCAACTTCACTAATGCCTTCTACTCTGGCAAGTTGATCTTTGATGTTGAGATTGACGTAGTTGACCAAAAACTGATCGTCATACTGGCCATCTTCAGAGTAAAAGTTCAGTACCATCAATAAGTCGGGAGAACGTTTCTTTACCGTAACCCCAACCATTCTCACTTCTTGAGGCAGCTTAGACTCTATTTGCGACACTCGGTTTTGCACATTAACCTGAGCCATATCAGGATCAGTGCCAACATCAAAAGTCACGTTAAGGTTATATGAACCATCATTCGCACTTTTCGAAGACATATAGATCATGTCTTCAACGCCGTTTACCGATGTTTCAATAGGGTCAGCTATCGCTTGCTCTACCGTTTCTGCACTTGCTCCAGTATAGAAAGCAGTCACACTCACAGAGGGAGGACTGATTTTAGGGTACTCAGCCACAGGCAGTTGAGTTAAAGCAATGCCCCCAGCTAAGGTTAAAATAATGGAAATAACCAGAGCAAACTTTGGTCTATTTATAAAAAAGCGACTCAACATATTAAGACTCCTCTTTATTTGACAATAATTCCATTGAGGCCTTATCTAGCGATACTTCCATACCGTTTCTAATGCGTTGAAGTCCTTTAGTGATAATCACATCTTGTGGCTGTAACCCTTGTTGAACAATGGTGCCAGCGTCTGTTTGAGCACCAAGAGAAACATTAACTCGTTCTACAACATTTCCCTCTCTCAGTGCCATAACAAAATCTCCTTGTAGATCCGTTTGCACTGCTCTTCTCGGAATAACAATGACCTCAATTTCATTTTTTTCAACAAGAGAGATCTTCACATGCTGCCCCGGAAGCAAGGTGTAATCTGGGTTTTCAACGATGGCGCGCATCGCCAGCGTACCTGTTTGTAAATCAATTCGGTTGCCAATAAAATCCAATCGCCCTACTTGGTCCAATTTTTGTTGGTTTTCTAAAATGATTTCCACATCAATACTGTCGGCGGCACCTGACCCATCACCTTGGCTATTTTCGATCCCCATCATCAGCCTTTCTCTTTCACTTATTGTAAAGTTGGTGTGTATTGGGTCTAAATTAACAATGCTGGTCAAGATACCGGATGAAGGTGAAATCAAATCACCGATGCTGGCGTAGCTTTCGCTAATTCTTCCTGCAAATGGCGCGACGATTTTAGTATAAGAGAGGTTAACTTCTGCTAATTTAACTTGCGCTTCACTGGCCTCAACCTGTGCTTCTGCGCCTAACTTTGCCGCCGTTAATGCATCAAACTCGGACTGGGAAATGTTCCCCTTAGGTAACAGATTTTCTGCTCGCTCAAAATCCATATTGGCTTTCTTCAAGTTAGCATTAGCCTGCGCTATAGACGCTTTTGCACTAGCAAGTTGCGCTTCAAATGACGAAGGCTCTATTTGGTACAGCAATTGGCCCTTTTCTACCATCTCACCTTCAACGAAATGACGAGATTTAAGATAGCCTGAAACTTGCGCTGTAATCGTCACATCGTCAACGGCACTGACTCGGCCAACATACTGTTTGTTGCGGTTATAGCTGCTCACTTCAACATTCTGAACAGAAACCATTGGCGCCATAGATTGATGATTACCGGTATTGCTTTCACCGCAACCCGTTAACACAATAGCTGAAGAGATTAGTGCGATAAGTGTTTTTTTTCTCATTAAACAACCATTAAATAAGTAATTGAGGATAACTTTCTAGGCCGATTCTTATATATCTCTCACTAATCAATGTCCGAGTTGTATCAAGACTTACACTGTAATTGTTTCAAAATATTAATGAGCATGTATCCATTTCATGAGTACCTCATCATTAACTAATCAACTATTTGCTAATAGTTAGAGGTAACGCCACATCCAAAAACATCAGTGTGCGTTATACTAATTTTTACATTTCCTCGTTTCATATGATCGGTTTTCCAACTATAGAGACAATAAGAGAGCATTGAGAATGGATATATTCATACCGCAAAATTTAGATGATGATTTATTTTATGACGTGGTTGATGAAGTTGATGTTCTTTGTGAAAACAGTGCTAATACATTGATAATGTTGGGGCACGAGCCAAACAGCCGCGAGCTGTTAGATAAGCTTTTTCGCTCTATACACACCATAAAAGGGGACATTAGTCTTGCTCAAATATCTCCTTTGTTACCTTTACTCACTGCCGTTGAGGATATATTGGGCATGATGAGAGAAGGGGTTATACAGCACAACAGTATCATCTCGGATTTATTGCTCACCCTATTTGAACAAGTGAATGCCTTTGTTGATGATTGCGGTAAGATAGGATACGCCGAATATGACTCGGATATGTATGCGCAGGCAACACGGGTTGTTTCCCAAGTAAAATCTGACAACATCCAAGATCACCCTGCTCTTTTAACTCAAACCTTACATATCTTAGAGCCTTCCCTTGCAGAAGATACCGAAAGCAAGCTGGTGACACATGAATTTGATGATCTTAGAGTTGACTGGGCACAAGAGGTAGAACCCGATTTGGTGTTTTTTCACTCTTTAATGGGACCGGTTGAACAGAGAATTGATAACTGGCAAGGCCGCAGCGGACGTCAGTTAAAGTTGGCACTATTATTAAATCAATACGCGGGCAAACCAATTGACGAAAATCAGCTACGAGCAGCGGTATACCTCCATGATGTAGGTATGTCGTTATTGCCTATTGCGCTGTTAAGACAGTCTAGTAAATTATCAGAAACAGAAATAAATAGGTTACGAACACACATTCAACGAGGCGCGAATATATTGTTAGAGATGCCTCACTGGTCAGAAGCACAGCAATTTATACTTGAGCATCATGAAAGAGTCGACGGGAAAGGCTACCCTAAAGGACTTACGCAAGAGAACATTACTGATGGCGCCAAAATAATCGCCATCGTTGACGCATTCGAAGCGATGACCCATGACCGTGCTCAGGAAATTCATCGCAAACGCCCTATCGTCCACGCATTACAAGAAATTACTCACGCGAGCGGCAGCCAGTTTTGTCCTTACTGGGTAGGAATACTGAATAAAGTAATGTCTTCCATTGTCACCAGCTAGTCACTAGGCCGATGCCGCGAGTCTACGCATAAACCATAGACAAGCGCCCATAAAAAGGGCGCTTGATAACTCAAAAACCGATCTCTTATCTAAGTTTAAACTTCTCAACCACTTGTGTTATCTGCCCATTGATCACAGCGATATTTTCTGTCTGCAGTGAGGTTTCTTGACCGTTAGCATTGAGCTGACTCACCATGTCGTTAATTGAAGACATGTTACGGCTCACCTCTTGCGTCACACTGCTCTGCTCTTCTGCCGCCGTTGCAATTTGAGTACTAAGATCATGGATTTCAGTGATATGACTTGTAAGACCATTAATACGCTGGCCTACCAATTCGGTACTCTCAAATGTTTCATTACAGGTATTTTTGGTGGCATTCATTGACTCTGAAACAGAGTGGCTACCTTGAATCAAACTCTCCAACGCTTGTTCAATTTCACCGGTACTGATTTGAGTACGACTTGCTAAAGCACGAACTTCGTCTGCAACTACCGCAAACCCTCGACCTTGTTCACCCGCTCTTGCAGCTTCTATTGCTGCATTCAGTGCTAGCAAATTCGTCTGCTCCGCAATATCACCAATCACACTTAAGATTGAACTGATTCCCTTCGTCTCATCACTCATATTGTTAATGCTACTGGCGGTATCTTCAACTTCAGCAACCAAAGAGGAGACTTTCGCTTGCGCACCACTAACCACCTCTAACGATTCACCACTCATCGTTGAAGCTTCTGAAGTAAATTGCGCCGTTTCTGCTGCATGATGTGCTACTGACTCAGCCGTCGAGTTCATCTCTTCAATCGCGGCTACGATCTGTTCTGTCTCTACGACATGTTGCGACAGTATCTCAGAATTGTTCTGTGTTTGAGCGGTTAACGCCGCAACATCACTTTGTAATTTGACCGTCGAACCTTCTATCTCTAGCATCATTTTTTGTAGATTTTCAATAAACGCATTTACACCTTGTGCGATTTGCCCTAGATCATCATCGGAGTTCACCTCCAAACGCTGGGTGAGATCACCATCGCCACTGGATAAACTCTGTATCGTTTTTTTCAGCGCGAGTATTGGTCGATAGAGGCGATTTAAGATCAGCAGAGCCAAAACAATACTGACAAACAGATAAATAATAGTGGAAATAAATGCCGCGTGTTTCGCTTCCTCAATAGAGGCAAAAACCACGCTCTTATCTAACGATATAAGCAGATACCAGTTCTTATCCGCTAACTCTATACGCTTTGAAAACAGAACCTTGTCACTGTCGTCTAACTGATACTCTACAATTGATGATGATTGGCCTACGACTTTATTCGCCACTTCATTAAGCGATGAAAATTGGGTTAACTTGTCACCATTGTTTACCATATCTAAGGTACTTGCTAATGCAGTGGTATCCTCACTAATGATTATTGCTATTGCACCTGGCAAATTAATATCTTTAACCGCTTTGTTCAGCACGTCTAAAGAGACATCCGCCAATACAACACCAGAACCAAACGTTTCGCCAATGCTAACCATCAGCTCACCGGTCATAGCATCGTTGTAAGCTTCTGTATAAATTAATTGGCCTGTACTTTGTGCCTGCTGATACCAAGGTCTTTTTCTTGGGTCATAAGAAGAGGGATTCTTGTTATCAATCCAGCCATCAAAATTGGAAGAGACATAAGCATCACCATTTTGCATGCCAACCATAACATTGCTTACGCCAGCCCCTAAGCTCGCAACTCTCATTCGCTCTGCATGATTGTCACGGTATTGATAACTTCGATAATCATTTGCCAAATTATGGATAGCTGACGCCTTAGACGTCATAAAGTTCTCTACTCTCTTGGCTTCTACTTCTACTCTTTGTTGAGTGTTTTGATAAATAGTTGCTTGAAGAACATCGCGTTCATTAACAAAAGACAAATAGTTTGCGGTTCCCACTGATACAGCAACCAAAACAGAAATTGAGGCAAGCAGAGCCCCTTTAAAGCTTAGTTTTAACATAAATTACCTTAAAAATTCATCGGGATAAATTGAGACAAAGCTAGAGTGACGTTAAGAGAACTATCTATAAATCAAACGATTTTTTATTAATATGTTATTTAGTTTATTAGATTATACACATAAGTAACGAAGTATTAATGTGTTTGTTAGCAATAATAATCACTGTTTATGTTAAAACTTAACCGCCTGCTTGTTTTTCATACAATGAGCAACTTGAATACTAAACTCATTTAAATAACGCCTATAGAAATGGGGGGTTTCCACCAGACATAAAAATGCCCACATTAAGTGGGCAAGATAGGTTAACCCGCTAATCTAATGCAGGTTACGGCACACCGTGTCCTTTCGATGCAACCCAGATACGGAACCATTGCTCTCGAGTTAGCTCAATATCAAGCGCGTCAACTGCAGCTTTCACCCTTTCGATTTTTCCAGAACCAAGGATAACCAGAGGGTGAGAAGGCAAGCGGCGAATCCAAGCATAAATAACTTGATCAATACTGCTTGCTCCAACCTCACCTCTAATTGCCTCAAGCTCTTCTCGAATGGCAAGTTCTTGTTGAGACGTTCCTAAGATTAAGCGACCACCCGCTAAACAAGACCACGCCATTGGTTTTGTTCTCAACTGCTGCAACTGATCCAGTGTTCCATCTTCGGTAACATCAAAATTGATGGGATTTATCTCTACTTGATTGGTCACCAGAGGCTTATCCAAACGAGATTGCAGTAAGTTAAACTGGCTCGGAGAGTGATTAGATACACCAAAATGATTTACTTTTCCCGCACGGCTTAATTGATTAAACGCCTCTGCGACTTCATCTGCATCCATCAGGGCATCTGGACGATGTATAAGCAAAACATCAATACTATCAACATTTAATCTTGATAAAGAGTTATCAACAGACTGAAGAATATGAGCTTTACTAGTGTCGTAATGATTGATTTTTCGTTCTGGCGTTTTATCTCCGCATAAATGAATATCACATTTAGTCACTATCTGTATCTGCTCGCGAATGCTTGGATCTATTTTCAACGCCTCACCAAACAACTGCTCACACTGATAGTTACCATAAATATCAGCATGATCGACGGTAGAAATTCCCAGCTCAACATGCTGCTTTAAAAATGACAAACGCTGCTGAGCAGACATTCCCCACTCCGCCATTCTCCAGTATCCCTGAACTATTTCTGAGAACTCTGGGCCTTGAGGCGCAATTGATACCTTTGCAACCATTCATTTACTCCTTAATAGTAAAACCACGATTTTGCTCAACTTTAGGCTTGTTTTAACTAATGCACAATGCAAAATAGGGGATAGTTCGAACCAGAGTACGAAATTATGAGTTTTTCACAGCGTTTAAAAGAGTTGATTGGAGAAGAGAGTGTCAGCGGTTTTGCCAGACGAGTAGATATGAGCGAAGCACTTATCCGCAAATACCTCAAGGGAAGCGAGCCAAGCTTAAGCAAAGCCAACCAAATTGCCATGAAAGCTAACTGTTCATTAGAGTGGCTTGCTACTGGATGCGGCTATTTATATCGTCAGGTGGAAGTTGTCGATATGCCAGCGTACTTAATGGCTCATGAAGCCGTGTTAAACAGAAATATTCCTGAGCAAGAACAGTCGCAACACCGACTTGTTATTTCTGCATATCAATACCTTAGGGCTCATAAAAAAGCCGATGGTTATTTAGATAAGCAGGGGATGATGGCGTTTATTCACCGCCATCAGGGCTAAAAAGTTTCAGCAACTTTACAAGTAAACAAAAAGCCGCAGCTTATTAGAAAACATAAAAGCTATTTTAATGTATCTCTCTTCACCAGCGTCGCCGGTATCATAAGCTTAACCATGCTGCTGTCACTATCTTGAATTTGCCCGACTACAATTTTTACTACTTCTTTAGCTAATCGTGCAAAATCTTGCTGGAAAGAAGATAACCGGTAACTCATCCAGTCAGCTTGAGGGGTGTTATCCATTCCGATAATTTGCAAATCCTCAGGAATGGAATTCAGAGAACATTAGCCACGAAAGATGTCGCTAATGCGCAAAAATCGATGCTTCTGTGTGGTTATGGTGCATTCTTTATCTACCTATTCTTCAGCGTCCTAGGGGTTCTGCTTTTCATTTTTTATGATGGTAAAGAGTTTGCAAACAGCAACAATATTATTCTCGACTTTGTTTTAAACCATACAAACCCAATTGTAATCGGTTTGATTATGTCGGCATTATCGGCAGCAGCAATGTCGACTCTCGACTCCACCTACAACTCTATCGCGACAGTGGCGACTTTTGATATCTATAAGCGCTTTTTTAATCCACACAAAGCGGCCGATCATTACGACAAAATCGCTCGAAAACTAAGCTTAATCGCTGCTGTTTTAGTTATTATTCCTGCGTTAGGCGCTATCAACAATGAATCAGTGTTAAAAACGATTGCAAGCTTAACCTCTATATTTGTTGGTATTCGTCTTGGATCATTTGTTCTAGGTTTAGGTTTTTCTAAAGCTAATGAGAAAGGCGTTATTGCGGGCAGTATCACCAGTACAATCGCTATCGCTATCTGTCGGCTGTTCGACATTGCATGGCCATGGTACGCCCCTATTGGTACTGGCGTGTTTTTGCTCTTTGCCATCATTGCGAGTGCGCTATGGGGAAGCAATACCACACAACAGCAGCAATTTATCGAACAACAAAAAACACTATTCTCTAAACCTTCTACCAGTCAAAGTATGCTGCTAGTTTTTGCCTTAATTACTATCGGCCTTTGCTTTTTCATTCCTAGCTGGCTTAGTTCAGTTCTTATGTAACAGGCACAACACATGTTATCTATTTTTGACATTTACAAAATTGGTGTCGGCCCTTCGAGTTCGCACACCAATGGCCCTATGATTGCTGGTCATCAATTTATTGAAAAAAACGCCGCTTTATTATCAAGCATTAAACGCATCCAAGTGGATCTATATGGTTCTCTTTCTCTTACCGGTAAGGGCCACCACACCGATCGTGCTTCTATATTAGGACTATTAGGAAATACACCCGAATCGATAGATATCGCTGCGGCGAACGAACAATTACAGCAATGTATTAAAAGCAAAACACTGATTCTCAATAATACTTACCAGATTGAGTTCGATATAGAAAATGATGTGGTGTTCAATAAAGAAAGCCTTCCGTTACATGAGAATGCAATGACGATATCTGCCTATGATAGTGACGGTCGGCTTATCGACAATGAGAGTTACTTCTCTATTGGTGGCGGATTTATTGCCACTGAAAAACAGTTAAAAAGCGCAGAAAACCATCAAACCATTGAGGTTGAGCTGCCATTTACTAGCGCAGATGAACTATTGCTAAGAGCACAAGAGAATGGTTTGAGCATAGGTAGCTTGGTGTTAAGAAACGAACTCGCCTTTCGTAGCGCAGCGGACACCCAAAAAAAGGCCGACAAAATTTGGACCATCATGTCTCACTGTATTGAACGCGGTTTAACCACAGAAGGCATTCTAGACGGTGGTTTACACTTAACCAGACGAGCTCCTGCTCTGCTAAAACATTTAGAAGCAAACCAATCTCTCGGAGTTGATCCCATGGAAATAATGGATTGGGTCAACCTATTTGCTTTTGCAGTAAGTGAAGAGAATGCCGCAGGTGGACAAATTATCACCTCGCCAACCAATGGCGCTTCAGGTGTTATTCCGGCTGTTCTCAACTACTACCACACATTTATTCGTCCTCTTAAAAGCAAACAGATCGAAGATTTTATTGCTGTCTCTGGTGCTATCGGCATGCTTTACAAAATGAACGCCTCTATTTCGGGTGCAGAAGTCGGCTGTCAGGGCGAGATTGGTGTCTCTTCATCGATGGCCGCCGCTGGGTTAACCGCATTACGAGGAGGCAGCAATGAACAAGTATGCATGGCCGCTGAAATTGCCATGGAACATTCATTGGGTATGACCTGTGATCCGATTGCAGGGTTAGTTCAGGTACCGTGCATAGAGCGGAATGCCATGGGAGCAATGAAGGCAATTAATGCATCACGAATGGCACTTAAAAGGACAAGCAAGTGTTTAATTTCGTTAGATAAAGTAATTGAAACCATGTTCAAAACGGGAAAAGATATGAATAAGAAGTATCGTGAAACCTCGTTAGGTGGGCTTGCACTTATTCATCTAGCACCACCTTGCGAATGAGATGGATTTAATCAACATGCCAGACCATCATTTTTACTGTCTGGCATGTTGTAACTCCATTGTTTACTGCTTTTAAATGTGCCAATTAAGATAGCAATAACTGTTCAATGACTTTCATCACACCAGAGTCTTTATTACTTGGAGCAGAAAAACGAGCGTGTTTCTTTACTTCTGAATGCGCATTTTCCATCGCATAAGAGTGATAACTGGCTTGCAGCATCTCGATGTCATTAAAATAGTCACCAAAACTCATCGTCTGTTGATGAGTAAACTGTAAAGTGCTTTGCAAATGACGAATCGCCGCCCCTTTTGATGCTTCGGCATTCATGACATCCAGCCAAACCTTAGCACTAACAACCACTTGGTGATCATGAGAAAACTTCGCATTTATGCTAGGGAATAGGTTCTCTTCAGAGCCTGAGAAATGACAAATCGCGACTTTAATAAACTCATCATCAACCGATAGCAGGTCATCAACATACTCACAGCGATGATAGTACTTCTGAATCTCTTTAAGGGCTTCAGGTTGTTGCGTTTCAATGTAAGCCGATTTCTTGCCGCACAATACAATGTATGCCCCCTCTATCAAGCGAGATTCCGCAACAATCGCTTTAACCGACTCTTTGGTTATCGTACAGCTATACAGCTCTTTACCTTTGTGCATCACCAGGGTGCCATTTTCAGCAATAAACATCATACGCTCTTGTATAGAAGAGAATGTCTGCATTAGGCTGTAATACTGACGTCCAGATGCAGCTGCAAATATGATTCCATTGTCTTCAAGCTTTTGATACATATTAAAAAAATTCGGGTCAAGCTGACCAAACTCATCCAGTAATGTGCCGTCCATATCTGCGGCAATAAAGGTGATGTTCTGTTGAGGCATTCGAGGTACTCGGTAATAAATGAAGTAAATGTGGGCTGAACCACAAAAGTAATCGAAGTATATAGCAATTAACGTTGTTTATAACGAGTTGAGGCAAAAAAAACTGCAATGACATGACTAACATAAAAGTGGACGCAAAAAGACCGTTAACTACCGCGGCAAACGTGACTTCAGCTAAGGGCTTCGCTAAGCAATGAAAAACATGGATAAAAGGCCAAAAGAATCTCGCTAATGTAACCAACTGTGGTAAAGTCTGCCCGATACCACCTTATAGAAAACAGTATGCTTAACCAATTATACAGTGCCTTCCCCGCTGGGGTTCGCTTTATGATCCTTTCCGCTCTCGGCTTTGCCTTGATGTCAGCTTGTGTAAAATACGTCGGCCAGTATGGAATCCCAGTATTTGAAATTGTTGCCGCTAGAGCGTTAGTTTCACTCATCATCAGCTACATTGATGTAAAAAGAAAAAGAATCTCTGTCTGGGGAAACAATCGACCTTTGTTATTGTTGAGAGGGGTGGTTGGAACCATCGCGCTTATTTGCGTCTACTACGCGGTAACCACGTTACCGTTAGCAGAAGCGACAATACTTCAATATATTCATCCAGTATTTACTGCACTTTTGGCCGTACTATTCTTAAAAGAACGCGTTCAGTTCTCCACCTTAGTTTGCATCGTATTATGTCTGCTAGGGGTGTTTACTATGGTAAAACCCACATTATCAGTAAGCTCCGCCTCTGCTCTTCCAATGATGAGCGTCATCATAGCCATTTGCGGCGCATTTTTGAGTGCGGTAGCGTATGTCATTGTCCGAAAACTGAGTACAACTGAAGACCCATCAGTCATCATTTTCTATTTCCCAATGGTGGCATTACCGGTTTCACTGCTGTTAATCGGTGACAATTTCATTTGGCCTAGCCTGTCCATTACTTTGATTCTGGTGTTGATTGGTATATTCACACAAGTTGGTCAAATTGGGCTAACCAAAGCCATGCAAACCCAAGCGGCTGGCAAGGCATCAGCATACTCGTACGTGCAAATTGTCTTTTCTATCATTCTGGGGGTTATCTTTTTTGGCGAAGTCCCATCCGGTTGGACTTACTTAGGAGGCAGTTTGATTGTGTTGGGAGCCCTGTTTAACGTGTTTGGTCAAAAGATAAAGTTTTTTCATCGATTAAGATAAATGAGTGAAAAATCTCTAGGTTCTACAGATGATTAGCTATTGAAGAATTCTCAATATTGACTAAATTTAAATAGGAACGAGTGTTAAGCTCTTCATACCATACTCAAGTAAACTCAAGGGGCTGGCGTTAGCTGTGACAAAAAACCAAACGACTTTGAAAAAGACAAATGCTCTAGCTTCAACGTTAAATGAGATAGAAGAGACATTATTACCTATCTTAGTCATATCTAACGGATTAGTGACGGCCTGCAACAATAGTTTTGCGGAAGAGTTTGGTCTAAAACCGTTGCAAGTGGTTGGCTGCCCTATCGAAGATAGGCTTTCTATCCCACGCGAGCAATCATCGTTAGTTCAGTTACTAAGTCAGGCAAGCCAAGAGAAAAGCAGTCTTATATTTCATGCTACTTTTAGCAATCAATACCACTATCCCATGCCGGTAAAAGTTCACCTTCGTTCCCTTGACGAAAGTGGTATTCATTACCAACTGTGTTTTAAGATCACCGAAAACAGATCCATCGATCCAATAACAAATTTACCTAATGGTTGGGCAATTCGCTCTCAAGCGGATTACTTGATGGACCTACCTTCTTCGCCGATAAACAACTTTGTTATCGTTTTTTTTAACGTAGACAACTTCTCCACCATAAACTTTCGCTATGGCTTTGATATTGGTGATGACTATTTAATAGCACTCGGCCAAAAACTCAAACAGACCATTGGTATATATGGCCTTGTGGTTCGTTTTAATAATGCCAAATTCGGTATTTTGGTAAAAAACCAAGACAACTTACCGGTTAACTCCTTTCAATCTTATATTGAGCATATTTGCCAAAACCTCTGTGCCATTGCGGATACACCGCTAGCTGTTTCAGACAACATACAGATCAGCAAATCTTTTAGTATCGGTGTCAGCGAACGCAATACACTCTATGAAAGTTATCATGCCATGGAGATCGCAGCAGAAACGGCAATGCTTCAATCAAGTACTCACAGTGTTTCAAAATACTGCTTCTCTACGGTTAAAACCCCCGGAGATATACTGTCTCGCAAACTGATTATAGATGAGTTTCCAACTGCGATAGAACAGAGCCTATTTCATGTTTTTTATCAGCCACAATATAATCTCAATGATGGTTCACTTATCGGTTTTGAAGCTCTATCACGATGGAATCACCCAAGTTTAGGCAATGTTGCTCCTGATATTTTTGTTGGCATTGCAGAAGATATTGGAATGCATTTTGAGTTCGATCTCTGGGTAATTACCCATGTATGCCGTCAAATTGTCACTTGGCAAACAGCCCAGTTTGACCTGCCTAAAATTGCCATAAACCTATCTTATAAAACGCTGGAAATGAGTACTTTTGTCGATAGGTTGGCAAACATCATTACTCAGGTAGGATGCCCCACTTCTCTCATAGAGCTAGAGATCACCGAAACAGCTTCCGTTAAAAACCTTAAAGCGCTAAATGACAACATTATTGCCGTTAAAAAATTGGGAATAAGTATTGCGGTTGATGACTTTGGTTGTGGTTACTCATCATTAAGCTTAATTAAAGAGTTCCATCAGTCGTTGGATAAACTGAAAGTTGATCGCTCACTGATAGAGAATATTTGTAACACAACCATCGATCGAGAGTTAACACGACAAATCATCGAGCTCAGTAAGGTATTGAATGTGCAGATACTTGCTGAAGGAGTTGAAGAAGAAGAGCAGAGCAAACTATTGCAGCAACTCGGATGTCACTACGCTCAAGGGTATCTATTTGCCAAACCCATGGACAGGGAACAAACCGAGCAACTGCTACAAGAGAACACCACTAGCAAACAGTAGCTCTGGTCTATTCATGCCGATTATCTATTTCTGTTCTTACCGCGAGCCGTTCTCGCTTTATAACTTGAAGCCGCTTTAGCTTGCGAGTCTAATATCGATTCTACCGTTAGTACCATAGGTTCACGAGGCTTAATATCTACGGGGAAAGTACGCATTCTTGGCGGAATTTCGCGCTCTTCTGCCGTTGGTTTTGGCATGCGTTTAAAGCGAGACAAATAGAAAGCTTCCAATCGCTCTCTTGCCCACTCAGTTTTACGTAGGTATTTCACGCTGCTAGCAATAGATGGGTTCATATGAAAACAGTTAAATCGCATCGCTGTGTCTAGAATATCCCAACCGTAGTGATCCACTAACTCCACCAGCATCTCCTCAAGTTTGAGACCATGAAGTGGGTTATTTTGTTGTTCTTCTAGCATTGCTATTCCTCGGTAACGATTTTTGGAGGGGCATTGTATACTGTGTCATCTTATATACCCAGTATTCTATAACCAGTACTCTGTACCCAAGCGACCTCAGATGCAGAAATGAGCGTTGTATCAACAGGTTCAGTTCAAGAAAGATAATCACAGAAACAGGCAGCTTGAAGCTACTTGCGTATTTTACTTAATCGTTATTACTTAATTGTTATTACTTAATCGTTATTGCTATGCCCTCAGAATGACTTTCAAATACCGCCACTTGTAGAGTCTCTTGTTGCTTATCTTCAACTTTCTTTTGCCAGTGCA
The DNA here is from genome assembly GCF_013114595.1 of Vibrio sp. 99-8-1. Taxonomy (GTDB): domain Bacteria; phylum Pseudomonadota; class Gammaproteobacteria; order Enterobacterales; family Vibrionaceae; genus Vibrio. Next base: position 108,799 of record NZ_VTXE01000004.1, on the reverse strand, counting down.
TCACTTTATGACTCACTAATGCGCTGGCGTTGATAAACATAACAACGTCACGATTAACCTGATTCATCGTTTTATGCTTCAGTTGCTCAATAACGTCGTACTCTTTATCTTCTACCGACACTTTCACCAGTACGTAACCATCTTTACGTAAATTGAGCTGAAGTTGTGTATAGGCTTGATTAGAGAAGGGGCAACTCAGTTCAATTTTATCAACCCAACCCTGCTCAACATCAAAGCGAGCAACAACAGCCGTACTGTAGTAACGAATGGTATCGGAGCAAAATGATTGGTTCTCTTCTTCTAAACCACAATCATATAAATCGGCAGATTGCTGTAACTGCTGCAAAGATAACTTGTCCGTTGGTTCGCTAATGACCGTGGCAAGCCATCCGGAAGTAAAAGCGTTGGCATACAAAGGGGTCACGACAAACAACAGCAGTAAACAGGCAATTCTCTTCATTACACTCTCTCAGTAAACAATAACCGCTTTCGGCAGTGTACTCGGTTTTATTCTCACTTTCCTACGCCTTAACAATGAGCTAGCTAACAGTTTAGGGGCGTAGAAGAGAGAAGGATGTTCAGCTTGGCAACTCAGCATACTATCAATATTCAGTTAATCGGTAATCAGCTAATCAATAGGAACGTTGGCACTAATATGAAACTCTACTTTATCGTCATTGCACTGCTTTTATCATCACATCAACTGTTTGCTGCGACTCTGGCTATATCAACAACAACCAATAGCCGTAGTTACCCGCTTTCTGAAGAAAATGCCGTTGTAGCTAGCTTAAATAAACAACGATATACGTTATCAGTGACGGATGTAGAGGGAGAGTGCTCTGCTAACGAAAAACAAAAAGTAAAGTTCAATAAGCCGATCTCACTTGCTTGCAATACAACAACAGAGCTGGAGCTCAATATTAGATTTAAAGGCGACTACGCCTTTTATTTCAGCGACAAAGACAACACTTTATTGATTAAGCGCCAAACAAAAAAGAGCAGTAAAACAACGTTTAACCGCCCTATACCTAAGGTTCAGTGCCAGCAATACGCCGGTGGCGAAGTGTCCATCCGTGTTACCAACACCTTTGTTAATGGCGATCTTGTTAGAGATGCCTATAGCCAACAAACCGCCGAGGTGATTAATGGTCACGTTTCTATTCTCCCCTCTCCAGACAGCGGTGGTTTAGTACTGTTGGAGCTTGTAACACCGCAAGCAGATAAACAGCCACTGAACTGGAACAACGCCAACATCTATTTTGTCATGGTGGATAGGTTTAAAAATGGCGATACCACTAACGACCACGCCTATGGTCGCCGCAGTGATGGAAAAGATGAAGTGGGCACCTTTCACGGCGGAGACTTAAAAGGGGTCACCGCTAAGTTAGACTACATTAAAAGCTTGGGGACTGACGCGATCTGGTTATCCCCTATTGTTGAACAGGTGCATGGCTTTGTTGGTGGCGGCTCTAATGGCTCCTTCCCGTTTTACGCCTATCATGGATACTGGACCCGAGACTTCACTAAAATTGACCAAAACTTTGGTCGCGATGAAGATTTAGCAAAATTAGTCGAAGAGGCGCACAAGCGAGGCATTAAGGTGTTACTCGATGCGGTAGTCAATCATTCTGGATACTCGACTCTTGCCGATCTGCAATTTGATGGGGTTGATGTTCTCTCTTCCTCGGCAGAGCTACCTGAAAAATGGCGAGACTGGTCACCAAAAGCAGGACAAAACTGGCATAGCTACCATAGCAATATCGATTACAACAGCCTCAACTGGGCCAACTGGTGGGGAAAAGATTGGGTTAGAACTGGCCTGCCAAACTATCAACAACCAGGCACGGGCGACATTACTATGTCGTTGGCCGGTCTGCCTGACTTTATTACGGAATCAAACAAAAAAGTCACACCACCAAATTGGTTGCTAAACAACCCGGGAACACGCGTAGTCGCAAGAGAAAATTACCGCGTGTCTGACTACCTTATTGAGTGGCAGTCAGATTGGGTTAAGCGCTTTGGTATTGACGGTTTTCGCGTTGATACCGTCAAACATGTGGAAGGAGAAGTGTGGCAGCGACTAAAACAGCAGGCTTCATCGAAACTTAAACAGTGGCAACAGCAGAACAACAAAAGGGGGGATGACTTTTGGATGATAGGAGAAGTTTGGGGTCACAGTGCTTATCGCAGCCCCTATTTTGACGATGGCTTTGATGCATTAATAAACTTTGATCTGCAAAAGAAAATGGACAAAGGTGCTGCATGTTTTAGCCAAATGGCGGACACTTACCTGAGCTACGCGAATACCATCGCAGAAGAAAAAGATTTTACTCCGGTTAGCTATATCTCTTCCCACGATACAGAGCTGTTTTTCAGTCGTTTTAATTCACTACAAATGCAACGAAACGCCGCAAATGCACTGCTGCTCACTCCCGGCGCCGTGCAAGTATATTATGGTGACGAAGTGGCACGAAATATTGGCCCTTACGCTGATGACTTTCACCAAGGTACGCGGTCAGACATGCTGTGGGAGCTGGATAAAGAGAGGGAGAAACTGCTTCAACATTGGCAGAAACTGGGGCAATTTAGACAAACTCACCCTGCGGTTGGAGCCGGTAGGCATAGTGACATTGAACAAGAAAACGCATACGTATTTTCTCGCATACTGAATGACGATAAAGTCGTGATCGCTTTTATAGGCCAATAGCAGGTTATCGTTTACAGCAGATTATCATTGCCAGCAGATTATCGCGCAAAAAGACACCATATAACCAATTGATAAATAAACAGTTACAGCGTTCACTGCTGAATTTTTATCTAAATATGGTGTTAATTCATTCAAATTTTGACCTATCACGCGATTCTATAGTAAATACTTCTATATAATCTGCCGCTTATTTCACCAGTATCGGAGTCATTTGAGTGATGTTTAAAAAACTGACCGTCATTGTATTATCACTATGTGCATTCTTTGCCCAAGCATCGGAACGTGCCGAACAAGCATGGCAACTGATCGATCAAGGTGCTTTATTAGTGGATGTTCGCACTCCACAAGAGTTTGCCGATGGTCACTTAGATAATGCTATAAATTACCCATTGAATACGGTAACCACTGCATTTAATAATGTCGATAAAAACCGATTGATCGTAGTGTATTGCCGAAGTGGCAACCGTTCAGGCCAAGCACTACGCTACTTAAAACAAGTTGGCTACACTCGTGTATTTAACGGTGGCGGCTTGCAAGAATTACTAAAAGCCAAACCTTAGCGTTTGGCCTTTAGCTTGGCAGTACCTATTGAGCTAAAACGTAATCCAGAGCACCAGTAATAGCGGCGACCTGAGCCTGATTACATTCATCATCGGTTACCTGAGCGCTGTCCGGGTACACTTCTGTCGTGGTATGGTACTTAGCATCGGTCATTCCACCACACAAACCAAGACTCTCCATTGGATAGTAAATCACACCAAACTGAGCAATAGGCGAGCCAATAAGCTCCCCTTGCGCATCGGCTTCTGCAATGTGTGTCACCTTCGATACCGACTCTATCACCGCTTTTTGAAAGTCAGCTTGAGGTTTTAAACTATCACCGACAGTATAAAAACCATCCGGTATTTCACCCGCTACATAGTCAACGCCATCTCTTGCTGCTAATGCCGGCCTAAACTCACTCTCATCCGTATCCGTTGTTTCATGCAGGTCAATATGAATCAGTATCTCTTCATCGATGCCACCAACAAGGTTCATCAAATTCGCCGACTCTTCTGCCGGACTGTTAGAGTAAAATGAACGATTAGGATCAACCGCATTCGGGTTCCAACGGTTAATGGTTTCGTAACCCCAAGGGCTAACACAAGGTACCACTAGAAAGTTAAATACCTCTGTGTACTGGTTTGCAACAGACTGCAAAAACAGTAACGCACCATGAACGCCACTGGTTTCATAACCATGCACACCCCCTGTTATCAATACAACGGGCTTATCTTTGTTCCACTGCTTATTTCGAATAGCAAACAACGGATAGCGCGACTCGTGGTAGCTTAACGCGCCGTATTGCTGCACATCAAATTGCTGCGCTAGCGCCTCTATTTCACTGACGACGTGTTGATGATAACTGCGGTGTATCGAATTTTGCTTAAACCAAGCGGCTATTTCTTCCTCACCCCATGGTGTGCCTTGTTCGCCTATCGGGTATTGATGTTGCATCATACTGCTGTCCCTTTACTGCCCGTTACGTCATTGCCAATCGTTGTGGCTGACTTTTTCGTTTTTATTCCCATCCAAAAATCACAAGCCACACGGTTTGCTGTGGTTGGGTTTCCCCACGCACCACATACGTCAACAGGCTTTCCTGAAGAACGAATAAACTGTCGGCAATTCCCACAACATTTTTTCATTACATTTTCTCTAGGCGTTATTACTGGCCAAAATTACTCGCCTAAACAGACAATAAATAGTGATTTAATGCCTTGATAAAATTGGAGCTTTGACGGTGATAACGCTCTTTTCCTTGATAACAAGCTTCCACAATAGCCTGTTTATTATCAAACTCAACCCGTTGACACAATAATGCAAAGAAATCGATGACAAACTCAGGGTGATACTGCACGGTTAAGTTGCCTTTTTGGTCGATGGTCACTGCATTTTCGCAGTGTTCACTATAACCAATTCGTCGAAAGCCTTTCCCTAGCGATGTGACCTCTTCTTGATGCATAAACAGAAGTGATTCACCACTCAATGGCAGTGATGAGAAATCATCAATGTAGACGGGTTTCAGCCCCACGGCAAACCCCTCTTTCCGTTGTTCTACTTTGCCCCCCAAAGCTTTATGGATCATTTGATGGCCGAAGCAGATACCAAATAGTCGCTTCTGTTTCTCGTCCAACTGTTTGACTAATTGCTCTAGCTGAGCAACCCAACTATCATCATCGTTAACGCTGTATTTACTTCCACTCACCAGCCAGATATCGGCCTCTAACTGCTGATTGGCAGTTGGAAACTCATCAAGATAACAGTTCCAACTTCCATACAGTTCAAACCCATCATCAAATAGCTTTGCTAATGTTTGACTATAGTCACCAAACTGCTCAATCGCTTCTGGATAATGATCATCACACAATAAGATGGCGACCTTCTTTTTCCCCATAACCCTTCGTCCTCTCCAACACCCTGCTCGTGTTACATAAATGTTAACTAGTTAGTTTTACGATAAATATCACATCTTTTGCATATTCTCCACCGTAACTTTGTTGTTTATCACCGCTATTCATCTGATCATCATCAAGAAATCACATTAAGTAGTCTCATTTACTCTTTGCGGATTCATTGTCATGTCACAACAATGCAACTGATTTATAACCTTTACTGTTGATAATACGTTTTCGTACGAAATATTAACTATATGAATGCGTTGTTGCTCCCAATTAATGACGCAACTGTTTCGAATTAACAGAGAAATACCCAACACTATGCAGGTTATTTCTAATGTAGTTATTTTTAATGTGATAAAAATCACCTTTCAATATGTACTGATACATGGCGAAAGGAATACGAGGTAAAAGATGGATACCCGAATGACTCTCAGCGCACTATCTTTAGCGATAGGTGCCACTCTAACTGCTCCAGCAATGGCTGACATTATCATCTCCGAATACGTAGAAGGTAGTGGTTACAATAAAGCCATTGAAATCGCAAATACCGGTGATACGGCACAATCTCTTGACGCATACACTTTAGCCAAATCAAGTAATGGTGGCGGTACATGGGGACAAACACTGTCACTTGCTGGCAAATCTATTGCGGCAAATGATGTATTGGTAATTGTGACTTCCGACAGCCGTGCCTCTGCAGAACTAAAAGCCAAAGCAGATGAAACCAATGGCGGTGTTGTAAACTTTAACGGTGATGACCCAATCGCCTTATTAAACGCCGATGGCACTGTTCACGATATTATCGGTGTAATGGGTGATGTTGATTTTGGTAAGGATAAAACCCTTGTCCGTAACCAAGACGCAATGACACCATCAAGCAGCTATGTCGAATCACAATGGACAGTGAAACCTATCAACGATTTCTCTGGCTTAGGATCACTAGAAGCGGGTGAACTACCTGAACCATTTGCCTGTACCCAAGATGGTGCAACACCGACTTTCACCTCTATCCAAGAGATCCAAGGTTCCGGTTCATCTTCACCATTTATCAACGGCTATCCTTTCGTTACGACTGAAGACTACTTCGTGAAAGGGGTTGTTAGTGCAGTAACAACAGGTTTAACCAAAGGGTTCTACCTACAAGCACTAGAAAATGACTATGATCCAAACACTTCTGAAGGTTTGTTTGTTCATACCAACCTATCTAGCTCTGAGTTCAAGCCTGGTGATGTGGTTTGTGTTAAAGGTAAAGTTCAAGAATTTTACAACCATACTCAACTTAAAACAGAAGCAAACCAATGGGTAAAACAGGGTGAGCAAGCAGCACCAATCGCTACCGACATTGAAATCCTACCTTCTGATAGCAACTTTGATGAAACCTTAGAGCGTTACGAAGGCATGTTAGTGTCAACGACTGAAGCGTTGGATATGCGTGTGACTCGTACATTCGGTTACGACTACGGCTCACGCAGAAACAACATGGTTCTTGCTCAAGGCCGCATCAGTATGCAACCAAACCAGCAGTTTGTTGCTGGCTCTGAAGAAGCGAAAGCTCAAACAGAAGAAAACGCTCAACGTCGATTGATTGTTGAATCGGATCAAAAAGCAGGCAACGGTGAGATACCTTACTACCCTGAGTTTGGTCGCACTGATATTGACCAAGATGGTTCGACAGAAGACTACATCCGTATTGATGACACCGTGGTTGGTCTAGAAGGTGTAATTAGCTACAGCTATGGTGATTACCGCATTATCGCCACCAATCAGCTTGATGCATACAATTTTGTACACAATGATGACCGTACTAGCGCACCAGATCTCGATGAAGGTGACCTACGTATTGCAACGTTTAACGTACTTAACTACTTCAACTCTCCATACGGCGGCGACAGCAACCAATTTGGTAGCAACCGTGGTGCTAAGTCGGCAGCAGAGTTCGAAATTCAGCAAGCGAAAATTGTTAATGCCATTATCCGTTTAGACGCTGATATCATCGGCTTGATGGAAATTGAAAACAACGGTTTTGGTGACGGTGCCGCGATTCGTCAATTGGTTGATCACATCAACGCCAACATCGCTGATAAGAAGAAGCAATATACATTTGTTGCTATCGACTCAAACAATGATGGTAAAAAAGACCAACTTGACTCAGTAGGCACAGACTCAATCACAACGGGTGTTATTTACCGTAAGAAAGTAGTTAAGCTGAAGCAGAGCCGCGTAATCCCAATGCCAAGCCAACAAGCGCCTGAAGTATTGGATGCCGATGGCAAAGTCATCGAAGACGGTAAAAACTACCAGCGTGACACGTTAGCACCTACCTTTAAAGTGAAAGGCGGCAAAGAGAAAATTACTGTTGCGATTAACCACTTTAAGTCAAAAGGCTCTAAATGTTGGGAAGATGCAGCACCAATCGACCAAGGTGGTCAAGGTGGCAAAGACGCAGATAAGCAAGGTTCTTGTGAGAACTTCCGTGTAGCTGCCGCTGTTGCCCTTGGTGATGCTCTAAATAAAATCAAAGGTCATAAAGTTATCTTAGGTGATATGAACTCATACGGCATGGAAGACCCAATGCTGATATTGACGGACTACAGCCAAGAGAAATATGGCAAAGAGATCAAAGCAGCGCGTAACACATCTATCGCAGGTGTTCCTCAGTTTGGTGACGAAGGTGCCGTAATCACTCAAAACTATGGTTACATCAATGCAGTTGCCATGATTCACCCAGATAGCTGGAGTTACTCATACAACGACGAAGTTGGCGCACTGGATCACCTACTGATCAGTGATAGCCTAAAAGACAAAGTTGTTGATGCAACGGATTGGCATATCAATGGTGGCGAATCAACACTGTTTGACTACACCACTAAGTACAAAGGTGACCTACCTTCGTACCAAGATCACTTCCGTGCATCGGACCATGATCCAGCAGTTCTAGAACTGAACATTTACGGTGGTTCTCTTGGCCTTGGCGCTCTATTGTCGCTATTTGGTCTAGGTATGTGGCGTCGCCGCAAATAACCTAACTCACTTAGCTTTCAACAGTTAGTTGAAAAATAAAGCCCTGCCATCGAAATTGGCAGGGCTTTTTTTAAGGTTCTGTACTTTGTTTATTCAATAGTCATCTAATTTTTCCGTTTTTAATGAAGTAATCGGATAAAAAGTCTATAAATGAACGAATTCTTTGTGGCTGGTGATCAACATCTTTATAGATTATATACATAGGTAATTTAGTGGGTTGATACTGCTCTAATACTAGTGTTAACGCCTTTGAAGTCAGTTCTTCTTCTATCATCCACCTAGGCATTGCCGCCACACCCTGACCAAGTTTTGCCATCTTCACTAGCATTTCAGGATTATCACTCCTGAAACACTCATTAACTTTTATTTTTAACTCTTCTTTTCCATCATTGAATCGCCAAAGATTTGATGGATTCGATAGAGCATAGGTAAGGCACTTATGCTGCTCTAAATCACGTGCGTGAACAATTGATGGGTGATCGGCTAAATAATTAGCTGACGCAAAATAGACAAGTTGATTATCCATCAACCATTTGGCTCTTAATCCTGAATCTTTGAGGTAAGTTGCTCGAATTGCAATATCGATATCATCCTCAATTAAATTAATAAACTTGTCTGATACCGACACATCAACAGTTAAGTTCGGATTCAAGTTCATAAAATCATTGAGTGGTGAAGAAAACAATCGCACGCTAAATGCACTAGGCACTGAAAGCTTTAATGTCCCCGATACAATAGTTTGCTCCTGCCTTATCTGAGACTCAAATGTACTCAATTCTTCAGTCAACTTTATGGCTAACTTCAAATATTGTTTACCACCATTTGTCAGGCTAATTGCACGCGCATGACGGTGAAACAAAGTGATGCCAATATCTTTTTCTAACCAGGCTATTTTCTTGCTAACAGCACTTTGAGTGATATTTAGTTCATTCGCAGCAGCAGTAAAAGTTCCATGAAGAGCAACACGAGTAAAAACAGTCAGGCATTGAATCTTATCCATTGTCATTCCAATTTGGAATATTAATAAGTCAAATACTAGTCTACTAAAGACGAAATTGGAATGCTTAAATATCGACATCAAATAACGAGGAGATAAACTTATGTTGATTATTCAAGGGTTGCTGATTACATTTTTTCTGTTTGCAAGTTCCATCAAGATACTGGGATGGATTAAAGCCGTATATGAACCTCAATTAGCTTTTTTTTATAAGTATGGCCTCAATCGAGCTTCAATGGTTGCTGTCGGGATAATTGAAGCGACTGGTGCGATAGGAATGCTAGTAGGTATGATTACAGAAGAGTCGCTACTAAGCGCCTTTGGTGCGGGATTAATTGCTTTAACTTCCATAGGGGCAATGTACTTTCATTTTAAATTTGACACTTGGAAAGAAGCCATTCCTTCGATGCTGACATTATTATTTTCTCTACTGTTGCTATCACCATTATTAGAGTTAGTCATTAACCGTTAACATGAACAAAACTGAGAGATTCTTTGTTAAACCGATAAGCTAAAGCCTTGTAAAAAGAAAAGGGGCAACAGCTTGTTAGAAAGCTTGCAAAATCAGACACATTAATAGCTTGCAATAAAACTCGCAAGGATAGACACCTTACACATAAAGAAAGCCCTACCATCAAAATTGGCAGGACTTTTTTATCACTTCAAGTAAAAGCAAACATGGGTTTGGCTGTGCTATTTAGTTTTATTGCTGATCTTGCTGTTTGTGGTGGTTTAACAGCGTTAGTAAAAACAAACGTATTTCATTGCTTAGCGCATCATTGGTGGTGCTTTCGATACAAGCATTTAAAACAAAGTCTTCCACTTGTAAGTAGAAATCGGTATGAGGTTGAGAAGTATCTGATGTGGTCATAGTGACTCCGCGTGATGGGTTAATTATTATCACCACACAAAGGTCCTAATCATTGGGTGGTGAACTGAACAAGGTTAGGACTACCGCTCACACGAAACGGCCAACCCGAAGGTTGCCCCGCTCAGCTCACCATAATTCATTCATTGGTCGTTAAAGTAGACAATTTCATTAAATTTGGATGCGCTAAAGCCGCACATAAAGAACAACGCAATGTTGGCATTTAAATGCTGTGTGATAAACGGGGTCCTAAACCCGACACTGGATTTTGCCAGTACGGGGTAAGCATATGATTTCTAGTGTTGAAGTGTCAATACGTTGTGGTTGGTTTGAATTTTAATTTGCTTTAATTGAGTGCGGGTTTTGTATCAGCGTGATTGCTAGTTTAGCGAACTGTGGAAGGATAAAGGCAATATTCGACTTCACTATTTTTTAACCTGTAATGAAGAAACGGAAAAGCCCTAGCATTTCTGCTAGGGCTTAGAATGTGGTGGAGAGATAGGGATTTGAACCCTAGATAATTTTCCTCTAATTCTAAAACATCCTTTTTATTTCAGGATGTTACCCTAATGCATCAAAAGTCAGGGTTGAACAAATGTAATTCACATACACCCTACACAGAACATGATGTGTTTGTCAAGAGATTATTACTCACTCATAAGCTTTTGATACATGTAAGCACAATATCCGCATAGTTCGCTGTCACTTATTTCTTCTGGTGGAATATTACCCCCGCAGCGCATACAACTAGCAGCGGCAGTATATCCACATGAAGCACAAACCCTGTCCTGAACAAGATATATACCATCACCGCATGAAGGACAATCAACAGTTGGAACATCGTTACCATCGGTCATTGCTAGGTAATGGTCAGCCGCGTAATATTCAGAAATAACTTTATTAATAATCTGTTCATAGTCTTCGACGTGACCACATGATCGACAGTTAAATTGAGCATGTAGTGCTTCTATCGACCTCTTGTGTGGCTCAATTAACTCTGAACCACATTCTTGACATTGATATCTTGTGAATGCGTCACATATTGAACTATTTATGTAACTAAGCGACTCTAGTGCAGAGATACAAAGAGACTTCTCTTTCTCATATACTTCACTGATTTCGACCATAATTTGCCAGCTTTCTTCCCCCAATAAGCTTTTTGGATCTTGGTTCAACTCTCCAGCTATAAAGTCTCTAATAATTACAAATGAATCTGAAATCAACTGTTGTACAGAGGTAGGACTTTGAGAACTATAGTAGTGTTCAATGTTGTTTCTATATGCGTTAATTTTCTCGAGTCGATTCCAGTTGACAACTATACCTAATGATTTGAAACGCTCTTTGATATTTTGTACATCAACGGTTTTCTTTCCCTGTCCTATCCATCGAATAGCTCCTTTGGAATCGATTTGTGGTAATACTCTTTGTTTGATTAGTACTTCGTCTGAGTCCTCAGGGCTCAATTGACACAATCGATGCTTAAAAAGCAGCAGTATTCCCGCAAATATATTTCTTGTAGCAGATGGAATTCTGCGCTCATCTTTGGATTCGTAGTCTTCTAAGCCAATACATATAGAATCAATAGCATTTTGCAGTATAGACATTGATCGTTTCCTTTTAGCTAACACTATTACACGATATTAGTTATTAACTTTTTTCCACTCATGTACATCTACGAATATAGATTCTATTCCTTCTGATATGTCAGATATATCGTCTAAGTACAATAACCGCAGATTTTTTATAGATCTGGAGCATACAACGTAAAGAAGATTTCTCGTGTTATCTAACTCTATTTTCGCAGACTCATCTTCCAATATTTTCTTTTGTTCTTCTTCATTAGACTGAAGATAGTGGAAATAATTCTTAAACTTGTTTTTTCCTTTATGTCCATTTCCAAAACTATGCTCCATTATTATTGCAACATTATCATACTCCTCGCCCTTAGTCCCATGGTAAGTATGATACTTGATATCCAACTCATCTGTTTGGTTAAGGAAATTGAACCAATACAACCATTGTTCAATTGATATAGATAAAAAACTTTCTGCCAGCGAAGATTTTTTATTATACTCGTCATCACTATTAGAGGAGTCGGTATTAGTATTTCTTATTGCTGCAAGGCTATATAGTTGTGACTTAATGTATTTCTCTATAGAGCCGTAGTCAGAAAAATCATCTCTGTTTAAGTTGAGATTGTGTCTTAAAATAGGATCTAAAGCTGGATTTTTTTGGTTTTTTAATGCGATATTGGATACTGACCTTATTACGCGTAACAAAGAATTGTAAGAATTATCTCTTAATTGATTGATAAGGGAGTTAGCTTCATTAAAAGTGATTTTTCTTTTAGTATCTCCCAAAATATCGTAGTATGAAGTATTGGGGTTATATAACTTTTCATAAAGTTTAATAAAAAGATAAACTTGGCTAATTATAGGACTTAAATTTTCTCTGTCTTTAGAAAGAAGTTCTGTATTGACGTTGTCAAAGTATACACTCTCAAATTTTGAATATGTATCATAAATGTCACCAAATTTATTTAGCTGGCACATAATCTTATTTGTTAGAACAAGACAGTCTATTTTCTCATTACCAATATCTCTCTTGTATTCAGACAAAAATACATTAGTTAAATCTAACTTATTCTGATTATTTTCGGATGAATAATAAAATTTCACATTACCTTCTCTTTTTTCTGAAAAGGGAACTTGACAAATATGATCATTCCTTACTTTATTGATAATATTGATCACTTGTTCGTGAGATCGTCTGTTGAATTCCTTATTAATTATATGCAAATTATTATGATATGTTTCAATATTTTTCCCTATTCCACTACCATAAATATTTTGAGCGGTATCTCCAAAGTAGCCCACTAGCCAGTTAAACCCATTTAATGCAGAGTAATCGTGTAGTTCCTTCATAATCAAAACTACAGATTTCGCTGTATCCTGATATTCGTCTACAAAAACAAATGGATATTTATCAATGATCACTTTTTTTAGAATGGGGTAAGTACGAATCATTTCGTAGCTGTACTCCAAAAGAGTGTCATGACTAAATTTCATTGATCCTAATCTATCTTGGTTACTAGCGCTATCGTAATCTACGCGGTTATATACTCCTTCTGTTATTTTATCAATACTGACTTGATAACGACGCTTTCTGTAGATCAATCTTATTATTGATTTAAAATTTGCAACATTTGATATTATGCTCGTTAAACAATCTGGATCGGGTATGTCTATATAATCTTTATAACTTTTTTTAAAATCAGCAGCTTTTAAATTCTGAGATTTATAAAATAAGTCCTCAGTTTTATAAGCATAATCTACAAAGTCATCTCTTTCATTGCTTTCTAATTCTGCGAATAACTTGTATTTTGATTTTTTGTCATTATTATTGAGATCTTTTTCTATGGCTTGTAACTCAAGCTCTAACTTATTCTTGTGTAGTGAAACAAGCTGAGGTTGATATATTCTAATAATGTTCCATAATCTTTCATGAATAGTTGAAATTTCAATTGTGTCGGTGGTGCCAATTCGCTCCCGAATTTCTTTAACAGCTACATTTGTATATGTTATACACGCAATTTTCTGATTGTGATTTATAATTGTATTTAGTTTGTTTTTTACCAGGTAACGCAAACATTCTACCAAAGAGTAAGTTTTACCAGAACCAGCTCCTGAGTCAAAACGAAAGCTAACATGATTATCAATACATTCAAATAAAGTATCTTGAATTTCTTGCTCTTTAATCTCATTTGAATTCATTGATTTATCTCCTTTCTGGGGTTTCTGAGGCTAATTTTGAACCTAGCCATTTGAAACCATCCAGAATGTAATCAGGTAACAGAGGTCGGTCTTTATCTTTACAGGTCAATAGTTCGTAAATCAGATTACTTGAGAATTCTCCCTTCTTACTACTTTTAGATAGTTTGCTTTGAATTTCAAATGAGCTATTAAGTATATTGCTAATATTTTTGTCTGTCCCAATAATAGATTTATATACTCTTGGCATAGTGGACTCAATAGCAGAATTTATAACTTTATTAGAGTGATTTGTTAAAATTAATGCTTCTTCTAGGCTTGTAGCGAAATAACCATTAATACTATCTTTTTGAAACACAACATACACGTTATTCTTTCCATAGTACTCCATAGAGTCTATATTATTTTTTCCTGTTAATTCTATTAATGTTGAGTTTGTCGTTATTCGGTTGGTCAATGACCTCATTTGACTAAATCTTGGTTTAACTCCTCTTACATAAACAACCCCATCTTTGTTTTCTCTCTGACCGCATTTAGTGCAAGTAAACTTCTTTTCGTGTGGCTTATTTTTTTCACAATCAGCCCTTTTTATATCTAAGTCCGTAATTATCAAGCATGGGATAGATAACTCCTTAATTAGGGGAAGATATACTTTTCCATGAGCACCGTTTATATTGAACACGGAAATATAATAGTTTTTTAATGTCTGATCTTGTTCAATATAGGTTTGTAATAGAGATTCCTCTGTAGTACCTTCCACAAAAATAACAGCATCACTAAAAAACAATTCAGATACTTTATATTTTATGTGTTTTTTTATGAATACTAAATCATTGCTAGCACTAGAATCGTCAACAACTTTTTCATCACTTAAAACTCTGACTTCTGATGATTTATCCTTTGGCGTCAGGTAGTTTATGTTATTAAATGAATTGCTACTGTGTATCTTGCTATTGACGATGTGTGACGAATGTGTAGTAATAGCAATCTGACAATACAAGGATAACTTTTCTTCTTTAGATGAAAAATTGGCATTTTCAATTGCTTTTTTTACCGTGTTATCAATTCTATTTATAAAGAACTCCTGCATTTGAGGATGCATAAATGCTTCTGGTTCTTCGATAAATAATAAATTAATGCGACTTCTGTGTGAATCATTTTGATAACTATCAATGTAATGTATTATTTCACCTATTATATTAATTAAGTTAATATAACCTAACCCGAATTGATCTTCTGGTATATAAATATCACCGTCACTAAAATTGTATTTTATAAGCCCTTTTAGTATTGATTCATAAGTGACATTGCCAGTAAGATTGAGACCCACATGATTGGTGCTTTCTACTTGTTTTAAAACCTCAGATACGTCGGAGCTTTTGCCTTCAACTTTTTCAGTAATCTGACTGTTTATTTTCTTTACTTCTACTTCAAGGTCTTTTTTTGTGTTGCTATCGTTTTCAAACTGAAACCTTACAATCTTAGTGTATATCTCGCTAAGTACATTCTCTTTAAGGTGACGGTTTGCTTTTATTTCTTTTATATTTAGAAGGCTAGATATGGAAAAGTTTCTTACTATGTTGCCATTCATGTCTATGTATTGAAATATAAAGGATTTATAGTCGTCACTTGCGTCTGAAACATCACCGTTCAATAAACTGCAAAATGAATCAAATTCCTCTTGACTGTTTAGAGATTGTGACAAGATATTGGTCACACGCGTAAAAAAATCTTCTGATTCAGCTACTGTTATTTTTAGCTTTATTATTGCTTTTTGCACATCACCATCTTTGGCATCAATTGGTAAAAAGCTCGATAAGTTTGTAATTAAGTCATCACCACTAACTTGCATTTTTACCATTAGAGTTATTTCTATTTCTGGTGTAGAACATACTTCTATAGCTAGTTTTTCCCCTCTCGCATATATGTCCTTATATTGCTCTAGTAACTGATTTAAGTAGTAAATGTTAAAATCTGTAGCTTTTGGTTGTGAATGAGAGCATACGAATTTTATTGCATTAGCAATTGTGGTCTTACCTGAATTATTTTTGCCAATTATCAATGTTGATGAGGGGGCAACCAAAGATGGGGGATCAGAAGGTTTGTCTTCTAGATCAATAGCTTCAGGCATTACAAATCTAACAATATTATTATTAGAGCCAAACTTCCTATAGTTTTTTATTTCTACACTTTCTAAATACATGTGAATCAAAGCCTTATCTACTATATAAATAGCTTAATCAGTAAGCTATTGTTTATTCTAGTTGTTGTTTAGTCCAAATCGTCGAGTTGCTAGTATATCTTTCCAGTAGCTTTCTCTTAGAAGGATATCTTCCTTAGTAGTGTGGGTGTCTGCTATCTCTAATATGGAATATTGAAAGTTGCTCACGTAGCCAATCCCATTATCCTTGATGAGTTGTCTAAATCTTGAGTTTCCACCATGGCCTGAGCGAGCATAGTCAGACCAGCGTTGCCAAATACCTCCATCACCAGTTGCGCTTCCTACATAGTGCTTACCTGTATATAAATCGGTAATCAAATAGATTCCAGAAACGCCTGATAGAGCTGTTTTCCAGTCGTTAACCTGCTGTTTCACTATGATATCAAGCTTTTTTCTAGAAAGGCTGGTACGCTGATATCCTTTAAAACTTTCAACAGCTAACTTTTCTGGCAACATTTCATAGACTTCAAACGCATTTGGCCAGTTTTCCGCTACCAGATAAGATTGCCTTCCAGACCTGGCAAATGACACTTTTAATCTTCCCGCATACGTCTTGAGTTCTTCGACTTCCTGAGTTTTGTAATCATAATGGTCTTCATTCCACTCACATTCTATAGAGTGATAGGCTCCAGCAAATAGCCATGTATCAGGCTCAGGTAACTGAATCAAAGAAACGATAAAATCTAGGTTAAAATTTTTTTTCGATTGCCAGCTTTGCCACTCTTCAAAATCGCCTGCTAGATACACCTCAAGCGGGTTGTCCTGTCCATTCCAAACCGCCAGATGTACTTTAGTTCTTTTGGGAACTATGTCGTTACATAAAGTGGTTAGAAAATTGAATAGGTCCATATAAGCGTTTAGTCCATAGAAGTTGTAGATGGGAGATGTCTATTTCTTATTATTCGAAATATCAACAAGTTAGAGTATATATTATCCATATACTCTGCGTATAAACTCTGATCTGTATCTGATTCTAGTACATCAAACGTTGAGGTATTAGTCAGCTAATCAGCGTGAAGAGATAAGGAGGAATGAGACAGAACCGTTTTCTGCCTCATATGTTTTACACTTACAGCGATAGCTCTGTTTCATCTATTGAAAGCGCATTTTGTAACAAAGGTTCTCGAAGAGTAGGGACTTCCATAGCAATAGATGAGGATAGCTTATCGGTGAACTTGCGAGCAAGAGCGTGGTTACCCTTGGTTTTGGCCAGTAGCAGCATGAAGACATTCTCAATAGTCTTCTCTACGACTTTTCGAGTTTGTACATCGACCAGTTTCAACTCCTGGGTAGCCCGTTCCAGTTCGTCTTCTACGATATCCAATTCGTCCCGTTTTGTATTAATAGAAGATTCCATCGCTACATAACCATTGCCAGTACTTCAACACTCTCTTGTAACTTCTGCTGCTCAGTATGCAAGATTGCAAGTTCTCGTTGCTGGTTTTTTACAAGATTGTCAGCTTCTTAGCTTACAAGGACAGGCACCTTAAACATCTTTTCCTGCGGTGAAAAAGTCACCAAAAGAGCCGTTGTTTTTTAGACGCTTTTCTTTAGTTAATGATGACTGTCCTTTCAGGTTTTGCTACTTGGTTACCCAAACCAGCTTTTAAACTTATTCATAAAGCCAGTGTTCTTTTTCCAGATCCAGTAGATTCCCTCTTCCAGCTCTGTCGTTGTCATATTTTTCGGCTGATAAACGGCATGGCTGCCATCATATTCAGACCAGTCTTTTGTCAGGATCCGGCCATCGTTATCCAGTTTGGTAAACACCTCTGAACCCGGAAACGGGATCATGTAGTGAGGGATCACTTTGTCTACCTTAATATCGTCGATAAACTGCTGAGTCTGCTTAAAGATCTCTGGTGTATGCTCATCAAATCCAAACAGGAAGTCACCCCAGACTTCTATACCGTGCTCTCTGATCTTCGCTATATACTCTTTCATCTTTGCAGGCTTTACGAAGCCTTTTTTCTGGGATTTAAGCGCCTCTTCAGAAGGGGTTTCTATCCCGAGTAATACTGCCTGAAACCCTGCATTTTTTGCTGCTTTTAGCAGTTCTTCATCTCTGGCGATAAGTACCGTTGTCTCACCATAAAACTTCATGTCTAGCGGAGCGATGGCCTCAAAGAGCTGCAATGCATACTCTCTGTTATGAGTCAGGTTATCCGAATGAAGCTCAACCCAGTCAATACCTTCTTGCTTTA
This sequence comes from Vibrio sp. 99-8-1, assembly GCF_013114595.1. Classification (GTDB taxonomy): domain Bacteria; phylum Pseudomonadota; class Gammaproteobacteria; order Enterobacterales; family Vibrionaceae; genus Vibrio. The sequence goes on along the minus strand of NZ_VTXE01000004.1, from coordinate 90,570 downwards.
AATATTTCAGCTCAGCAACGATATTCTCAATAGGACGCATCTGAAATTTATTGAAAAACTTATGCACCAGACAGAAATTACACTTGTACGGGCATCCCCTTGTGACGACAACTGACCATGTATAACCATACTCTGAAGGGGAAATAATATTGGTCGGGTAAGGGTTTAGTTTACTAAGGTCTACAGGCTCTGTGCTCTGGTATTTTTCTTTAAGAAGACCTTGCTCAAAATCGCTTAGCATCTGTTGCCAGTAATTTTCGACTTCACCAATGATCAGGCTGTGTGCGTACTCTTTCGCTTCATCCTGATTGAACTGAGTGTGAAGCCCTCCGAGAATGACGGTTTTTCCCTTTTCATAGAAGGTGTTAGAAATCTCGTAAGCACGGTAAGCGTCTGGAGTAGACATGAAGATGACGATTAAATCTGCATCCGAATCGAAATCGGTAGTCATTCCAATGGTTTCATCGGTCATATCAAGCTGATAGTGCTTCGGTGTTGCCGCCGCGGCTGCAAATATGTTCTGAGGAGGCCCGCCTGTCTCTGCTTTGTATTTTGAGTAATCACTGCCGGACGAGGCTTTAATTAGGTAAATTTTCATCGTTGCTGTCTCCGTCATGCTCGGTTCATCAGGTTGAAAATAGTGTCATCTAAATAGAAGTAAAAGAGTCCCATCACTAACCAGACTGCGATGATTATCCAGTACAGAATAGGGTCATCCCTTCTGGTTACCCTTTCAACAAAGTAAGCTTCTTTTGCGCGGATATTTTCCACTCCCCAGAACAAGCAAAACATCCCCCAGATAAACAACAGATTAAATTTAAAGGCAAACGCAGCCAATATAAGAGCTAATATGGTCTTCCAGCGTTTAGGGATATATTTACTGTTCATAGTCTTTCTCCAGAGTAAAAACTAATCGCTTAGCGGCACATTTTGATGCAGCGTGAATTTCAGACATGTCTCCAAGTGGCACCAAGGATTCAGAATTGAAATAAATACCAGTGAGCCCAGTCGCCACCTCGTAGCATGCTTTTTCTGATGCGTCTTTAAAGGATAGGCGAAGCTCGTCGGAAATGGTTTTTATAAAGTTGCTGTTCCAGATTCGCATTCGGTGTTGAATGTTGGTGTCACTGGTTGCTGCGGAGGTAATCGCAAATGCTGCTAATGCCAGTTGGTTATCGGCATACTCGGCATCAAACAAAAAGTTGAGAAGAGCAGTGACGCGATTTTCTTTCGGAAGATAATCCAGCATTTGCTGTGTTTGTGTGTCGGATTTAGCAAAGAAGCGATCCAGAAAAGCTTCGATTAACTGCTCTCTGTTTCCAATATTGTGTCGCAGCAGGGTACGACGCATTCCTGCTTCCTCTGCAATTTTTTCTAGTGTCGTTCCGCTGATACCGTCACGGATAACAACTCTCTCGACAGCATCAAGAATGGCTTCGGTTCTTTCAGCTTTAAGGCTAGGACGTGGCATTGTGGTCTTACACTATAAATAATCAATGTTGACAATTTATAGCAAAGCACTCAGGTTGTAAATAATCAAAGTTGATTATTTATTGCTTGCGCCCCTGCATTTGCCATTAAAGCAGTTCGCTCATTTCTGGCACACTGTCGGCTTGCGCTAGCAAGTATTCACATTCTATTTGGATGAGTGATGCACATAGTTCTATGTGTTCCTGAGGTTCTGAGTCTGGAACCCGAAAAGATAATGCGCCTGATGTTTCCGCACCAAGCTTACGAATCAGCCCGAACGTATTACTTTTGGAGATAGTCGTATTTTGTATCATCTCCTCAAAGGCTTCTCCTTCAGGAAGGAGATTTCTGAGATAGTTCTCGATACTACGAGGTGAAGCCTGATCATCGAAAGGGATATGTGGCGAAATCGGGAAACCAGTGTGTTTCCATTCATCTTCATAGGTGAATGAGAACTCTGTTTCTGTTCCGACAGGAAGAATCAAACGACCAATTTTGATATTCGTACCGATAAACACGTCTAACTGTTGTAACTTACTCATTCCAACCGTCCTCATTGCTTCTCATGCTGTTTTTATCTTGGGAGGTTATTTGGCTATGTGGACGAACAAGTAGGTTCAAGTCGATAAGTCGTAACGACAGCCCTAAGATATCCATGAGGACGAGTACATTGGCAAAGGTGACACTGGTATCACCTTTTTCTATCTTCATGACTGTCCTACGAGATAAATTAGCTTTTGAAGCGAGATCATCAATACGCCAGCCTCTATTGGTGCGCTTTGAGCGAATGGCGCTCCCCAGCGTTTCCATACTGAACTCAGTATTCAAATCAGGCATAGGTTGCGCTTTTACCATCTTACCTTTTTTCATAAGTGCCTTTTAATGTACTTTTATCACTATTAGGTTCGTCTTAAAATATAAGTTCACTATAACTCACTTTTGGGAAGGTGGTATAGAAATTACCTATAAGTGTAATTTAAGTCACTTATGATTGGTTTGCTAATTCAATAGGCGTTGTTTTCTCTGTTGCTGTTGCTTTGGCTTTCGCACAACCGTTTTATAACTCGCCTTTCTAGCGAAAGGCTCAGGCAGGACAAAACTGTTTGAGTTAGGAATCGATCGCTCCCATGTTTTACGTGGGAGTGTATACCGGAGTTTAAATTTACTGACGGATGTTGGTTTTCTCAGTTAATGGAGCTGTCCTTTCACATTTTTTGAGTTTCTTCATCACGAAGAGTTAGAACTTCATAACCTGAACTTGTCACCAAAACGGTATGCTCAGATTGAGCTGACAATTTCTTGTCTCTTGTAACAACAGTCCAACCGTCTTTTTTGGTTTTCACTTTTGCAGAGCCTTGGTTGACCATTGGTTCTATGGTAAATGTCATGCCCTCTTTTAAGGTAAGGCCTGAATTTTGTTTACCATAATGAAGAACTTGAGGCTCTTCATGCATCTCACGACCAATACCATGCCCACAATATTCTCTTACAATACTGTATCCATGTGATTCGGCATAACGTTGAATTGCATAGCCAATATCACCAAGCCTAGCTCCTGGCTTTACTTGCTTAATGCCTTCCCACATGGCTTCATATGTTACTTTCACAAGTCGCTTTGCGGTAGGAGGTGCGTCAGGCATTACATACGTCTTACTTGAGTCAGTAATAAACCCGTTCTTCTCCAGTGTTATATCTAAGTTAACGATATCTTTAGCTTTTAGAAATTGGGTTCTTTTTGGTACACCGTGGCATACAACCTCGTTAACTGATGAGTTTAAGACAAACTCATAGTCATATTGACCTTTGCTTGCTGGTCGGGCGTTGAGTTCGTCAACGATGTATTTTTCAACGAAGTCGTTGATATCCATCGTCGATAGACCGGGCTTAATGTAAGAGTCCAAAGCGGTAAACACCTTTGCCAGCAATCTTCCAGATTCTCTCATTAGCTCAATTTCTTCACCGCTTTTGATGGATACTGGGCTAGTCATTCGTCTTCGCCTCGTTATTTTTAACATTTTCAGCCGATACCGAAGCAGACGACATTAACTCTGAAACTAACTGGTTATATGTAAGGTTCGGGTGCAGCTCTGCCATCATTCCAATCTTGATCCAAAATTCTGCTTGAGAGTTGATAGAGCGATGCATGGCACCACTAGCTTTTCGAATCTCCTCATGAAGACTCTCTGAAATTTTTACGATACCCATAAGTACACATATATTATAAAACGTATATGTATTGTATACGTTATGTATATTTCTTCAACATTGATTTATTACAGAGAATCACACAGCCATAGTGAATTAGTATCTTGTTAGGATGGAAAAATAAAAATCAGTCATTTTCATCAGGCATTAAATCGCAAAGGAATTTTGCAAAAGATAGGGAATTCCCATTAATGGAGGCAGATTCCAAAGCAGCCAGGTAGTTAACACGCTCCGTTACTGGTACAACTGTCCAGCGATAGCCTCCTAATAAGAAACAGAAATTCATTAAAAACCGACACGTACGACCATTTCCGTCAGGGAAAGGATGAATATACCCTAGGAAAAAATGACCTAATACTGCTTTAACGGCATAACTTGGTTCTTCAACAATTAGCTGATTTAGAGCGTCCATGCAATCCATCAAACTTTCGCTTGGCGGTGGAACATGCATAGAGGTTCGGATCATGATTGGTCCTTTACGATAGCCAGCGAGATCCTGAGGGTTGATTATTCCTGCCGTTACGCAAGGGGAAAATAGCGCGGTGTACACTTCGGTAATGCCAACATCAAGGAGATAGGCCAAATCAAAATTATCTTTACCATCTTGATGGGCTTCCTCAATTAACCCTTTTAATTTTTCAAATGCTTCATAGTAACCTCTGGCGGCCAATGCATCCTTATGTTTTTTATCAGCCTCTATAGTTTCAGCGTTCCATTCTCCTTTTGCGACTTTTTCTATTAGATCTTCAGAAACGACATAGCCTTCTATAGATAATGAGTGATATGCGTCTGAAACGTAGAGTTTATCCATACTCTCAACGATTTGATTTAAAGGAGTTTCGAAGAAGTCACCAAACTTAACTTCATTAAAGGTACTTTCTACACTGTCGCGAAGTTTGGCCCATAACATCCTGACGCGGATAGCCGCAGGTGCTTGCTGACTATGGTTGCCAATATCAATAAGTGGGGCATCAAACGGGTTCTCGGACTGAATTGTGTCAAAACCAGCAGCCTCTATCATAGTTTTTAGCTTTCTGGAGTCTGCTTTGCGGCCGCATTCCTTGTACGCACCCACTAACCTTTTGGCAGAATTAAGATTAGTGGATTCAATCAATGCGGCTGCTACTTCATTTACATCTGACTGGCCAATAGCAATTTGCACCGGTAATGGATTTAAGCGATAAACAGAAGGGGCGAGACTGGCAAGGGCGTATTCGAGAGACAGGACTCGCACGCTACTATATTCTACTATTTTGGATGAGAGCGTTTTAGTTGGGAGAACCATCAAACTCATATCGTTTGGCAATGATACATTGCGTTGCTTGCCGTTTTGTGTAAATACAACTAACTGTTTGGGAATGGCGTTGTTTGCAGTGTGAAGGTCAAGAGATGCTTCCGGGCTAAGCCAGTAATCGTCCCCATATGAGTCATTCATATAGCAGCCGATAAAGTGCCAGATCGACTCAAACCAGAGTGCAGACTCACCGGCTTTCTCGGCAGACATGTCCGCATCAAACAGATACCACCCCCGGACAATTTGCTTAAGGTAGCCACTCTGAACTAACAATGTCCGGACTTTAGGCGCAATATCGGCACTATTAGCAATATTGCCTGAAGAGACAGTTGAAACTTGTCTTAATGCTTCAGCTAGTTTTTGATTTCCTGTCTTGGCCATAATGCCTACTCATCATTCAGTTACTTATTTATATGGGATTTTATTACTTACTTTTACGAGATGCAATAACTTACTTTTACGCACCCATAAAACTTATTTTTATGACCAAAGGCATTTATAGATGTCTGTATACACTCCCATGCAAGCTAACATGGGAGTGTATGTTTATAAGTTTACTCCCCCATTACCGTACCCTCTCGACGGGGATCGGCACCACCAATCAGTTTACCGTCACTAAACACCACACCGTGCAGACCGGAGTTTAGGTCGCGGATATTGACCTTAAAGCCCATCTTCTCCAGTGCTGGTTTAAAGCGGACAGCATCGCTGTCCTGCTCAAGGTCATAAGTACCAAATCGGTTCACCAGATGCGGCATATTGATGGCGTCCTGAATATCCATTCCCCAGTCTAAATGCGCAATCAACGTCTGAGCGACATAACCAATTATCCTTGAGCCACCCGGAGAACCCACCGCCATATAAGGTTTACCCTTTTCCATTACAATGGTTGGCGCCATTGAAGAACGCGGACGTTTACCCGGCTCAACTCGATTGGCAACAGGATAACCATTTTTATGGGACGAGAAGGAGAAGTCCGTCAGCTCATTGTTGAGGATAAAGCCGTTACTCATCACCCTTGAGCCAAAACCATTTTCGACGGTACTGGTCATGGAAATAATATTGCCTGCCTTATCAACAATCACAATATGAGTGGTACTTGGCAGTTCAATGGAGTCATCATCGGCCAGCGCTATTTTGTTATCCCACGGCGGATTACCGGCAGAAACCTCTGTCAATGCTTTGCCTTTACTGATCAACGATGCCCGTTCAGCCAGATAGGCTTTATCAAGTAGTCCTTGCGGCATTGGCACAAAATCACTGTCAGCCATATAGCGGCCGCGATCAGCAAAGGCCAGTCTGGATGCATCACCAATGATCTGCCACGCTTGCGGATCGTCAGCTCCCATGCCTTTCAGATCAAAGTGACTGGCGATACCAAGTATCTGCCCGACGGTTAACGCACCTGAACTTGGAGGACCCATACCGCAGATATCGTACTGATGATAACCAGCGCAAACCGCCTCTCTCTCCTTTACTTTGTAAGTGGCAAAATCTTCCATTGCCAGAAATCCGGGGTTATCACTGATTCCGGTAACCTTAGCAACGATGTCTTTGGCTATCTGACCGGAATAGAAAACCGATTCACCTTGTTCCGCCAACATTCTCAGGGTTTGCGCGTAAGGCTTATTCACCAGCACACTGCCTTCTGGGCGTGGCAACCCCTGCGCAGTAAAGAAGTAAGAGCGGGTATCGGGATAGCGACTAAGGCGTTTTTTATCACGGGCAATGGCGGAAGCGAGACGTTCGGAAACCGCAAAGCCTCCGTCGGCCAATGTTATGGCAGGTTGCAGCAGTTCTGCCCATGGCTTGCTGCCATACTGCTGATGCATGTCAGATATCAGTTTCACCGTCCCAGGAGTACCTACCGAGCGACCGCCAACCACGGCATCATAGAACTTCAGTGGTTTACCGTTACTGTCCTGAAACAGTTCTGGCTTAGCCGCTAAAGGAGCCGTTTCCCTGCCATCAAAAGTAGTGAGCTTGTCATTTTCTGCATTGTAATAAACCAGAAATGCACCGCCTCCCAACCCAGATGACTGAGGCTCCACCAAGCCAAGTACCGTTTGCACTGCTACCAGCGCATCGGCAGCGGTTCCACCGTTTTTCAATACCTTATAACCGGCATCAACGGCAAAGGGATTAGCCGCTGCCACCATAAAGTCATCAGCAATGACACTCTTTTTCTGACTGATTTTACTGGTAAATTCAGGAGCAACACTGTCTGCAACATCTGTTGCAATGGAAAAAGGAGAAATTAAGGCCAGACTAGACGTCAATATTGTTTTTTTAATCATAACATTCCCTGTGATTGTACTGTGAATGACAACCAAGATAACGGGCTGTTGAGAAGCCGTTACTACCGCAGGTTTAGGGCAGGCAAAAAAGCCTGAGGAAACTACTCTAACCTTTTGAAAAATAAAAACTCGCCTTGAATTCGTATTTTGTGATCTTGTGGTAATTATGTCAGAGGGTTAATCAGTGTATCCAGAATGGCCAGTAAATGTGCTTCGTCACTCACATCATTAACTTGGTCATTGGTTCGGTTGGGGTGCCCGTTAGTACTCTATCGTACATGTGGTAAGGGTAAAGGATACTTGTGATTTGACTTAAATTTGGGATTGTCGCCTCTACCTTCATATTGAACATAAATGACAAATATTTAGGTGAACTTACTTGAAACTGACACTTTCAAAATGTGGATTTTTAACAGTAACCTCAAGCAACATCACATCATCCAATACAGCAAGAATTTCCTTACCGTCTGAACTGAGCAACATACATTCCTGTCGTGACTCATTTCGAGTTGTATCGAGCGCTATACCAAACAGCGTTACACCAGACTCCATCGTCAACTTCACCGGGTAACGGTACATACATGCAATTTCGATATAATCATATTTCTCACAACTAATCATAGAATTTCCCATAGAACTTCCTAGTTAGATCTTGAGAATTAAACTAGACCAAACTCAAGTATGTTGCAAATTAGACTTCAGGGGAGTTACCGAACATTGGGTTAAGCGGTGAGCAACGCACACCACCCAACCTAAACCATTAGGCAGTCAACCCATAATGAGGGAAAGGGGTGATTGTGCAGATTCATACGCCTTGGTTATATAGCAGTTTGAGTCTTAAAAAATTAAGTTAAGCCTAATCTCACTAAGTGCTTTACATTGCCTGAAAACACTGTACTATCCGTCTCGCTCTGTTGTTCAGAGTTATTAATGTAACAATAAGTCAAAGTTCGCCAATCAGATTCATCCATGTTGTTGTTTTTGTTCTAAGTGTTCCTCTAGTCTCATCGTCTCATTGCAATAATTCGGCCAAAGCAGCTTCGCGACGTCGCGATGTTTTTAATTTTTTATAAGGGACACATTATGTCTAACACAACTGGTACAGTAAAATGGTTCAACGAAACTAAAGGTTTCGGTTTTATTTCTCAAAGCAACGGCGGTCCTGACGTATTCGTTCACTTCCGTGCTATCGCTTCAGAAGGTTTCAAAACTCTTGCTGAAGGCCAAAAAGTATCTTTCGCTGTAGAAGAAGGCCCTAAAGGCCCACAAGCTGCTAACGTGCAAGCTATCTAATACAGATAAAGTGCTGAGTGTTGGTGAAAGCCAACACTCACATTCTTTTCAATAATTCTCATACTCCCCTCTCCTTACCTTTCAAAGCTAAACACAACTCAAAGCAACATCCACTATTCGATTACCACTCTCCTACTAAAATTCATTACATTCACCCAAGCCATACCGATCTCAGCCATAAAAAATACTCTTAATAAGATCAATACAACTCGTCATATATGCTCAAGTGAATCAAGGTGCTAGATATTGAACGGTATCAACAGCTTCAGTTCAAGAAAGATAGTCGAAGCAATGGCACCCCCTTTTAAGGTTATCTGACGCAGAATTGAACATATTGGGGTTATTTAAATATAGTGATGTCACTTCCACAAAGAAGCGCATCATCCATTTAATCGTTCTATCTATAAGGGAAATACTAAATTTGTAATATTTTGTAATTCACTTATCAACAATAAAAAATCAAATAAAAGGTTATCGCTTTATAGATAAAGAAAAACTGCACTAAAAACATCTCTTTTCTCGACGACTATAACGTCACATATCTAGATAAATATAACTCCACATTTCTTATGTATGTAAAATATTTTTTTACATTGCAATCAATTTTATTTTAAATCAAACAATAAATTTCATGAAGTTATGCGATTTAAATAACACAAAAAGAAAATATGAGATGCAAATCACAACCATTTTCCTATCACTTTTAAAAAATAATTTATTCGACAAGGTTCAAAATTCCCTCCTAAAAAACAGCACGAGTAACTTAGTCATTATTTACAAATTTATCACTTAAAAAATAGAACATTCGTTATTTTTCAATCAATCAACTTTGATAACAAGGCATCTTCACGCCTATTTATTTCGTTTACAACGTCAGCTTTTATTTCAGCTATTTGAGATATTAACAAAATTAGTAATTTGAATTTAAATAGAAAAAGAGAATGGGTATCAATAATTTTAAATATCCATTTATCTAGTAAATAACTTCTATATCACTAATGGAGTATTCCAAATGACAAACCAATATCCAGCTGAACCGTTCCGTATTAAATGTGTTGAAACTGTATCTATGATCGGACGTGAAGAACGTTTAGAGAAAATGAAAGAGGCGGGATACAACACCTTCCTTTTAAATTCCAAAGATGTCTATATTGATTTGCTAACTGATAGTGGTACCAGTGCGATGAGTGACAATCAATGGGCAGGCATGATGCTTGGTGATGAAGCTTACGCTGGTAGCGATAACTTCCACAACTTACAAGCTACCGTTCGTGAGTTATTTGGTTTTAAACATATAATCCCGACACACCAAGGTCGAGGCGCGGAGAATCTGCTTTCGATGATGGCCATTAAGCAAGGCCAGTATGTTGCAGGCAACATGTACTTTACTACCACTCGTTACCACCAAGAGAAAAACGGTGCAACTTTCGTTGATGTGGTTATTGACGAAGCACATGACGCGACAATAGATATTCCTTTTAAAGGAAATATTGACCTCAAAAAGCTTCAAAAATTAATTGATGATAAAGGCGCTAAGAACATTGCTTATATCTGCTTAGCGGTAACGGTTAACTTAGCAGGCGGTCAACCCGTATCTATGGCGAATATGCGTGCGGTTCGTGAATTAACCAAACGACATGGCATAGACGTATATTATGATGCGACACGCTGTGTTGAGAACGCCTTCTACATTAAAGAACAAGAAGAAGGCTATGCGGATAAGAGCATCCAAGAGATCGTACTTGAGATGTTCAGCTACGCTGACGGTTGTACCATGAGCGGCAAAAAAGACTGCCTCGTTAACATTGGTGGCTTTTTATGTATGAACAGCGACGAACTTTACTCAGAAGCACGTGAGTTGGTTGTGGTTTATGAAGGCATGCCATCATACGGTGGATTAGCTGGTCGAGATATGGAAGCTATGGCTCGCGGTCTTCGTGAAGCGATGCAATATGAGTATATTGAGCACCGTATTAAGCAAGTTCGTTACCTTGGTGACAAACTACGCGCAGCTGGTGTGCCGATTGTTGAACCTACAGGTGGCCACGCGGTGTTCTTGGATGCGCACCTATTCTGCTCACACTTGAAACAAGATCAACTCCCCGCGCAAAGCTTGGCGGCAAGTATCTATGTAGAAACAGGTGTGCGGAGTATGGAGCGCGGTATTGTTTCTGCTGGACGTGATGTCGTAACAGGTAAAAATCACATTCCAAAACTTGAAACGGTCCGATTGACGATTCCTCGTCGTGTATATACGTATGCACACATGGATATTGTTGCGGATGGCATCATTAAACTATACCAAAATAGACATAATATTCGTGGTTTAGAGTTCGTCTACGAGCCTAAACAATTGCGCTTCTTCAATGCACGATTCGATTATCTGCAAAAATAAAAAAACAGCCCCGTTTATACGGGGCTATTTTTTATATCCCTAATTTAACTTTAGTTAATATTAATTCAGTAACGTGAGATCTATTATGAAAAATACCAAGTTAATCGGTGGTGGTCTTATTATTGCAGGAACATCAATCGGTGCGGGAATGCTATCTTTGCCAATAGTATCGGCTGGATTAGGTTTTAGCACAGCATCTATTATAATGCTAATATTATGGGCACTTATGACTTACACTTCTTTATTAATGTTAGAAGTGCATCAATATGCTAATCAAGATGCTACATTACATACCTTAGCTAAAAAGTTTTTAGGCGAAAACGGAAAATATTTAGCTGGATTCGCCATGTTATTTTTATTTTACTCTTTGTCTGCCGCATATATCGCTGGTGGCGGTTCGCAATTTGTCGACAGAATATCCTACGTATTCTCCATTAATATTAACCACACAGCCGGTGCCATTATTTTTGCAATAATCGTGGCGCTTATTGTCGCCGTCGGCACGCATTTAGTGGATAAAGTTAACCGAGTACTGTTTGGTTTAATGATGTTGGCAATGGCATTTGTTATTGTTTCACTCGCCCCCAATATTAGCGGTACATTTTTAGCCAGTAACCCTATGGGGATAGGATTAATCTATGTGGCATTGCCTGTGGTATTTACATCGTTTGGCTTTCACGGCAGTATTCCGGCAATTGTCAATTATTTAGATGGTGACACCAAAAAACTAAAAGTAGCCATGTATATTGGCTCTTGTGTACCGCTATTAATTTATGTGTTCTGGCTTTTATGTTCATTGGGTGTGGTTAGCCAAGCAGAACTCACCACCAATTCTAATCTTAGCAACTTGATTAGCTCTTTATCCGCAACATTAAATAGCGACCGTTTGTCATTAACTGTCGGGCTATTTGCAGATCTTGCGCTAGTAACCTCCTTTCTAGGCGTCAGTTTAGGACTGTTTGAGTTCTTACTTGATACCACTAAAAAACGCTTCCAAGGTAATCGCTTCTACGTGGCTTTATTAACATATCTGCCGCCATTAGCTTTTGCTCTTTTCTATCCTGAGGGCTTTATTATGGCCTTAGGATACGCCGCCATAGCGCTTGTCATTCTTGCCATCTTTTTACCTGTTGCGATGGTCATTAAATCGCGCAGTCAATACACAGATGGTCACAACTGGTACCGAGTTAAAGGAGGAAAGATAGGGCTGCTCCTCAGCGTCGCGATAGGTGTTTTAATTATCGTTTCTCAACTTTTGGTTAGCATTGGAGTGATTTGATATGAAAGGTGTTATTTCCATTCAAAGTCATGTTGTGTATGGTCATGCAGGGAACAGCAGTGCTGTATTTCCTTTACAACGAATGGGGTTAGAAGTTTGGCCCATTAATACGGTTCAGTTTTCTAATCATACGCAATACGAAGAAGGCTGGACGGGAGAAGCGCATTCCGTTGATCACTTATCTGATCTCATCGTTGGTTTAGATAAAATAGATGTGCTGCGTGACTGTAACGCCGTGATCTCTGGTTACCAAGGCAGTGAAAAACAGTGCCACGTAGCAATAGAATTGGTCAACGCAGTAAGAGAGCGCAATCCTACGGCAATGTATATTTGCGATCCTGTAATGGCCGACCCAAGTAAAGGTTGCGTGGTAGCGAAAGGTATCGAAACGATGCTGGTAAATGGGATGATGCCTATGGCTGATGTTATCGTGCCAAACCAGTATGAACTGAGCAAATTTGTAGAGATGGAAATTTACTCGGTTACGGATGCCATAAAAGCATGCAAGGCCGCCTTAGCGAAAGGGCCGAGGATTGTGTTAGTAAAACACCTACACCGGTTAGAGGACTCAAAAAAATATTTTACTATGATGCTGGCCTACGACGACAAGTTCTATATTTCTCATGCACCCAAAATAAGTCCAAAAAAGCCGTATGTTGGCGTTGGAGATCTTATAACCGCGGTGTTTACAGCAGGCCTAATGAAAGGTTGGTCTGCGGTGAAAGCATTTAAGCACTGTAACGAGGCGGTATACGGTATCGTACATGAAACCTATCTCTCACAAGAGTGGGAGTTACAGACCATAGCCGCTCAGAATCATTTGCTGGATCCGTCCGAATCTTTTCCTCTTGGAGAGTGTGTTAAAGGAAAACATAGCTGGAACTACTATTCTGCCTAAAAACCAGTTGAGTCACAAACCGAGGCAAAAAGAGCACCGCACGCATCGGTATCATCGAAGGGAGCCTGTTATTTATGACGGCTCCCTTTTAAAATTCGCCTGAAAATCTCATGGCAACTCTAATGAAAAAAATCTTAAATCCGTTCATATTGTTGTCACATCCATACGCTAAATTAACATCATACCCAGTTTGCACGGAGGTATGATGAGTATGATTGCAAAAGATATTCTTACTTTAACTTTCTTGGTTGCAGGCGTCTCCTGCCTGTTGTTGGCTCTACCAGTAGATACGGGTTCTGACGAACTTATTATCTTCATTAACCGGTTTGTTCTGCTATCTTCCGCCGCGATTTTCTTTCTTCTCAGCTACTTATCTTCCCAGAGGAAGGAATAAGCTCTAGCCGCTGATTTCTTCTCTACTCATCGGCGGCTAACCATAACGTCTTCTAACGTTTATTACTGTCGTTTTTATTCAATCTTTCACCTAGCCATTTGGGTACTCTTGTTGCATCCAAAGCGAAGTACTTGTTCACAAACGGTGGTCGCTTTTACATTTATCAATGAATCAGGTAACAAGCGATGTTTAAGATTAAGCCAATCGAAACCTTACAAGAAATCAGCCACTTAAAAGAACTCTACTTTGCTCAAGCTACGGCACCATTAGATGGAATGTGGCACTTTGGATTTGCTTCTATGTCGGCGCATTTTGGTTTTTATGAGCAAGAGAAATTAGTCGGATACTGCTGCATCAACAGCGATGGCTATATGCTGCAGTTCTTTGTGACGGATAAAGCAAAGTTAGATCCACGAGAATTATTTACCCTGATTGCTGAGCAAAATAGTGCGGTCATCGGCAGTGTGAATGGTGCGTTTGTTAGCACAGCAGAACCTCAGTACTTGTCGCTCTGTTTAGATAACTCCTCAACATTTAAAGTCAATGCACTGATGTACAAGCAAAAGGCGCCTAGCACAGAACCCCAGGAAGCCATGCTCGATCTAACACTTGCTGAGCAACAACAACTGGACGACTTTGTCACCTTTGCAGCGACCAATATTGGAGCTCCGGAAGAGTGGTTATCCGGATACTTTGCCAACCTTATCAGCCGTAAAGAACTGTTTGGCTACTGGAGTAATGGCGAGTTACTTGCCTCTGGTGAGTGCCGTTTGTTTGACGAATATCAGACTGAATATGCAGATCTAGGCATGATTGTCGCTCAATCTCAACGCGGTAAAGGTATTGCAACTCAAGTACTTAACCGCTTGGTGAACTCTGCCAATGAGCGAGGATTAACCCCAATCTGTTCAACTGAAAGTAGCAACTTAGGGGCACAAAAAGCGATCAAACGCGCAGGTCTAACGTCGCAGAATCGTATTATTCAAATTGAATTTAACCGAGACTAAAACCGTTATCAAAGCCCTTGTCTAACCTGACTAGGGCTTAGTTTCTAATTGTTCCAAACTAACATATAGTAATAGGTAAATGCTTAACAAACTAAAGAAGCTGATATGATTCACTGGTTACAGCCATCAAAGTCTGCCGACATTGCCAAGTATGTTGATTGCTATTGGTTAATTGAAAAAACGGCCAACGCCACCAGCTATCAGTACCCAAAACTCAATCCTGATCCCTCTGCGCATTTGATTATTTCCCCCTCAAATCAACCCTATCACTATGATTTAGGGCCGGGTTCAGCAACTGGGATAGGTTGTCATTGGCTGTTCCCACACAAACAAACCTTTCAATTAGACCACAGCAAACCTTTTGTACACTTGGGAGTAAAGTTTCATATTGGTGCGTTATATTCACTGGGGCGCTTTGCCGGTAAAGAAACAACACTAGACGGAGTTGAAGAGATCAATCTGTCGAAGGAGTTTAGTCATCTAAATGTGGACGAAAACAGGCTCATTGAACTCGCTCGACATGACCCTCATCAGTGCGGCAAGCAGTTGGATAATTTGCTGTCTCCGTGGATAGCTAACGCCAGCGAAGATCAATATAGCAAGATCACTAAAAAAGCGCTTCAACTGTTAGACACCAGCACTATTTCAGAATTAGGTGCGCAACTTTTCTGTTCGCAACGAACATTAGAGAGAAGTTTTCAACGAGTGACAGGCCTGACATTAAAACAGTGCCAGTCGATGAATAAACTTGAAGCGCTGCTGGAGTATCTCACCCAACGTGGTTCTGAAGATATCGACTGGGTGGCAGTCGCGTACGAATTTGGCTTCAGTGACCAACCTCATCTGATTCGCCACCTAAAAAAACAGTTAGGGTTAACACCTAAGACCTATGAAAAAGAGAGAGGACTCACTATAGACGTTTACGGTATGAGTTCCAGCTCTAGCTGAAGGTGTCGACAACATGATCAACTGAACATTGATAAAATGACTAAACTTGCTATTTAATCACATTCTCTTCAACGGCTTAACCACACTGTCTAAGCCTTCTACTTTTAGTGCCAAACACAACTGCATTAACTGCCCCAACTCTCCTTCTGGAAACTGTTCTTTACGAGCAAACCAAAGCAAATACTCTTCAGGCAAATCAATGAGCACTCGGCCTGCATACTTTCCAAACGGCATCTGCATACGCGCCAATTTTATTAAGTTCTCTTTCTCTAACACTGCACTTCCTTAACGTTTGATAAAACCTATTTTTTCTACTTGGGATAGCAGACAATATTGTGAAATATAACCGTTTCACTCACCGCCCGATAGCCATGATCTTGATCGGCAAAGAATCGAACACTTTTTCCTTCAGAAAAGCTCTGCCACTCTCCCTCAATCAATAACTCTATCTCACCACTTAAAACACAAACGTGTTCAACCACGCCAAATGCATGGGGCGAAGAGATCTGTTGGTGATGCTGCTTTAAGGTAATCTCGAACATCTCCATGGCCGTATCCGCAGCGAATGGAAACAGCGTTTTTACCTGCATATTGTGGTCGTCAGGAAAGGTATTTTCGCTTAATCGTAGCGACTGTTCCGTGGCAAAAAAAGCGGAGAAAGAGACATTTAATCCGCTG
This sequence comes from Vibrio sp. 99-8-1, assembly GCF_013114595.1. Lineage (GTDB taxonomy): Bacteria > Pseudomonadota > Gammaproteobacteria > Enterobacterales > Vibrionaceae > Vibrio. The sequence continues at coordinate 74,412 of NZ_VTXE01000004.1, read as the reverse complement.
GCGATCTGCCAGAGTTTCGCAATGGTTGGGCTAGACTCCTGTCGCTCTATTTGGCCCAGCATCGCTTTAGAAACGCCGGTAAGTTTCGCTGTCGCATCTAAGCTAATCCCTTTGCTCGCTCTTATCTGCTTCAAGTGAGTGGCTATATTGGCTTTAAAATCTGAATTTTCCACGTCAAAACCCCATTGTGCGTTATTACGCACAATGATAAGCTGACCCAATGTGCGCTATTACGCACAAGGCTACCATTAATTAATAGTGAAGAAAACACCATGAAATCACTTTTTCAATTACGTTATATCTCTGCTGGATTTACCGCCATTGTGGTGGGATACACAAGCTCCATCATTATTGTTATCCAAGCCGCGACAGCATCAGGAGCAAGCAACTCATACATCGCTAGCTGGTTATTCACTCTTGGTGTTGCCATGGGATGTACATCGATACTCTATTCTTGGTTTTTGAAAACACCACTCTTAATGGCGTGGTCTACTTCTGGTGCTGCAATGTTGGTTACTGCTGTCTCTGGCTATCAACTTGAGCAGATAGTGGGCGCCTTTATTGTGAACGGCATACTCATTGTCATTACCGGTTTAATTAAACCACTAAACCGCCTACTCACTAATATTTCTCCTCAGATCGCCACGGCAATGCTGGCCGCCATTCTACTCCCTATCTGTATGGCTGCATTCTCCCCCGTGAATGATGATGCTGTGACCTTTTTCGTTATGTTCATCAGTTTTCTACTGGCCAAACGTTATTACCCCACATTTGCGATGCTGATTCTACTGATTGTCTCACTCACCTTAACCATGATTAACGGCACATTTGACCAGTCTGAACTGTCGCTGACACTTCCCTACCCTATTTGGATGTCAGCGCAGTTTGATGGAGCAGCCATTCTCAATATTGCGCTCCCTTTGTATATCATCACCATGCTTTCACAGAACTTACCCGGTATTGCCATGATCAAAAGTCATGGCTATCACATTAACACGTCACCCGTATTTATTGGTTCTGGATTCATCAATGCTCTACTCGCTCCTTTTGGTGTTTTTAGTGTCAACCTTGCCGCTATTTCGGCGGCAATTTGTATGAACGATGATGTCGATAAAGATACAAAGCAAAGATATAAAGCGGTTATATGGGCCGGTATTTTCTATCTTGCGGCCGGTGTGTTTGGGGCGACCATTGCGGATATTTTTATGATACTGCCTGACTCCATTAGCAAAATCCTCGCTGGCTTAGCGCTTTTTGGCACCTTAGTGATGTGTTTAAAAACCATGGTGCTCCATTCTGAACATCGTGAAGCCGCTGTACTAACCTTTATTATTGCATCATCAGGTGTCTCTTTATTCGGTATCAGTGCACCAATACTTGGACTGATTAGCGGAACGACCTATAGCAAACTATTTGCAGTAACAAGTAAACATTGACTTAATAAGCCCGATGCTTTTAAGTAAGGCATTAATCGCCGATAAGAGGAAGTCAGTATGGAACGCACAGTATATATAAATGGACAATATTTCCCTGAATCAGAAGCGAAGGTTTCTGTATTTGATCGCGGCTTTCTTTTTGCTGATGCGGTCTATGAAGTGACCTCTGTTATTAATGGCAAGCTGGTTGATAGTGCAGGACATATGGCCCGTCTTACCCGCTCATGTCGTGAACTTGGCATAACTCTCCCCGTTGAAGAGCAAGAGTTGCAGGCCATTCATAAAAACCTTATTGAAAAAAATCAACTTAATGAAGGTGGCGTTTATCTTCAACTGACCCGTGGCAGTGATGGCGATCGTGATTTTGGCTACCACCCAGACACACCCCCAACATTGGTGATGTTTACACAGGTGAAAGCCCTTTTGCGCTGCCCACAAGCAGACAAAGGTATTGGCGTTATTTCACTGCAAGATATTCGCTGGAAACGCCGCGATATAAAAACCACCAGTCTTTTAGCTGCATGTATGGCCAAACAAGCCGCCAAGGAAGCAGGCGTAACTGACGCATGGCTTATTGAGGACGGGTTTGTCACGGAAGGAGGGTCGAATAATGCCTACATTGTTACAGAAGACAATGTGTTAGTGACTCGCCCTCTCAGCAACGACATTCTGCATGGTATTACTCGCGCCAGCTTACTCAAGTTGGCGGACAGCCTAAACCTTACAGTAGAAGAACGTCTATTTACCATAGAAGAAGCGTACAAAGCTAAAGAAGCGTTTATTAGCTCGGCGACAACGTTCGTCTGGCCTGTGGTAGAAATTGATGGTCACACCATTGGCGATGGCAAACCGGGGACCATTACCAACAAAATGCGAGAAATTTATATAGAGACGGCAACGAGCAATATAAGTTAGCTTGTTAGAGCGTTTTAATTGAATAAAAGTCGCGCTCTAAAAGTCTGTCGTTTCTAGATACGATTTATTCATTATCTCCCGCTTACTATTGCAGCAATTTACTGTATAGTGCGGGAGAAATCTCCCACAAGAACAATAATATAAAACCAATGCTTTGGCTGACAGTTGTGTCTGTATTGCGACATCGGCTTGGGCTACATGTAATGTCATTTAGTGATTAAGGTTCTCCATGCCAATATCCAGCGCTATTCAACTAATCCTTCTCGCCGCCATATGGGGAAGTTCATTTCTGTTTATGAGAATCGCAGTACCCGCGCTTGGGCCTGCAATGATGATAGAACTTCGCGTTCTTCTGGCAGCTCTGTTCCTATTTGTTGTTGCGATTGTGATGAAGCGAAGACTGGACTTTTTCCAGTATAAAATGCATTTCTTTATCATAGGATTATTTAATACTGCCCTGCCTTTCTTACTCTTTGCTTACGCGGTGCAAACCTTAAATGCTTCGACACTTTCAATATTAAATTCAACCGCTGCTATCTGGGGCACCGCTATCGGTGTATTCTGGACCAAAACACCATTAACCCGTAAAAAAACCGTCGGCTTATGTCTTGGTGTATTGGGTGTTGTGGTGTTAGTTGGCTGGGATGCAGGACAACTGGAAGAAGGCTCCGGACTTGCCATTTTTGCAGGCATTATGGCTGCGGCCTGTTACGGTATTGCCAGTAACTACACCAAAACCGCGCCACCAATGTCCTCATTTAATAATGCACACGGCAATATGTGGGCGGCTTCCCTTATCGTTCTTCCTTTATTACCCTTCTTCCCTGTGAAGGAAGCGATAGGAGTAGAAATAAGCCTCTCTGTTATCGCGCTCGGTGTTCTTTGTACTGGAATTGCTTACCTGCTCTACTTTAAATTGATCGCAGATGTCGGCGCCGCATCGGCACTTTCTGTTACCTTTCTTATTCCTGCGTTTGGTATTTTCTGGGGACACCTTATCCTAGATGAACCGATTGGCTGGAATACGGTATTTGGCACCTTGTTGGTGGTATCAGGTACGATGTTAGTGACTGGATTTTCTTTGAAAGCCTTTGTAAATAAAAAGCTTCGAAAGGCACAAAGCAGATAATAAATGAGACCGTCAAGGGCGCAACGCCCTTGACTCGCCACGAACTTACGCTAATTTAAACTTGTTAACCACTGACGATAATTGTGTATTGGCCCCCGCCAGATTCGTCGCCTCTTCTGCGGTATTTAAACCACTATCAGAAAGCTCTTTAGCCATATCCCTAATGGTTGCCATGTTGGCCGCCACTTCACCAGATACCTGACTTTGCTCTTCAGCAGCGGTAGCAATCTGATTATTCAAATCATTGATTTGCAGTACCGAATCCGCGATTTGATTCAGTTCAGACTCTACAGTATTGGTCTGCGAAACCGTCTCTTTACAGGTTGTTTGGGTAACATTCATCGCCTGAATTGCAGAGTATGAACCCTGTTTTAATTGAGCAAGTGTTGACTGAATATCCTCGGTACTCACTCTGGTCTTTGCTGCCAAGGCTCTAACTTCATCGGCCACCACCGCAAAGCCTCTTCCTTGTTCACCTGCCCGGGCAGCTTCAATCGCCGCATTCAACGCCAATAGATTCGTCTGATCAGCGATATCGCTGATGATATTAAGCACATCGGTAATCGCCGACGTATCTTGCTCGATAGTCTCTATACTTTCTGACGTTGACTGCACATTTTTTACCAGCTCAGAAACGGTAACGGTTGATGATCCTACACTTCCTCTGGACGCTTCGACTTGGCTGCTCATAGATTGAGTAAAACTGGACGCACTTGAAGCATTGCTTGCCACATCATCTGCGGTGGCACTCATCTCTTCCACCGCGGCAGCAACTTGCTCTGCTTCCTGATTATGTTTGATCAGCACTTCACCGTTTGCACTCACCTGCGATTCTAAGTTTGTTACGCTTGCAGCAATGGATTCAGATGCGCGAGACACATCCTTCATTAAAGACTGCAAATTGGCAATAAACTGATTTATATCCTGCGATATCTGTCCTAGGTCATCATTCGAGGTCACTGGCAGACGCCGAGTAAGGTCGCCATTCCCCTGAGCAAGGTCATGAATAACGGACTTGAGCGAAAGAACCGGTTTGTAAAGAAAGTACAGCACGCCTACAACCGTAACGACTGCCGCAATGATCATTAAAACGGAAGAGATCATCGAGTCATAAAAGGCGTTTTCTATTTCTTCATAAACAACCGACTTACTGACTCCGAAAAACAGATACCACTTTTTCCCATCCGTCAGTTCAATCTCTCTGGTAAAGCCGATTTTCTCAACCCCTTCGACCTGATAATCAACCACCGAGAGTCTGCTTGCTTTCATTCGGTTATAGACTTCACCCATCTGAACATCTTGAAGAGAGGTGTTAACTTTTAGGACATTAGAATTAGACGCCAGAGACTTGCCGTTTTCATCAAGAATGGCAGTAACAGAGCCAGAGAATTCGATATTGTCGACGGTGTTACTTAATATTCCTAAGCTTATATCCGCCAGTACCGCACCATTTCTGGTTGATTTAACGATGGAAACAACCAAGTCATTAGTGCCTGCAATTTCGTAGGGGTCAGTGATGATGACATTATTAGAGGCTTTCGCCTGCTTGTACCATTGTCGCGTGGTCGGGTTGTAACGACTTTTATCGCCAATACCATTTTTGAATAGATCTGAGTTATCCGAGGTGTATGAAGAGCCATCATCAAAACCAAACAGAATGGCTGATACGTCGCTGGTACTTTTTACTAATCTTGAAATCGCGACATAGTTCTTATCAAATGTCTCACGCTCACTGTACCTTGCTAACTCATCAACAGCGTCAATTTTACCACCGAACCAGTTTTGCAGCTTATCCGCTTCACCATTCACGATCATCAAGGACTGCGAGTTAATATGCTCTTTAAGAGAGGATTTCAGCGTGTCATATGAAAGCATATTTGATATCAATAAAACGGTGGCGACTAACACAGTGACAAACAAAATTATTGATGCTTTAAAGCCTATTTTTTTAATCATTTCACACCTTTAGCAATTAAGAACTCACCCGAGCGGGCTACCTTCTTTAAACACAATATCCATATAGAATTGTGATGGTATCTCTCACTACATATACGATTTGTTAATGAGATCAAGCATGCATAAGGTCAGCACTTTTTAACCAGAAATGAGCAGTTTTTAGTTAGGTACTTTAGCCAGAGCTTCTGGATATCCTCGCTGATTTGCCAATTGAACGGCTTTGCGCTCAACCTCTGCGAGCTCTAGATTTAAATGATTTGGGTGCTTCTGCTCTATTGATTGTTCTTTTGTAGGGGACTGTTCTTTAATAGGAGATTGTTCTGTTACGAAGGATTGGTCATTTCTGCCTAGCTGGCTTACCGCTTTTGCAATTTTAGTTGCAGCTTGATAGGCAGATGACGCTTTCACTATCTCTACTCGTGCATAGCGTTTGTCTGTGAAAGAGACATCGACAGCTCTTAGTGAGGGGTCGGAACCTGGGATCTGTTGTGCTCCATACAGCGGTTTGCCCGCTTCGATAGCAGAACAGAACATTGGAACAAAGCGACTAAGGTGTTCAATGGCACGAGAGGTTCTCTCTTTTTGAGCCCCCTCAGGCCAACCAACTCTCATTTTCTGCTCAAGCTCATTGGCTAACTTGGGTTGAGAGCTGTTCTCATTGGATGACGACAGTCCCTGTTTAAACAGAGTAATCTCTTCTGTCATACCATGCAGTTGAAAGTATCCATCCGGATATGGCGTTAACTGAGCCATCCCATCAGGGGTGCCTCTTTCACCATGAAAAATCACTTCAGGCCAATGCATTTGACTCTCAGGCCAGCGAGTAACAAAGGCAGATTTAAACTCCACTAACCGTTTTTGCGGCTGTCGAGTCACATCATCTATAGTACCGCTTCGATAACCACAGGCATTGACAAGGTAATCAACCTCGAGTGAGTGATAATGACTACTATCATCGACATAATTTAGGTTCCAACCACTTCCGTGGAACTCCGCGCCTTGCAATAAACAGCCTGTGAATAGCTGGCATTTAGGGTGAGACTGCAAAGTCAGGGTGACACTGGCGGCCAGCCTAAACACACTTAATCCAAACTCCTGAACCACCACGACTGGATACTTAATCTTGTCTAATGCGACATGTTTAGCAAACGGAATAAGCCACTCATTAATGGTCTCAGGATGCTTTAACTGAGTTTGCTGCGCTAACGCTTCCAACTCATCTCTGTCAAATAGTCGATAATAATCATCCGGATTACCAAGTACGGCATTGCTTTCATCGAGCTCCACCAGATCTCGATATGCCGCCTGAATGGCGATTAACCTCGGCAGCAGAGCTTGCGGCTCACCAACATCGGTTATCGGTGTAGCGATGACGGTTGGACGAATATTAAGAGCATGTGGATAGAGGCGAACAGTATCTATCGATTGTTTTAGAAGATCCAGACACTGCTGTTGGGATATTTCTCGGTAGAGGTTCCCCCCAGCATGCAGATGACAGATAGGAGGCCCGCTGACCAAGCCAGCTCCACGCTCGATGAGCGTTACCTTAAATCCTTGTTCGCAAAGATGCAGTGCCGTTGTAGAACCAGCAATTCCCCCCCCTATCACACCGATATGCGGAGCAGAATTATGTTTCATTGATTTATCCACCTTAATGACATCACCTTATCGTTCTATCAAACGATTTCTCTGCAATTAAGTTGCATAAAGGTCGGTTTGATACAGTTACTTTTTGATCTAGCGCAAAGATTATAACCGCAAATCAAAGGGATTTGTTAAGTAGATCAGGAAAAATTTCATATCGTAACAATATGAAATGACTTAGATAACCTTTTCAATTCTCATTGAAAAGTAAGTAAGGGATTAGCGTTTTACTACGCTATTTCGGACAACCAGAGTAGGTTCAAGTTGAAATTGTTCTGGTTCCGAACCTGCGCCGTCAATGCGATGCAGTAATCTATCAACCGCGGTTCTACCCAGCCTAAATTTGGGCTGATGTATGGTGGTTAATGTCGGGACCATATACTTGGAAATATGAATGTCATCATAGCCAATAATGGAGAGTTGTTGTGGAATGTTTACCTGCTTTTCATTTGCCGCGTTAATCAAACCCATGGCCATCATATCGTTGCAAACAAACACGGCGGAAGGAAGCGGGCCATTATCAAATAGCTGATTAAACGCTTGATATCCACCATCGCATTCAAAATTAGACTCAATCACCCATTTGGGATCTACAGCAATATTGGCTTCTTCCATCGCTTTGCAAAAACCTTGATAGCGAATTTTTGCCTGATGGTGGTGCATAGGGCCAGTAATACAACCAATTTGTTTATGACCATTTTCAATCAGGTACTTACCCGCTAAGTAACCGCCATGCTTTGAGTTATCGTTTATTTTATCGCTGGTAAAGTGAGTCTCACCCCAATCCATGACTACGGTTGGAATATTTGGATATAAATCAAAAACATCTAAATATTGCCCTTCTAGAGTGGAACAGAGCAATAACAAGCCATCGACTCTTTTCTCAAGCAGGGTGCTCAGCGAGGCTTTCATTCTTGCTTCATCACCTTCGGTGTTACATAGGATCAGATTATAGTTTTGCTCATAACAGCGTCGCTCCACCCCTTTTACTACCTCACCAAAAAAAGGGTTCGTTGAGGTAGTCACCAGAAGACCAATGGTTCGGGTACGGTTCATTTTTAGGCTTCGCGCCAATGCCGATGGTGCGTAATGCAGATCTTTTGCCGCTCGCTGCACTCTCTCTGATATCTCTTCACTGACATATCGAGATTGATTAATTACATGGCTAACAGTAGAGGTTGAAACACCTGCTCGTTTTGCAATGTCTTTCATTGTTGCCATGAAAATCGTCCTTTAGTCATTCATCTGTTGTTGTAAAAAAGCGTCAGCTTCAACCCGTGTCGGAATAGAGGTTTGTGCTCCAAAACGAGTTACCGAGATTGCCGCCGCAGCATGAGAGAACTTTATCGCTTCTTCTAAGGACATGCCTTCTAGCATACCCGTCAGTAGAGCGCCATTAAAGGTATCACCGGCGGCTGTAGTATCTATCGCGTTCACTCTAAAGCCTTTTATTACCTTACCACTCTCGTGTTGCTCATTCTCACCACTGATTTTGGCAGCACCCTTTTCTCTGACACTTAACCAAACCCCTTCCGCACCTAGCGTTATCATCACCATGCTGATGCCTTTGGCGTGAAGGATATCTGCGGCTAGCTGCGCGGAACGCTCATCGAATACCGTGACACCGGTAAGCAGTTCTGCTTCAGTCTCGTTTGGAGTAATAATATCGACGCAAGAGAGCAGTTGGTCACTAAGCGCGGTGGCGGGTGCAGGGTTAAGAACCACAGTGGTAGCCGATGCTTTAGCCATTTTGGCTGCAAGCTCAACACCACAAATAGGGGTTTCGAGTTGCATTAACAAGTAGTCTGCATTCTCAATAAGCGGTATGTGTGGTGTAAGACGCTCGGCATCCAATTTACCATTTGCTTCTGCGGAAATACAGATGCTATTTTCGCCGGTATCGGCAACCTGAATCATAGCGATACCGGTAGGGGTATCTTGCTCTTCCATCACGGCTGACGTGTCTATGCCCGTCGCCTGAAAATTCTGTTTCATCTCTTTGCCAAAAGCGTCATCACCTACAGAGGCAATAAACGCGATATCTGCGCCAAGACGAGCAGCGGCAACCGCCTGATTCGCTCCCTTGCCTCCCGGGATAACTTGATAGCCAAAACCGTGTAATGTTTCTCCCGGTCTTGGGAAAGACGGCACTTTTAGCACATGGTCAGCATTAACACTTCCCAATACAACTAGCTTACTCATATATATTAACCTCAGCTCTGGATAAGAAAGCGATCAGCTGTTACCTACCCTGACATAAAACTTATTGATTAAAGAGGACGACTTTAAATCCTCAGCAGATTACGTATCTGTCCGCCGATAACCTTAATCAATAAACTTTATAAAGGGAGGAGGAACTCCTCCCTTTTTATTACCGATTAAAGAATCAATTATTCCATTACGATTTTAAGAGGTACTGGAATGTAAGCTTCTACTTTTTCGCCTTTTAGAACTTTGTCAGCAGTCTCGATACCTAGCGCACCGATAAGTTCTGGTTGTTGTGCAACTGTAGCAGCAAGTTGACCACGTTTTACAGCTGCAATACCGTCATCTGTACCGTCGAAACCAACAATAACAATATCTTTGCCTGATGCTTGAACAGCGCGTAACGCACCTAGAGCCATTTCATCATTTTGAGCAAATACAGCTTGAACATTAGGGTTAGCCGCCAATAAGTTTTCCATTACATTTAGACCTTTAGTACGGTCAAAATCTGCTGGTTGGCTCGCCAATAGCTGCATGTTGCTGCCTTTAACTGCATTCATGAAACCTTCGCCACGCTCACGAGCAGCAGAAGTACCAGCGATGCCTTCTAATTGGATCACTTTTGCATCAGGTGCAACAACTTCAGCAATAAAGTTACCGGCGAGTTCACCACCTACAACGTTATCTGAAGCAATATGGCTGACTACTTCGCCGCGAGATGCACCACGGTCCAGCGTCAATACTGGGATATTTGAACGGTTAACCATGCGGATAGCGTTAGATACAGCATCAGAGTCTGTTGGGTTGATTAAAATCGCTTTTACGCCACGAACAGTAAGATCTTCTACGTTCGAAAGCTCTTTACTTGGATCGTTTTGAGAATCCAATACGATTAGCTTATAGCCCAACTCCTTCGCTTTTGCTTCTGCACCATCTTTCATTGATACAAAAAACGGGTTGTTTAAAGTGGATACCACGACTGCTAAAGTATCCTCGGCAAAAGCAGAAGTACTCATAGAAGCAGACAAAACAGCAGCAGAGATAAAAGTTGCAATCTTTTTCATTTGTATAGTCCTTTGTTACGTAGGGAGGCCAGCTTATAACTGACCTATATTTTTAATATTGTTACTTGTTTTTGTTATCAACCAGTACCGCCAGAAGAATCACAACCGCTTTGGCTATCATCTGGTAATACGAAGATACGTCTAATAAGTTGAGAGCATTGTTTAGGAAGCCAATAATTAACGCCCCTATTAACGTTCCCATGATTCGTCCGCGGCCACCGGCTAAGCTGGTGCCACCAAGAACCACCGCTGCAATGGCATCTAGCTCATAAGCCATACCAGCTGTAGGTTGTGCAGAAGATAAACGAGATGTGACGATAATGCCGGCTAACGCCGCTAATAAACCACATACCGCGTACACACCAATTTTAACTTTATCTACATCAATACCTGACAGGCGAGTCGCCGATTCATTACCGCCAAGTGCATACACATAGCGTCCGAAACGAGTGTGGTTAAGTACATACCACGCTGTGGCAAAAACGATAACCATGATCCAGACAGGAACAGGAATACCTAATGTGTAGCCCGTACCAAACCAGGCAAATGCATCGGCAGTGTCTGTGAATCCCGTCGAAATAGGGCGACCATCGGTATATACCATGGTGACACCGCGCAGCAAGGTCATGGTCACTAAGGTGGCAATAAACGCCTGTACTTTACCTTTGGCGATGATAATGCCACTGATCGCACCTAATGCAGCCCCTGCAACCAATGCTGTTGGCACAGCAATCAGCACGGGAACTTCCATCGCCACTAAGCTGGCGGCAAACGCACCACATAACGCCAGCACAGAGCCCACGCTTAAGTCGATTCCCGCCGTCAATATAACGAGCGTCATACCTACCGCAATGATGGCGTTAACGGATGTCTGTCTTAGAATGTTTAATACGTTATCTACCGTAAAAAAGTTGGGATTTAAAAACGACACCACAGCGATCAAAAACAGCAGCGCTATTAGCGATTTCTGTTCAATTAACCATTCTTTACTCAGTAATTTTTTATCTTGCATGGTTTCAGTCTTATTGGTTGTTAATAGAGTACTCATGCTGCCTCCTCATCAATTGATTTTCCGACAGCGCAAGCCATTAGTTTTTCCTGATCAGCGTCTTTAACATCAAATTCTCCGCTGATGTGCCCTTCATGCATCACCAATATCCGGTCACTCATTCCAAGTACCTCAGGCATTTCTGAGGAGACCAAAATGATGCTCATCCCTTCTGTTTTAAATTTATTAATCAGTTGATAGATCTCTTTCTTTGCACCAACGTCAACACCCCGAGTTGGTTCATCCAAAATCAGAACTTTAGGGCGCGTCATTAGCCCTTTTGCGATGGCCACTTTTTGCTGGTTACCACCCGACAAGTTGCCGATAATTTGGTTGCGGCTAGGGGTTTTAATATTGAACAAGCCAATAAAGTCATCCACCGCCATCACTTCATCTTTACTCTGAATATGAATGCCATTGGTTAACTGCTCTAAACAGCTTAGCGACATGTTTTCTTTTACTGACAAGCTTAAAATTAGGCCATCGCCTTTACGGTCTTCTGATATGTAGGCGATACCACTGGCTAGCCCTTCTTGTGGGCTACGTGCGTTAACACTTTTGCCGTCCAAAATAACGTCACCGCTCTCTCTCTCTAGTGCACCGTATATCACTTTCATAAGCTCTGTTCGCCCTGCACCCATCAGGCCAGAAATACCTAATATTTCGCCTCTATCTAGGCTGAAGCTGACATCGTTCACGCCTTGTGCAGACAGATTTTTTACTTCTAAGCAGGTGGTTCCATGCACAGCGTCTATGCGGGGATATTGCTCATCAAGTTTTCGCCCTACCATCATCTCAATAAGGCGGTCTTCATCAGTATCCACAACAGCACATTGACCAATGAACTTACCGTCTCGTAATACGGTAATGTCATCACACATTTGGAAAATCTCTTTGAGGCGATGAGAAATGTAAACAATACCGCATCCTTCTTGACGCAATTCATCAATCACCTTAAACAGTGATTCTGTCTCTGTGTCGGTCAGTGCGTCTGTAGGCTCATCCATGATGATCACTTTTGATTCAAATGAGAGCGCTTTTGCAATTTCAACCATCTGCTGCTCACCGAGGCTAAGCTCTCCAAGCGGACGTTTAGAGCTGTGTTTGACATTAAGCCTAGCGAGTAGCTGGTCAGCCTCGCGGTACATATCAGCCCAGAGAATCCGCCCCATAGGCGATGTCTTTTCTCGGCCAAGAAATATATTCTCTGCAATGGTAAGTTCAGGAATAAGGTTTAGCTCTTGGTGAATAATACTGATGCCCGCTTCTTGAGAATGTTTAGGTCCCTCAAATGCAGCCGCTTCACCTTGATACTTAATAGAACCCGCATCTAATGAATAGATACCGGTTAGAACTTTCATTAGAGTTGACTTACCTGCACCGTTTTCTCCCAACAACGCCATCACTCTTCCCGGATATACGTTGAGGCAGGCATTATCCAGCGCTTTTACGCCCGGAAATGCTTTGTCGATGCCGTTAAGTTCTAAAATTGGTTGAGTCATTCTCTGTTCCTCTATACTCAGGTTGTTGGTATTCAAGGTTAATTAAAAAACCACACCTGTTTGGAAGATGACGTTTGCATAAGGGGTACATTCCCCTGTTCTTACTACGGCACGACTCTGATGTGTTCTCGCTTTAAACTCTTCATGAGAAACATATGAAATGGCGATTTTCTTACCTGTTTCGGCGCTATCCTTATCCAACACTGCAATCAACTGGCTATGAAGCTCTGGACTCACTTGACGTGTTTCCTCAGCAATCACCACACCTTCAATTTGTGACTCTTTTAGCAAAGTCTCTACTGTCTGAATAAACCCCGGAACACCATGTGTAAGCGCTAGGTCAATTCGCTCTACTTCAGCAGGAATTGGCAAGCCTGCATCGCCGATGGCTATTTCATCAGTATGGCCAAGCGTGGCAACAAGATATGAGAGCTCAGAATTTAACAACGATGTCTTTTTCATAAATAGGTTCCGTATTCATTACCAGTGTGAGTACCAATAGATAAGAGTCTTTTCCCTCTCATCGAAACGTATCGATGAACTTACAAAAAAAACACATCGAAACGTTTCGACAAATAATAGCGGTTAAATTTTTTTTAGCTTGTAATGAAAAATAGATGTGTGATTTAAGTCTAAGGAATTGGTGTTTCTATGGATGGAAAAAAGATCTTTATCACTTTTAAAGTAATTATTCGTAACAAAAAACCTTCCAATTTTGGAAGGTTTTTTGTGATCAAAATCTAAATGAATCGGCGCTATTTAAGAATACGAGCTCTAAATTTACGACCTTTAAGCTTTCCGTTTTCTAGTTTAACTAAGGCTTGTTTCGCTATGGATTTATCCACCGCTACGTACGATCTCATGCTGAATAAGTTAATCTTACCGACTTTTTTACCATCGATCCCGTTCGCTCCAGTCAGTGCGCCAAGAATGTCTCCCGCCCTTACCTTCTGCTTTTTACCGCCTGCGATTTCAATGGTTACCATATTGGCTTGGAAAGGCTTAAGGGATAGCACAGAGTCATCTGGTAGTGCCACGGGCTCAATTGGCAGGTCCATATACTCATCTATCATTGCTATACGGTGCATCTCTTTATCACTAAATAGACTGCATGCCATACCTTTGCTTCCGGCTCTGCCTGTTCGGCCAATTCTATGCACATGCACTTCCGGATCTCTTGATAACTGATAGTTAATCACCATGTCGAGGTTATCAACATCTAATCCTCGTGCGGCAACATCTGTGGCGATCAATATAGAGATGCTTTTATTAGAGAACTGCACCAAAGATTGGTCACGTTCTCTTTGCTCCAAATCACCATGCAGGTCAATGACATCGAAGCCCGCGTGATAAAGCTCGTCAGCGACTTCTTGTACTTCTCGTTTGGTATTACAAAAAATCACCGAAGATTCTGCCTGATATTTTAGCAATAGTTTCTGTACCGCTTGTAAGCGCTCTTCGTTATCGGTGATTTTATAAAACGTTTGTTGAATAGTGCTACTGGCGTGGGTTGACTCTACTTTCACCAACTCAGGCTTCTGCATTATACGGGTAGCAATAGATTGAATCTGCTCTGGGAATGTTGCACTAAAAAGCAACGTTTGGCGCTGCTGGGGTGCTTGGTCAATAATGGCATCCAACGCATCTTGGAAACCCATATCAAGCATTCGGTCCGCTTCATCCAATACCAGTGTATTAAGTTCAGCAAGATTAATGCGGCCTTTCTCCAAATGGTCAAGAATACGGCCAGGAGTACCCACCAAAATATGCGCACCGTGCTCCAATGAACCTATTTGTGGCCCCATTGGCATTCCGCCACATAAAGTCAGCACTTTAATATTATGAATGGTACGTGCCAGCTTACGAATCTCTTTTGCTACTTGATCGGCTAACTCTCTTGTTGGGCATAAAACCAAAGATTGAACTCTAAATCGCTTAACGTTCAGGTTGGTTAATAAACTTAATCCAAAAGCCGCGGTTTTTCCGGAGCCTGTTTTCCCTTGCCCAATAACGTCTTTTCCAGACAACATTAAAGGAAGGCTTTGCGCCTGAATCGGCGTCATTTCGCTATACGCCATAGACTCCAAGTTTTGTAACAGCGCTGGAGAAAGTGATAACTGGGAGAATGAAGTATTGCTCAAGGGAGTTCCTTTTTTAAGGTAGAAAAACAGATTGTACAAATTAGCCGTGCAAGATAACCACATAATGAGAGTAGCACAACAATTATCCAATCATATTGTCAATAAATTTTACTTTGATAATCAAATAATCTATTTTATAGATAACTTGAATTACAAACTGATTATTATATGACCAGCAAAGATCGCTTTTTATCCCCCCATTCTCACCATTTTACTAAGCACAACCATAGCGGTGAACGAAAAACCTACTATGTATTGGCTCTCACCGTAGTCACTATGCTTGTTGAGATTATAGCGGGGTCATATTACGGCTCAATGGCACTACTTGCCGACGGCTGGCATATGGGAACTCATGCCGCAGCGTTCTGCATCACCTTGTTTACTTATCACTATTCTAAAAAACATGCTCACAGTGATGATTTCTCATTTGGTACAGGAAAAGTGAGTGTACTAGGAGGCTTTACCAGTGCCATTGCCCTTAGTTTAGTCTCACTATTAATGATCGTTGAGTCGATACACCGACTCTTTTCACCGCAACAGATACAATTTAACGAAGCCATAATTGTGGCGATTGTTGGATTAATTATAAATACGATATGCATGTGGTTATTGCATGATAATCACCATCATGATGCCAATGGACACCACCATAACCATAACCATAACCATCATGAACATGAACATGAGCATGAGCATGAGCATGAGCATGAGCATGAGCATCATCACGACCACAACCTAAAAGCCGCTTACCTACATGTTTTGGCTGACGCATTAACCTCATTACTGGCGATCGCGGCACTAATCATAGGTAAGTTCTTAGGTATTATTTGGTTAGACTCGATAATGGGTATTGTTGGTGCCATCGTCATTATCAACTGGGCCGTAGCCTTGGTAAAACAGACCAGCCCAATTTTGCTCGATGCCAGTATCAGCGACCAAGAAAAGCAGCAGATAAAATCACAGTTAACGCAGTTGGGTGCAAAAGTAACCGATCTTCATATTTGGAAAATAAGTTCCGATCACTACTCTGCCGCGATCGTTTTGCAGAGTGATCAAGCCGTTAATAGTGAAAACTATAAACGAAGCTTAGAAAAATTTGTTAAAATCAAACATCTAACGTTAGAAATCAATCAGGAAGAGTAAAATGCAAGCGCTAAACAAGTTGAATCACTTGTTAATTGAGTTCTATGACAAGCTATCTTCATGGGAACAATCTGTTGTAAAAGAGACAGGCTATTCATTAGCTCAGGTTCATACTATTGAAGTACTTGGCAATCATGGCTCAATGCGCATGAAAGAGCTGGCAGACAAACTAGGTATAACAACTGGCACCTTAACCGTCCAAGTTGAAAAGCTAGTACAAGCTGGCATGATTGAGCGTTGCCCTCACGAGAATGACAGACGCTCAATTGTGGTGGTGTTGACTGAAGATGGTCAGCAGTTACATCAACACCACAATGAGCTACACCTAAAGCTCACCCAAGATCTCACTAGGCATGTCAATTCAAAACAGAGAGACATGCTGGTGACATGCCTTGAGAAAATGAATCGTGAGTTTTAAGTTTTAGCTGTTATCTATTTCTCGAATGACTCGACATGGATTTCCCGCAGCAACTACGTTGGCGGGAACATCTTTTGTAACCACAGCTCCCGCACCAATGACACTGTTGTCACCAATAGTAACGCCCGGGCACACTATCGCCCCACCACCAATCCAGACATTGTGACCAACTTTAATAGGCAGGCCAAACTCAATTCCCTGCTCTACTCTGCTCTTCACATCCAAAGGGTGACCCGCAGTTAATAGCTGAACATTAGGAGCAAGCAGAACGTTATCGCCAATTTCAATGGTATTCACATCCAAAAGAGTGCAGTTGAAGTTAGCATAAAAATTATCGCCTAACTTAATGTTTGTACCATAGTCACAACGAAACGGTGGCTCTAGGTAGACTTCACCTTTAGCGTGTGGAAACAACGACTGTATTGCTGATAACCACTCTTCACTATCGGGAATCGTCCCATTCAGTTTTTGAATTTTCTTACGGCACGCTATACGTTCAGCATAAAGTGTTTCATCCCAAGCAAGATAAGGTTCGCCTGCTAACATTTTCTGTTTTTCTGTTTTCATTTTTTTGCCTTTAGCCAAACAACATCATAACTATCAAGGGTAATTGGCTGTGATAGATCCACCCGCTGGTCAGATAATATATCCACCACATGACAGCTAGATAAAATATCGCATATTGAACTTGGTACTGTTTGTGGCTGCTCACTAAAATTGGTAATTGCTAATAGCTTATCGCCACTGATATGTTTGCGGACATAGGAGAATAGACTGCTCTGGTAAGTTTCTAAAATCTCCGTCTCTGCTTCACCAAAAATCTCTTCTTGCTGCCTCAGCTTAATCATTTTCGTCAGCTCAGCATGGACAATACCTTGTGGAGCGCTTTGATCATAAGCAGCATCTACCGCCTGCTGAGTGATCGCTGGTCGATTTACCCAGCGAGCATCCGCCTGTTTATGCGGATCCATTTCATAACTGTAATCATTAAGAATGGCCAACTCATCGCCTTGGTAAATTAGTGGAATGCCGCCAATGCTTAAGTTGATACTGTTTAACAAGCTTATACGTTTAATCGCTAAGTTTTGCTGGTGAACATTGTTGCTCTGTATCGCTTTCTCTAAGCCCGTCAGAGAAGCTAATGAACCACACACTCGGCAGTCGCCTGTTTGTGGGTTTTCTTGAAACGGAACTCCCTGCGCGAATGAGCCGGGGAATCGTCCGGTATAGAACTGATTAAGAAACTGGCGGTGATCATGCCCGTTTATACCGAGATTATCCGCAATATCATCATCAAAGGTCCAGCCAATATCGTCATGACAACGAATGTAATTGACCCAACTGCAACTTGGCTTAATGGTAAAACTCTTTTTTAACGATGCCGTTAAAAGCTTGGTTTCTCGAGTGGCTAAGCTCTCCCACATTAATGCCATCATCAATGGGTTATAAGAAAGCTGGCACTCATCCTTATCAATGTACTGTGCCACTTCATCAGGGTGTACAATCGCTTCTGATTTAAACTGCACAGAAGGAGCCACAATTTTAAGAGATAAATTGAATGCCTGAATAAGAGTATGAGCTTTCGGTAAACTCTCGCACTGCGTCCATTTCTCTTTCCAGATAAAGGCTAATGCATCCAGCCTCAACCCTTCGCAACCTATGTTAGCTAAAAACAGCATTTCTCTATTGATGGCATTAAAAACCGCAGGGTTAGAGAAATTTAGGTCCCACTGAAAGCTATTAAAGGTGGTCCATATCCATCGATTCACTTGGGCGTTATAGGTAAAACTGCCACGCCGTACTGAAGGAAAGATCTCTCGGCATGTTTGGTTGTACTGTTCAACTTCACGGATGTCATCGAGAAAGTAATAATAGTTTTGGTACTCAACATCCCCTGCTAATGCTTTTTGAGCCCAAATATGTTCATTTGATGTGTGGTTAAAGACGAAATCTAAGACAAGACTGATGCCTTCCTTTCTAAACGCTGCGGCTAAAGCAAGCAGGTCCGCTTCGGTTCCTAAGCGTTTATCGACTTTTCTATAATCTGAGACCGCATAGCCGCCATCACTTTCTCCTTCCGGCGACTTATACAACGGCATTAAGTGAACATAATTAATGCCGAGTGACTTAAGGTAGGGAATTTTCTTTGTCACTCCAGACAAATCACCAGCAAACAGATCCACATACAGAGCCATACCGAGCATCTTTTCATTTCGATACCACGTTGGTTGCTTTAGTCGTTGCTCATCTTGCTGTTTTAAATCGTTATCTCTTGCAGCAAAAGAGTCAGACAACTCCACAAGTAATTGTTGCAAATGCCAAAAGAAATCATATTGATCACCGTACAGGTGGTGCAATTTAATCACTAACTGGGGAAAATAGTGATCAAGACGCTGTAAAAAAATCTTCTCGTCTTTTTTACTTAACTTTGTTAACTGAACAGACTCTAGAGCTTGTCTTAATGCTCTTTTTCCTTGATCTTGCGACAACATAACCCACTCCGATAACCTATATGCTGCATGGAATATAGTAAACTTAAACGATTAAGTATTGTTTAAGATAAGCTTAAGAAGCAAACATGTGAAGTCGTACCATTTTATTCTCAAGTGACCTCAAGGTGTAGGATTCAGAGCCGCATCAACAGGTTCAGTTCAAGCAAGATAATCGAAGCAATAACATTCCCCTTTCAAAGTTATCTGACGCAGAAATGAGCATGTTGAGGTTACTTGAATGTACAAAATGGGATGGTCATGTAAGGCCTGTTGACCACCAATAATCAACAGACCCTACATTTAATCAAAAGAATTGAATTGATTTTCTTCCCTTAGAGGGCTTGTTCTCTTGTTCAGGATTATCTTGCTCTGACTGCTGTTCTTCAACAGAGTCACTCTGTATGTCTTCTGAAGTGTCGTATTGCTGGTTGATCGCTTCTGCTTCTTCTGCGGATACTTGAAACTCTTCTGCCGTTAAGTCATTTTCATCTATTTCAGGCAGTTCATCCATATCATATTGTTGTTCCATGCCTTCTACACAGATGACGACATAGTATTCCTGATTAAACTCTATCAAATCGCCATCGTACATTTTACGGCGTTTACGTGTCTCTATCTCACCATTTACTGCGACATAACCTTCTGCAATGATGTGTTTTGCTTCTCCACCACCATTCACTAAGTTGGCGATCTTAAACACCTTATACAGTTCAACAGGTTCATTAGAAATCTCTACTGCTATCGCTTCAATTTCAATCTCTTCTTGATCGCTGGAGTTAGATTGTTCGAAATTCATTTTCTTTCACTTATGTTCAGTATAGGCCGCAAGTTTATCACATAGATAGAACGACTTTCATACTAGTTGTTAATGCCAATTCTTGTTTCAAACTGCAAAAATCAACACCACCACCATGATTTGCACCCTTTAATCATTAAAAATTAGATTAATTACTCTACAATCAATCACTACGAATTTGATCCAAGTTTGTTTTTTATCAATAAACCGAAAGCAACGTCATTAAGAATTAATTGCTATCTTTCGCTTCCCTTATAGAAATGCTGACTTACATTACGGCATTTTTATGGCTAAATTTGTCGCAAAAGCCCACTATTAAAGCATTTATACGCAGTTCACCCTCTGTAATCCATAATTTTAGAATATGCTAAACTCTAAAGTAACTCTTATAATTACCGATAAACCATTATGAAAGCTCTATTTAAATAACATTTAACTTTCATAAAAGTAAAAACTGACATACAAAAATTACAAGTTAGTTTTACATTAAATCATCATACAAAAGTTGGCGCTTTTTAATCCTTATGTTCCATGGAAGTACTTGAAGGAATCAGATATGAAATTTAGCCATAAAATCGTTATCGCTTCAGCAGTTTTAATGCTAGTAACGGTAAGTCTACTATCAGTAAAACAAGTCATGACTATCCAGTCTGAGCTCGAAGCCACTATCGAAGTTAGCGTTAAAGACATTATGCAAAGTGTCAAAAATAACGTAGTCTCAGAGATGGAAGGGCGTAAAGACGTTGCTCGTTACACCACCAACATCGTTGAGCGTAACTTAGCTCCCGACGCAATCATGGCCGTTATCGATCAACCTGCCCTTAAAAAACCTTTTGTACTCGTAGGTGGGGGATTAGAAACGAACGGTCAAGCCATTAGTGGCGATCCAGGTTGGGATCCAGGTTCTTCATGGGATGCTCGCGCTCGTCCTTGGTACAAAGATGCAAAAGCTCAAAATCAGTTGATTGTTACCGACCCTTATGCCGATTCTGTAACCAAAGAGATTCTTATCTCCATTGCGACCCCATTAAGAGAAAACGGCCAGTTTAAAGGCGCACTCTTTTTTGATGTAAGCTTGGTCGGTCTGGCAGAAATCGTAAACAACGTGCAACTGTTTGATGCCGGTTACGTATTTATTGTCGATAGCAAAGGCTCAACCATTGCTCACCCTGATGCAGAGAAAAATGGCCAACCATTCTCTTCCTATCAAACTGGTGTGCAAATTAAGCAACAGATGCAACATATTGATGTTGATGGGCAAGAGTTTGTCTTTAACTTTGTAAAAGTACCGAATCAAGATTGGTTTATTGGTGTTGCCTTAGATCAGGATATTGCATTTGCTTCGGTTTATGAGATGCGCACATCATCCATCATTTTCACCGTTGTAGCTCTAATTATTAGTATCACACTCCTATTGCTACTTATTGCGAAATTGATGCGCCCTCTTGACTCTCTGAATGACGCTATTCAAGACGTAGCAACTGGCGATGGTGACTTAACACAACGTCTGTCTACCAAAACCGACAAAGAATTTGCCGAACTTGCTGGTGGGTTTAATACCTTTACAGAAAAACTACAAGGTCAAATTAAACAGCTTAAAGGCATTGGTGAAGAGATTATTCGCGGGGCAGAAAGTACCGCAGAAGGTTCATCACACGCTGCAAGTGCCATGCAAGAACAGTTGCAAGAGCTTGAGCAACTGGCTACCGCAATGAACGAAATGGCCACTACCTCTACTGATATGGCAGGCAATGCACAAGGTGCCGCGGGTGCCGCTCAAGAAGCCGATGATGCCACTCAGCAAGGTTCACTGGTTGTTAGCCATACCACAGAGTCCATCAATGAGTTGTCCAACCGTATTGATCAAGCCGTTAGCGAAGTGAAAGCGCTTGAGGATGCAACGGACAGCATTGAGACGGTACTGCAAGTTATCAATGATATCGCCGACCAAACTAACCTGTTAGCACTGAACGCCGCGATTGAGGCTGCACGTGCCGGTGAGCAAGGTCGAGGTTTTGCGGTGGTTGCCGATGAAGTACGAACCCTTGCACAGAGAACGCAAGAGTCAACGACTGAAATCCGCAACATGATTGAGCAACTTCAAGCGGGTGCAGGTTCTGTTGCCAAAGCGATGGGACTAAGTAAAGAAACCGCGAGTAATACAGTTGAACAAGCACAAGAAGCAAACATCGCTCTAGAACGTATTCGTGATGCAATTCAACGCATTTCTGACATGAACATGCAGATTGCTTCTGCAGCCGAAGAGCAAAGCTTGGTGGCTGAAGAGATCAACTCTAATACAGTGAAAATTAAGGACCTATCTGTTCAGGTATCTGAAGGGGCAAACGAAGCGAACATGGCAATGCAAGTACAAACAGAGAACGTTCGCGAACAGAGCAATATCTTGAATAAGTTTATTGTTTAAACCAAACAATAATTAAAGATAAAACGCCAGTGCAGTCATGCCTCTGGCGTTTTTTTTGGGCTCTTAGCTCTTAGCTCTTAGCTCTTAGCTCTTAGCTCTTAGCTCTTAGCATCATCAAACACGATTGTGCAGGCAGTGTGAATTCAAATTCTCCGTGCTGAGATAAAAACAGGCTGTCGCTAAGCAGATCGTACATATTCCATGGCCAATCGATGGATATCTGAATCGTTTTTTCCGATTTATTAATGGCGACTATGCCTTCTTCACCTCGGGAAAAGACTAAATAGTCTTCATCTCCAACGACTCTTGCCATCGTTTGACCATGCACTTTATTGTGGAAGCGAATCATAGATGCCATACGGTGCTCTTTCCATGCATCTTGCCAACGAGGTTTACCTGATTCGTCACGAATATTGCTGGTGTTTAAATCACTATATATCAGCGGAACACCACCATCCCGACCAAGTATATAGCAGTAAGCTAACCACTCGTATCGCTCCTCCATCACCAAATCGGAAAACACATCGTTATTGGGGATGTCATGAGTAATAGCAAAAGTGATCGCTCTGGATTTAGACAACGCTTGTCCAAAACAGTAAGGGTTTATCAGAGACTTCATGTCTCCCGTTTCACTGAATGCCTTAAAAATGCTATTAAAAAGGGGAAAGTCATAGGCAGCTAAAGTGGTAGATTGCAGATAAGGTTGCAAAAACAACTGGTACTCTTCCTTAGTTGCTCCTCCATCGGTAATTATCTCGCCAAAAATATGCACATCTTGGGTAATATCGCGGGTCCACACTTTATTTAAATGTTGTAGTGTCATGTGCTTTGCGGCATCAATACGGAACCCTTTTACACCTAACTTTTTCAGTGCTCTCAAATAGTGTTGCTGCTGCTCAACCACA
Source organism: Vibrio sp. 99-8-1 (assembly GCF_013114595.1). Classification (GTDB taxonomy): domain Bacteria; phylum Pseudomonadota; class Gammaproteobacteria; order Enterobacterales; family Vibrionaceae; genus Vibrio. The sequence continues at coordinate 51,193 of NZ_VTXE01000004.1, read as the reverse complement.
TGCTCGTTGTCAATCAACGTCGGTAACCCCGGGTCTTCTGGTCCTCCTGAAATTCGACCATTTTGAACCTGCCATTTATTCTTCCAATCTTCAATGCCAAACGCTTCAACAAAATCCTTCTCGGTAAATAGTGGCTGAGTAAGATCGCCAAACAGACGCCATTTTTGATATTGGTTATTGTCTCGTTGGTAACTTTCCATATCCCCGTGACTAGGGTATTGCAGATCCAACCTTTCACTGGATTCGTTAGCCATGTGATTGAACACCACATCCACATAAACCTGCACATCAACTTTTGTTAAGGCCGTAATCATTTCAATAAACTGTTCCGTATTACCGAGTTGATTATCTATAACCCGATAGTCTTGCGGTTGATAGCGCTGCCACCACTTAGTTGCTGGGTCGCTTTTTAATGACTTCATTGGAGGTGAAACAAGTACAGAGCGATAGCCGAGCTGGCTAATTTGCCCAGCTTTTTCTGCTACATCCTGATAAGACCAATCGAACGCATGCAAAATCACATCCGTTGTAAAAATTTCGTTTTGCTTAATGTTCATTTAAACATCCTGTGTTTACTTGCGCGTTAAAGAAACCCCGTTACCTTAGGGTCTGTTGACCTTTCCCGTATATTTTTGCAACTTTTTGTTGGTGCTTTATACAAGACAGCGTCTGTGCCGTATAGTCAACGACACAATCAGGCGATAACGCATTAACTTAAACCATTACCAGAATTATAAAGGCACTGTAACGGAATAAATCAGCCTTTAATAGATTGATTTGGGGGGAGAATAAGGGCGTAGAGAGACGGAACATGGTCAACTAACTTCATTAAGCTAAGCTATACGGCCGATTGAGTTCTGTGCAACCAAATATATCATGAATATAAATACTATCTTTAAAAAGATTAGATTATCAATTAACCTTAAGTTAATAATCACCTGTTATGAAAAATTATGTTAATCAACCCTTGGCTCTACACATTTAAAACTCTGGTCGAAGTGGGACATTTTACCAAAACCGCTGAAAAGCTTTTTATGACGCAACCGGGAGTGAGCCAACATATTAAGAAACTGGAGAACGAACTGGGGGTACAACTTCTACTTAAGTTTGGTAAAAAATTCGAGCTTACCGACGCTGGCAACCAAGTTTATCAGTTCTCTTGCCAACAGCTAAAACAAGAAGCGGCACTAAAACAGAGCATAATACAAGACTCAGAGCACAGCGGAGACTGTCGCTTTGCTATGTCTGGTTCACTCTGTATGCAGTTTCAAGCCACATTTTTAAGCAGACAAAAACAGTACCCGCAATTACGGGTTTCGTTAGAAGCCGCACCAAATTCGCGCATTGCAAACGACTTAATAGACAATACTATTGATATTGGTTTGATGACCAAAGTACTTCCATCTGATCAGTTACACTACCAAAAAATAGGCGAAGAGAAGTTGTTCTTGATTCTGCCGGACACAGCCAAATCCATCGCAATCACTGAACAAAACCTAGCGGAACTTGGGGTTATAGACCACCCTGATGGGAAACACTATTTAAGTGAAATTTTACGCAGTTATGGATTAGACAAATCGCAAACGAATATACCGATCAACGGTTACATTAATCAGTTAAGTCAAATTCTTTACCCTGTAGCGCAAGGACTCGGATTTGCTGTATTACCGTTAAGTGCAGTATCTCTATTTCCCCAGCAGAAAGATATTCACATTACTCACCCGCCTCTACAGTGCAAAGAAAGTGTTTACTTAGTCACCAAGCAAAACAGACCTATCGCCAAGCGCTATCAATGGTTTATCGACACGCTTTCTCAATCGTTTTGAACATCTCCCTTTAGGAAGTACCTATTTGGTGCAAGTTAATATCAACCTGCGCCACTCTAGTGCAAGCATCAAGAACCGAATAACTCAACTATTTAAATATCAACAGGTTAACTGTTGGCTCGATACTTGATTAATAAATGTATCGTCACTTGATTAGCTTGGGGATTAGATTATGCACGACACGCTTACAGTAGTACTTGCCGGAGGTATGGGGTCACGCCTATCCCCTTTAACCGATAACAGAGCAAAACCCGCCGTTCCTTTTGGCGGCAAATATCGCATCATTGATTTTACCTTAACCAACTGTCTGCATTCTGGTTTGCGACGCATTTTAGTGCTGACTCAATACAAGTCTCACTCGCTACAAAAACATTTGCGAGATGGTTGGTCGGTCTTTAATCCTGAGCTAGGTGAATACATTACGGTTGTGCCTCCTCAAATGCGCCACGGTGACAAATGGTACAGCGGCACCGCAGACGCCATTTATCAAAACTTATGGTTGCTGTCTCGTAGTGAAGCTAAGTATGTTGTTGTCTTATCGGGGGATCATATTTACCGCATGGACTATGATGCCATGCTTAAAAAACACAAAAAGACCAATGCCGACTTAACCGTTGGTTGTATGGAAGTGCCCTTAAATGAAGCAAGTGCCTTTGGGGTAATGTCTATTAATGAGCAGCAACAAATCGTGGCGTTTTCAGAAAAACCCGCCCGTCCAACATCTATCCCCGATAAGCCAGACAAAGCGCTTGCCTCTATGGGGATCTACATCTTTTCTACTGATGCGCTAAATCAAGTGCTTCAACAAGATGCCGCTAACCCTAGATCCAGTCATGATTTCGGCAAAGATATCATTCCCAAACTCATCGATGGCGAGAAGGTCTATTCTCATCAATTTGGTGGCGAGTCAGGTCGAGTATCTGCAGATACCTATTGGCGCGACGTAGGAACCATAGACAGTTTTTATCAGGCCAATATGGATTTACTACAACCTGTACCACCGATGGATTTATACCAGAAGAATTGGCCTATTCGTACCTATGAACCACAACTGCCACCAGCCAGAACCGTCTCATCCGCAACCGGAAATGAAGGTATATTTATCAATTCAATTATCTCAAGTGGCGTGGTGATTAGCGGAGGCTCAGTACAAGACTCGATTTTGTCACCAGAGGTTAAGGTGGAGAATGGAGCCACTGTATCTAGCTGCATACTATTTGACAATGTGTCCGTTGGTGAGAACTGCCAACTAAAAAATTGCATCATAGATAAACATGTCCAGATCCCAGCAGGAACCAAAATTGGTATAAACCCAGCTAAAGACAGAGAGCGCTTTACCATCTCAGAACAGGGAGTGGTCGTGGTTCCGGAGTCTTATTGCTTTGATTCATGACTTTAAAGCGACCGCTAAATCTCGGAACCGAGCTGCTTTAAATATTCCAACATAAAAGCAGTTCGCCTCTCCGCTTCTGCTTTGGCAGAAGATGTGTTCATGCTCTTTTTAAGGTTAAGCAACTTCACATAGAAGTGATCGATACTATGCTGTTTATCATCTAGATCGCGAGACTGAGCAAATGGATCTGAAGGGTGGTAGAGATCGACACCTAAGCTGGTACTGACTTGTAAACACCTTGCAATACCAATGGCACCTAGAGCATCTAACCGGTCGGCATCTTGTACTATCTGCGCTTCCAATGTTTCTGGCTTGATGTTAGCGCTGAAACTGTGCGCTATGATCGCGTGGCTGATTTCAGGAAACAAGGCTGGGGGGTAACCGATATTATCAAGGTAAGCTAGCGCTTTTTCCGATGCTATCTTAGAGCTGCTAGCTCTTTCTGGATGATTCTTTGCAAATGAGAAACAGTCATGAAGATAGGCCGCTGGAAGTACGATTTCCAACTTTGCGCCTTCACTTTCGCATAAAGATTTTGCCGTTTTGACCACTCTTAAGACATGGTTTAAGTCGTGAGCAAGATCTTGCTGCATTTCCAACTCGATAAATTTACAAAACTGCTTCTCGAAAGAGTCTAACATTTGACGTTTCATAGCTATTTTATACACCCTACACCGCAAAACTCACTCAATAAGCAACAACAACGTGCCCTATCACGGCCATTAACCAGACACTTGTTCAAAGGTAGCGACTCACCCTTGCTACTTCTGCCAACGCAATATTATCAGCTTCTATAGCAAGCTGTACGGAAGCCAACTTAAACCATTGCACATCTTCAGCTTCTTGGGCTGTAATTTCCCCTTGCCACTGATTAACAATATAGTAATGAATCAACTGTAGTTCACTGGTGGGATGGTATAGCGAACATAAGTACTGGTACTGAGTTGGAATAACATTGAGCTCTTCCTTCACCTCGCGGCATAAGGTTTGCCGTTGAGTTTCACCTTCATCCATGTGCCCACCAGGAATATTAATCAAACCTGGATCTGTTCTCTTATACTCGCTGCGTTTTTCAAGCAAAACGTTGTCATCCTTAAGCAAAATAAAAGAGACGCACTCATGCACTTCCATCTGATTGTTCCTTACTCTATTTTATAACCAAGTGATGCCAAAGAGCTTGTTTAGCGATAGTACCGGTTTTTATCAAAACGCTGACTTGCGTTGGCACTTCAATACAGGCCCATTATTAAGGCCTTTCATTTCCATTCTTTCTGCGCTTTCAAATGAGAGTTCATACGCACTAACTAAAACCTCGGGCATATCACTATTAATTTTGTCCACAACACTTCTTGAAAACATATTGTTTGCAATCGCATCGCTCTCTGCTGCTGTTTCTATCAATACGTTGCCATCTAACTGCCATGTTCCTTTCGCCTCAATTTTAATGGACACTAAGTTACTAAAACTACCCATGCGTTCTTCCATCTTTCCTGTGGTATTAAAGGTTTTATTTTCCGCATAGTTGTTTTCTGTTTTAAACTCAGGTCCCCTACCGTTAGCAAATGCACTGGCATCGCATTTCCATACACCTATAATCTGATCAGAACTTACATTTTGAACACTAGAATTTTCTTCTACTGGTAACTCTTTACTGGCACAAGCACCAAGAAGGGTGCAAACAACTAACACTGCTATTTTTTTCATTTTATTCCTTTGTACCAACTGTTCATTTCGAGAGGTTTCTCCCTATTATGTAATCTGGTTTTACAAGCAACTAATTACAGCACTTACCTTGCTCTTGAATTGGAGGGCAAGGAACACTGCCATAAGAGCAAAATACACAGCAATCGCCAGTGTTAGGTTTGAGTAACTCTCCACACCCTTTGCATTCGTAAAAATAGAGACACGAATTTGTAGGCATGACTTCTCGGCTTTTATGTCCGCACGTCGGGCAAACCAACTCTGACTCCAATACCGTTTTCATGGCTACTCTCCTTTATTCTGAACTCATTCAAAGCATAGAGCCTCAGTGGCGACATAACACTAAAGGCAAATATAAAACATAAAGATACACACGAGTCTTAACTGGCGACACTGTTCAAGACTGCATTTTTGCGTGAGCTCGTAGCTTCTTTAACGCCCAATCATAATGACTTGGCATCGCGGATACACAATAACTTCCTAGCGTTGTTGTGCCTGTCCAGTCGAAGTACTGTTTAGTGTACAGCTCTTCATTGGTGAAGTTTTTAGCGACTTCGAGCGCGGCTTTATGGCTCTCTTGCAGCAGAGCCTTTGCAGTTAACAATTCGGTTTGTTGATGTTTTTGCCAAAACTCAATATTCATCTGGCCATACGTTTTCCAATTGTATGGTGGAGGAAGAAAAGCCGCTTTCTGACCCGACATGTTTGAATTGACCCAATTTAGTAACAACTGATGCCACTCATACAGATGTATCAAAACATCCCGTAGGTTTCTGTCTCGGCTCCAATGCGATTCTTTTTTGCTTTTGTCATCGGAAAAATCAAATTCGGTATTTAATGCTTGTTCGGACATAGAATCGATATACCGAAACAGCTTTATAAAATTATCATCCGCTTGAGAAATTAACTCTTCTTTTGTCTTAGCTCTCGCCATAACAGACTCCATTCTTCGTCGACAGGTAAACACCAACACTTAACCTAAACATTATACCGATAACACTCAAGCTGCTTAGAACAAAAATGCCAAGTGTTGTGAATCACGATTAGATGCGTAATATGTTCATAGTTTATTGATTAAATAGCCTATCTAACGTTTTCATAGGTAAAAACAGACGCATACGTCCGTTATATTCGCACAAAATTTCAAAGCCGAACTTTGTATAGAATGCTTGCGCTGAATCCGTAAGGCAGTCCACCACAATCGCATAAGCTCGCATATGATGATTCACTTCCCAAAGATATTTCAGAGCGCGGATTAAGCTAATTTTTCCAAGCCCTGAACCATGAAATTCTTTATGCACAGCTAGCTGAGCTAGGAGAAATACTGGTATTGGGTATCTAGGAAGTTTTTTTGCTAGTTGCGTTGGTAGGGTCTCTCGACGGATTGAGCTAGGAGCAACGCTATAAAATGCACATATAGCATATTTTTGATTAAACAATGGTTGAGCACTAGGCAAAATCATCGTTCGGCTAATGCCTGCTTGCATATGTTTTGCCGCTTGAGTGCGAATAAACGTATTCAGCTCTTTCTCACCACAATCGAATGAGTTGCGGTCGTGCTTTGATTTACTAAGTTCTACGAACTCTTTGCTCCAACTCACTTAATACCGCTCTCATTTGCAAGTTTGGCCGCTTCTAACAAAGCTTTATTTGGTGCTTTTGCTTTGTCACATGCCACCATAAATTCATCAAAGACACTGTCTTTAACCACTATGCCTTCGTGCTCTGCAATTACGTTTGTTGCATCTTCATCCATAAGCCTAACTACATACTCAGTAAGACTTTTTAGCCCAAGCAAAGCCGATGCTTTTTCAGCTTTTGCCTTGATCTCTTCATCAAGACGAATATCTAAACGTGCTGTTGCCATAACTCCCTCCATGTACGGAATATTTCCGTAACAGAACAGATTATAGAGCAAACATTGAGCACGTTCAATTTGTACTGAAGGTATGACATTTGTGTAGTAACCAGTATACATTGTTGTTAAGAATATTAAGGTGCCACTCCCAATTATAATTATTATTTGGGATGATGAATTATTGTAGGCTTGCTATGACATGAGCCCTTACTGAAGAAATCTACACCACCATCGTTAGGAAGCTGTTTCATTACAAGTGACAAATATGAACGTTTATCTTCGCGCTCGGATTTTGGATCGTTAAAACCCCATACCTCAACAAATAGAGGGGCATCAACAGATACTAGCCTAGTTTCCACTAGTTGATCTTCTGTGAAACTGCACAACTTTTGGAAATAGGAAAAAATATCTTTAGCCAGCACCTGGCTATTAAAAACGATACTTTGGGATACTTCTCCAGCAGCTTCAGCACTATAAGTCGCAAATTCGTCATTTTCAGAATTCAACTTGTAAATGAAAGGATTATAATCTTGCATCAGATTTTTATTAACTTTCGAGAAAACAGTTTGGTGAGAAACGCCTGAGCAACCGGTGGTGAGTATTATGAAAAGTGCAATGATCAAGTATCGGAATTTTATTATTGCATATGAAGTCATATAGTCGTTTCCTAATAAATTTCAAATATTAAGGCGCCTATCCCAATTAATTATATTAAATATTAAAGTGCCTATCCCAATTAAATATACACAAATTAAATTACAGTCTCGATGAGTGGCGTTTATTAGTTATACCAACCAATTTTTTACTGCTTAGTATCTTCAGCACGCCAAATAAAAGAATCTTCCGGGTCTAAATCAAACGGCTTGTCATAGAACATTAATCCTTCCTCTTCCATACGCTCTACGTCGAGGTTTTTTATTTTGATGCTCTCCGCAATCTGCTTCACAGCCTCTTTTAGGTAGCGTTCGTTTTCGATTTTTTGTTCATCAGCAGTACTCGCATAAAAGTTGATTGTATACCTGATAGATATCATTCGCATTCCATCATTCTCGCTAATAGTCCTATCATAATAACCACAGTCTATATGGGTCGTTTTACTTCCAGTAGGTGCATAGCTACCTCCGATACCTTGTAAATAAGAGTTCGCCATGCAATGTATCCCGTTAATATGAGTGGTCCATTTTTCAAAGAACGTAATACCCTGAATTTTGCTCCTCTTCAAAAAATCAGGCTTAGTAAAACGACGCCCATAATTTTCATCAAAATCACTATTTAAATAGTAATTATCTTCTGAAGAGATATAGTTATCAGTACTAATTCTCAGGGTCATAATGCTTGGGTTAGCATTTGATAACCCTATCCATTGTACTGCTCTGTTTTCGCTGCTCGTCCCACCATACAAAACTCTCCAGTCTCTAGTTTTATATAAGTACCAGTCTTGTTTTGGCGGATTAAAGACGATATAAGGGTTTTCGATAACATCAGCATCGGTTAAATAAAAATACTTCCCTCCGGAGCAACCTGAAGCAAAGATAACTGTCAAAAGAAAAGCCGTTACATTTATTAGTTTTTTCATGGTTGTTTTGGTCCGCATACCGCTGTGGATAAATCTCCGCAATTATAATTGCTATGTGGTGATTCATCAGAAAATAACTCCGATGCATTTTTATAGGTATCTATGTTTACTGCATCTTTTATGGTCGTTAACACCGTATTTCCTCTGTTTCCATCATCTCCGGTGTTCTTTCCAAGCACTTCACCAACAAAGTCACCGTCATTGGTAAAATTCCCCCTAAAATCAAACCCTGCATCTTCGACCACTTGCTTCATGTCCTCGGTATTTACAGGTGAACCATAACCGGCAAAGGTCGGGATTCCACTCTTTTCTTCACTCTTAAAGTAATCCTGTCCTTTAAATCCTCCCTGCTCATAGCTACCTTTGTCTGTAATATACTCAAGACCACTCTTGTTAAGCTGATTACCCTGCGAATGGTTGGCGAAATTGGAACCATCACTACCTTGCGCTGTTGTTGTATCACGAATAAATTCACCAGTCTGTTTGGCTATCCCTGTTGTCCCACCCATTTTATCCACGGCAGATTCTATACCGTCCCCTAAGAAGCCGTGAGTTGGATTGTAATTAACGTTGAGCAACACACTACCATATCCGGTACTATTCTCATCGTAATTGTGGGTCTGGCTAAGAACGTTTTTAATCGCATCTCCCTCGCTATTCATCATACCATTGGTACCATTTTGGAAGGTTGATGTGCCTTCAGTCACTTTGACCGGAGTTTTACTTATCAACAAATTCATTCCCTTCAGTTTACTCTGAGTTTCTTCCGACGCTTTTACGTAAAAGTCACTCTCTTCGGAACAACGACAGAACAACGAGGACATGCATCTTAAAAAAGATTCAAACCAACCCGTTCTCATCTGCTCAGTTATAAATAGGTTAATATACTTTTTCTATCATTTAGTTGAAACATATTGAAAAACAACAATTTTATGCGAATTTATTGTATAGACGTGCTCAGCAGATGCTGTGACCGGAGTTTCTATGAGAGTAAGAAGGTGTCGTTTAGATTAATTTAACTGATAACCGCACATTCGTCGTCGATGTAGCCTTGATAAATTACACTGAATGCTCTCTTTCATTCCTATACAGAGCGCTCTTTGCTTTTCTAGTTGAGTGCACGCTTTTAACCACGCCTTTTGGTTGATATTTAAACGTTTTAATAAAGGAGGCTGGCGGCTTGAAATGCTCGCTTTTCCTTCTCTAAATTCACGCCCAGTCCAATCAACCAGTTCTATATAATCCATTAATCTAAACGGAATGCCTGACAGCATTTCATTACTTGCGTTTCCAATAAAGGGATGCAAACAGGAAGCTGTTGTTTGTTGATGAGCAAGTGCACTTAAACGCTCTTTGACGGAGGTATAGTCTGAGTGTTCTGGTGTATCAGCCATTCCGGCTCTGATAGGATTTAGATCAGTGTAAGCCATGGCCGCTAACAGCGCTTTTTCGTCTAATAGTGCCTGACTTTTATAGCGACTTTCCCAAAAATGGCCTTTACAGTTTTCTTCTTGGTTGGCTTTCAGAGCAATATCAAAATTAAGCTCGCGCATAAACCAACTTAGGCTATACAAGCGCTCTCGCCAAGTTTGGATAATCTCTTGAACTACGGTGTGCTCTGCCTCTCCTTTAAGCTCTTGCTTTAACCATCGTTGAATCAACACAGGTAGCGAGTGCATCTTACTCCATAGCTCGACAACCTCGAGCTCGTTTAGTTTTAGGGCTTGCGATTTATTGATATGCACCACCAAATGATAATGATTGCTCATCACAGCATACGCACAAATATCAATGCAATAGATTTGGCTAAGCATCTTGATACGCGACTCTATCCAGCCACGACGATGCTCAAAATCTCGCTTCGAATAGTCATCATAGCCGCATAAAAATGTTCGACGAACACAGCGAGATACACAATGATAATAAGATGTTGCGTCTAAACAAACTTGTTGGTTTCTAGCTCTGGTCATTTCCACCTCCTACCTGAAATGAGTTTTTGCCAACATAGTCGATTTAGCTTTGTTGTTACCCAAGAAAATTATGCAGTTACGGGACATTTCTGATTTTTATGCAACTGACACAGTAACGGTCTCATAAAGTTGTTTATTAAGATGGCTGTCCTCGTTAGATCAACTCTGATCAACTCTGGTGTAGCTAAAAACACTATTCTATAAAACCGTTCTACAGTCTTATTTCTCCACGTGGAATTACTACAAAACTGCTCATACTTGCTAACTGGAAGAAATAATTCGCACTCCCCTCCCATGTGCCCACCATATTGAAAACCGATACACAAGTGCGTGGAACTTCTATTTTTTACCCAATACCCCAATGCTATCTCACTTTCCATTAAACAGCTCCTCAGCACTTTTCGTTACAACTTCATCTACCTTTGGCACAGCGAGGACATAGATCTTAAAAACGATTCAAACCAGCCAATTCTCATCTGCTCAGTTATAAATAGGTAAGTATATTTTTGTTATCATTTAGTTGAAAAATATTGAAAAAAACAATTTTATTCAAATTTATTGTATAGAAGTGTTCAGCTAATATTAAGGTTCCTGTGCCTTATTAGTGGCTAAATATTAATAAGACCTCAATGATATTTTTTTTCCATTTAAATGAATTCCTATAACCTCGGTAAACCATCCGTCGATTGAACGGTAATCAATCAATACTTTATAGTTTGGGCGAAATAGCTTAACTGCATCTTTACATAGATGATCTTTTACTCCAAACGAGAACCTCCTTCTCGTTTCTTCGTTAGACACTATCAGTTCGACAGAAATTGTTGATTTAGCGGTTTCAACGCATCTAGAAGAAACTACATTACCATAAAAAACATCTTGTTCTTTTAGCATAGCTGCTATTGAGAAAACTAGAAAAACTAAAAAACATAAAACTATATAAGCCCTGTTACTCATTATTTTTATCATCCCATATTTCTTTTATGTTGCTATGCATTGTTTCCATATAAACCTCTAAGCTACCAATCTCAGATGCTTTATTTAAACTATTTACAATCGCATCTATTTTCTTTTCTGCTTGCGGTACTTGATGTATATCTTTAATTCCATACCCTCCCAATAGTAAATCTGTCATCGATTTTTTTAATTTATCATCAAGATAGTTAGGCATTAAATCCATCATTGCACTCTGAATAGGATCATTAGCCACATTATTCTCTAAACCTTCAGTTAGTACTTCACCCAAATCACTAGTTGCAATACCTGCTCCTGCGCATCCAGCAAGATTTCCACCTACACAGCTAACTCCACCTAAAGCAATGGAGAAATAGTTGACAACCGCTTCTTTTGATTTAGCGTTGTCGTTAATAATTCCATCTACATTATTGTAATCTTTTAACGCCTCTTCTTTTAATCCGCTGGCCACAATATTCTCAACATGTGGAATATTCATGTAATCTATTTCCCCAGGTTTAAGTTCCGCTTCTTTCTTATTGAAATCATCACTATTACCTGTAACTAACGCTGAGTCATTCCCCATATATGAATTAGTATTGCCCTTCTTAACATCACCAAGACCACTGTTTTCTAGCGCAAATTCATAGTTTCCTTCGGCATATTCACCGACCAATTCAGCGTAATTTTCGCTCTGATTCCCTTTATCACCAATAATACCTTGCTTCTCTAACCCATGAGTAACTTCATGCGCTAAAATATTCATATAGTCTTGAGCATTCTTCATTGCCTTATCATTCAGAACAATGTTACTGCCCTTGTCGCCTGTATAGTGTGCACCACCAATCGACTTATTAACCGCGATAACCAAGGCACTCTCGATAGAGATATCGAATACTTCAGAGTAGGCTTCAGCGTAATCATTGATCGCATCTTGCTTCTGTTTGGCGGTAGCATTTTCAAGGTTATTGATGTTAACCGCTGCATCGCCTTTCTTCTGAGCAATCAGCAGTTGTACATCCAACTCCTTCTGCACCACATCCATATGCTCAAAGGTATCAGCCAACTTAACGGAATCTTCTAACGCTACGTCAGCTAATGACTGACCAGCTAAGTGTGTCCGCTTAACATCCTCTTTTATCTGCGCCCTACCCTCTTCACTCAACAACCGGTGATCAACAGTAACATCAAAATCCCCTTGCTTACGGTCAACTGTGAACAGGTCCTTTTCTGTATGTTCGGTGTCGCGATTTAGGCGTGAGGTGTCGTCGGAGTTTTCTGCGTCCGTGATGGTAAGGTTACCCTGACCAACCGTCGCTAGGGTTTTAGACTTGCTATATCCTGATGTGTTTTTGTATTGCAGATTGGTACTATTATTTGTTGCGTCCAATTCACCTTTGTTTATTCCTACACTGGTGCTTACCCCCATACTCTGGCTTTGATTGTATTCGGTGTTAGTTAAATCGGCGTAAGTTAGCGTATCTGTAGTGAGAGTTAGATTACCTAGGTCATTACCTTGCTCGTCAACGGTGGCGATTAGCGCCCCTTTTACATCGGTGTTATTACCCACATTTATATTGGCTTCGTTGCCAGAGGTTAAACTGGTTAATAGTGTTTGCTTGTTACTGCTGCGGCCATTTGAACTATTAATGCCGCCACTAGCACCAGTTGTACCACCACCAGATAAACTCAAACCACCACTCACGCCCATACCTTTATTGCTGCTGCTTTGCCTGTCCTGAACAGAGGCTATGTTTAAGTCCCTTCCGACATCCATATTTAGCACGTCATTTGCATGGACATTAGCACCAACGATATTGGTATCTTGGTTGGAAGTGATGGTTATTGTATTGGCATTAACACTGCTGTTGGTATGGGTGGTCGACTTGGAATCACTTTCATTACTATTAAGGCTGGCACTTAAATTGATCCCCGTAGACGCGCCATACACTGTCATAGATGCGCTTAGGCTACCCGAGTCCGTTTTGCTCTTGCGGCTTTGAGACTCTTGAGAAGCGAGAAGATTAACCTCATTGGCATCAATACTAATCTCCTCTATTGCCTGCAAGTTTGCACCTTGAATAGTGGCGTGATTGCCTTCTTGATTACCTGCATTAATAATGATGTTTTGTCCAGCAAGGTTAGAGGCGACTGAGCTAGTCTGAGCACTGTCTGATTGGGTTTTACTGCCCTCTATATCCAAATGCAATCCTGCATTGAAGCCATAAGTACCAGAGCTTTGGGCAGCAGCAGCGGTTTGCTGCACCAGCAAAGTAACTTTAGATGCTACATCAGCACTAGCAAGAGCGATACCTGTTACGTACCATGCTTCGTCGCTCTCTACATCATCAATTAAGCTTTGCAGCTCTTCGACATCATCATAGCTAACACCAGGCTGCTTCTCTTTGAGTTGTTGTTGCAATGACGCCAGTGTATTTTTGAGTTGTTGTTTTTGCTTTTTATACTGTTTGTAGTCCTTTTCTGCCTGTTTCAGTTTATTTTTTGACGCATCCACCGCCTTAGCAGCTTTGGCCACTTCCACCGCTTGATGTTGCACCACTAAGCTTGCTTTTGCCGAACCTTGAACCTGCTCAGTTTGGCTCTGCTCTTGTTCCTTCGCTTCAGAAATAGTGACGTTATCAGCAGTAAGAAGAACGTCACCTTGTTGATTGCTATCGGTATCGGAAATTAAGTTTGAACCTGAAATGGTAATATCACTTTCAGCCGTTAGAGCAATATCTCCCCCTGCTGCTAACTGCGATTGAGTCTGTTGACGAGTTTGTGATTGATGGTCATTCTTTTTGTAACTCGCCTCGCCAAGATTAATGCGCAGTTGCCCATCTTCTATGCTAATAATGTCGCTAGTGGCCCCTAGACCAATAGAAAGTGATTCACTATCTTGATACCGTTCGCTTTGATTTTGTGCAGGGATAATGTCGATATCACCCGTGTCTGCTGTCATACGAATATCTTTATCTGCTGTGACTTGTGAGCCAACTACCCCAATACTGCCGCTATGTATATTGACGTTGCCTTTAGTAGAAAGAGAACTGCTTTTTGATTTAGCGCTCTGCTCCCCTTCACGTTCAGTGTTCATTTCAAAGAGATTGCCACCACCAAATAATTTATAAGACTCACTCCATGATTTGCTTTGACGAGTTTCATCTGCGTCACTTATTACAGTGTTATTTGCCGCAACAAGATTAATGTCACTTCCGCTCACTATATCACTGGCAATAACGCCAATATTGTTGCCCGAATTAAGGTTAATGGTGTTACCAGCCCGAACTAAGCTACCTTCTAATTGTGTACTGCTATCAACTTGACCTGATTGATTACCACTAAGCCCTGCAAAGCCTTTTTTAATGGTTTCATTATGCTCAAATTCTTCGAAAGTCTGAGCAGCCACTACAATATCGCCATCAGCGTTCATATTAATGTTGCCTGAAGCTTGCAGTTCAGAGCCAATGATATTGATGTCACTTTCTCCCCCCGCTATCAAAGCAGACGCCAGTTTTTGAGCTTCTAAATCAATATCACCACCAGCACTAATTTGGCTCCCTATAACCTTCTCTTTATTGCTTTTATGTATCTTGGTTTCTTTACTGCCCAGCATGCCCTCTTTTGTGCGTTTGCTGTATTGGTAGAGACTGTCATTCACCGCAACGATATTAATGTCACCTTTGGTTTTAATATCCACGTTTTGTTCGGCATGAATATCACTGCCTGATAGCGTGACATCCTCACCGCTATTGAGCATCACATTGCTGCCCGATAGCTCTGAGCCTTGATGCGTTTTACTATGGCGAGTCTGTTGGTTGCCGCTGTAGTTATTGAGGTATTTCTGCTCATTTAATGCGGTATCTATGGTGATGCCTTTTTCCGCTTGCAAAGCAATATCGCCACCACTTTTTACCTCCGTATTGGTCAGGCGTATCTCTTCTCCTGCTTCGGCTTGGACACCCCCTTTTGCACTTAGGGTAGAACCATAGTGTTGCCTTTCCAGCAACTCAGTCTGCCCACCGCCATTGTTCACTCGGTAGTCTTGGCTTTTTTCTGCCGTATTGAACACAATATCTTTACCGGCATTCAGTGTCGCATCACCACCCACATGAATAGTCGACCCTTGGTTTTCTATATTGTTGCCAGCACCCATGGTTAAGTTGCCTCTTGCTACGATTTCACCTGCATCGCCTAGTTCGCTATAGCGCGCCGTCGCATTGTTGCCATGGTTTATGATGGTCTCTTTGGATTGGCGGCGATTAATCACGCTACCATTGGTACTGGTTAACGTGACGTCATCACCACTGAGCGTGCCACTTTCATTGAGTAGGTCACCTTGCGCATGCAAAGTTAGGTTGTCTTCGGCAGTTATGTCACCACCAAGGTTGTTGAGTGTGGTGTCACTCTCTATGTTTAACGCCTTACCCGATTGAATTCTTCCTTGGTTGGTCACCTCTCCCGCT
Organism: Vibrio sp. 99-8-1; assembly: GCF_013114595.1. Taxonomy (GTDB): domain Bacteria; phylum Pseudomonadota; class Gammaproteobacteria; order Enterobacterales; family Vibrionaceae; genus Vibrio. Next base: position 35,452 of record NZ_VTXE01000004.1, on the reverse strand, counting down.
CGAAGGGTCTGATTACCTCTCGCCACAATCTGTGCGCCGGTGCCAACGTTCTCTTCGTTTACTGATGCTAAATAGAGATTTGGGGCAAGCACTATTTGGCCATTTACCGTGGTTTCTTCATACCAAATTATATCTTGAGTAAGTTTGCTCACTTGATCAGCAGTCAAAGAAATACCGGCGGAGAGGTGAAGTTCAGTTTTCTGCTTCGCCGCCGCATCAATGAGTTGCTGCATCTGAGTGAAATCATTACCAACAGACGAGTTAAGATATCGCCGTCCTGTCTGTTCAAAAATCGCTTGGTTGATGATGCGAGTATCATAGTAAGCATCACCTAGAAACTTGATGTCTGTATTAGGGTTAAAACCGAGTTTACTTTGGAAATAGTCCGAGCCTAAATAGTCTCCCAAATTGACCAACGCAGGGTTGGTTTCTATCAAGTAATGGCTCTTAGGCCCGTCACTGTAGACAAACAAACCATTTGGACTGGTCGGCTTAGGAAATGTTGGCATGGGTACCGCAAAACTGTTGCTCTCAACCTTTTCGGTGACTCGGGTTGGTATGTTAGAGGGGGTGATAGCATCATGCTGTCGAACCTCGCCATTACCTAACTCTTTATCTGCCTCAATATTTATGTCACCGGATGCGGTAATACTCGAGTGATAGGTATCATTAATTTCGTGGCTATCTGCGCTATCAATCAGATTTAAATTAATGTAAACACTTCGGTGCCCAGAGCTGCTGCCTTTTATACTGCCACCGGGTGCAAAGTAGCGGCCTGTTGTGGTGATGGTGTCATCTACATAGGCGTTATTAGAGACTTGGTTAGCATTAATAACAATGTTGCCATGACTAGTGATTTGACTAACGGTGTTGGTTACCGTATCTGCGTTCAATACCAGATTTCCGGCCGATTCCAGTATTGCGGGTTTCCCTTCTACTATGACGCTATTGTGTATTTGTTTTACGGTTTTATACTCGTTTTGAGCACTGTAGTTGCCTTTGCAACGTATTTTCCAACTGTGTATTTTACAATTGCCCAGTTTCACACGAATGTTTTTGCCAATGCTATTACCATTGATGATATCGGTCTTACTGGCGGTAGTTACTTGTTTCACTGAATTGATAATATGCTCGGCGTTAAGCAGCATATTGCCCTGTGATTTTATATATCCAGATATATTGTCAATCGTCTGGCTTTTCTCACCATTGGTATTTTTCCCCACTGTTAAATTGCGACCTGTTATGATATCGCCACCGTCATTACGTAGGGTGTTGCTAATCTGTAACTGAGCGTCTTGGCCTGCGTATATCAACGCCTTATTGGTTAGATTATCCGCTGTCACCGTCATATCGGATTGAGCAATAAGTGTTCCTTCGTTTGTCACCTCTCCAGATTGAATATCCAACTCTTGCGTGGCCCGTACAACGCCGTTATTGACGATATTTTCTGCCACAAGGTCAATGCTATTGCCTGAATGCAATTTACCTTGCTGAGTCACCTTATTGGCTTTTATCTGAATATCCGACTGAGTGGTTACGTTGCCTTTATCCGTGACAGCTAACGTATTATCCAATTGCCAATTAAGACCACCTCCCTCTACATTCGTATCAATAGATGCAGAGTTAGCCTGCATATTATGCTGTTTAGCTTGTATTTTTCCTTTACCCGTTAATTTAATCTGCTCACCTTGTAGGGTAAGCTGCTCTGAAATAGAAACGGTGCCATGATTGTCAATCTCTTTAAGCGCCTTTAACTGGGCGGTGCGACCAATGAGCTTGCTTTCTTTATCAAGCTGCAATTGATTAACGGCAGTGGTTATCTCTTCTTTGGCAGAAAGAGTGGCGTTTTGTACATCAAGTACCTTGCTATTTAACTGCAGATCTCCCTCACTCGCCACATTAGCATCTACTGCGGTTATAGAAGCCGCACTCACCACATAATCACGGTCTGTTTGTTGATTGCCCGTTAATTTAACGTCATCGCGACTGTTCACAATCAAATCATTATGACTACTCACATCTGCCAAAACTATGTGACCATCGGAGGTTAACCGAATATCCCCTTGAGACGCAGCCAAATTACCAACATTAACACCAACGCCATCTTCAGTGGCAATAAGGGTAATACGTCCGGCATACATGCCCCCTAAGCTTGATGAGTCGATAGCTAAAGTGGGCTTTTCCCCAGCGACCGCAGCATGCTTAGTCGCTTGATTCGTCAGGTAATCAACACGATTTTTTCCGGTTACTACTGCTAAATCCTGAGCATGTATCGCCGCGTTTATCTTGGCGGTGCGGCTGACAATGTCAAAATAGTTTTGCTGACTGGCATCCAGTCCTAAGCCTTCTATCGTCACCGCTCCCTGACTCACATCAAAGCCTGTGACCTCTCCTGCATGAATCACGGGAGCACCGGTAGAAAGAGTTACTCTGGGAGTATTAATAAACCCGCAACCATCACACGTAATGCCATAGGCATTGCTTAAAATAACGTTGGCATTTTGGCCAAAGACTTCTGTATAACCTTGCAACTGGCTTGCTGTTGCTCCAGTCACTTCATTTAGAATGACGTTAGCCGCTTGCCCTCTTAAATTAGCATTCCCTTCAACTATTCCCCCTAACTGTGACCTTGCTAACGCCTCGGTGGAGTTGTTCAAAATGAGTCCTGATTTATCCACATTAAACTGCTGATACTGGTTATGAGAAAGGCCTTTGCTGTTTGGGGTGGCAATATTGACGACCTCAACACCGTTACGTGCCTGCGTTACCGTGGTATTTCCTCCACTCGCGACAACACTGGCAAGCGCAGGTTGAACATTGATAACGAAACAGACCAAATAAGCGAAAGAACGTTGCAAACATGACGTGTTAATAACTGAAGGCACATGATGTTTGCGTGTTGAAGGGAGCTTTTTCATAATTAAAACGCCATGGTGAGTTGGTAATTAACAACGTAATCATCACCTTTCAAGCGACTAGGTGTTTCAATAGGTAAACCTATAGAAAATTGACTACTTAAGAGGGTAGAACGAGTGTTGATGGCAACATATGCCCCCATTAAGGAGCCTTTTTCTAGTGCATCGCGACTGTCTTTAACGATCGAACCTGTGTCTATTGCCCACTGTGTACTAACATTGCCAATATAAGGAAGTTGACCTAGTCGGTGAGTAATCTCGTTGCGCCAGTAATAACCTTGATCTCCAGAAATGGAAGTATCTTTAAAACCTCGAACAGAATAGAGACCGCCGATACTCAACCTTTGGCTGCCATACAATGTGTCATCACTCCACTGTCCAAATAGCGTACTGTTTAAGGTGACGACTTGGGAGAGTGGGTAGGTATAGCTGGTGGCTAACGTTAGTTTCTCAAACAGAGCTTTAGGCATCATTGATGTTTTCTGGCTATCATCTTCCCCACCAAACCAGTCTGTTCCAGTGACATAACGAGGAGAAAGGGTAATGAACCCCCCAATAAACCGGCTGCTGTAATCAACAGACAATGAAGCGGAAGAAAGATTGCGCGAGCCCGTTTTAAGTAAGGTATCCATTATGTAGTTTTTCTCTCTACGGTGATGAACACCTAGCTTAAATAATGTTTTACTGTCGCTGTCTCGAGAGTAGAGCCAACTGATATCGGCATCGTGGCTGTTTGTTCTACCAGTGCTTTGAAAAGTAAAAGAGTTGTTATCTATACTCTGCTTATAATCGCTATAACTCGTTCGATAACTTGCATTCCAATAGCCTCTTGGTATATCGATACTAAATGCAACATTTTGTGAGTCTTGACTGGTTCGAAATTCGCTGCTCTTTTTGGCAGAGAGTGTCCATTGTTCAAGCCCATTGAGTAGATTGTCTGCCTTAAGAGTCATTGATAACTGGGTTTCGCCAGTATTCTCTTGACCACCGTTATCGACACCTATGGAACCAGAAACGATGCCTGCTGATGTTGCCTGAACATTGATGATGGAGTAGCCTTGCTTAGTCCCTGGCGGCAATTGAATTTTTGCGTTGTAACGCGACAGTCGATTTATTTGGTCTAAACCTTGCTCAATATCTCGGAGGTTAAGTATTTCTCCAACAATTGACGGCAAAGCATTATCGAGAAAACGGGCTGGCTTATTATTAAATAACAACGCTTCAACCCTACCTTCCAAAATAAAAATCTCTAAAACCCCTGACGTTAAATCTTGAGGAGTTAAAAAAGCGCGAGAAGTAACATAACCATTTTTTATATATAGATTAGAAATAACACTCAAATATTGGTTAATTTCATCAATACCGATACAACGAGCTTCAAATTTAATTTCTTGTTGCAACTGTTCAGATGTAAAAAGGGTATTACCAGAGAACAAGATACGTTTTATTTCGAAACAATTTGAACTTGATGGAAGGGTCGGTTGTTCAATCGTTGGGAGAGGTTGAAGAGATTCTACTGCCTGTTTTGCCTCTTCAAGTTGTTGCAATCGACGTTGTTGTTCTAACTCTATACTCTGTTTTGCAGAAGGAGACAACGCATAGGATTGCTTGGCAAAGCACAAAAACAAAAGCAACAATGATAGTTGCACTATATTGAGAAGCCTTTGCCAGCTTTGACCTACTAGATAATTACCCACCAAATTTGAGTTCATAACTTCGTCATCTGTTCAAATAATAGACAACTGTATGACGGTAGGGACACTATGAATATAGCATCTAATTAAATTTAGATTTATAAATATGTATATATTTCAAATAATCTGAAATTTGAAGTTACACAATAAATTTCATTAATATAATAATCACGCCGTTTTATAAAACAGCATACTGTGAGTAATTAGATCCTTTCATTTATAACTATAATTTAAGATTACTGCTTCGAAATATTTTGGCTGGTCAAATTCTTTACCAAACTTAGCTGCCATATTTTTTCTGCCTTGGTTCCGAGATACCAAAAACTTAAAGCCAGTATCGCAAAGAAAATGGCTTTATGGGTACTGTCCCAAAAGTATTCAAAAAAACGAGTATAAAGATTTATAAAGATAAACGTGAGGCCAAAGCCCCGTGTCATTCCATCATCATACTTTACGCCGTGGTATATAGCGCCAATGGCCGCAGCCGCGAACAGTATTGACCAATGAAACAGCTCTATCTGTTTTGCGCTTTGCCACACTTCCGGATCGCCATAGTTACCAAAAATAGACATGATCCAGAGTGCGATAAACAGGTAAAGCAGCCCGACAGCTTTCGTTGGTTTTAAAAATGCTGTTCTCATTTGCCATTGATTAAATACGTATGAGCCAACCGTTAATAACACCAGACCAAAAAGAACGAATCTTAGCGGGTAGTTCATGCCGAGATAATACGCTCCCCAACCAGACGCGTAGCCTGTCTCTGCTCCAAACCAACTGCCCAGTGACAATAACGAAAATAGCCATACCAATGTGGAGGGAAACCACAACCCTAACACCCCATAAACGATAGCTGCCAGCAGCAATAACAGTGAAAAATGTCCAGAGCCGGTATCTATTGCCTGCCCCAAAAAGGCGATAGATACGGCTGTTGCTACTACCGCCAAAAAGAAGATGGCTTCGTTGCTATACACTTTGTTGGGATGACGAGATTTTCTGCTCGCACCAAAAAAATACAACCCACCTGATAGCACTGCAAAGCCGGCGCATTTCACTGAGTCCGCTGCATCAAATAGCTTTTTGAATAACTCAATAAGCCATTGATCAAATAAGGCGGTAGAGACGGAAATGACGATACATGCGATGGCTAACCAAAAAGAGTATTTTGCTACACGCTTCCAATCAAAAAACGTTACCTCATAAGAAGCCTTAAGTGCCTGACCCTCAGATTCCGAGATAACCTCCGTTTCGGTCCAATGTTTAATAGCCTTATCAATTATTTTCCCTTCTTTTTTTGATACCTGCATTACTCTCTGATCCTTCGAAAATTAATTAACAGTGCTACCATCTCAACAGAGTTAAAAAGAAGAGTTTGGTTGTTTAAGAAATGCTATCTCTTCTTCTGTGGAACGACGCCCTAGGATGATGTTTCTATGGGGATAGCGGCCAAATTTATCGATAATTGCTTTGTGCTTATGTTCAAAATCAAGATTGCTTTCAACTCCGACAGATTCAAACAGTTTAACGGCTTCAACATGAATAAGCTTTGATTCGCTATGCATAAATGGCATATATAGAAATACACGTTGAGTATTGGACAACTGTGTATCTAAGCCATTAGCAATAGCAAACTGCGCTAAAGCAACAGCCAGTGGGTCACAAGAAAATGAGTCCGGTTTGTCTCGATAAATATTACGTGAAAACTGATCTAAAATGATAACTTCAGCTAACGCGCCAAGAGCGGTGTTCCGCCAATGGAACAATTCTCCCGCTTTGGCTTGATTATGGAGTTCGCCAAAACGAGTTTGAATCATTCGGTCTAACTGTTGGTCTTTTTGCCACCACTGCTTTGGCTCTAGTTCATTGAACCAAAAATCGATAATATCCTTATACATCTAATCCACCTTGTTGACTAAAAACTGTCGTGCAATGTACCTCTTCTTATAGGACAAAATGTCTTTATACTCAAGTGAGTTAGGCTTGCGATAAGCTTTCTTAACCGAGACGGGATAAACATTTAAGGTTTGTTGGCACTTCGCCACTGCTCAGAGGTAATTTTATACAAGCAGTGCCTTTGCAGAGGGTGACCATCTTCAAGCATAGGATGGTCAAAATCCTGCTCGGTATTGGTCATGCCAATTCGCGACATAACATGACGAGACGGCGCGTTATCTAAAACGGTAAATGAGTAGACATCAGACAAACTAAGAGTCTCAAAAGCATACTTTAGCGATGCTTGCGCCGCTTCCGTAGCATAACCTTTACCCCAATGGGATTTCGCTAATCTCCAGCCTATTTCAACCAGTGGTGAATTAGGGATAGCGCTTTTTTGTTGTGCCAGCAAGCCAACAAAACCGATAAACTCTCCGGTCTGTTTTATCTCTACCGCCCAAAACCCCCAGCCTTTCTCATCAATCATTTCAGACAATCTGGCAACAACGGCATCACTGCGCGATTTTGATAATACATCAGGAAAGTAACGCATCACCTCTTCATCACTGTTTAACTGATAAAAAGGCTCTAAATCGCTCGCCTTCCACTGCCTTAGCTGCAAGCGGGAGGTATCGAGATATACGGTCATGAACTTGTTTCCTTTTTCCAGCGAGCAATCGCCTCCACGGCAGCCTCTTTACCTAAGTGGTAACCCTCAAGCAAAGGTTTGGGGTCACGAGTAAGTCGCTTAAGTTGAAATGACTCTGGAGGGCAAACCTCTACGATATTCACCCCTTCAGGAGGGTTTCTTATTAACTCTAAAGTGTGATTATAGTTATCCGAACGTTGTAACATTGGCTCGATAAGTTGAGGCGTTTTTGCCAACATTTTTTTCATCATGTAGGGCATTTTACTGGCCGATTTTTGATAGCTTAACGGACGACTTCTTAGCACCATGATATTGGTGGCACCACGCCGAATAGCCTCAGCAACAGGTATTGCGTCTGCTACGCCTCCATCAACATAATGATGACCATTGGCCAGTTTAACTCCGCGCTTATACAGTATAGGGAGAGCACTGCTGGCTTTCATCGTTTCGATAACGGTTTCGGGTTCGGCCAATAAATACTCCGCCAAACCTGTCTGTTGATTGGTCACGGCGAGATAAAAAGGCCGACCATCTTTTTCCATAGTGGTTGTATCTAAGCCCAGCTCTTTAACTGTGATATCCCACAACCAATCTAGATTCATAATATCTTGATTAGAAAAGAGACTACTCAGCCTTATGAACTCTTTTCGACAGCTATAATCGGTATAGATTTTAAGATTTCGTCCCGGCATGTTGGCTAAAAAGGCCGCCACGTTAGATGCTCCAGCTGAGACCCCCCAAAAGCTATCAAATGGCGAAAAATCTGCCGATAAAAAGTGATCGAGAATACCGCAAGAAAAAACGGCGCGCATAGCACCGCCTTCTACAATTAACGCGTTTGTTGCAACTCTATCCATGAGTACCTCTAAAAAATGGAACTAAGCGACAATAAAATAGATCCCTACAGCGGCGATGGCCGTTCCTGCCATACGCATTAACTTAATACCATACTGATGTTTTTTAGCTGCTGTTCCAATAACAACACCCGCGATATGAATCGCAGCGGTTCCGCTAACAAAACCAAGTGCATATAAAACAGGATTTGCTAGGTTTGGCATTTCTTCACCATGAGCATGCCCGTGGAAAACCGCAAACACTGCGACAAACAGCATCGCCCATTGAGCGGCTATACGTTTATCTGCAGCAATCACGATACCAAGCGCCAGTACCGATATAGCAATACCTAATTCAACAGAAATCAATGGGATGCTTTGCATACCCATAACACCACCCACCAGCATGACAGCAACAAAAGTTGCAGGTACTGACCAAATTGCTCTACCGCCAATTTGTGCACTGACAATGCCCACGCTCACCATAGCAAGTAGATGGTCCAACCCTAATACTGGATGGTTTAAGCCTGACCAAAATCCTCCAGAAGAACCGTCAACATGAGCAAAAGCGAGGTTTGGAAGCAGAATGTTAGATAACAGTAAAACAAGTACAACGAGTATTTTTTTCATATGGTTACTACTGTGTTGATTAAACAAATACCGCCATACCTATAACTGGTCTTATTGGCGATAAAGGAAAAGTAAATCTTACAAATTTATCATGGGCGATACACTGGGAAAAAAGCCGCTTATTAGACATTACTTAGCGGAGTACTCGTCAAACATCAATATCAGCAGGCTTCTTTAAAAGAACGAAACGTATCATCAATTAAGAAAATTTGAGCTCGGGATAATGCATCTCCATTGGCGCTTCTAAATTTATCTAACGCCGCTTCATAGGATGATTCCAACTCCGTATCTAGACCTAGCAGACCTTGTAAAGTCATATAATGATGCAAGGTTCTCAACGACATTTCGCTAACTTGTTGTCCTAGCTTCTCTATGCTAGTGACCACTTCCTTAGTATAGCCTTCTAAATAGCGCTTATGGGCATGCAATAACTCTAGCTTCCATTTATCATTTTGCGACAATTTTTTGTACTTAAATAGTTTAATTTGATAATCAAACTTGTTTAAATATAAGTGTCTTCCCTGTTCATCTTTTTGTGCCATATATAAAATAGACTTTAAATAATCGAGTAAATTTAATGGCTTATCTCGGTAGCTATCTTTGTTGATGAGATAACTGTCGTTATAGAGTCTCATCGCTTTTTCATACTGACCTTGAATGAGATAGAGAGTCGACAAAATCTCTTTACGATCATAATTACACGGTATCAATGCACAAATAGACTCTGCTTTACTCTGGGCACTTTCAATACTACCCAAACAGATATCGAGATCTATCATGGTGTCATACAACTCTGGCGACATTCTTACTTTGTTGGCAAGAATATGCTTGCGAATTGAATCTGCTTTTTTGATCTTTTTCGCCTGAATTAATGAGTTTAGATAGCGCGCATACAACCATGGGTGATTCGCTTTGTCGTCGATTCGTTTAATCATCGACTCATACAGATTTAAAGCGACTTCTTGTTCCCCCATCTCTTCATATACTTTTCCTCGCTTCTCCATTATCGAGTAGTAGAATTTGGGATAGAAGATCTCCAATAAATTGCAGCTAGACAACATTTTGTTTTTGCAGTCGCCATTGAGGTTTTCAAGAAGGGTTTTTAATTTGCTTTTTTCATCATAAATGGCGGTGATTTTGGTCTTCATCTTCGAAGCAGAGTAAGGTCGAAGAAGGTAACCGTCTGGTTCAAGATCCAAAATACCATAAATGGATTTCTTATCAGAAGTGACAAAAAGTTTAATAGAAAGATCCGACAGAAATCCTTCCGCCATTGCAGTGTGATAGAACTCTTCTCGCTGCTCTTCTATATCGTAATCCATAATATAAATATCAAAGGCAGGCTGCTTAACCCGACGAAGGGCTAATTTATAATTGTGAACCGACTGAATATTGTGCTCTGCGACTCCGACAGATTGTAAAGCGATAGAGATAGTGCTGATGTCTTTTATCGTACTACTAATGACCAACACCTGTGCTTCGTTCATTTTTTTCATATCACTAAACTTTATCTATTTCTGTGCAGTCATCAATTGACTAGATAGACTAATGGCTTTAGCGAAAAATTGTTAGCTTTATTGAACAGAAAAGTGAGGATTTTGCGTACAGTGTGAGATTGATTCACTCGTTTTAAAGTATGTATAAAAATGCTCTTGCAAGCAGAGGGGAATTTAAATGGATTAATAGTAATTATTACTATTTTTAAATGGATTACTGTTTTTTATTACCATTTCTTAATCAACCTCCCCATCAGATTAGGGTGATAAGACCAGCAGTGATCAAACATCGCCATCAGCTGCGGATTGCCATATTTGGATAAACTGATTGCATGGAATCGGTTGTGTTCCGACTGCAACGCCTTAACACTCTCAACAATGACATCAGGCTGCTTGGGCGCGATAAAATCGGACAACACCACCATGTCAGCATTTCTGTATTTACCACTGCTCATTAACTCTACCGATTTGATCAGGACAGGGTCCAAATCGGTACCACCATGAAACTGGTAAGACAAAAAGTCACTCGCTTCTCGCAAACCATCTTGTCGGGTTAGCTCATACGTTATCTGTTCAGTAGAAAATAGAATAACGTAGCAGTCACGCTCTTCTGCAAGCGCTATTTGCATCAACGCGTAAGCCATCGCCTTTGCGCTCTGCTCTGGGAATCCGCTCATCGATCCCGACGCATCGACACAAATAATAAACGGCCCTTTTTCAACATCAGCTTGCTTGTTATCTGGTTTCTGAGACTTTACCCGACGAAGCTTGCGGGATTTCCCTTGTACCTGATAGTTCATCAGGCGCTTGTCGATAAGGTGTTTGTAGAACACAACTTCCAGCTCAGGATAAGCGAGAAACATCGCCTCATTTGGCAGCATCTTATTTAGGTCATCACTTTCATGAACACCTATAATATCATCCGTTGCCTCGTCACTTTTTTCTTCGACCATTCTTACGTCATCAGCGGGGTTTAAACGTAAACTAGGATCCGACACTTCGCTGGCCATTCGGCCAAGCTGCTCAGCTATTTTTTGTAACTCACGGTTCTTTTTCAAAAACTCGGCATAACGCTTAATTGTGGTCATGTCGCCTTTTGACAACTTAGCGGCTGCCATATCCCACAATCGGCCAATGCTGCCAACTTCACCCTCTTCGGTCACTTTATCCATGGTTTTCATGGTTTCTACACGCTGGTAAAGGTCCGCCAAGAACGTCTCTTTATCTGACTCTAGCGCCACCAATTCCGCCTGTTTGATGGCGTTAGATAAACTCTGATACCACTGCTCACAAAAATAGTGAGGGAACACCGGATTGTCTCGACCTTTGTTTTTAGAAAGCAGTTTATTCGCTTTGCTATAAAACGGAGAGTGTTTGTCTAACCGCTCTATCACCTCCGAAATCTGTTCAAAAAAGGTCGCTTCATCCCACTGAATAACTTCTTGATAAAGCATTAGCTCTTGCTGAAACCTATCGGTTTCACACACTTTAGTTATTCGTCTTTTTACGTTGCTTCGCCACTTGCTAATATGGGTTTTTACTGAGGCTTTAAGGGCACGGTTTTCTGGAATCATCAACACTTGCGAACGACCAATGAGATCGTTTACGGCAGAATCAATAATACCTGATTCTGCTATCATCATCGCTAAGTTGAGTCCATCTGCGCCTAACATTGCTTGCCCTTATGCAAAAAACTGATCAAGGTTTTTAATTCTTTGGATCGTTTTCTCACTGCTCTGTTTTATCTCATCGACCTCATCCGCGAGAGATTGCAAGCTGCTCTCCATTTTGGTTGGAATGGCAATATCGATGAAGCTGTGAGGCAAAGCACCATGGAAGTCGGAGCGAACTTGCCTTAAATGATAATCAGCTTGAGTGAGTAACTTAGACGCCTGTTCGGTTTTCTCTAACCATTGTTGATACTGCTCGTCACTCAGTCCTTCTCGGTCAACAATCCCAGCCAAAACTGAACGATTAGCAATGTCTTTTACTACTAGGCTATTAGTTGCGTCTAAATCAAAGCGGATACGACACATATTACTGTTTTGGTTGACGTAACCATACGCATCACCGCCACCTTCTCGAATCACTTTTTCAAGCTCATCCTTGGCAACATATATCCAGCGACTATCGCCTTTTTCTGATTCGTTCACCGACATATTGCTTTGTAGCAATACCATTTTAATCAGTCCTCTAGCGTTCCCTACTGAGTAGGTTTTCGCTGCAGACAAATCGTACTGATAGCCAGCGGTTTTTCGCAATAATTTATTAGACGCTTCTTCTTCTAAATGGATACTAAACTGCTCTTGCAGCTCATATTGAATCTCTTGCAGCAACTCTTTGCACTGTTCAATTTGTTGATGGATAACATGTTGGTCAAATGCATGATTAATGGCGAAGTCGCTAATCACTTCGTTAACCATCTCTCTTGACTCTGGGCTGTGCCACAAACAATCTTTTAGCAGTAATAGATCGATAGAATTTACTTTCTCTCGACCATTAAAGTAAGCGCTCGCTTTTAATAATTTAACGGCTTTTTTCCAACGTCGGTCAGAAACATACAGCTCGTTTGAGCTTCCGCTACGGTCAGCCGCATCGGCCTTCTGTTCCAGCATACTTTTCAGCTGGTATAACTTTTCAAAGCAGTCGTCGTTAAGCGGTAGCTGCTCTAACTCTTTCTTCCAAAGGTGATACTCTTCATCGGTAATCGCTAACCCCTCTGGTATTTGAGCTTCCTGTTCAGTACCTACGGTCAACATCGACTTAAAATTCTGCTTATTTTGAATGCGATCAACAAACACCCGAACCAACATACGATCGTACAAGGCCTCTAAACCGCTATCTTCATCAGGAAGTTCATTAGAAGCGGAAACCAATAACCGCATAGGGACTTGCTCTATGTCGCTGCCATTTTTAAAGGTTTTTTCATTCACGACCGTTAGCAGTGTATTAAGAATAGCTGGGCCGGCCTTCCATATTTCATCGAGGAAAACCACTTGAGCTTTAGGCAGATAACCCTCGGTTAAACGGACATATTTACCGTTATCCTTCAACTCTTGAATGCTTAACGGACCAAAAACTTCTTCTGGTGTTGAAAAGCGAGTCATTAGATATTCAAAATAGCTGCTGTTATCGAACGCCTGGATTAACCTTTTAGCGATCATGCTCTTTGCAATACCTGGAGGCCCAAGTAAGAACACGCTTTCCCCGGCTAACGCAGCCAGCAGACATAATTTAATGGTGTTCTCTCTTTCATAAACCCCATCAGAAAGTGCATGAGCCAGTTTATTAATTCGTTCAGATAAAAGTGCTTTTTGTGCGTGAGAAGCGTGGCGAGCGAGCATACAAATTCCGTCAATCTTGTCATTGGTTAGCAAACTAACGTTGCTTATGTTATGGGTTTGTTATCAATATAATAGCAGTATCAACGAATTGAATTTAATGTCCATCTTTCATTGACACATATTGTTACAATAAACCGTTTGGATGCGACATTTGAGTGGTATGTCACCCTACTATTCGCCAGATCATAACAAGTTTATTTAGCGATTAATGCGCGAATCTTTTTTTTAACTGCAATCTTATATTACCTTTTTCCATACGCATTAAATGCCATACCCCCCCTAATCTCACAGCCAACGCACCGCCGGATCCTTCACTCTTCTTGCGAGTTCAACGTAGCAGTCACTTCATCTACGTGGAAATGGGAGGGCAAGTACAACTCGTTATACCTTGAGGTAATTCAGCGATAGTGATAAAACGTTTAGTTGACCAGTAGCATAATCTCAGAATTGATTGACTCTCTGCCTGCCAAATTTAGCTAAGATGCGTAGGCAAAAGTTGAATGTCTCAGTTCGAATAGAACAATAATCAGATTTAACAATGAAAGGACGAAAAATGGATTTCCGCTCAGATACCGTAACTAAACCTACCCAAACTATGCGTGACGCAATGGCAAATGCCGATGTTGGCGACGACGTATATGGCGATGACCCGACAGTCAATGAACTAGAACAGTGGGCAGCGGAGAGACATGGCTTTGAAGCGGCTATTTTCACCAGTTCAGGCACACAAGCTAATTTACTTGGCTTGATGTCACACTGCGAACGAGGTGATGAGTATCTATGTGGCCAACTGGCGCACAACTATAAATATGAAGCTGGCGGCGCTGCTGTTCTCGGCTCCATTCAGCCTCAACCAGTAGAGAACAACCCCGATGGCACACTCTGTTTCGACAAGTTAGCCGCCGCCATAAAGCCAGACGACATTCATTTTGCCAGAACTAAGCTACTCAGCTTAGAAAACACCATTAATGGTAAAGTACTCCCTCTCTCTTACCTACAACAAGCGCGAGAGTTTTCCAATAAGCATGGTCTACAACTGCATTTAGATGGCGCTCGTGTGTATAACGCGGCGGTTGCTTTGGATGTCGATGTTCGTGAAATCGCCCAGCATTTTGACTCGATGACTATCTGTCTATCAAAAGGGCTGGCCGCTCCCGTTGGTTCGTTGCTACTAGGCAGCAAAGCTTTTATCAGCAAAGCGAGAAGGATTCGAAAGATGTTAGGGGGAGGCATGCGTCAAGCGGGCATTCTTGCAGCAGCAGGTAAACTCGCGATGACGGAGCAAGTGTCACAATTGGCAACCGATCACGCTAATGCCAAACAACTTGCCTACGGGTTAAGCAATATCAATGGTTTTAACGTAAACCCTGATCATGTCGCTACCAACCTAGTGTTTGCCAAGTTAGATGCCTCTGTAGACATTAAAGCCATTGCGGAAGCCCTAGCAAAGCAGCAGATCATCATTTCGCCATCAAATCCAGTTCGTTTTGCAACACACAAAGATATAACTAAGCAAGATATCGACACCTTCCTGGCAGCACTGAACGACCTAGTGTAAAGCAAGTATAACGTCGCTTATAAAAAAAAGCCCTGCTGGCAGTGTTAGCAGGGCTTTTTGGTGGTTGTGCTTATCTAGTTAAAGAAAGCCTGTCTAGTCAAAGACGGTGTGGTTTTTAACTCTATTGTTTTACACAATACATCTGTTCTCTGTTCAGCTTATGCCGCCTTCTTTGGGCTTCTTATTCTGAACATAATGGCGAACATAACTGGAACGACAATTAACGTTAATACGGTTGCAAAACCTAAACCGGCCATAATGGTTACTGCCATTGAACCAAAGAAAGCATCAAACATCAGCGGTATCATACCTAGTATGGTGGTCAATGCTGCCATACTTACCGGGCGAACACGGCTTATCGCACTATGTACTACCGCATCATATGGTTCTCGTCCTTCCTTCAATTCAATATTGATCTGATCAAGCAGTACGATGCCATTTTTCAAAATCATTCCGCTCAAGCTTAATAAACCAAGGAAAGCTGTGAAGCTGAAAGGCATATTAAAGCCAAGCAAACCAACTGATACACCGATGATTGACAGCGGCACTGTAAACCAGATAACCAACGATTTTTTGACCGAGTTAAACAAGAAAACGGTGATAACGAACATAAACAGATAGCCCATTGGAAGCGACTTAAACAGCATATTCTGAGCATCCGAAGATGACTCATATTCACCGCCCCATGACAGTTCATATCCTTCAGGTAGGCTTAGCGCCTCTATTTTTGGTTGTACACGAGCAAATAGGCTTGCTGGTGTTTCGTCTCCTAAAATATCGTGGTCTGCCAATACCGTTAATGTACGTTTACGGTCTCTACGCAAAATCAGTGGCTCTGACCATTGCAGATCAACCCCATCCATTACCTGTTCAATTGGTACATAAGTTTGTTGACTCGGGCTCCAAATACCTAGGTTTTGCACGGTATCAAAGTTAACGCGTTCTTCTTCAGGAAGACGTACTAAGATTGGCAACGACTGAGTACCGTCACGGAACAAGCCGATGGTTGACCCACCAAACGCTGTTTGCAAGGTGTTGGACAGATCTTCTTTTGATACACCCATTCGACGAGATTTTGACTCATTAAATAGCGGCACCAGTTCTTTGGTTCGTTCTCTCCAATCGTGACGAATATTTCTTGCACCCGGATCTTGGTGCAGAATATCTTCTATCTGAACGGCTATATCCCGTAGTACTTGCGGATCGGCACCTGATATTCTCGCTTCTATCTTAGAGGCCGGCGATGGTCCAAACTCAATCAGCTTCAACTGGAATGTAGGGGCATTAAATTCGCTGGTAAGAGAGCTATCAAGTTTATGCAGCAAGGCAAACATCTGCTCGCGGTCCTTAGCACGAACTTGAAGTTGCGCGTACGCTTCGTAACTTTTCTCTGGTGCATAAGTTAACGCAAAACGTTGTAACCCTTGACCAACAGAGGTCGTCACAAACTCCACTTCTTCTTGTGATCGAATATATTTTTCTACTCTTTCCGTCTGTTTGACGGTTTCTCTTATATCTGTCCCTTCTGGCATCCACATATCAACGTAGAACATGGGTGTGTTTGATGCTGGGAAGAACTGCTGTTTTACCCCACCAAAACCAATAATAGCGACCACTAACAGGCCAATCATCCCTGTGACGGTCAACCAACGGAAACGGATAGCAAACTTCAGTAACGAACCAAACAGAACATACATCGCCCCTTTATATGGGTCGGTATTTTCCCCTTCTTCACTCTCACCATCTTTTAATAACAGATCAGCCAGCAATGGCGTCAATGTAAGAGCTGTAATCCAGCTAAGGAATAGTGAATAACACAGTACCCAAAATAGAGAACCCATAAATTCGCCGGTGGCGTCTTGCGACAAGCCAATCGGAGCAAAAGCGGTAATAGCAATCACCGTTGCACCAAGTAGAGGCCACTGGGTCTGTTTTACGATGTCTACCGCGGATTGAAGTTTGGTTCGGCCTTTTTTCAAGCCCACTAATATGCCTTCTACCACCACAATGGCGTTGTCCACCAACATACCCAATGCGATGATTAGTGCCCCTAGCGATATCCGGTGAAGCTCAATGTTATTTAGCTTCATCATAATAAATGTGCCAAGCACGGTAAGAAGAAGCACAGAGCCAATAATTAAACCACTTCTAAAACCCATGGTGAAAAGCAGCACAACGATAACAATACCCACTGCTTGACCTAGGCTAACGATAAAGTCCTTAACGGATTTATCTACCTCTTGGGACTGGTTGTAGAAATAGTTAAGGTCAAGCCCCGCTGGCTTAATGTTTTCAATCTCCGTCAGTTTTGCTTCTATCTGCTGACCTACTTCCACAACATTAACGCCAGACGCGAAAGAAATACCTAAATTAATGGCGGGTTTACCATTGTATGTAACAATATTGCTCGGCTTCTCTTTAATACCACGACTAATGGTAGCAACGTCTTTTAGTCGAATAAGTTTGCCGGTATCTCGACCATGAATGATCAGGTTTTCTAACGATTCTACCGAGTCTAAAGTACCACTTGGACGGATTGATAAACGCTGCCCGCTGATCATCATTTCCCCAGCTGAAACTACGCTGTTTTGCTGAGTTAATAGATTGACCACTGTGGTGAAATCAAGACTTAAAGAAGCTAAGCGATCAATCGACATTTCTACGAACAGTTGCTCTTGCTGATCGCCGGAAATACTGACTTTACCAACACCATCAACCAACTCTAATTCACGACTCAATAGATCGGCGTATCGCTTCAGTTCAATATAGTCGTAACCGTCTCCCGTTAACATGATCATCACGCCAAACACATCACCAAAATCATCAATGATTTGTACTGAGTTCACCGCTGAAGGGAGAGTCGGTTTTAAGTCGTTTACTTTACGACGCATCTCATCCCAAATTTGAGGAAGCTGATCAGGACCATACTCCATCTTCATACTTACCATTATCTGCGACATTCCAGATGACGAAGTAGAGGTAATATTATCTACATAAGGAAGTTGACGAATTTCCTTTTCAATAGGGTAAGTGAGTTCTTCTTCTACTTCTGTGGTGGTCGCGCCGGGATACGTGGCTATAACCATCGCATCTTTGATGGTAAAGGCAGGGTCTTCCAGCCTTCCTAAACCAAAGAATGATTGAGTTCCACCAATTGCAAGGATGACTAAAAACATCCAGCTAATTACTTTATTTTTGATTGAATATTCTGCAATGCTCACTGCTAGTTACCCTCTTTCGCTATTACAACCACAGCGTTGTCACGCAGCTTTCTTAAATGAGTATTCACCACTTGATCACCAACTTTTATGCCTTTACTTACAACAGCACCTTGGCTATTAATTTGCACGATCTCTACTGGCATTTTGTTCACCATATTGTTGGTGACTTTCCAAACGTAAAATTCGCCTTGGTTTTTACCGGCATCAAGTGCTGTCATCGGCACTTGGTATCCTTGCAGAGTCCCTAATCCAGCTTCCAATAAATCAACATCTAGGCTGGCACTGGTTCCTGGTAAGATAGCAGGAGATACTTGTGGCATTTCTAACCAGAACTCAAAAGCATTACTTCCTTCCGCAGGTTCGCTAGAGTGTTCGTAATAGCTCAAAATGTACTGGTTATCATCACCAGAATAGGTGGTTTTAACTTCGTAATTTCTTACTTCGCGATCAGGATTAATCATTGAAAGAACCGTGTCAGAAATAGCAATTCTTACTCGAACAACATCGCCACGGAAGATGCTTAAAATCATTTCACCCGGGCTAACACTTTCAAAGGATTTTTTTGGCACATCAGAAATATAACCATCAAATGGTGCTAATAACTTGGTGTAATTAACGTTGTTTTTTGCAGTTTGGAACGTCACTTCAGCAAGACGCAAATTAGCGGTAAGCTCATCATATTCTGATTGAGAAACCATCTTGCGTTTCAACAAATCACTACCACGGCGAAACTGTTTTAACGCTAACTCATATTGAACCCGTGCATCGGTTAACTTTTGACGCAATTTATCGTCATCTAACTGAGCCAGTATTTGGCCTTTTTTCACTTGTTGTCCAGCACGAACAGCGATAGATTGCAGCTCCCCTTCGATACGAAAAGAGAGAGGAGTTAGATCAGCAGGCATCACTTGCCCTTTGAAGTTTCTAAACTGGTTCTCTATTGGCTTTTCTATCGCGAAAGTAGATACCGTTAAAGGTGCGTCGTCTGTTATAACAGCCTGATCTTTGCACCCTTGCAGTAATACTAAACCTACAGTTAGGATCGCCAGTTTCGACATGGCCTGTTTCATTACGGTCTGCTTAAACATTAAATACCTCCCTCACGAGTCCAAGCTCGTACAACTTGCCCTTCATGAAGGTTTTTTGCACCCGCAATCACCACCATATCTCCTGCATTCAAGCCACCAACAACGGCGCCAAACTCGTCGGTGTTCACTTTCACACGCTCTACAGAATTAGTTTGTGGTTCAAAGCGCCAAATTTCACCGCTGCTTCCTTCTCTAGAAACCCATGCACCATTTGGCAATATCAACTGATCTCGTTGCTGTTCATTACGAATCAACACTTGCCCTGTCATTCCTGTCAGAATGTTCAGTACATCCGGTCTAACAATGGTAACTGTGGCACTGTAGCTATTGGTATCGGAATTTGGTTGAGTAGACATCTCTTTGAAACTGGCAGGAATAACAATGCTGTTATGAACGTCAAACACCACGGCATATTCACGCTTCGGTAAGGTACGAATGCCTGTTTTATCCACATATGGAACCGGCAAAGCAATGTTTATATCCAGTAAATCATTATTGATGATATTGAGAACGGGTTGCTTAGCACCAATGAACTGAAATGATTTAACAAAGCTGAGTGAAACTACGCCATCAAACGGTGCTTTAATTTGGGTGTAGCTTAAATCGGTTCGAGCTTGTTCCAGTTTAGCGTCAGCTGCCTTAAAAGCTGTTTCTGACTGGTCAAAAGCATCGGTACTGATCAGCTTTTTGCTGACTAATTGTATGTCTCTATCGTAACGGGTTTTAGCTAAGTCAAATTGAGCTTGAGCGGCGTCTACTGCTAACTGATAATCTTTTGGGTCTAATGTCGCAAGCGTCGCACCCTTAGTAACTTTTTCACCTTCGCGAAAACTTAAAGTCTCTATCATGCCTGGAACTTGAAAGGATAACTGAGAGCGCTTTCCTGCATCCACTTCAGCCAAAAATGAGTCAAATTCAGACGCCGATAAATTAGGAACCTGCAACAATTTTACTGGCTTTACAACTTCTGGCTGCACCTCAGAATTCGCTTGATTGCATCCTGCTAGGAACAACCCGCTGGCGGCCACTAACGCCAATTTATATGCAACAAAGGCTTTTCTTTTCACCTTGTTTTCTCCCATTCTTCTATAGTCATCACAAATCATTTACTACACAGTTGTGCAGTATATTAATAAATGAGATAAAATCAACGCTTATTTTACACTTGGACAATAAAATTTAATGACGACTAGAATGAAATCTGGTAAAACGTGTGGGTCGTAGATGAGAAGTTAACAATGGCAGAGAGAAAACAAGGGCGTCGTAGCGCTCAAACATCAGAAGAAACAAAAATGCATATCCTCTGTGTAGCAGGCAATATGTTCTGTAAAAGTGGATATGAAAAAGTGTCTTTACGAAATATTAGTGAAGCGGCAGGTGTATCGCACAGTTTGATCCGACACCACTTTGGTAGCAAAGAGCAGATCTGGTATGCCATTAGTGACGCCCTCCACGATTATATGGAAGAGTACATTTCCGCGTTGATTGCTGAGTTACCTAAAAATAATCCAGCCAATTTATCTCTCTATCAATTTGCCGTTAAGCTACTCGCGCACACTTTAATAGTGCCTTACCCAATACAATTTGCCGCTGATGCAGTAAGGCAAGAGGGTGAGTTTTTTGACTATTTTATTGATCAACACGGCAATTTCGAACAAACCATGCTTGATCTGACAGACTTACACAATAGTGAAAATCCTGACTTTCCGGTCAATATGTTTGAGGTAAAGTGGCAATTAATTTTGTTCGCACACGGAGCACATAGCCTTAATCCTATGATGAAACAGATTTGGCTTGATCAAACTAATGATGCCGATGAAGCACTTTACCATCACTGGAACCTGTTTAACCGACAACTTGCACGTTACTTGAATATAGCGAAACAAGATTACCTTCAACCAGAGACATTACGAGAGTTGATGTTGCCACTTGCTTGTAAGTTTGAAGAACAGTGTCAGGAATATGATAGCGAGTAACAGATAAGCCGCAGGATACAGGTTCAAAATAAAGCACAATTATTTGCATACCCAACTCTCACAATTAAAAAAAACGCTGACCTAGTACGTCAGCGTTTTTTTCATTTAGGGAAAAAGTAATCAAGAATCAACAATAGCGCTTAACGTCTTTTCCCTCGGTTTTTATGAATATTCAGCTTCGCTTTCATTTTTCGTTTTTCAGCAGAACGACTCAGTCTTTTAGTCGGTTGTTCTGTCTCCAGATCGGCAATTAAGCTTGGTTCAAAACCTTGCAACCACTCTTGAGGCAACCTTTGATCTAATAAAGACTCAACCGCTTTCAATAAATACTCTTCGTCACGGCTCATAAATGATACCGCCAGCCCTTGATGGCCTGCTCGTCCTGTTCGACCAATACGGTGAATATAGTCTTCCGCTTTATACGGCAAATCATAGTTAACAACCGCTTGAAGCTCTTGAATATCGATCCCTCTTGCGGCTACATCGGTAGCAATAAGGGCACGAATTTTACCCGCTTTAAAATCATCCAAGGCTTTCTGTCTTGCTCCTTGGCTCTTATCACCATTAATAGATGCCGCTTTAATACCATCCAGTTTGAGCTCTTTTACTAACGCATCAGAACCTTGCTTAGTTTTGGTAAACACCAAGGTTTGTTGCCAGTTACGCGATCCAATCAGGTACGCAAGAAGTTCACTTTTACGTCTCTTATCTACCGGATAAATAATCTGCTCAACTGTTTCTACTGTGCTGTTACTCGGTGTCACTTGCTCTTCGACTGGGTTATTAAGAATTTTGTAAGCCAGCTTTTTGATTCGATTGTCAAACGTGGCCGAGAACAACATGGTTTGACGCTGAGCAGGCAACTTACGAATGACTCGTTGAATATCCGGCAAAAAGCCCATATCAAGCATTCGATCCGCTTCGTCCAGTACTAACATTTCGGTACGATTCAACACAATCGTTTTGGTATAGGCATGATCAAGCAAGCGGCCCGGTGTCGCCACTAAAATATCGGCACCTTTGCGTAACAGATCACGCTGAACATTTAAACTGGTTCCACCATAGGCGACCACAATGTGTAACCCCATATCTTGGCTGTAATCACACAGGCTAGTATAAACTTGTTGGGCTAACTCTCGTGTCGGTACCAACACCAAAGCACGGATACTTTTGTCGTCAGGCTTAGGTTCGGCATTCAGCAATTTTTCGATGATTGGCAGACCAAATGCGGCGGTTTTTCCCGTTCCTGTTTGCGCTCCAGCTAAAATATCTTCTCCTGCCAATACATGTGGGATCGCTTTTTCTTGAATAGCGGTAGGATGCTTAAAACCAAGTTCTGTCACGCGTGAAATCAGTGCTGATTGCAATGGTAGATCAGAAAAAGTAATGCTCTCAGAAGAGAGTTCATGAGCAGCTATAGAGTTAGAAGAACGAGTATTAGATGACATTACGAGCACCAGAAAAAATGGGGTCAAGATTGTATCAGAACCGAACGTTATTTGACACCAGCGAGAAGAATGCGCGCTCTGCTGAAAGTAAAACGATAATAGAGAGATTTGAACAATAAAGAGGTGGTATTAGGTGTGTAACAGAAGTGCTATCTTTCTTTATTAAAAAATAGCACTTGTTGGCTATCAACAGTTGAGGCAGCTAAAAGCGCAGAGATCATAAAGAGCCTTCTTCGCTTGAATCTACTTCGGGTTGGTAGTCGGTAAGATCAAAGCCAATTTCAAGCGCATCAAGCAACTCTAGGCCATCTATATCAGTAAAGTTTTCCATTATTTCATCCTTAATAGAAGTAATATCCTGTTTTATCCTAAACAGTAAAACAATGTTATATGACAATTCGAAGTAAATTTATATATTTATTTATTCTGAGATATCTCTTTTTTTGTGATTTTCTGCGATAAATTCACTTAACAAATGCTTTTTTAAAAATGCATTAGTACATTAACTCTAATAACTGTTTCTATTGGTAAATCGGTTGTCATCTCATCTTTACATTAAAAGTAACAACAAATTGCAATTAAGTGAGACATGTTTGGCAGTTTGTCATCTAAAATGTGTAGTGTACTTGTTACAAAACATGAATACGTTGGAGCCTTCATGAAAGAGACTAACTTTAGACTGATAGATCGTCTTTTTATTAAGATGTCAATCAATGACAAATTTTGGGTATTATTTATCCTATTTATAATTGCCCTTAGCGCAACTGCCATTGGCCGTTATAGTGATTCAATTGATCGTATTGAAAACCAATCAGTAATTGCTACAGAAGCGAAGCTACAAGGACTTGTTGCCAGCTCTTCGCAATTTGGCTCCGTAGACAAACTTTCGCAGCTTGGGGTAACGCTTTCTCGTTCATCGGGAAAAACCATTCGTAATGAAAATAGTGTCACTGCCGTGGTTAAAACGCCAGATGGGCAGTACGCATCATTAACAGAGTCGGTACTAGCGTCAGAAGATAGCGCCAAAGACCAAGCATTTACCTCACTACTATTAACCTATTTGTGGGCGATTCCATTTATCCTATTTTGTTACTGGCTAACAACCTTTTTAGGTGGCGCACTTTGGGTTTTATGGCAAACCACACTTAAAATTGCCGATGGTGATTTAACGTCTCGACTCGGCTTTCATGCAGGACGAGATGAGTTTGGTACCATAGGTTGTGCCCTTGATGACTCCATGGATACCTTAACCAAGTTAGTGGTTACGGTTAAAGACAGTTCAACAACTTTAGAGACGACCGCTGACTCATTTGCACAAGAGACAAAACAGAGTGAACAGCAGATCAATTATCAGCACTCCTCTCTAGACTCTGTCGCAACTGCTATGGAAGAGATGACGGCGTCTGCGCAAGAAGTATCAAATGTTGCTAAACAAGCAGCGGAACATTCTGAAAACGATGCAAAATATGTCCATGCGAGTCAGCAACGTGTTCATAATGCGATTGCTGAAATTGAACAGTTATCTAGCTACATATCTCAAGCATCAGACTCGGTAGAAACATTGACTGAGAACACCACTCAAATCAATGACGTTATTACAACCATCAATGCCATATCTGAACAGACTAACCTTCTGGCACTTAATGCTGCGATTGAAGCTGCTCGTGCTGGTGAGCAGGGCCGTGGCTTTGCCGTGGTTGCTGATGAAGTACGAACTCTGGCTAGCCGAACTCAAGATGCGACTGTTGAGATCCAAGCGATGATTGAGAAACTGCAAAACGAAACCAAAGTTATCGCAGCAAAAACTCAAGATACAGTGAAACAAGCGCAAACAAGTAGTGATTTAGTATCTGAAATTGGTCAGGATGTTGAGTCTATTGCTGAGTCCGCTAAATCGGTTATGGATATGAGTTTACAAATCTCCACATCCGCCGATGAACAAAGCGCAGTGGCCAACGACATTGCGACTGAGTTAAGCGATATTCGCAGCCAATCAGATGTGATTCGAAGCGTTGCTGAAAGCTCAGCAAGTGGCGTTACAGAATTAAGCCACGCATCACGAAACCTTAATGAAGTGTTAAAAGAGTATCGCACGACCTAACGTGCTCTCTCTCAATATTGAAGGCTTACCATAATCTGGTAAGCCTTTTTACTATCCGCCATTCGCCAAAACCGAACAGAAATAATATAATCATTCGTTATTTATATACGTTTTGAATTACTTCTATCTATGAACAATCGCCATATTATCGCTATCATTGCTGTGCTTTTCTTCTCTGGTTGTGCGACTTATGCTGGCTTTAACTACGATAGCCTTTTTGGCGATGAAGTTGTTAGAGAGCGAGAAGTCCCCTATCAATCACCCATAGCCCAGCACTATATTAACCACGTTAAGCCTGTAATTGATAACCGATGTGTGGTTTGTCACGCGTGCTATGACGCACCTTGCCAATACAAAATGTCCTCCCCACAAGGTATAGATAGAGGTGGCAGCAAAAATACCGTTTATCAAGGAACTCGATTAATTGCTTCCTCCCCTACTCGACTGTTTGAAGATGCAGAAACCACGCAAGAGTGGCGGGAAGCGGATTTTCATCCGGTATTAAACGAACGCAGCCAGTACAGTCAGCCAAATATTGAAGCTGGCCTTATGGCAAAAATGCTGATGCAAAAAGAGCGTTATCCACAGCCAGAGCAGAAGCAGCTAGAAGATTTTGATTTCTCCATTTATCGCGAAGAGCAGTGCCCAACGGTAGAAGAACACGCACAGTATGAATCGGACTACCCAACTTGGGGAATGCCATTTGGTATGCCTAATCTCGCCACAGAAGATCTCAATATCCTGATCGATTGGTTAAGTGCAGGTGCAAAAATGGCCGCGCACAAGCCTATGTCAGTAGATGAGCAGAAACAGATAGCAAAATGGGAAGTGTTTTTAAATAACAACGATATTAAATCTCAGCTTAGCGCCCGATATATTTATGAACACGTCTATCTATTCCATCTCTATTTTTCTGAGTTAAATGGTGAAAAACGTTTCTTTACTATGGTTCGCTCTGCTACTCCTCCGGGCAAACCAATCAAGCGTATATCCACCCGACGCCCTTATGACGACCCCGGTGTAGAAAGAGTGTATTATCGTTTAATACCTGAGTTAGCCACTATTGTCGACAAAACTCATATGCCTTACGCCTTAAACGAGCAAAGGATGACAAAATGGCAACAATGGTTCCTCCAAGCCGATTATCAGGTGAGCCAGTTACCAAGCTACTCTCCGCAGGTCGCCGCCAACCCATTAACCGCATTTAAAGATATACCGGTGAAGACCCGTTTTAGCTTTTTAGTTGATGGGGCACACAACACCATTATGGCGTTTATAAAAGGTCCAGTATGCCGAGGCCAGCTAGCACTCAATGTTATTAATGATCGATTTTGGGTGTTCTTCTTAAACCCAGAACATATGGCGAATGAAGAGATCAATCAATTCTATATCGATCAAGCGAGAAACCTCGCTCTACCGGGCGAAAAAGAGAGCAATATCGAACCTGTTATCAACTGGATTAACTACTCAAACCAACAAACCCGTTATTTACAAGCAAAATCCGATTTTACCAATAAGTGGTTTAACCAACACCAAAAACTGAACACAGACGTTCTTTGGCATGGCGATAGCTTAAACGACAATGCGGTATTAACAGTATTTCGTCATTTCGACAGTGCCTCGGTAGTAAAAGGCTTAGTAGGACAAAAGCCTAAAACCGCTTGGATTATAGATTACGCCATGCTCGAACGTATCCATTACCTATTGGTTGCGGGCTTTGATGTATACGGCAACTTCGGTCACCAATTGGTAACTCGTATGTACATGGACTTTTTACGCTTAGAAGGAGAAAGCCACTTCTTGACGTTAATTCCAAATGAAGTTCGCCACAAAGAACACAGCTCTTGGTATCAAGATCAAAGTGCTTCATTGAGCCAGTTTTTCCAACGTAATATTAAACCGTTCAGCCAGCCCACGGCGATTAACTATCATTCAGACGATCCTAAGTCGGAGCTGTTTGATATGTTAAAAGAGAAGTACCAATCGGTACTTAGCGATCGCTACCAAATTGTTGATACTGGTTTAACCGCAGAGAATAATAAAATTCTGTCGAAAATAGATCACTTAATCGGCTTTCCTTCCGCCACCATTCCACAAATCTCGATGATTATGGTGACTTCACACAAAGGCGAACAACAGCTATTTACCTTATTAAGAAACAATGCGCATAAAAATATCTCTAGTCTATTTAGTGAAGACGCAAATCGTTTACCTGAAAAAGACAGCTTAACGCTGGTTCGCGGAGTGTTAGGAAGTTACCCCGCCGCTTTCTTTAAATTGCATGAGCGTGATATTGGTGAGTTCTACACATTATTAAGCGCCATTGATAGTGAAGAAGATTATATCAAGTTATTGGATCGCTTCGGAATTAGAAGAACGTCACCAGAATTTTGGCAATTTAGCGACCAACTTTCTGCTTGGTATAAACAAGATCAACCTATCGAATTTGGATTGTTGGACTACAATAGATTTGAGAACCGTTAATTTCTCGACAACGGATGGATACTGAATTGAGTGCAATATTAGCGTTGCTGTAAATAGTCTCAATCTGTATCACTCTCGTTATGTCTTCAGCTTATTCGACATAAGGAGGTAGCTATGAACATGCGAGAAAAAATCAAAGATTTGGAACAACAAATCTATATAGCGTGCTCGGAAGGTGATATTGAAACCATGAATATGCTGGAATATCATTTAGAGCAGTTAAGAGGACGAATGGAACATGTTTTAGATGATGACCCGTACGCCCTTGAAGACTACTACGACGAATAATATCGATACCCAAGTTCGCTTGAGTATCAAGCCCTGATGAACATCATTGGGGCCGCTATCTTAGTCCGTGTAAAAACTCATGTCGTGTTGCAGAGTTGGACTTAAAAATGCCACCTAAGGCTGTCGTGGTGGTTTCGCTTGTTGCGTCCATCACTCCACGAGACTTAACACAATAGTGTGTTGCATCTATGGTCACCGCGACATCTTCTGACTCTAACAACGTTTGCAACGCCACTAAGATCTGTTGTGTCATTCGCTCTTGTACTTGAGGACGTTGAGCAAAAAAGCGCACAATGCGATTAATCTTAGATAAGCCAATGATTTTTCCACGTGGAATATACGCCACCGCCGCTTTGCCGTCGATAGTCACTAGATGATGCTCACAGGTGCTGGTCACGGTAATATCCTTCACCCGTACCATTTCACTCACATTCATCTTGTTTTCAATGACGGTGATTTTAGGAAAATTTTTGTAATCCAATCCAGAAAACAGTTCATCAACGTACATTTTCGCAATACGATTTGGTGTCTCTTCTAAACTGTCATCGGATAAGTCCAAATCCAGAATTTGCAGGACTTCACGCATGTGATATTCAATGCGCTCTTTTTTCTCTTCACGAGTCATATCGTTAGACTGCATCGGTGTCTCTAAACCACGCATCTCTAGCGCATCTTTAACCAACTTCGCTGATTCGCTAATAGTCGACATAATCTCTCCTAAAATAGTATGCTTTACCCCTTTTGGATGGCTGACAAGCATACTCGGAATCAGCGATAATTACATCTTAAAAACGAGATTTATAATCTGTGAATCCTGCGACGTGGGAAGAAGGCAGATATATGTTATTGTTCCACCGTTAATTAAGAACAACAAAGGATACCTTATGGGCTGTTGTGATACTCCAGGTCTGATGCCAATTAGTGAAGCGTTAGAGAAAATGTTATCTAGCGTCACTGTTAATGTAGCAAAAAGCACCCTCGCGCTCGAAGAGTCAATCGGGTTTGTGTTAGCCGAAGACCTACGCTCGCCAATCTTTGTTCCTCCATTTGATAATTCAGCAATGGATGGCTACGCCGTTAGACGAGAAGATCTCATTAAATCCAATACCTTACCTCAAGCGGGTAAGTCGTTTGCAGGGCAACCATTTGATGGTGAATGGCCAAAAGGAACCTGTATTCGCATCATGACGGGAGCAAAAATTCCTCAAGAGTGTGATGCGGTAATAATGCAAGAAGAGACTCAGGTAACTGAAGAAGGCATTAAGTTCAACAATCAAGAAGTTAAGCCTCGCAATAACATTCGTGATTTAGGCAACGATATTTCCAAAGGTGATTTGGTCCTTAGCAAAGGCACCCGTTTAACACCAAGAGATATCCCAATGATCGCCTCACTCGGCTTTAGCCATGTTTCAGTATTTAATAAGCCCAAAGTTGCCTTTTTCTCTACAGGTGATGAGTTGAAACCATTAGGGGAAAGTTTACAAGAAGGGCAAATTTACGACAGCAATCGCTATGGTATTAAAGCCATGCTAGAGAAATTTGGCTGTGAAGGTATCGATCTAGGCATTATACCGGACGAACCAAAGCTTCTTAGCGACACATTTGAGCAAGCGCAACAACTGGCCGATGTGGTTATGACGTCTGGCGGAGTGAGTGTTGGCGAAGCAGACTACACCAAAGATATCTTAGAAGAGCTGGGTGAGATTGGTTTTTGGAAACTGGCTATTAAGCCGGGTAAACCTTTTGCCTACGGTAAACTGGACAACGCCATTTTTTGTGGTTTGCCGGGTAACCCTGTCTCTGCTGCGATTACCTGTTATGTCCTTGTGCAACCGTTGCTGGCAAAACTGGCAGGCGAAACCAACTGGAAAGCACCGGAATCCATTCCTGCTACCACTAAGTCAGCATTTAAAAAGAAACCGGGAAGAACCGACTACCAGCGTGGAGTTTACACTGTAAAAGACGGAAAATTTGAAGTAGAAAGCACAGGTAACCAAAGTTCTGGAGCATTCCGCTCGATGAGCTTAAGTAACTGTTTTGTTGTTATCGAATCAGACAGAGGCAATGTCGAGGTGGGCGACACAGTACAAATCCAGATGTTTAACCACACCATGTACTAATTAGCATCAAGTTAAAGTAGCAGGTCAATCATCTGCTACTTTTATTTTTACTGTCAACTTTAATCACTTATTACTGGTTTTTTATGGACATTCTTTCAGACCAAGAGATGCTTCGCTACAACCGTCAAATCATTCTCAAAAACTTCGACTTCGATGGCCAAGAAGCTTTAAAGCAGAGCTCGATTCTTATCATAGGCGCGGGTGGTTTAGGTTGTGCAAGCAGCCAATACCTAGCGACTGCGGGTGTTGGAACGATCACAATGGTAGACTTTGACTCGGTAGAAGTCTCCAATCTACAAAGACAAGTTCTGCATACTGATGCGGATATAGGGAAGTTAAAAGTCGTGTCCGCGGCAGAAACCCTGACCACACTTAACCCATATATAAACGTAAATACCATTGCAGAAAAGCTCACGGATCAACAGTTAAAAGCTGAAATCGTAAAACATACCCTAGTTATTGATGCTACGGATAACGTAGAAACCAGAAATCAGCTCAATAAACTTTGCTTTAATAATAAAACACCCTTGGTCTCAGGTGCCGCTATACGTATGGAAGGACAAGTTTCTGTCTTTACCTATCAAGATGAGCAGCCGTGTTACCAGTGTTTAAGTGCACTATTTGGAGAGAATGCCTTAACTTGTGTTGAAGCGGGTGTCATGTCTCCTGTGGTCGGTATTATTGGTGCAACTCAAGCATTGGAAGCGATTAAAGTCATCTCTGGCTATGGGACAAGCGTAACGGGAAAATTACTTATTTTAGATGCACTAACCATGAGCTGGAGGGAAATGAAATTAGCGAAGAATGCTAACTGTTCAGTTTGTAGGTGATTTATTTTGAGCTTTTAATAAAACTTTAGACATTTCGTTAAAATTCCTAACAAAAGTGTGATCTCTGCCATTTGATCACACTTTTTTATTGATTGATCCTTTTTAAATGGCATCATATTACAACAACTTACATGTTTATTATTTATTGAGTGCTGTAATCATGGAATCGACCATTTCTCAGTTGAGAAAAGACTTTCAGGCGAAGGTCCAAATCAAGCATACTGCTAACAACCATCTATCTAGTGCTTCGCTATTAACCGAAGAAGAGTTAAGCGAACTAGAAAATGCATGGATTCAACTGATTACTTGGAAGCAAGCCAACCCTGTTACTTAGTAAGCGTACCCTCTTATGTACGCTTACTAATTGTTTCTGTTACTTCATTTGTTCATCTAGGTTTAATACCGTTAAAGCATTGCTTACGCTAGTTGCAATAACATCTATTACCCCTGTTCTTAACGCCCCTAATAATGCCAGTGGCTTACTGTTCTCCGCAGCAATAGCGATAACCTCTGAAATAGGTCTAAACTCCTCTATCCCCAAACCGATAATTCGATCACTCATCACCGTAATTGCCGTATTGCCGTGAATATCAAAAAAGTCATAACCAGCGAAGTCCCCGACAACACCTTGTTTTAATCTCGACTGAACCACCTCATCAGGCGTAAACCAACCTAAGTCGACCATGTAGCTATTTTCACTCATGTCACCAATACCAACCAGAGCAACATCTGCTTTACGAGCCAGATCAAGAGTCTGTTTTACTGTTTCATTCTGCATCAGTACATTTTTCTGTTCACGATTCTCAGCATACGCTGGAGCGTATAATGTTTCTGATGTTCCACCATATTTTTTAGCTAACTGACGACAAATATGATCGGCATTGAACATCCCTCCCCTTGGGTGAATACCTCCAATGCCACAAACGAACTTACATGATCGAGGCGAGATAACCCCAACATGATGGGCGACCGCTGACACGTTACGTCCCTGACCAACCGTCACTACCATGCCATCCTTTAACGTACTAGACAGATAATTAGATACTAACCCTGACACTTGTGTTCGCTGCGACTGCTCACTAGGCTGGTCAAGAGCAATAAGCGCCCTCTTTACTCCAAATTGATCAATCAGTCTCTGCTCAATCTTTGCACTAAACACGGGATGGTACTTAACGGTAATCTCCACGATTCCTTCATCTCGTGCCTGCTTTAACATCCGGCCAACTTTAGCGCGGGAAATCGCAAATTTTTTAGAAATCTCTTCCTGAGTAGCACCATCCTGATAATAAGCGACGGACACTTCGGTTAATAAGTCGGTACTTTGAGCTGAAATATCGCTTTGTGATCGAGTCATATCTTCCTCTATAGCTCTCTTTCATGAACATTATTAGTCTGTCACGAGCATAACTAGTCTGTCTCGAGTATAACTATGGCTAGTTAATCTATGAATTCAGCAAATATAACATAAGCCATTAGCCATTGCATATGCTACGCACCATTACATATGCTCACCCAATAAAAAGCGCTAATTATAGCCATTGAGGATAGGAAAAAAGCCAGCCAAACGTTTGGTTATTATTAATCCTAGTAAAGGTTGACCAAAATCACTTTTCGCAGGCTTCAATGATTGACTTATCGTGCAGATCCGCTAATTTGAACACATCAATTCTTCAACAGTGTTCCATATGTTCACGCATTTTTGAACAGGGTTGAAAACTCTCGACCATTTGCTTTATTTGAGCGAATGGCAAGTACATAAATGACCATATTAAGCCTTAACAGGATAGGACGACGGATATGAGCAATAAACTAGAGCAACTTCGTAAAGTAACGACAGTAGTAGCAGATACAGGCGAAATCGAAGCCATTCGTAAGTATCAACCAGAAGACGCCACTACTAACCCATCTTTGATTCTTAAAGCCGCTCAAATTGCAGAATACGCACCTCTAATTGACCAAGCAATTGCTTACGCGAAAACACAAAGCGATGATAAAGCACAACAAGTTCAAGATACTTGCGACATGCTTGCGGTAAACATTGGTAAAGAAATCCTAACCACTATTCCTGGTCGTATCTCTACTGAAGTTGATGCTCGTCTTTCTTACGATACTGAAGGCAGCATCGCGAAAGCTCGTCAACTAGTTAAGATGTATAACGATGCTGGTATCAGCAACGATCGTATTCTTATCAAACTTGCTTCTACGTGGGAAGGTATCCGTGCTGCAGAAGTACTAGAAAAAGAAGGCATCAACTGTAACCTAACCTTGTTATTCTCATTTGCACAGGCTCGTGCATGTGCTGAAGCAGGTGCCTACCTTATCTCTCCTTTTGTTGGTCGTATTATGGACTGGTACAAAGCGAAAGAAGGTCGTGACTTTGCCGCTAGCGAAGATCCAGGTGTACTTTCTGTAACTGCTATTTACAACTACTACAAAGAACATGGCTACAACACAGTAGTTATGGGTGCAAGCTTCCGTAACATCGGTGAGATTCTTGAAATTGCAGGTTGTGACCGTCTAACTATCGCTCCGCAATTACTAAAAGAGCTGGAAGAAGCTGAAGGTGACGTTGTTGAGAAACTCGTTGCGGCGACTGAACTAAAAGATCGCCCAGCTCCACTGACTCACTCAGAGTTCTTGTGGGAGCACAACCAAGATCCTATGGCAGTAGAGAAACTAGCAGAAGGCATCCGTAACTTCGCCGTTGACCAAGGCAAACTTGAGACAATGATCGCTGCAAAACTTTAATTAAGTAAGCAGCTTAGCACTACAGTCACCTCCATAGCTGTAGTGTTTTCTTTCGTCGAAAAATAGAAATTCTATAAAAGTGTCTGCGACATTTTTTAAACAAATTATCTTAAATTTGGAAATATTTATGGAACGTAAACAACTCGCTAATGCAATCCGCGCGTTAAGCATGGATGGTGTACAACAAGCCAACTCTGGTCACCCGGGTGCTCCTATGGGTATGGCGGACATCGCTGAAGTCCTTTGGCGTGGCCACATGAACCACAACCCACAAAACCCTGAGTGGGCTGACCGCGACCGCTTTATCCTGTCTAACGGTCACGGCTCAATGCTGATTTACTCTTTGCTTCACCTGACTGGTTACGGGCTGTCAATTGATGACCTAAAAAACTTCCGTCAACTTCATTCTAAAACACCGGGTCACCCAGAATATGGTTACGCTCCGGGTGTTGAAACCACAACGGGTCCTCTAGGCCAAGGCATCACAAACGCTGTGGGTATGGCACTGGCTGAGAAAACACTGTCTGAGCAGTTCAACAAAGAAGGCCACGACATTGTTGACCATAACACTTATGTGTTTATGGGAGACGGCTGTCTAATGGAAGGTATCTCTCATGAGGCGTGTTCTCTGGCAGGTACTCTAGGTCTTGGCAAGCTAATCGCGTTCTGGGATGACAACGGCATCTCTATCGACGGTGAAGTGGAAGGCTGGTTCTCTGACGACACACCTAAGCGTTTTGAAGCGTACGGCTGGCACGTAATTCCGGCAGTAGATGGTCACGACGCAGCAGCAATCAATGCCGCCATTGAAGCTGCGAAGGCAGAAACAGGCAAGCCAACGCTTATCTGTACTAAGACCATCATCGGTTTTGGTTCACCAAATAAATCAGGTTCACACGATTGTCACGGTGCACCTCTAGGCGCTGAAGAAATTGCAGCAACACGTAAAGAACTTGGTTGGGAGCACGGTCCTTTTGAAATTCCGTCGGAAATCTATGCAGAGTGGGATGCGAAAGAAGCAGGCGCAACTAAGGAAGCAGCGTGGGATGAGAAATTTGCAGCTTATGAAGCAGCATACCCAGAGCTTGCAGCAGAATTCAAACGCCGCGTAAACGGTGAGCTACCAGCAGAGTGGGAAGCAAAGACCTCTCAAATCATTGCTGACCTACAAGCGAACCCTGCCAACATCGCATCTCGTAAAGCGTCACAAAACGCACTAGAAGCGTTTGGTGCTATGCTACCAGAATTTATGGGCGGCTCTGCTGACCTTGCACCATCGAACCTGACAATGTGGTCTGGCTCTAAATCTATCACACCAGAAGATGCATCAGGCAACTACATCCACTACGGTGTGCGTGAGTTTGGTATGACGGCGATTATGAACGGTCTTGCGCTTCATGGTGGCTTTGTTCCTTACGGTGCAACTTTCCTAATGTTTATGGAATACGCACGTAACGCACTGCGTATGGCGGCACTGATGAAAGTGCAAAACATTCAAGTGTACACTCATGACTCCATTGGTCTGGGTGAAGATGGTCCGACTCACCAACCGGTAGAGCAGGTATCTTCTCTTCGTCTGACTCCGAACATGAGCACATGGCGTCCATGTGACCAGGTAGAATCTGCGGTAGCGTGGAAGTTTGCTATTGAGCGTAAAGATGGCCCTACATCGCTTATCTTCTCTCGTCAGAACCTAGCTCAACAACCTCGCAGCGAAGCACAAGTTGCGGACATTGCCAAAGGTGGTTATGTACTAAAAGATTGTGATGGCAAACCTGAGCTAATTCTGATTGCAACAGGCTCAGAAGTAGAACTTGCAACAGAAGCGGCGGCTCAGCTAACAGCAGAAGGCAAGAAAGTACGCGTCGTATCCATGCCTGCAACTGACGTGTTTGACAAGCAAGATGCAGCTTACCGTGAAGCGGTACTGCCTTCAGACGTAACCGCTCGTGTTGCTGTTGAAGCAGGAATTGCTGACTTCTGGTACAAGTATGTTGGTTTTGACGGCCGCATCATCGGTATGACAACCTTTGGTGAGTCAGCTCCGGCAGGCGAACTCTTTAAGATGTTCGGCTTTACCGTAGAAAACGTTGTCGATAC
>NZ_VTXE01000030.1 GCF_013114595.1 Vibrio sp. 99-8-1 | reverse complement strand
GATGCAGTAAACGAAGTGTACACAACCTTCTTCAAAGGTGACCTTCCAGCAAGAACCGTTGTCGGTGTTTCTGAAGTATCTATGGGTGCGCTAGTACAAATTGATGCCGTGGTTTCTAACGGTGAAGGTACGCCTCCACAAGCATAATCGTTATCATCATTAATTTTAGATAACCGTTATTCATAAACGGCTAAGGGCTTACAAAGAGCGTTTAGCCGTTTTTTTACTAATTGACTCTAGTGATCTGATGATGCTTGAGTATAACCTTTATATTGGCAAACGTTTTTCGGTGGTGTACTCTTGTCGCAGGCTGATTGGACGCCTACCTCGCAAAAGCAAACGTACCAATGTCTTAGCAAAAAAATACAATCTATTCAGTTAATACGCTGAACAACTTCTGAAACCGATAGCGAGCAGGTTCAATAAAGGAGACAATTATGCGTATTGAACAAGCAAACCTTGCAGAACTTTGGCTATATGAAGCTAAGTTATTGCACAAATCAACCAAATCAGAACAACTTAGTCGCTCTCTACCAACTCTACGTAGATTACTTAGTTTTAATGTACTTGTTGGAATATCACTTCCTGAATTGCAAAAAAACAGCGCTATTATTCAGAGAAAACATCTCTTACAGCTTGTAGCAAAAGAGAACGGTTTTAATAGCTGGGTTGAATTTAAACAAATTCTTGAAACAGAGTCCGGTACATCTAAAGAGTACCTGCCGCAGCGATTAAAGCTTAAGAATATTGGTTATCCCGCACTGTGGTTTTCAACCATGGATGAGGCCGTCCTATACGCAAAAGAGCATGGTGGTGAGGTTGTTCCTGTCGGAACCCAAGCGGTAATCGCCACAAGCCATGTAGAATAAGTTATTGCCAGACACTAATCGCGACCATAACTTACCCCATTAGCGACAAACGCAAAAAAGCCGTAGCAAGTACTAACTTGTTACGGCTTTTCGTATATGGCACGCCCTAGAGGATTTGAACCTCTGACCACATGCTTAGAAATCTAACTTCAACCTATATTTTCATTGGTTTCATTTAACTTTACAACTAATTTCTTTTTTTATTATCAATGATTTAATATAATTTCGAGCACTTCATACGCTATCATTAAACGACGTTCAGTAACATTAAATAACACACCAGCCAGAAACAATTAACGATAAAAATTAATTCACCTCTTATTCTTAAATAGATTAAATTTCTTATTAAAATCCGTTTTAAATGTTTTGCCTACCGGAATGCTATGAGAATGAATAACTAATAAATTCCCTTTAACTTCTTTAATGTGCTTAAGAGAGACAATATAGGACTTATGAACACGAACAAAATCATCAGAAGGTAACTGTTTCTCCAACTCCTTTAGAGAATACAAGCCTAAATAATGCCTGCTTTGTGTTTGGAAACTGACATACTCCAGAGCACCCTCAACAAAAAGAATATCATCATAGAAAACTTTGTATTCTTTCCTGTTATCTCTGACAAACAGGAACCTCTGTGTGTCGGTATTCTGTCTGGTCGTTATATCAGCAGTGATTTTTGCAGGTTTATCATGCTCCAGTTTCCTTAATCGAATGATCTCAGTTGCTTTGTTAACAGCACTTATAAACCTCGGTAAGGAGAAAGGTTTGAGTAAATAATCCACTACATTAAGTTCATATCCTTGTAATGCAAACTCTTCATAAGCCGTTGTAAATATAATTGCGGAATTACCATTTATGCTTTTAACAAAATCAATTCCAGACAAATCAGGCATTTCTATATCGCTAAATATTAGGTCAACATCGTGACTTTGAATGTAATCAAGCGCATCTATGGCATTGTCAAAACTTTCTTTCAATTCCAGCTTCGGCATTTTATTGATATACTTCCCTAATAAATCTCTAGCCAAAGATTCGTCATCAACAATTATACACTTTACTATACTCATACTATTCAACATCCATCATTAGTTTGACCGAATATTCATCTTTAGATTTTTCAACCAACAATGTATATTTATCCGGATATAAGATATCTAATCGTTTTTTAACATTACTCAACCCAATACCACCGCTTGATATTAATAAATTATGCGAATCTAACTTGGGTATTGAATTTTTAGCAAAAAACACCAATTTATTATCCGCCATCTTAATTTCAAATTTAATCCAAGCGGACTTATCTCTGTCAATCCTGCTGTGCTTAAAGCAGTTTTCAACAAACGGCATAAGCAACATTGGAGATATTTTTATACTCTCCTCAAATTTATCCAATTCAAATGTAATGTTTTTTTCATCATTTGATTTTAACTTTTGGAAAATGATATAAGAGTTTAAATAACTAATTTCTCTCGACACCGACACTTTTTCATTGTTGCAATCATAAAGAACGTACCTAAGCATATCCGAAAGCATTAATATTTTTTCAGGCGTTGATTTATCTTCGAGAAAACTCATTGTATATACACTGTTCAAAGCATTAAAAAGAAAATGAGGGTTTATCTGATGCTTAAGAAAATCCAGCTCCGTCTTTAATTGCAACTTCTCTAAAGCTTCAATTTTTTCCCGTTGTTCTCTTTCTTTTACTAGTATGAAAAAAAATGTGCTGAGAAAAAAAGGAAAACCTAATACAACTAAACCCAATACCACCAAGCCTAGTATGGGAATTTCTGTTGCATTTTCAGTGGGCCTAGGCAAGAAACCGTAATTCACACATAACGCAGTAACTGAGATAGAAAAAAAGACAAATAGTATTAGGGTGGCTAAAGAAAAGGCCACATATTTTACAGATGAGTAATTGTACCTACTAAGCAGAACTCTTGTGTTTACTTGTATAAGAAGTGCCTGTAAGAGAGTGTAATGAATCGAAAAATAGAGTACCTCTTTAAATAAATCTTCACCTGTAGATAGGCTAGATAAAATAGAGAAGTATAACAAGGCTAATAATGGATAATAGACCAATGGTTTTTTGAGACTTTGAACATGCATATATTCACTCTTACAAAAAGTCAGGACTGTAGCAAAAAAAACCATCAAGTCAATATAGTATAGCCTAATTTCAATAAACCGCCCTATTTTTTCAATCTATGGACTTTCATGCTGCATAGATACTTTCAACACATTTAATTATTCAATTAAGTTTGTTTATTCATAAAACATTGAATAATTCATGCGGGACATTGATATTGCATTGGGTAGTTCTTTATTTATAAGTATTCTTACATAAATCAAATAATCATTTAAAAATAACCAGTGCCATAGAGAGTTTATGATGTTACAGAAAGCAGTAATAACTATTAATCATCGTGCAATATGGTTTCTATTGTGTCTAATCTGCTCTGGATGTTCCGTCGTTAAAGTAATGGATGTTGGCAGTAATATCCCTTATGGCATATTAAACAGTGATGACCTAGAAACGACTAAGGCTGGACTGCCTTCCTATTTACTTATGCTAGACGGTCTTCTTGAAACTTACCCGGAAAGTAAATCACTTTTAATGGCGGCTTCCTCTCTTAACGGTGCTTATGCCGGGGTATTTGTTGAAGATGAAGTAAGAGCCCGACGAATGGCAAATAAGGCATTTAATCTTGCAGTGAGAGCCATGTGTGTTCACAACAAGAAAGCATGTAATCCGAAAAGTATGTCGTTTTCAGACTTTGAGGACGTCATAGGGGAGATGAAAAACCAGAAAAAAGATGTGCCTGTTCTGTACTCACTAGGGACGGCTTGGGCCGGATATGTTCAGTCCAATAGTTCTGACTGGAATGTCATTGCTGATTTGGCAAAAGTTTCATTATTAATGGAACATATTTATGAACTGGATATGAGCTATGAAAATGGCATGGTTCCTCTCTATTTGGGCGTCTTGAATAGCCTTCTTCCTCCTGCTTTGGGCGGCAAGCCAGAAATCGCCAAAACGTATTTCGAACAGGGTATAGAGCTGTCACAAGGACAGAACTTAATGATTAAAGTCCTTTATGCTGAGAAATACGCGAAGTTAACATTTAACCGCCAATTGCACGACAAACTGCTTAACGAAGTCCTTAACACTACTCCTCACGTCCACGGTTTAACACTTCAGAATGTCTTTGCTCAAAAAGAAGCGCAAAGGTTGCTGGAACAAGCTGACGAATATTTTTAATTATATATAGAACACAAAATTATGTTTAAACAAAACCTTAAAACACTGATTACTTTTTTTCTTCTGTTGACTTGCTTTCCAGCATTTTCGCAGACATTTAAAATATCTACCCTTTACCCGGATGGTACAGAAATCCTCGTCGAACTAAAAAAGGCAGCGAAGGAAATACAAACAAAAACAGACGGACGAGTTAAGTTTAAGTTTTATCCTGGCGGCGTGATGGGTGATGACAAAGCCGTATTCCGAAAGATACGTATTGGTCAGCTACACGGAGCAATTTTACAAAGTGGCGCTGTTGCCCAGTTTTACAAAGACAGCCAGATCTATGTATCACCTCTTCTGTTTAAGAACTTTGAAGAAGTCGATTATGTTCGGTCAAAGATGGACCAGAAAATTATCGATGGATTGGATAAATCAGGCTGGACTACGTTTGGCTTAATTGATGGAGGCTTTGCGTATGCAATGTCCGGTCGTCCAGTAAAGAATATTGGCGATTTGAGAAAGCAAAAGCTGTGGCTACCTGCCAATGATCCGATTTCTGAAAAGATAGCAGAATCTATTGATGTTAATCCTATCGTATTAAATATTGGAGAAGTTCATACCGCTCTTCAGACTAATGCTATTAATGCTTTCGCTGCGCCTCCGATAGCCGCTCTTACTTTAAGATGGTCTTCCAAGGTGAGTTACATTACTGATATTCCCTTGATGTATGCATATGGCCTGATGACTATTCAAAAAAAGAGTTTTTCTAAGTTAACTCAGGAAGATCAGATATTGACACAGAACATTCTTTCTCAAGTATTCCAAAAACTCGATACCAACAGCCGTAAAGACAGTATTAAAGCCTTTAGCGCAGTACTAGGTCAAGGAGTCGAGCCTGTTGTACCTGACGAGAAAGATCAAATGGAATGGAAATTTTACGCTGAGAAAGTAACCAGAGATTTAGTCGCCAAAAAAGAATATTCACAAGAAATTCTCGATGAAGTTAGCCAACTTTTAGAAGACTTTCGAAATAAACAGCAGAAAATCTGATGCAAAATAACGCCAAAACTGTATCGGCTCATCCGGTAATCAAATATATACATGCAATCGAGGATGCTTTATTAGTTGTTATCCTGCTTGCTATGATTATTCTTGCCACCTTTCAAGTTGGTATTCGCAACTTGTTTGATGTCAGCATTCTATGGATAGATCCTGTTTTACGTATAAGCGTCCTATGGATAGGGCTGATCGGAGCAATGATTGCTAGCAGAAATAACGAGCATATTTCTATCGATATAGCCCAACTCTACCTTAGTAAAAAAAACAGACAGATAGTTGCAGTTTTTAATTCGTTCTTTACCTGCGTAATTAGCGTAATGGTTTGCTGGTACAGCTCTCATTTTGTCTGTGACGAATACATCTATGAAACGGTCGTATTTGGCAATGTTCCTTCTTGGTACTTCCAGATTATTATTCCTGTTGCATTTTTGGTTATCGCTGTCCGGTATGCCACTTTATTTATTTTTACACTACTAAGCATATTGCCAATAAACAGATATAAGGAGGCCTCCTTATGAGTTCATTGCTAGCCATCCCTCTTATCTTTATTGGAGGTCTTGGAGTTCCGCTATTTGCCATTATTTTGGCCGCCGCGGCTATAGGATTTTATTGCTCAGATATTCATTTGTCTGTTCTTGCCATTGAACTATATCGAATAACTGATTCTACGGTATTAATGGCGCTCCCGTTATTTACTTTTACAGGTTATCTTCTTAGTAAAAGCAATACCGCTGACCGATTAGTACGTGTATCTGAAGCTTCTCTAGGATGGATGCGCGGAGGTATGGTTATTATTGGCCTGCTAACTTGCGCCTTTTTTACCATGCTAACTGGCGGTTCTGGAGTGACAATAGTTGCTTTAGGAGGGCTTCTTTACCCTGCTCTTGTTAAATCCGGTTATTCCGACAAATTCAGTCTGGGACTCATTACTACGTCTGGTAGTTTAGGGCTGCTTTTGCCACCGGCCATTCCGCTTTTACTATACGGTATTATTGCTCAGCAATTGGATGTGCCCGGAGTTGAAATTATTGATCTATATAAGGCAGGAGCACTTCCTTTCCTCCTTATGATTACGGTACTTTTTCTTTATGGCCTATATGCGATAAGGCATAAAGAAATACCTCTGATACCATTTAATAAGCGAAAATTAATCTCTTCCCTTAAAGATATAATTTGGGAAGCAGCTATTCCAGTTGTCGTCATCTTAGGCGTGGGTTCCGGTATTCTGGTCATATCTGAAGTGGCCGCTGTTATTGCTCTATACGTGCTCATTATTGAAGTGTTTGTATACAAAGATATCAAGATCCGGCAGCTCCCCGGCATTATGAAAGAATCAATGGTGATGGTTGGAGGTATATTATTGATTCTTGGTTGCGCCTTGGCATTTACCAATTTTTTAGTTGATGCTCAAGTTCCAGATCAATTATTTAGACTAATTAACGAACATGTTCACAGTAAGGTTACGTTTCTCATCCTCTTAAATATTCTCCTTCTTTTTCTGGGAGCAATATTAGATATTTTTGCAGCACTGGTCATTATGGTTCCGTTAATTTTGCCGGTAAGCCAAAATTACGGAGTAGATCCTATCCATTTGGGCATCATATTCGTTGCCAATATGCAAATCGGCTATTTCACACCTCCAGTAGGAATGAATCTCTTTCTGGCTAGTTACCGTTTTAATAAATCAATCACACAGCTTTACGCAGCGACACTTCCATTTATGGCAGTTTTACTTTTAGCGTTGTTATTTATCACCTATGTACCTTGGCTAAGTTTGGTTTTCGTAAGATAAGTCGGAGAAAAAATGAGAATTTTCAAAAAACTAGTCGCAGTGATCTTTTTGGTGTTCTGCCCGCTAACCATTCTTAATGCAAAGCCCTTAGATCTAAATGATCATGATCTTATAGAGGCTTTTATTGATGGCTACGTAAAACCCACAATGCAACGAAAGAAAAGTGCTTCTGGTACAGTCACTATTGCCCATAAAGGTAGAGTTATTTTTGCTAAAGGTTATGGTTTTCAGGACAGGAAAACACGAACGCCAGTAATTGCAGATAAAACTCTTTTCCGTCCGGGTTCTGCATCCAAAATATTCACATGGATAGCGGTAATGCAATTGGTAGAGAAGGGAAAACTTGATTTAGATACTAACGTTAACTCCTATCTAAAAACATTCCAGCTTGAAGATACCTGGCCTTCACAACCCATAACATTACGCCATCTCTTAACACATACGGCGGGATTTGAAGATGTTGGCCTTGGATATTTAATGGTTACAAATCCAAATCGTGTTATGCCGCTATCCAAATCATTAAAGCTTTTTGAACCAAAACGTATTACTCCACCGGGAGAGGTCACTGCTTACTCCAATTATGGTACTGCGTTAGCAGGACTTATTGTGGCTAACGTATCTGGTTTAGACTTTAAAGCCTATATTCAACATAACATCCTTGATGTGCTTGGCATGAGCCGAACTAGCTTCGAAGAGCCATTACCTTCGCACCTAAAGGCGAGTATGGCTGTTGGATATCAGGCAGAAGCAACTGAATATGTGGCACAGCCATTCGAAATACTCGCTAACTTTGCTCCGGCGGGTAGCGCTTCGGCAACATCAACGGATATGGTCAAGTTAGGATTAGCGATGTTGAATGGTGGTCAATATCAAGGAAAAAGGATTCTGGAGAAAGACACGGTTCAGCAGATGCTGAGTCAGCAGTTTAGTATGGATAACCGATTACCGGGTATGGGATTAGGGATATATAGCACTCTAGCCAATGGAAACTTAGTTTATGGTCATGAAGGAGATACCGCTCAATTCCATTCGGAGTTAGTCATAGATCCAGAGCATGACCTAACCTATTTTGTCTCTTTCTCAGGCGCTGGTGGTGGGCAAGTGAGAAGTGATTTTAAACAAGCATTTTATAAAAAGTTCTTTCCTGTTAAACACGAGTTGCTAAGCGGCCCAAAGAATTTTTCTAATCGTGCAGACAAGTATTCAGGCAGTTATAAATTCTGGCGTAGTAACGTTTCAAGAGTTGGAAAAGTATTAGGCATTTCATCAACAATTAACGTCAAACCGGGAAAAGACAATACATTGATAATAGCATCTGGATCAGACGCAGCGCACTACGTAGAAATAGATAAAAACCTCTTCAAGCTGCCAGACTCCACTAGCCCTGGTGGTTTTGCTACATTAATTGCATTTCAGGAAAACCAAAAACAAGAGATTACTGGTATAAC
The DNA here is from genome assembly GCF_013114595.1 of Vibrio sp. 99-8-1. GTDB lineage: Bacteria > Pseudomonadota > Gammaproteobacteria > Enterobacterales > Vibrionaceae > Vibrio. The sequence continues at coordinate 97,630 of NZ_VTXE01000030.1, read as the reverse complement.
ACTCGATAGCCTACCGTTTATGTCAGCCTATAAGGCGAAGTTTTATGAGCGCGGCAGCTTTAGTGGTTATCTTTTATTAATCTCTATGCTGTTGTTTGTTTTTAGCTTCTTACGCTACGTTTATCAACGCAGTTTAGTAAAGCACTGTTCTGTTCCAGAAAAAACGGCACATAAATCAGTCGCACTATTCTCTGCATTTAATCTGGTTGTATTTATTTCTGGACTTATCGTTTTTACTTCGCAAGCAAGTAAGTTTATGGGAATAATTCCTCTGGTATTTAAAGTTTGGTTAATTATGCCAATCTTGTCTACCATCATTCTTGTACATCAAATACTGAAAACTATTCATGTCTGGAAGGTAAAGTTATTACCCGGTCTATTTGCCCGTGTTCGCTATAGTATGGTAACGCTAGCTGGCGTGATTATGTTTTGGTTTTATTGGTATTGGAACCTCTTAGGATTCCAGTACCTGTAAAAACTGTTCACGTACTCAAACTAAAAAAATCAGATGCTATTATCAGCAGCATCTGATTTTTCAATCAAAGCCCTAAAAATTTCAATCAACCGCAAAATAATCCATCTCCATCAATGAAAATACAATAGCAATCAGTGAACTCCAAATAGAAACCTATCATTGATTATGTTGAGTGCTTAATTGATATTGAATTGATGCCATTCTCTTATATATGTAACCTTCCAATCAGACATTCAATTAAAGAAAAAAATCAACCAAATACATATTTAGTAACAAGAAATTATTATGATTAAAAAAGCAAAATACACAATTTACACTATATGGCTAACATGTATTGTCACACTGTTAATTTCATATGTAATCAACCCTAACTTATTTACCCCACAAAATATTAAGCTATTAGTGGAAACATATAGTAATGAACTGATGATTACCTATATTTCTGCAAGTTTAATAAGAGGGTTATTCTTAATCCCAAGCACACCTTTTGTAATAGTAGGGGCATTATTGTTTCCGGATGACCTGCTAAGTGTTCTGTTAATTTCTATCATCAGCGTGATGTTTTCAGCGACTTTATTGTACTACTTTTCAGATTTATTAGGCTTTAGCCAATATTTGGAAAGAAAGCACCCAGTATCAGTAAAGAAATGGAGATCGCGACTAAATAGCCGTAAGTCCATATTAGTCACTACAGGATGGGCATTTTTTCCATTAGTACCTACAGACTTGATTTGCTATGTCTCAGGAATTGTAGCAATGCCATTTACTCATATGTTTATCGGCATTTTCTTAGGTGAAGTTTCAATAATCAGCATCTATTTATTTCTAATTTAATTCCTATCGAAAGAATACAATTAAGGGCAGAAAATGAAATCATTTTTTAAAGAAGCGTTCCGTACGATTAAAACTAGTGGAACAATTAGACCAAGCTCTAATCGTTTAGTACAAAATTGTCTTAAAGGATTGGATTTCGATGGCGCAAAAACAGTTTTTGAATTTGGCCCGGGAGATGGCTGTTTCACTAAAAAAATATTAGACAACTTAAATGATGACGCTAAATTAATATCACTAGAAATTAACCAAAACTTTTACCAACATTGCATTGAAAAGTTCTCAACAAATAAAACTGTGAAATTTGTAAAGAAATCGGCACTGGATTTTGATAAAGAGCTTAGCACTTTAGCCACACGTAATATTGATATTATCATTTCAAGCTTACCTTTAAGTCTTCTAGAAGATTCTGAAGTTGATGAACTTATGAATAAAGTATACAAACATTTAAAAGATGGAGGCATGTTCGTTCAATATCAATATAGCTTAGGAAAGCATAGTAAATTAAAAGAGATTTTTGATCGTGTAGATGTAAGTTTAACTATTCAAAATTTACCTCCTGCTTTTGTATATAAGTGCCACAAGTTTGGCAAAACATTATCAGCTAACTCATTAGATCTAAATCAAGAGTTTAAGCTTGATGACATGGGGGTATAGTCAGTTATGGCAAATAAAAAATGGATGGCAAAGATAGGTGTAATCACTGTCACATTTTTTTTCGAATGGATTATTTTGCTCTTATTTTTTTATCCATAGGTTTTCAGAGACAAGGGTGAATTGAAATATGACTGAATATCACTGCAATTACGGTAATTCGGATGATGTTTAACATTCATTAATCCAACCTCAGTGCAACCATTTCTAAGCATTTTAATATAACCACGCATATACTACTCAGGGCCGGTGGATAAGCTTTATCCGATGCCACCGTCCTACTCCTTAAATAAATATATATCAGAAATCAAATCGTCAAGAACCACCCAGTCTAGTGACCACACCGTTGGGTTTCCTGTTGTTATAGATGAAGTTCCTTCGCATCCACCTTTAAGCAACCCATTTTTATAGAGAGCTGAAACATTTAAGCAGGCTTGATTAGAAAGGTACAAACGAGATCTTTGCATTTGAACACCCATTTTCTACACAATAAAATTCTTCACATGATTTATTTTAATGCAAAATCTTGATTAAAGGATTCACTAACTTGACCCATTAGCGACAAACGAAAAAAAGCCGTAGCAAGTACTAACTTGTTACGGCTTCTCGTATATGGCACGCCCTAGAGGATTTGAACCTCTGACCACATGCTTAGAAGTCTAACTCTACCCTATATTTCATTTAGTCTCATTTAATTTCATATTAGTTCTTTTTGTTTCTTATCAAATGGTTACCTTCATTTTATTTGCTTCATACGCTATCGTTAAGTGACGTTAAGTAACATTAAATAACACGCTAACTTGACCCATAACTTGACCCACGATTTAACTGACACGGAGCTAACAAAATGCTAAACACAAAAAGAATACAAGGACTAAAGCCTAGAAAATCCTCATACTACGAACGAGACAACGACACCTCTAGAGGATCTGGCCGTCTAGCGGTAAAAGTTTATCCAAGCGGTACAAAAGATTTTGTATTTCGATATTTTGTAAGTAAAGCTGAAAAGTTCATTTTTCTAGGACGATTTCCAGAAACAACGCTCGCAATGGCCCGTGAAAAATATAAACATCACGGGTCAATATTGTTGGCAGGAAAAGATCCCAAAGAGCAAATACTGTTAGAAAAAAGAGCAGAGCAAGCAACCATTGCTCAAGAAGCGAAACAAGGTAGCATTCTTGATTTATTGGAAGCACATGCTGAAAGCAAACGTAGAAAAGGAAAAAGAAATTGGGTGAAAGATTTAAATGACGTAAAAAGGGTTTTGCTCCCTTACATTGCACCAGAAACTAAGGCAAAAGATATTACAACAGATGATATCATCTTAGTTCTAGCAGCCATGATAAATCGTAAGGCCGTTGTACACAGTAACCGTATACGTTCAGCGTTACACGCTGCGTTTCAGTATGGTCTCACGTCTGATAATGACCCAATGAACTATGCCAGTAAAAAATTTGGGATAAAATATAATCCTGTTACCGCGATTCCTAAACAAACTGACGCAGAAAAAGTGGGTGATCATTTTCTCAGTAAAGAAGAACTGCTATTGCTCCTCAATGATATGGAGTACCGTCATGATGATCTGAACATTAGTTGGACGGTAAGGAATCTCGTCCTCTTATGTTTTCATACAGGAGGACAACGGCCATACGAAATATGGACAATTAGAAAAGGAGATATAAATTGGCAAGAAAAAACACTAACAATAAGCGAAAAATTTTTTAAATCTACCCGTAAACACGTTGTACCACTAACAGACACTGCCTTAAGAATTATAAAACGACAGTTAGTGAACACAGCCCATCAAAACAGTATGTATCTGTTTCCTAGTAAGAACAATCCAGAGAAGTGCATTGCAAATCAAACTCTGGCACAAGCTATGGATCGCTATAGAAAAATAACCATTATTCGCTATTTCATCCCTAGAGATTTCAGACGCACATTTAAAACCCTTGGTGGACACTTAGGACTAACCAAGCAAGACCGCGACTATATTCAAGGTCATGCTCTAAATGATGTGTCTAGCAAACACTATGACCGATACGATTACCTTAAAGAAAAACGAGCAGCCTTAGAGAAATGGGAACAATACTTAAACGAATCTGCAAGTACTAACGTTGTAACCATACGCAGTAGAACAAACTAAACGCTGATACTTAGCTATTTTGGTGGCCACCAAATATTTACATGCATCACATATTCTTACTAAAAAAAATGTAATCTCAATATTAAATTCATGCAAAACAAACAAGATAAAATAAAAAGCATCAACATGAAACCAACCAAGTTATTTTGGTATTAATCATCATACTTTGATCTTTTCAAAGACAATATATATAATTAATGAGTTCCATATATATACAGGACGTAATTATGGGTAAAACAATTAAACTATCTGAGATATTAGAGCTAACCAAGGTCAGTAAAGTGACTGTATATAGATGGATCAAGAACGGTAACTTTCCAAGGCCAATAAATTTTGGAGGTCGTTCATCTGTATGGCTTGAGTCGGAAGTAAACGACTGGTTGGATCAAAAGATAAAACAAAGACATCACTAGTAACCCTCGTAAAAGCTAGTCGCCCGCTTTTACTAACGTTGAATAAACAAGCTAATTAACCGATGTAGTTAGGTTAATTTTTATCTAAAAATCGAGATCCTTTTCACTGGGTATTTAACAATGCCCAAAGGATAAACTACACCTACAGTAATATAAGGATATATTATTATGACCTCTACAGGTGAGAAAAAATTCTATTAGACGGTATTATTTATAACATCAATACCAACGAAGAACGAGGTATATTTGTAGATAGAGACCAGCTAAATATTATGGTAAAAGAATTACAAATAATGGAAAAACACCACAACAAGGTATTCGTATTATTTTTTAATTTACACTTATTAAAAGATGGATTTATCAAAGATATCATCGTTATTTCTCAATTAATGAGGAAACTAAAGCCGAGCTTAGCTAAAAAGTACAAGATTAAGCGCATGGGCTACACTTGGACACGAGAACAAAACGATGGGACATACCACAAGCACTACCATGCAACTTTGATACTCGATGGCTCCAAAATTAATAGCAGCTATAAACTCAGCTCGATCATTAACGTACTCTGGAATGAGCTAACAGAAGGCCACGTAGCCTACCTAGATAACCGTTTTTACAATTTACGCAGGGGGAATACACAAAGAATTCTCCCCTGCTGTATATCGGATGTCCAACACGCTAAGACTGACCTTGTCTATATGAGACCAGCAACGGTTCATCGGAATAGCACTAGCTGAGTAAGATTCGAAGATAAGAAAAAGCGTTAGCAGCTAGCGTATGGAGAGAGGGTGTACCACCCCTCCCTCAAAAACGTGAACCTAATAGTACGGCTTTAGATAATCTGCATATATAACGTCGACAATTTCTACTCAAAAAATTAGCAAAAAAATTTTCAGAAAAACAAATTTGAATTCTGTAACAGTTATTAAACTTGAGGATAAAGCAATGAAAAATGCTAGACGCCCAAATCTCAACATTCCCAAATCACTAAAACGAACAGAACTAGTAGAGCTGGTGGCAAAAGCCTATAGCTTTTTTGAGTCCTTTGATCCAAAGGGAATTACTAAGCAGGACACCTATAAAATCGCTGACAACTTTGTTTCAGTTAAAACAAAAGAGATTGGCAACTGGCAGCCTACTTTGAAGTTTTTTCGTTCTGAATGGGCTCCTGAGCAGCAAGCGCTTATTGATGCTTTGATTCCTCCGAAGCAACAGGGAGGAAAACGTACAGGAGCCGGAAGGAAAAAAGGCATAAAGACTACTGTGATTCGTGTACCTGTGGAAATAGAGGATTTAATAAAACATTTGACATATATTTACAAAAAATATCCAAAAAAACGTTCTACATTGATTAAAAACATTAAACGTTGTTTCGCTCTTGTGACGCCTAGTTAGTAATTGATCTTTTCAATCAAAGACTAAGGTCTAAAATTTCTGTATAATCAGCGCAATTTTTTTCTCATAAGTGCTGATTTCCTATGTCCCAAGATACGACTAACAACAACCATTCTTCAGTAGCAGCGTTTTTATGGTCAGTAGCTGACCTTCTGCGTGGTGATTTTCGACAATCTCAATACGGTCGTATCATTCTCCCATTCACACTATTAAGACGATTAGAGTGTGTGCTTGAAGCGACCAAACCAGATGTTCTAGCCAAATATGACGCTGTAAAAGCAATGCCATTTGAAGCGCAAGATAAGCTACTGACGCACACAGCGCAGTTAAGCTTTTACAACACGTCAAAAATGGATTTAAACCGCCTTGGTGAAACAGGCGTTGCCAGTAACCTAGAAAATTACATTCAATCTTTCAGCCCTAATGCTCGTGAGATTTTCGAGCACTTCGATTTCTTCAATACTATCGACAAACTAGAAGAAGCCGATCTGCTTTACAAAGTAGCGAAACGTTTTGCAACCACTGACCTTCACCCTAATACCATTAGCAATCACGGTATGGGTTTAATCTTTGAAGAGCTGATCAGACGCTTTGCTGAAAGCTCCAATGACACGGCTGGAGAGCACTTCACACCAAGGGATATTGTCGATCTCACTACCTCATTGCTCTTCACCAATGAAGAAGAATTAACCAGCTCTGGTTTGGTTCGTTCTATCTACGATCCTACGGCTGGCACAGGTGGTTTCTTATCCTCTGGTATGGAATACGTTCATAAACTCAATGACAAAGCTTCTCTGTCTGCCTTTGGTCAAGAGCTAAACCCAGAGTCATACGCAATCTGTAAAGCCGATATGCTTATCAAAGGGCAAAAGGTCGATAACATTAAGTTAGGTAATACCCTATCGAATGACCAACTACGCACCGATAAGTTTGACTATATGCTATCTAACCCTCCGTTTGGTGTGGATTGGAAGAAGATCCAAAAGTTCATTAATGACGAGCACAGCGACAAAGGCTTTAAAGGTCGTTTTGGTGCAGGTTTACCACGAGTTTCTGACGGTTCGTTATTGTTCTTAATGCACCTTGTGAGCAAAATGCGTCCCCGCTCTGTTGATAATAAAGGGAACGAAGGCGGTTCACGCATCGGTATTATCTTGAATGGTTCGCCACTCTTTACAGGTAGTGCTGGTAGCGGTGAAAGTGAAATTAGACGCTACATTCTTGAAAATGACCTACTTGAAGCAATTGTGGCTCTGCCTACCGATATGTTTTACAACACAGGTATTGCGACATATGTTTGGGTTTTATCGTCTCACAAACCAGCTAACCGCAAAGGTAAGGTTCAGCTTATCAATGCTTCAAAAGAGCGAGCTAAAACAGGCGGTCGTGGTCGCAGCCGTGGCGGTGAAATTGAAGGTAATGATGAGCACGTATTCTATGCAGCAATGCGTAAATCATTAGGTAGTAAACGTAAAGAACTCACCCCAGCAGCGATTGATACTATCGTAAAAACATACGGTCAGTTTGCTGAAAACGAGTTTAGTAAAATCTTTGATTATAAAGAGTTTGGCTACCGAAGAATTACAGTTGAACGCCCTCTTAAATTAGCGATTTACCCAAAAGATGAACTACGCCTTGAAGCACTACAAGCCGATAAAGCGTGGAGTAAATTAGCTGAGTCAGTTCAACAAACAGTTTTGGAAGCCCTTGCTTCATTCAAAGAAGAAAAGCTGTTATCTCGTGATACGTTCCTAAAAGTCTTTCTCGCTAAAACGACCGACATAAAGCTCACCGCAGCCCAGCAGAAATTGATCGTGAAACACTTAGGTGAGCACGATGATGAAGCAGAAGTGTGTAAGGTTAAAGGCAAAGTTGAAGCTAACCCTGACCTACGTGATAACGAAAACGTGCCATTAACCGAAACCGTTGATGATTACTTTGCTCGTGAAGTTCTACCGCACGTTCCTGATGCGTGGATTGATACCAAAAAGACCGATGAGCTAGATGGTAAAGTTGGTGTTGTGGGTTATGAAATCCCATTCAACCGACATTTCTACGTTTATGAGCCACCAAGAGCACTCGAAGCCATTGACGCTGATTTAGATGCGGTATCGAGCGATATTATGCAGCTACTTCAAGAGGTGCATTCGTAATGGTTGAGCGTTATAAAGCTTATAATGAGTATAAAGATTCACCTATTGACTGGCTCGATAAGATACCAGCACACTGGACAACTAAGAAACTGAAGCACATTGGCGAGGCAATAATAGGTCTTACATATTCACCTAATGAAGTTGTTGATGGTTCTGATTCAAATGCGACTCTAGTGTTGCGCTCTTCAAATGTTCAAGAACAGAAAATAACTTTAAATGACAATGTATTTGTAAATAAAGAGATCCCAAAAAAGCTTACTACTCGTTTGAATGACATTTTAATCTGTTCTAGAAATGGCAGTAGAGCACTAATTGGTAAAAATGCTCTGATTGATAAAGGTTCTGTCGGAATGAGCTTCGGTGCATTTATGACTATCTATCGAAGTAAACATAATACCTACCTATCTCACGTGATGAACTCAAAACTATTTGAGTATCAATCAGGCTCGTTTCTAACTTCAACTATTAATCAGTTAACTACCGGTAATTTGAATAGTTTTGAGATTCCTTTTCCAAGTGAAAAAGAGCGAGAGTGTATCGCCAACTTCCTCGATCACGAAACCGCCAAGATCGACACCTTAATCACCAAGCAAGAAAAGCTGATTGAGCTACTAAAAGAAAAACGCCAAGCAGTGATTTCTCACGCAGTGACCAAAGGGCTTAACCCTGATGCACCAATGAAAGACTCTGGTGTGGAATGGTTAGGTGAAGTGCCTGAGCATTGGGATTTAAAACGATTCAAACATCTATTTAAGATCCGAAAGCGTATTGCTGGGAAAACTGGTTACGATATCCTTTCGATTACTCAAAAGGGAATAAAAGTAAAAGATATTACCAGCGGTGAAGGCCAACTATCTATGGACTATTCAAAATACCAGTTAGTCTACAAAAATGATTTTGCAATGAATCATATGGACTTGCTTACAGGCTTTGTTGACATATCTAGTTACAATGGAGTTACTAGTCCCGATTATCGTGTTTTCACACTTGAGCACAAATTGTCTGAACCATCTTATTATCTAAGGATTTTACAAATGGGCTACTTAGACAAACTTTTCTATCCTTTAGGCCAAGGTGCAGCACATATTGGTCGCTGGAGACTGCCGACAGAAGCTTTTAATGAGTTTCTGGCTCCTTGCCCTCCGCAAGCAGAGCAAAAAGAAATATCACAATTTATCAAAACAACCCAAGGTAGAGTTGATGCTTTATTAGAAAAGGCTGAAGGTGCGATCATTCTAATGAAAGAACGAAAAACAGCACTTATCTCAGCAGCAGTAACAGGTAAAATTGACGTGCGTGATTGGAAGGTAATGACTAATGGCTGATACCGTTACCGTAAAGCAACTTTCCACTTTCATAGCTCAGATTACAAATATAGATAAAAAACCTGACCACACATTATTCTTTCGTGGTCACGCTGATACCGAGTATGTTGCACTGCCATCTATCTTCCGAAGTATTCCTGATAGTGAATCTGGTGCAAAGTATGTAGATAAAGAGGAGCATCTTTTTCACAATATGATAATGCAATGCCCTGATGACTTTATAAATTGCGTTTCAGCATTTGATTTTCTCGTCAAAATGCAACATTACGGCTTGCCTACTCGCTTACTCGATATAACAAGTAACCCCTTAGTTGCTCTTTACTTTGCGTGTTGCAGCCTGTCTGGTAGAGGCAACGATGCAAAAAGCGGAGAGGTTCTAATTTATCAGATCCCTAATGCAGATATAAAGTTCTACAACAGTGATACTGTGTCAGTAGTAAGTAACTTAGCAAAGGTGGGTGGTGATTTTAATATCAATGATGTAAATAACAGAAAACGTTATTTGCATACAATAAAAGCTGAAAAGCCATACTTTGAAGATCTAATAAAAGAAGAGCATTTACACAATGTATTATGCGTTAGACCCAAGCTGGATAACAAAAGAATCATCAAACAAAGTGGTGCGTTTCTGCTGTTTGGAATGGGAGTCAAAAAGAATGACCCAACTAGAATACCTGATGATTTCCGTTCAGATTCTATTGCTCGTATTGAAATCCCTAAAACATCTAAAAAGAAAGTAATTGAAGAGCTTTCCAGTATTGCCATTTCTGAAGCGACCTTGTTTCCAGAGATTGATAACGTTGCACGATTTTTAAAGGGATAAATAATTGAGTAGATTAGAAAGTAAAATTGAAGCGAATAATCGCTCTATCTTAGAAGTGCTCGATAATAAAAAATATACCGTAGATTATTATCAGCGTGAGTATAGCTGGGAGCAAACCCACATTGAACAACTTGTAACTGATCTATGTAATGCATTTTTAGATAACTACGCGCCAGAGCATCAACGCCCAGATGTAGCATACTATAATAGCTACTACTTAGGTCCATTTGTGCTAAGTGAAAAGTCTGGTAAGCGCAGTATTATTGATGGACAACAGCGTTTAACTTCACTCACACTCTTTCTTATCTATCTCAATAATAAGCAAAAAGAGCTTGGTTTAAATGAATCAATTGCTGGGATGATCTTCTCAGATGAATACGGCATTAAGTCTTTTAACATTAATGTTCCAGAGCGCGCGGTTTGCCTAGATGCACTATTTAATCAAGGTGAATACACACTACCAGAAGATGCGGATGCATCAACCATCAATATGGTGACTCGCTATCAAAACATTTGCGATGCCTTTCCAGTAGATAAAATCAATGTAAATGTTCTAGTTATGTTCCTAGATTGGTTAAGACGTCAGGTTGTTTTGGTGGAGATCGTAGCTTATAGCGATGAAAACGCCTATACCATTTTTGAAACGATGAATGATCGAGGCTTAAACCTTACCCCTACCGAAATGCTAAAAGGCTTTTTACTTTCGAAGTATCGTGATGATGCCAAACGTAAACACTCTAATGATTTTTGGAAAAAAACAATTATTGACCTAAAAGCGTTTGATAAAGAAGAAGACCAGCGCTTCATCCAAGCTTGGTTAAGAGCAAAATATGCAGAGTCAATCAGACAAAGCAAAGCTGGCTCACTCAACGAAGATTTTGAAAAAATCGGCACTCGTTTCCATAACTGGGTAAGAGATAATCTATCTCGAATGAACCTTGCTAAAGCTGGTGAAAATGAGTTTGATGCCTTTATTAATACTGAGTTTAGATACTATGTGAATGCGTATAAACGCCTTCGTAATGCTGAAGAAGCCTTCACCCCTAAACTCGATTCGATTCACTATATTTATCAGTGGGGTATCGCTAGCTCATTAAGCTATCCGCTTATGCTTGCCCCACTTAAAACAACAGACTCCGTTGATCTCGCTAATCAAAAGATGAACCTTGTTGCTAAGTACATTGATATCTTCTGTGTTCGTAGGTCAGTCAACTTCCGCAACTTCTCTGCAAGTTCAATTCGTTACACGATGTACAATCTCGTGAAAGAGATCCGTAACAAAGACTACAGCGAGCTAGTTGAGATCTTTGACAAAAAGCTAAGTGAGATGGATGAGCAGTGGAACGGTTTTGAAGGGTTCCGCCTACACGGTCAAAATGGTCGATTTGTTAAGTATCTACTCTCACGCCTGTCTGGGTATGTTGATGGTCTAGCTGGCGAAAATACTGATTTTGCAATTTATTATCACGCTACCAATGGCAAGCCTTATGAGATTGAACACTTGTGGGCGAACAACTTTGATAACCATCGTGATGAGTTTGAACAACTAAACGAGTTCAATGATGCTCGTAATAGTATTGGCGCATTAGTGTTGCTTCCACGAGGCACAAACCAGTCATACAGTGATAAGCCTTATTCAGAAAAAGTAGAGCACTACATTAAAGAAAATCTTCTTGTGAAGTCTTTGCATCCTTTGGCTTATGAGAACAACCCAAACTTTAATAAGCTTGTATCACACAATGGTTTATCTTTCCGACCACACTCAGAAATGAAGATGGCAGACGTTCAAACTAGACGAGATTTGTACCGCCAAATCGCAGAGCAGATCTGGTGTTTGGAGGATGATTCTCTTGATTCTATATAAGTTTCGTTCATTGGATAACTTTCAATTCGTGTTAGATATATTGGTTAACCAACGAATGTATACAGCGACATTCGATACGATGAATGACCCAATGGAGGGCTTCTATACTTCAGACGAAGATATCCCTCAAGCGTCCCTTGAAGCACTTGAGAAGCACCAAAAATCGCTGAAGTTTTGTTCTTTATCGAAGTACAGTAATAACCCTCTTATGTGGGCGCATTATGGGAATGGTTGTCGTGGTGTGGCTATTGGGGTTGAATTCAAAGAATCTGAAGATATGCGTGACGTGAACTATGGCTCTCATTCACACCTGATTGCTTCGAAACCAACAACTATCGAGCGTGCAAAGGATGTATTGAGTTTTAAAGCTGACTTTTGGCAGTATGAAGATGAAATTAGAGTTTTTGCAGGAAAAGGAAACTTTATCCCAGTAAAAGTTAAAGAGCTAATCTTTGGTGAAAGAGTAGATAGAACGCAAAAGGCTTTGTTGAAAAAGATAGTACAAGCTACAAGTCCATCAGTTGAAATCATCGAATGGGATGACTCTATGCTATACGTTCATTCACAACCAGTTTACAACGCAGAAGCCTAACTATTAGACCGTTAGTATCTAAAAGAACAGGATAAATAAAATGTCAGATGTGGCACAAGAAAAAATATTCCAAAACGACATCCTCGACCAAATGCAGTCTCACGGTTGGTTGCTAGGCGAGTCAAACAAGTACAACAAAGAGTTGGCACTTTACCCTAAAGATGTGATCGCTTTTGCCAAAGCAACTCAGCCTGAGCAATGGGATAAGCTAGCACAGCACTTTCCAGATACAGAGCGCAGTCCAAACGCAACGGCTGACGCTTTGCTCAAGTCATTAGAGCAAGAGCTTAAAAACGAAGGCACACTTTGGGTATTGCGAAACAAACTCAATAATCGTGGAGCGAAGTTTGACCTTTGTAGCTTCAAACCTGATCACGACCTAAATCCAACGGCAACCGCACGTTATGAGCAAAATATTCTGCGTGTTGTGCCAGAGCTAGTTTACTCACCAAATGGTTATGATGGTCGTTTAGATTTAACGCTATTCGTTAACGGTATCCCTGTTGCAACGTGTGAGCTTAAATCTGAGTTTAAACAGTCGATTGATAATGCCAAAGTCCAGTATATGAAGGACAGACAGCCTAAAAATCCTAAGACTAAGAAAACAGAGCCGTTATTAACCTTTAAACGTGGCGCATTGGTTCACTTTGCTGTGAGCCAATACAATGTCGCAATGACCACTCGTTTAGCTGGTAAAAAGACGTTCTTCTTACCCTTTGACCAAGGTACGGCTGACGGTGGTAAAGGTAATGATGTACCTGAAGACGGCAGCTATGCAACCTCTTACCTTTGGAAAGAGATTTTCCAAAAAGATAACCTGCTACTGATCCTAAGCCGATATATCCATCTTGAAGTAAAAGATGAAGAGCAGTTAGACGGCTCTATTAAAGTAAAAGAAACGATGATTTTCCCTCGTTATCACCAGTGGGCGGTCGTTTCAAAACTACTTAATACCGTTGACAGCGAAGGCACAGGACAAAAATATCTTATCCAGCACAGTGCTGGCTCTGGTAAATCAAACTCGATTGCGTGGTTGTCTCACCAACTTGCTTCAAAGCACTACTACACTGATCATCCAGAGCTAAACAAAGCGTCTGGGGATAAGGTCTTTGGCTCAGTGATAGTGATTACTGATAGAACAGTGCTTGATAGTCAGCTACAAGATACGATTTATCAGTTTGATCATAATGAAGGGATGATTGCACGTGTTAACCGAGAAGAAGCGCAAGGCTCTAAATCTAGCCAATTGGCAGGAGAGCTAAAAGCAAGCACCTCTATCATTATTGTAACCATTCAAACATTCCCACACGTTTTAGAAGCGATCCGTAAAGATTCTACTCTTTCAGGTCGAAGCTTTGCGGTTATTGCCGATGAAGCACACTCAAGCCAAACAGGAACAACCGCACGTAAATTGCGTGAAGTGCTAATGGCAGAGCAATTAGACGGGAATGAAGAGCTAGACAGTGAAGATATGTTGTGTTTATCGCTGGAAGCTCGTAAAGGCTCAAACAATATTAGCTACTTTGCGTTTACAGCGACACCGAAAGCCAAGACCTTAGAATTATTTGGCCGTAGACCTGATCTTGATCAGCCAGCCAGTGATACCAATAAACCCTTACCGTTTCACGTTTACTCAATGCGCCAAGCGATTGAAGAAGGGTTTATTCTGGATGTATTACAGAATTACACCAGTTATCGAGTCGCTTACCAATTGGCACATGATAACCCAGCCTCAGATCACGAAGTAGATAGTAAAAAAGCTGCTTCAAAGATGGCGAAGTGGGTTCGTTTACACCCTTACAATATTGCTCAAAAAGTCGAAACCATTGTTGAGCACTTCAACGAAAAAGTAAAACATTTGCTAGGCGGTGAAGCAAAAGCAATGGTCGTCACCAGTAGCCGTTTAGAAGCGGTGCGTTACAAACTGGCTTTTGAAAAATACGTTCAAGACAAAGGCTATAACAACGTTAATGCAATGGTGGCGTTTTCTGGCGAAGTGAATGATCCCGATTTTCCAGATCAGCCTTTTACTGAAAATAATATGAACCCTAATCTACGTGGTCGTGATATGCGTAAAGCATTTGATACTGCGGATTATCAGGTGATGTTAGTAGCGAATAAGTTCCAGACAGGATTTGACCAACCTAAACTTGTCGCTATGTATGTCGATAAGCCATTAAAAGGCGTGGAGTGTATTCAGACCCTATCAAGACTAAATCGAACCTGTAAGGGCAAAGATAAGACCTTTGTGCTCGACTTTGTGAATGACCCAGAAGAGATCTTGGCAGAGTTTAAGGTTTACTTCCAAACGGCTGAACTGGCAGGCATATCTGATCCAAACATCGTTTATGACTTGATGAAAAAACTCAATCAAGTTGGGATTTACCAATGGTTTGAAGTAGAAGCGTTTGTTGATGCGTATAACAACAAACAAGCAAACCAAGCCAAACTTGCGAATCTGTGTAAACCTGCCGTTGATCGTTTCACCGTTCGCTATAAAGAGGCGACTCAGGTGCTTCAATCCGCACAGGCGGAAGTGTCAAAAGCGAAAATTGAAAAGAACGACAAGAGGATTAAGTTTGCAGAAAACAGCGTCAAACACGCTAAAGAAGCACGAGATATTCTTGAAGTGTTTAAGAAGGATTTGATCTCTTTCTATCGCTACTATGAGTTTACTTCTCAGATCGTCAATTTTGATGATTACGAACTGGAAAAACTCAGCATCTTTGCCAAGCATCTACACCCACTTTTACGCCTTGATATCATTGACGATGATGTGGATTTATCAGATGTGGTAATGACGCACTACCGACTACACGAACAGCGAGAAGCAGATTTACAGCTTGATGTTAAGATTGGTGAAGAGCCTAAACCTTACTTGCCAGCCGCAAAAGAAGGTTCAGGTGCAGCGCCTAAAGATCCAAAAACGGAGTTTCTTAACGAGATCATTGAGCGAATGAACGACCTGTTCATTGAAGATGGGTTATCTGAGAACGATATGCTGAGTTATGCTCAAACCCTGTTTGGCAAAGTGCAGGATGATGAAATTACGATGGATCAGGTGAAGAACAACACCAAAGAACAAGCTATGCTTGGTCAATTCCCTGAAGCCATACAAACCGCCATTATCGAAAGTATGGAAACTCACAACACAATGGCGATGAAAGCTCTTTCTGATAATGCCGTAAAAGATGGTTTAGCAAGTATCGTCTTTGATATGTTTATGAAAGGGCTGGGCAAGTTCAACGAAGCTCAAAGCTAATCCTTACTTATTAACCACCTTGTAAATGAGTTCAAGGTGGTGATCGCTTAAACATACAAGAAAGTAAGATAGGTTGAATAACATCGTTGTTGTGCTCTCAAAAAATAACACCTAATTTATATCGGTATATATCTATCCTCAAGACTAGCGCCAGCATCATACAACTCACCGTATATCCTATCCTTCATTAAATAAAGTAAGTACTCTTGGCACTCGACGTCTTCAAATATCTCAGTAATAAAATCCGCCCTGATATTTGGGTCTTTTTTTACATTTGCCATATCAAAACAAAATGATGGCGACAACCCTCGCGCCAAATAATTAATAAAGTTTCTTTTTTTATCGTCCGTAATCATTTATTAACACTCCGTAACTCTAATAAATTCGCAAAACTTCTCACCAATCATATCTGATTGAAACTCCAATCATATTTTACAAGAATGAAAATCATATTTGATTATATCCCCTATCATATTTGGTAGATTAAAAAACAAATTAATCATTTATTTCAACAGATTAAAGTTGATTCCTTCATCTATTCTATTCTCCTCTATTATTACTATACATATTAAAAAACCAATGAACCTTACTTGCAGTTTGACCACACTTTCACAATTGCAATTCGATTACCATCACCACCATAATGGATCATATTCGGATTAATGATGTAGGCGCCAGAACGCGTCTTTCTCAGAAAGTGATGCTTTCTTAAGGCAGAAAAAACCCTTCCAACAGTCGCCACTCCTACTCCTGTCAAATATGCTATTTCTTGTTGTGTAGAGTAAAACTCATTACGGTTGTTTTTACTCCTCAGTATCCATGATAATACCTTCTCGCTGCTTCCTCCAGTACAGCCAATAACCGAAGCAAACTCATTTAGAAACACTTTATTAAAGTTCCCTCCATCTTTAACCACAAATATGTTATAAGGGATTACCTCTCCTGTCCTATTATTAACAAACTCCCAATCATCAGGATGAAATTCTTTAAAGCTTCTAGCCATAACAACCTCTCATTTATATTGAATTAAACTTATCATGGCACTGATTAGGTCATATATCAACACACCAATAACAAGGTGAAACCAAAAGAGACAACATATAACAAAATATATCAAAAACAAAACACACACAATTATTAAAAACCGTAACCCCATCAAATAATTGATAGAATTTATAATCATTCTATTTTCCTATATGATTACAAATATAATCATTTTCTTGATTGAGACACCTAACTTACAATTATATGAATTTAATTAAAAATCGCACTAAATTAAACTTACCACAACACCAACTTTTAATATTATCCAATGCATTTTTCATTATTCATATTACACGTTAACAAAACTAATCTATTTCGTATTAACTAAAGATTTATTTCCAGCAGCTAAAACGTGAATTAACCAGCTTCCTGAACTGACTGCTATTAGCTTTAACGCCAGCTAAACAAGCCGCCTTAGCTCTTCTCAAGGCTTTTCCTTCATAGTATCCACATTGCTCAGAGAGTGTCATAAACTGCTTATATAGCCGATTTGAGGTGCGTATAGACCGATCTAACGGGGATTCAGACTGACAACGATAATGCAAACCATGGCAACACCGACAAGCAGCATAACCCGCAATAAAATAAATCTGTTTTCTGTTTTTTCCGCAATAAGGGCACATGAGATAAATACGACTACCTCCGAAATTAACTGGCTGGTGGATAAGCTTTATCCGATGCCGTCGCCCCTGCCCCTTAAGTAAATATGTAACAGAAATCAAATCGTCAGAAACCGCCCAGTCTAGCGACCAAACAGTTGTATCACCTTTTGTTATTGATGAGGTTCCTTCACATCCAACTTTAAGCAGCCCATATTTATAAAGTGCAGATACATTTAAGCAAGCTTGATTAGAAAGGTATAAGCGAGATCTTTGCATTTGAACATCCATTTTCTACAAAATAAATTTTTCACATGATTTATTTTAATGCAAAATCTGGATTAAAGGATTTGCTAACTTGACCCATTACTTGACCCATTAGCGACAAACGCAAAAAAGCCGTAGCAAGTACTAACTTGTTACGGCTTCTCGTATATGGCACGCCCTAGAGGATTTGAACCTCTGACCACATGCTTAGAAGGCACGTGCTCTATCCAACTGAGCTAAGGGCGCGTTGTAGGGTCGAATTATACGAGAAGCACTGGTCAGGTCAATCGCTTTCTTTTACTTTCTGATTTAACTGACTAAAAAAAAGCCAAGTGTTTGATATTTATTCTGCGCAATCGTTTGCGTTATAGCTATTCCATTCATTTTTTGCGACAATGCGCACGCTTAGTAATTCTACAGTAAAGGGAAGATATGGCTGCTCAAAATATAGATGGAAAATTAATATCACAAACCGTTCGTTCTGAAGTTGCTGCACGTGTTAAAGCACGTACGGAAGCGGGATTACGAGCCCCCGGCCTTGCTGTAATTTTAGTTGGTGAAGATCCTGCATCTCAGGTTTATGTCGGTAGCAAACGCAAAGCTTGTGATGAAGTTGGCTTTGTTTCTAAATCTTTTGATTTACCGGCAACAGCCAGTGAGTCAGAGCTACTTGAACTGGTCGACAAACTTAATAATGATAATGAGATTGACGGCATTTTAGTCCAGCTTCCACTGCCTGCTGGTATTGATACTACCAAAGTGCTTGAGCGTATTTTGCCAGAAAAAGATGTCGATGGATTTCACCCATACAATGTGGGTCGATTGGCTCAGCGAATCCCTAAGCTTCGCTCTTGTACCCCAAAGGGCATTATCACTCTATTAGAGCGTTACAACATTGAGTTACGCGGAAAGCACGCGGTTATCGTTGGCGCTTCCAACATTGTTGGTCGACCAATGACATTAGAGCTGCTATTGGCTGGCTGTACCACAACAACTTGCCACCGATTTACCACTGAGCTTGAGACGCATGTACGCCTTGCTGATGTTGTGGTTGTTGCGGTGGGTAAACCTGGCTTTATTCCGGGCAACTGGGTCAAAGAGGGAGCGATAGTGGTTGATGTAGGTATTAATCGTCTTGAATCAGGTAAGCTGGTTGGTGATGTCGATTATGAAGGTGCTAAACAGAGAGCCAAGTTTATCACTCCTGTACCGGGAGGCGTTGGTCCTATGACGGTAGCCAGTCTAATCGAAAATACGATGATTGCGTGTGAACAATACCGTTAATCACGGCGAATAAACTCGATTTACCAAATCATAAAATTAAGGCCGCATTAGCGGCCTTAAAAATAGGTTACTTGAGTATATAAACTCAATCGAGATTATTTAAGTTTGTCTGCTAAATGGCTCACCGCCAAACCAAAGTAATACGAACGATTCCACTTCATCAACACCTGATAGTTATTGTAGATAAGGTACGCTCTACCATTTTCGTCATCAGGCATGATTAACCAAGCATCAATATCTTCATCAAGAACAGGGAGTACATTACCGTTAAGACGCCTGACACCAAGTTCATTCCACTGCTGCAATGATTTAGCATTCTCTTTCGAACGGCCTAACAGAGAAGAAGATAGCCCTTTAGGAACATGAACTTGTCGCCCCCAAGTATAGTTATCATCCCAGCCAGATTGGCTTAGATAGTTAGCAGCGGAAGCAAAGACATCCTCTTTATTATTCCAGATATCTTTTTTACCATCGCCATTACCGTCAACCGCAAAATTAAGGAAAGAGCTTGGCATAAATTGGCACTGACCCATCGCCCCAGCCCACGAACCTTTCATCTTAGAAGCGGTAATATGGCCTTGGTCCAGTATAGTTAACGCTGCCATCGCCTCTTTACGGAAAAAGTCTTCTCTTCTACCGTCATAAGCCAGAGTGGTCAACGCATCAATAACATTGTAACCGCCGGTTAATTTACCAAAGTTACTTTCTACCCCCCAAAGGGCAACAATAAACCTTGGTTGAACGCCATATTGTTTACCAATGCGGTTCAACTCAGTGTAATGCTTATCATAAAGTGATTGAGCTTGCTTTACTTTCCAATCGGGCACTGCTCGTGGAATATACTCATCCAAAGTGAGTTTTTTCTCTGGTTGATTTTTATCTGCCTTTACCGCTTTAGGTTTAAATTTCACATTAGAGAAAGCTTCTTCAACTACCGAAGATGAAATACCATTCTCTATTGCTTGCTTCTTTAATCCTTCCACATAGTTGGCAAAATCGGCATTGTTGGCATAGGCCGATGCGCTTAACGCAAAACCAATAAACAAACTGACTACTTTTTTCACTTCCTTTCTCCGTTAGCCAATCGATGCACATCCCTTTAAGTTGTTATTATGTTAGGCGTCACCTTGGTATTTGGCTTTTTCTTTTTTATATGTTTCCAGCAAATTCTCTGGTGGGGGTGGCAATTGCAAAAAGAAACCATCACTTTGCAACGACGCTTTCACTTTCTCAATATCAACTTGAGCGAGTTTTCTTCCATCAAGTTTGATTACCATAACAAAAAAAGGTTTCCCAAACATCTCCATCAAACTATCAGGAACATCAGAAAAATCATCTTTCTTTGGGATATATAGGTAAGCACCCTCTTTTTTGTTACTTTTATATATAGAACAAAGCATAGGTCTATTACCCTTTTATTAAACTATCTAATTTATTACCAAACAGATCTCTTCGCCACCCTTGAAGAACATCAGGTAACTTGGCGGCATCTCGCTGCTTAACCCATACCCAACGAAGCAGCTGATTTAACTGTTTTTTCGACGCCAAAAATTCTGTGGCCAAACCGGAGTTTTGTGAAGCCACTTTCACCTCATCTTTCAACGCTTTAAACTGCTGTTTATAACCCGGATAATCCATTAGACGTTCAATTTTCTCTGGCCACTCATCTTCAGAAATTAGCTGGGCTTTCTTAACCATAGTGATGATCTTTTCACCATGACGACGAATAGAGCGATGATCAACATCATTCTCTTCCATCTTCTTTAAGCTCTTTAATTCGTAACGAGCAACAGACCATAGATCTTGCTCTTTAAAGACAAAGTTTAGTGCTAAATCTCTCTTCAAAGCCTCTTTTACACGCCATGTTGCAAGAGGTTTCAAAATAGCTAACTGATTAGGGGTAAGCTGCCACGCACCTTTAATCGACAGATAAGCTTTCTCAGGATCAACCTCAACACTGCGCTTCTCAATCAGTAATTCTGACTCTTGCAACGCTGCATCCCACCAACCTGCTTTGGTGATTTTACTCTCTAACTGTTCATACATTGGCTTGAGATAAAACACATCTGCCGCGGCATACTGTAACTGTTTCTCGGTAAGAGGTCTCGCCAACCAATCGGTTCTCGATTCACTTTTATCCAGCTCAACATCAAGATACTCACTGACCAATGCTGCAAAGCCCGTTGATAACCCGTGCCCCAAGAATGCGGCCATGATTTGAGTATCAACCATAGGAAATGGCGTACAGTTAAAACTCTGTTTGAATACTTCTAAATCTTCACCACAAGCATGCAGTACTTTTAACACCCCTGCATTTTTTAACAGACGTTCAAAAGAAGACAGATCATCAATAAGTGTGGGGTCAATCAGTGACAGGTTTTCACCATCATACAACTGGACAAGACCCAATTGCGGAAAGAATGTACGTGTTCTGACAAATTCAGTATCCAACATAATGGTGTCATGTTGGCTGGCTTTCTGACAAATCTCTTCTAATGCTGAGGTGGTATCAATTATTTGGTAGTTCACAAAAATCTCTACTTATTTATATTCAAGTCACTCACTGACCCTATCAGGCCAACACCACTTGATTTAAAGATAAGGCTCTGTGTTTAAAACATAGCAGATCTACATAGACATAACTCTTTTATACGCATTCAATCATTCTGTTGAAACTCACTGTTCCATAGAATTAGAAAATCTCCCGCCATAGAGTTTACACAGTAAAAAATGACTCAAACGATAGATACCGATTGAGTCATTCAATGATAATAGCACTGCTAGAAAAACTATTCTTGTTTATCTTCAGCGTTTGTGGCGTCGGCTTCTGCACGTTTTGCATCAGCCTCTTCACGAAGCTCACGACGCAATATTTTACCTACATTGGTTTTAGGCAGTTCATCCCTAAATTCCACAATTTTAGGAACTTTATAACCTGTGAGGTACTTACGGCAATGCTCAATAATCTCATGTGCGGTGACACTAGGGTCTCGTTTTACAACACAGATTTTCACCATCTCACCTGAGACTTCATGTGGTTCGCCAATGGCGGCAACTTCTAACACTTTACCGTGTAGGGCAACAATATCTTCGATCTCATTAGGGTAGACATTAAAGCCAGAGACCAAAATCATATCTTTTTTACGGTCAACAATATGCAAAAAGCCTTCATCATCGAACTTAACAATGTCACCGGTTGATAGCCAGCCATCTTCATCAATGGTGTTTCTGGTCGCTTCTGCTCGCTGCCAATAACCTTGCATAACCTGCGGTCCACGAACTTGCAGTTCACCGACTTGGTCATTTGCCAATGGCTTACTTTCATCGTCTACAATACGAACCTCTGTTGAGGATACAGGCAAACCGATGGAGCCATTATAGTCTTCTAGATTATATGGGTTAACCGAGACTAAAGGTGCACATTCCGTTAGGCCGTAGCCTTCAGCGAGTGGAACTCGAGTGGTCTTTTTCCACTTATCAGCTACGGCTTTTTGAACCGCCATACCGCCACCGATGGTTAACTTCAAATTACTAAAGTTAAGCTCTTGGAAATCTTCATTGTTTACCAAAGCATTAAACAAGGTGTTCACGCCGGTAATTGCAGTAAATTGATACTTTTGCAGCTCTTTAATAAAACCGGGAATGTCTCTTGGGTTGGTAATTAGTAGGTTGCGTCCGCCAACTTCCAAAAAGAGTAAGCAGTTTACTGTTAAAGCAAAAATATGATACAGAGGCAGTGCAGTTACTACGGTTTCTCGGCCATCTTTCAAGACAGGACGATAAACCGCTTTGGCTTGCATGACATTAGCGATCATATTGCGATGAGTTAGTATCGCCCCTTTTGCCACCCCCGTTGTTCCACCGGTATACTGCAAGAACGCAATGTCTTCACCAGACATAAATGGTTTGACGTACTGCAGTCTTCGACCTTTATGCAGAGCCTTCTTAAAAGAGATAGCTCCCGGTAAATCATACTTAGGTACCATGCCTTTGACGTACTTAACGACAAAATCGACAATCGTCCCTTTTGCAGTTGGCAGCATCTGCCCTAAGCTGGTCAACACAACATGTTTTACTGGTGTGTTATCTACAATTTGCTCTAAGGTATTAGCAAAATTCGACACGATCACAATAGTCGAAGCGTCGGCATCATTTAATTGATGCTCTAACTCTCTTGGCGTATATAAAGGGTTAACGTTAACGGCGATCATACCGGCTCTTAATACCCCAAATAACGCAACAGGATATTGCAGCAAGTTAGGCATCATTAATGCAACACGATCGCCTTTTTTCAGTTTTAAATCATTTTGTAAGTATGCAGCAAAAGCACGGCTTCGCTCCTCCAACTTACGGAAGGTCATGACTGAACCCATATTGACGAACGCGGGTTGATCAGCAAAGTTCCTTACTGCATTCTCAAACATCTCAACCAGAGATGGGTACTCATCAGGGTTAATTGTAGCTGGTACATCGCTTGGATAGCGTGAAAGCCAAGGTTTCTCCACGACTTGTCTCCTTGTTGCACGAATTTAGCAAATATCAATTTGCTTTTATGATTGTGATTGCCACTTATTACAGCACAAGCATATAAGTGGACGCACTAAAGTATTAAACAGTTGTTTAAATTTTGTTAACTAAATCCAAAATAATTTTCGATGTTAACTTAGGCTGTTGAATATGGCAGTGATGTCCACCAGACAAACGCTCAACCTTAACCTTTTGATTATTAATGTTTTCACCCTCTTCCAGATAGGATAAAACTTGTTCAGAGAGATAAGAAAAGCCTTCATCACCTAAAATGATGATCTGCGGACATGTTACACTTTTCATAAATGTGTCTGCATGCAAAAATGACATTCTATATAGTGAGTCAGCCTGAAGTTTTACATCATGCCGCCATTGCCATTTTTCGCCTTTACCATAACTCGCTCGCTCTACCAACGGAGATATTTGCTGCTCTGTTACGCCGTTCAGGTTTGCTCGCAAACTAACCATATCAGCCAGTGATGAAAACTCTCGTTGTCTCTTTTTAGCAATTTGTCTGCGGCTTAGAATGCCTTTTCGCAACCTTGCCACACTGTTATCTTCTTTCTCTGCCAAGGGTCCAAAGCCTTCAATCTGAATTAGCCCGTCAACCTGTTCAGGAAACGCAGCACTATAGCAGCAGCCTATTAACGCGCCAAGAGAATGGCCGACAATGATCAACTTATTGGCAGACAATTTGGCTAAAAGTTGATGAACGTCGTCAATATAGTCATGAAATGGATAAAAGTTGTCCGATTGTCGATGTGCCGATTTCCCATGCCCAGGCAGATCGATGGCAATGTAATGCACATTTGACCGTAGCGTCGCACACTCAGCCAATACCGAAGAGAAGCTGGCTGCATTGTCCAACCAACCGTGTAGAAAAACCACCGTTACCTCGGCATCCGCCGCATGGCCCAGTTGTAGAGTCGCCAGTTCATAATTTGCCAGTTGTATGGTCTGCTCTCGAATCACTTTTTTTCCCTATCCCTAACGACTAATGACGCCTCTAAATACTATTTCAACTCTCTTACTACTCGGCCGGTATTCGATGAGGGGGAACTGCTTCGGCAATGTATCCCGCCCCAACACGGATGAAGAATACTACTGCTTTCATTAACGATAACTTTCTCCTCGATCCGCCATAGGTAATAGCTGGTCACATTAATAACCGGAAAATCCGTGTCAAAATCCCCTACCTTTCCCTGCTCAATGCCATCACTGACGCCAAGGAACGTCACCAATCTTCCATTAGCCAATGACATAGATTCAACGTAGCCATCAATATAGGCGACATATCGTCCCGTTGGCTCTGAGAGCAAATCTGGCCGACCTGAGCTGCTAATTGGCATGTTAACCATCTCAATACGAGTTTTGTCCGCTAAGTTGGTGACACTGGCCACGACTCCCCCAAGCCGAACCTCATTTGCGACATTAAGGTCAGTACCTTTCCACTGTGTAAAATCGGTTATGACATTTTTATTAGCAGTAGCAAGATTGTCAGGAAGAGAGGAGCAAGCGGAAAGAAAGAGAGTAAAAAATAGAACAAACGTTGCTTTATACATAGCTAGCCGCCTTTTAAATTAACTTGGGTCGTTTGACCTTTCAGATATTTTAGACCCTATATATACAGGTCAACGCCTATTAACTGGGCAAGTTCCTCTTTACGCGCTTGATTGAGTACATCCATATACTCTTCCATCGCTTTTCGTGATCCTCCCGGCGGAAGATCATATTGTATCTGTGCCCTTTCGATTTCAGATTCGTCTACATGGCGTATAGAGTGTGCAACAGCGTCTGCAACCTTAGTGGTTTGGGCAATTTGGCTTCTGTTTTGTTGTTTTTTAGCCGGGCTGTTTTTTTGTGCTTTGCTAGTATTTGCCACTGTTGTGGCAGGCAAACCGTTTATCATCACCATATATCACCTACCATTCATAACACGCGTTTAAAATCCTATTTGCCATACCGTTTTATTACATATCACCAGCTAAAATATGTCCGAATAAAACAAATTATTCACGTCCGGGCAGTTTTTTCCAAGCTACCTTATCTCTTAAGTAAACAGGGCTGGCTTGCTCAGCCGTTACCGTGTTGCCTTTTTGTAGCTCAAACTGCGCAAGAAAAGCAATATCTTCTGCTTCGGGGTAAAGTACATCACCCTCTTCAACAGAAATAGCCAATGATTCTAGTGATTGCTGATACGCTTGCCAGCCCGTCCCGGCTTGCGTCCAAGTCACATCGTCAGACTCTACTTGAGAAAGCAAATTTTCCGGTGCAATAACACACTCTTCATCAATCGCAATCCAATCGCCACTTTCTTGACGCTGGTATCTTCCCCAATAGACTTCACTCATTCTGGCATCAATAGCACAAGCGACAGATGCTTTAGCCTGTTTACGATACGTTGCTTGCGCCATGGTTTTTAACGTCGACACACCAATCATCGGTAAATCTGCACCAAATGCTAAACCTTGTGCAATACCAATGCCAATTCTTACACCAGTAAAACTGCCGGGACCTCGTCCAAAAGCAAGAGCATCAACGTCATTAAGGGTGAGCCCTGCTTCAGATAATACCTCGTCCACCATTGGTAATATTTTCTGTGTATGGCCACGCGGTGATGCTTCACTACGGGTATAGCAGGTATTCCCCACCAATAATGCAACAGAACAGTTTTCAGTAGATGTGTCTAAGGCAAGAATTTTCGTACTCATGAATGTCTCAAATTTTTCGTTAGTTTGTTAGGTCTAATTAGCTAGGGTCTGTTCTAAAAACTGGGAGATCTGGCTCAGATCTCTGGTTCTCGGAATTGGCGGTAAACTTTGTAAAAACGTTCCACCGTAATCACGAGTGACCAACCGATTATCGCATATAATCAATGCGCCTCGATCTGTCTTGTCTCGTATCAAACGCCCTACCCCTTGTTTAAGGGTAATAACGGCATCCGGTAATTGAACCTGGGTAAAGGGTTCTCCGCCACTTATTCGACAATCCTCTATACGCGCTTTTAATAGTGGGTCATCAGGGGCAGTGAACGGCAATTTATCGATAATAACACAGCTTAAGCTGTCACCTCTAACGTCAATCCCTTCCCAAAAAGCTCCGGTGGCGACCAATAGAGCATTTCCTAGCTCCATAAATTCAGCCAATAACTTCTGTTTACTGGTTTCCCCCTGCATCAGCACTGGTACAGACAAATTGTCCCGAAAACCATCTGCCAACTCTTTCATCATACTGTGTGACGTACAAAGGAAAAAGCAGCGGCCATTGTTTTTCTCTATAACAGGCGACAACATAGTCACTAGCTTTTTCGCCAAACCGGGGCTGTTAGGCTCAGGGAGATACCTAGGCACGCACAGCTTTGCTTGAAGCTGATAATCGAACGGGCTAGGCAATGAAAACTGCTGGGGTGGTTGCAAACCC
The DNA here is from genome assembly GCF_013114595.1 of Vibrio sp. 99-8-1. GTDB lineage: Bacteria > Pseudomonadota > Gammaproteobacteria > Enterobacterales > Vibrionaceae > Vibrio. The sequence continues at coordinate 70,559 of NZ_VTXE01000030.1, read as the reverse complement.
AACCGATGAGTAAAGTGACTAAAATCGTTAGAGACAGACAAGGTTGCAGAAGTAAAAATCCATGCACCAGGCTTGAGTTCGATTTGCTGGCTAAACTTATCCGCCACAGAAAGCGGTGTAATGTGAATACTAAAGTGACGGGGTGACGTATCAAACCAATATGAATATCCAGTTATTGAAACATCGCAAACTCGTTCTAAGCGTGACTTTAACAGCGTCGCTCTTTCAAAAGCGGTATCGAGTAGCTGACTTCGCCCCAGAACCAACTTAAGTACTTCAATCGCCAACTCTAAGCCATCGAGTATACGTCTGACATTATTTTTGATTGGATCTGATTTTATTGCGTCACGCCAATTGCCACGAAAATGCTGTTCACCAAACACTATTCTCATGTCCATTGCTGACTGGCTTATGCGGGTCGCCACTTTTTCTAGTTGGCGCATATCTCGAGCTTCAGTTCGATAGCCAATTTCAATATCCTTAGCTAACTCTAACATCTGTCGACTGGAGACTGATTGACCAAAATACTGGCTAGCAATATCTGGAATTTGATGTGCTTCATCAAAGATAAACACATCGGCTTCAGGAATAAGTTCTCCAAAACCTGTCTCTTTGATGGCAAGATCGGCCATAAACAGGTGATGGTTTACCACCACAACATCGGACTCTAATGCTCTTTTTCTCGCTTTTAATACAAAGCACTCTTGAAAACTTGGACACTCTTTCCCTAAACAATTATCATTGGTCGAAGTAATAGATGATATAACTGGGCTGTCTTCCGCAATATCATCGCAGTCACCCAAATCACCCGTCTTGCTTTCCGATGACCAGCTACGAACCTTGATTAACTGAGTTAACATTGTTGGATCGGATTCGTTACTATGGCTCTCTACTAATTGTCGACTTAAACGGTCTAAACAGAGGTAATTTGAACGGCCTTTCAACAAGGCTATCTGCCCCAAATAGCCTAAAGCGTCCACCATTAAAGGAAGGTCACGATGAAATAACTGCTCTTGAAGGTTTTTAGAGCCGGTACTAATGATGGTTTTTTTGCCACTTAACAGCGCTGGAACCAAATATGCAAATGTTTTACCCGTCCCAGTTCCTGCTTCCACCACTAACTGAGATTTTTCCTTAATGGCTTTCTCTACAGCTTCTGCCATATCCAGTTGGGCTTGCCTAGGTTGAAAACCCGGAATGGCTTTTCCTAACGCACCCTCTGCCGAAAATGTTTTGTTCATCATCTATACTCAAGTAACCTCATGGGGCTTGTTCAGCGAGAATTCATTGGCAGCTCATCAATATGCTCTTTTCTGCGTCAGATAACCTTGAAAGGGAATACCATTCCCTCGATTATCTTTCTTGAACTGAACCTGTTGATGCAGTTCTGAATCCTGCATCTTGAGGTCACTTGAGTGTAAATGCGACATTTTGCCAATCTTTAATGAAGCAGATTATGGCAGGTTTGTTAGGGTGACGCGATAATCAATCAAATTAATTTATTGAAACCAAATTAAGAATGGATTAATTATAGAGGTAACGAATATAACCAAGTAACCTCAAGGTGCTTGTTCAGCAAGAATTTATAAATACGGAAGTAACAGAAAATGGAAAAAAAGACTTTGCTCACTCACTGCAGTGACGCACCTGGCCTGATCGCTAAAATAACCAATATATGCTACAAGCATCAGCTCAATATTATTCATAACAATGAATTTGTTGATAATACCAATGGCCATTTTTTTATGCGAACAGAGTTAGAGGGGATATTTAACGATGACACCTTTCTATTTGATCTAGACCAAGCACTACCACAAGGCACAAAGCGTTCGCTAGTAAGCTCAAAATCAAGAAAGAAAGTGGTTATTTTGGTGACCAAAGAGGCCCACTGCTTAGGGGACATTTTAATTAAGAGCTACGATGGCAGTTTAAATATTGATATTGCTGCGGTCGTTGGAAATTATGATGTTCTACAAAGCTTAACGGAAAAATTTGATATTCCGTACCACCATGTGGATCATCAAGGCCTCACTAGAGAAGAACATGAAGAGAAAATGCTGGCGGTAATTGACTCTTACCAAGCCGATTATTTAGTACTGGCAAAATATATGCGAGTTCTGACACCACAATTTGTCGAAAAATATCATCATAAGATCATTAATATTCACCACAGCTTTTTACCCGCTTTCATCGGTGCAAAACCCTACCAGCAAGCCTATGACCGCGGTGTAAAAATCATCGGTGCGACCGCGCATTTTGTGACTAATGACCTCGATGAAGGGCCAATTATTAAACAAGATGTAATCCCGGTAGATCATAACTTTAGCGCCAAAGATATGGCTCAAGCTGGACGGGATGTTGAAAAGAACATTTTAAGCCGCGCCATCAATAAAGTGGTGAACGATCATGTTTTTGTCAATGGCAACAAAACCGTTATTCTCTAGCCACAGCTTCTTCTAGCTTAATTCAATGCAGCGATACTGAATCCATCGTGTCGCTGCTACATTACGCATTTACATGATAATAATTATCATTTACAATTCACTTTCATCAATATTTCACCTTAATTAAACCGAGTGTTAGTAATCAGTGACGATAATTGATCGTCACCCTTACTCATAAGTTTTAATCAACGGTATATCGCTAGTGAGTCGTAAAGGAGAGTTACCATGAGCATAGATAAATGGGAAGAACACACACTACTGGCCGATAGTGCACTACAGCAAAAAGATTACCTTCGTAGTATATTACATTACCAACAAGCACTTAATGTGTCGGATAAACTCATCGATGAAGAACAGGTTAATATTGATGATCTGCTGACCATTAATGTTATCTCTTGCCACAACTTAGCCAACTTCTGGCGTACAAATGGCGATCAAGAGTATGAGTTAAAATACCTACAGTTGGCATCAGAAAAATTATTGATGCTAGTACCGCAATGCCCACAAAAGTCATGTCACGCGTTTATCGATTCATTAGGCTGCTGCCAAAAAGCGCTAATCAATTTTATGAAAAGACACCCAGACACTAGCATCGCGCAAAGAGTTCAGCACATTAATACCGTTAGCAATTGCGAAATAATCGCTCGATTTAAACTGAACTAAGCTGAGATAAAAAATGCCGCCATTTGGCCGCATTTTAATATTCTATACTTGGGTTCTTCCGAGCGAGATAACCACCCTACGGTTTTTATCTTTACCAATAGGCGTCCCATTGTCTGCAATCGGGCGACGTTTACCATATCCTTGGATTTCGATTCTATTCCCCGGTAAACCAATAGACTTGAAGTAATCACGCAACACCACCGCTCTTCTTTCTGACAAACTTTGATTCGCAGTCTTGTCACCACTTGAATCGGTATAAGTCGAGATGAGCACTAAATCGATATCAGTATTGTATTTCACATATTCTGCTATCTGCGCTAAGCGTTTTTGCGATGCTTTATTTAACTGATCACTGTTGCGGTTGTAATGCAAAATAGTAAAAGAGATATCTTCAAAACTGTACGGCAATAACTGGCTGATACAGAGTGAAAATGCATTGTATTTATCTTGGAATGTAACCGACGATAACGCGACTTCAACGCGCTGATCTCGACTAAGCCAATCAGAATAGCTGAAGGTAGGAGAACGACCTTTTTCTAGCTCAGACAAAATACTCCATGCGGTTTGTCCACCCACATAGCCATCGAACTGTTTAAAGAATTTCATCGTATTCATGCGATCAGCGCTCTCGCCTGCTCGCCATGAAGGTGGCATAGAAACCAAATTAACGCTGCGTGTCTCTCCCATTGGCCGACGCATTTTAAGCTCAAAATCTAAGTTGATTTTTTTGCTCGCAATCGAAGAAAACTCACCCTGACCATAATTAGGAATAGGATGAACAAGACGACACTCTAACGGTGTGTTCACCACCATTTGCCACTCAGATTGCTCAGGTGTTGCGGCATAACGGATCGACACCGCCTCTGATACCGGAGATATCATTGCTGATGACAAACATACACTTAACGCAATCAACTTTTTCATAATCATAAAACTCTTAAATAGCGACAACGGCATATCATTGCCGCCTTCTAGGAAAAAACGCTCCTTTCTCGCTCACTTTCTACAAATAGTCAGTACTTCTGGGTAGCCATTGCAAGAAGTTAGCCACAATTGGCAATAAACGCACTGTCGTCATCAATTTAAGCTCGCTAGTCCCTCTTTTGTCGACTCTTATATCTTTAAAAACATTAACATCCATCCTACAAAAGAAAAATAGTTGCTATATCAGTAGATAGATTTGACTTTAACCATTTTGCTCTGAGTTAGAATCTGCAATAATGCGTGCCTTATCACATTTATAATTTTAAGACATGACAGTAGAAAACGAACAACTCACATTAAAAAAACGCTTTCGTGGTTATTTTCCCGTTGTTATTGATGTAGAGACCGCTGGATTTAATGCAAAAACCGATGCACTTTTGGAAATTTGTGCCGTCACATTAAAAATGGACGACAATGGAGACCTTCATCCAGCCTCAACCATTCACTTTCATGTCACACCATTTGAAGGAGCGAATCTTGAAAAAGAAGCTCTGGAGTTTAATGGCATCAGAGATCCTTTTAGCCCATTACGCGGTGCGGTAACAGAAAGCGAAGCGCTAAAAGAGATCTATAAACTGGTACGAAAAGAACAGAAGCAAGCCGATTGTAGCCGTGCAATCATGGTTGCTCATAATGCTAACTTCGATCATAGCTTTGTTATGCAAGCGAGCGAACGCAGCGCATTAAAACGAGTCCCTTTTCATCCCTTTGCTACTTTTGATACCGCTGCATTAAGTGGTCTTGCTTATGGTCAAACCGTTTTGGCCAAAGCATGTAAAACAGCCGGGATGGATTTTGACAATAAAGAAGCCCACTCTGCACTATACGATACACAAAAAACAGCAGAGTTATTTTGCGGAATTGTAAATAAATGGAAAGCCCTTGGCGGCTGGCCATTAGTCGATTCCGAATAACAATAAATCGAGCCATCTCGCTTATTTTATAGGCCATAGTGGTTTGAACAAATAAACAAACACAACCCAATCGAGAATAATATGAATCCGGTAGTAATCTCAGTATGTATCATGCTGCTACTGGCACTAATGAGAGTCAACGTTGTCGTTGCGCTTACCTTTAGTGCTATTGTTGGTGGCATAGTGTCAGGTATGAGCCTGAACGAATCAATCTCTGCATTTGAAAGTGGTTTAGGCGGTGGTGCAACTATCGCATTGAGCTACGCGATGTTAGGTACATTTGCAGTGGCCATTTCTAAATCTGGTTTAACTGACCTTCTAGCACAAAATGTTATTAAGCGTATTCATGGCAATGAAAATGCTGCTGCGTCAACAGGGCTAAAGTACCTAATCATTTGTGCATTAGTACTTGTGACTATGTCTTCACAAAACGTCATCCCTGTTCATATCGCCTTTATTCCAATTTTAATTCCACCTCTTCTGGGCGTTTTTGCAAAACTGAAACTGGACCGTCGTCTGATCGCATGTGTACTCACATTCGGTTTGGTGACCCCTTATATGGTATTGCCAATCGGCTTTGGTGGTATTTTCTTAAACAACATTTTGCTTAAGAACTTACACGACAATGGCCTTCCAGAAGTTGTTGCTAGCCAAGTTCCAACCGCGATGCTACTACCCGGTTTAGGTATGATTTCAGGCCTCCTATTTGCGATATTTTTCTCCTATCGTAAACCTCGCGAATATAAAGAGACCGAGCTAACAACCGTTCACAGTGAAGTTAGCATAGATAAGCGCAATATTATGGTGGCTCTTGTTGCCATTGCTGCGGCTCTAGGTGCACAGTTGAGCACTGGTTCGATGATTATTGGTGGTTTGGCTGGCTTTATGGTGTTCACATTTGGTGGTGTGATTAAATATAAAGAGACACACGATGTCTTCACCAAAGGGGTACATATGATGGCGATGATCGGTTTTATCATGATCTCTGCCGCAGGTTTTGCCGCTGTGATGAAACAAAGCGGTGGCGTAGAAACGTTAGTTGAAGCACTTGCAACCAGCATAGGTGACAACAAAGCGTTAGCTGCGTTACTTATGCTTATCGTGGGATTATTGGTCACCATGGGCATCGGTTCTTCTTTCTCAACCATCCCTATTCTGGCAACCATTTATGTACCATTGGCTGCTGCTTTTGGCTTCTCTCCAATGGCAACTATTGCTCTAGTAGGTACTGCTGCGGCTCTAGGTGACGCAGGTTCACCGGCTTCCGACTCAACCCTTGGTCCAACATCCGGACTCAACGCTGACGGCCAACACGAGCACGTATGGGAAACGGTAGTCCCTACATTTATCCACTACAATATTCCACTAATTGTATTTGGATGGATTGCTGCGATGGTGCTGTAGCACAACGCCATATAACAGACATAAAAAACCCGGCCAGTAGCCGGGTTTTCTTTTGCAGCAATATCTACTCTGCGTCTTCAATCTTAGCAGCCGCTTCTTTAATCAATGGCTGAAGCTCACCTTTTTGGAACATCTCCAAAATAATGTCACAACCACCAATTAGCTCACCTTCAATCCATAATTGTGGGAATGTAGGCCATTGTGCATAAGCAGGTAATTCAGCACGAATATCTGGGTTTTGTAGGATGTCTACATAAGCAAACTTCTCACCACACGCCATTAGCGCTTGAGATGCCTGAGATGAAAAACCACAGCTTGGTAGTTTAGGGGATCCCTTCATATATAAAAGGATAGCGTTCTCTTCCAGCTGTTTCTTAATTTTATCGATCGTTTCCATTGTGTTCTCACATGACTTTTACTTCACTTCAGGCTCTCATTCTACGTATTTATACAAGAATAAAAAGCACAATATCTGTAGGGTTAACTATACTAAACTAGCTTCATTAGTTAAGCCTAGAGAGCAGTAACCTGATAAATAAATGATTTTTTTTTGTTAATAGGGTTTTAATAAAGTAAAAACTTGATAAAATACCTACAAGTCAGTCATTTTGACGAATAATTACAATTAATTGGAAGCAATAGAAAGAGGTAACTCTTTCAAATCAATGGAGAATACGGCAATGGCATTTGAACTACCTGCACTTCCTTATGCAAAAGATGCACTAGAACCACATATCTCAGCTGAGACACTAGATTTTCACCACGGCAAACATCACAACACCTACGTAGTGAAACTAAATGGTCTTATCCCAGGAACTGAGTTTGAAAACAAATCACTAGAAGAGATCGTTAAAACTTCTACTGGTGGCGTATTTAACAACGCAGCTCAGATTTGGAACCACACTTTCTACTGGCACTGTCTAGCGCCAAACGCAGGTGGCGAACCAACAGGTGCCGTAGCAGAAGCAATTAACGCTGCATTCGGTTCATTTGATGAGTTCAAAGCGAAATTCACTGATTCAGCGATTAACAACTTTGGTTCTTCTTGGACTTGGTTGGTTAAGAAAGCAGATGGTTCTTTGGATATTGTTAACACATCTAATGCAGCGACTCCGCTAACCGAAGAAGGCATCACTCCTCTACTAACAGTAGACCTTTGGGAGCACGCTTACTACATTGACTACCGCAATGTACGTCCTGATTACATGAATGGTTTCTGGGCACTAGTTAACTGGGCATTTGTTGCTGAAAACTTAGCGAAATAAGCTCAATTTAACAAATAGATAAAGCTGGCGACGACTTATATGTTCGCCAGCTTTTTTATTGCTTACTGCACACTAAACTGTACTCTAAGGGCTAATATTGCGTATAGATTGTTGTGTTGCCATGACGATCAAAAGCCACCACATCAAACCCTTTATACTGCCCTTCTATACCAGCCATCCCGGGAGAATGCGCAGGCATGCCAGGCGCAGATAGCCCAATAATACCTTCTGGCTTTTCTGCCAATAAACGAGCGATATCAGCCTCAGGTACATGGCCTTCTATCAAGTAGCCATCAATAACGGCACTGTGACAAGAAACCAGTTGCGAAGGCAGCTTATGTTGCTGTTTAATGTCGTTCCATTGCTGCTGATGATGCACCTTAACCTGATAACCTTTCTCTTCAAGTATGTTCATCCATTGCGTACAGCAACCGCAACTTGGTGACTTATATAAGTCAACCATGGCGTTGGCGAGTACTCCTGTACTAAAAAAGCATGTCGATAGAATAACGGCGGTTAGTTTACGTTTCATTTCTCTCTCCAAATACTGGAAATTCTGTTGACCTGTAAAGCGACCAAACTCAGTTGTGGTGCTTTACGACTATAAAAATATCAAGCGACGAACAGAATGGGAGGGCGTAAATATCGGCTTTCATAGCCTGTTAAAACGTTTTTTTGAGAGATAATAAATGGCAGACGAACATACAGAATATTACCACTAAGTAAGCAGCAAGTTGACGCCATTGGATAAGCGTTGGGAGTGATACAACAAGCCATGCTAGCCGCTTTCAGCATAGTGTCGCAATGAACACCATCAGCCGCAGCAGCAAGCTCTGCACAATCTACATGATGTGATTCCAACGTGGTACTCGCACCATTAACATCCAATAGACTTGCCATGGCTACCCTTGTTTGGCTCGCCATTATAACGCTCAATGTTAGTATGAATAAAAACAAACCACTAAGCCATTTAGCCATCGGTGGTCTGTTGCGGTTTCGTTTCATAGCTATCTTTGTCTATTAAGATATACACACGTTAAACGCTAACCTAAGGGTAAGGTCAACTGTTTTGTGCTTATTAGCCATTATTTTTGTTAAACCCGCTATGAATAAACGAACGCTGTGCTGGTAAAACCATTAAGGCAACAACAACCATCACCACTGCCAACATGCCGAAAAATGACTTATCTGACCATCCCATCTCAATAAAGAGACCAAATATCCATGGAGCCGCAGCGGTAGAAAGAATCATTAATGAAGTCATCATGGAGCGAATAGCACCAATATGCTCAGTACCATACACCTCAGCCCAAAGCGCGTTAATGACAGGTCCAGATGCGCCAATACCAAGCCCAAACAGGGTCATAAACAACATAGCCGACCAACTTTGGTTAAAGTAGGCCAATACTGCAAGGCCACTGATAAGTGGCAACATAAAGTAAGCGAGTAAGCGCTTAGCTCCGTACTTATCTACCAAGGTTCCTGCAATCATGGAACTTACCCAGTGCATGATTCCATATGCAACAAAGCTATTTGCCAGTAAGGTAGGTGACCACACTTTTTGCGTTAATAAAAAGTTTTGTTGAATAAAAACACCCGTTACTACAAAAGGAGCTGCTAATGTTGAAGGTAAAATAGACCAGAAACGCCAATCTGATAGTACTTCTCGTCGACCACTTTTATTTACACCTGTCACTTTTGCTCGTGCCGTTTTGGCTAAGATTTTGACTTGATCGGTTTTAGACAATAAGTAATAAGCGATGGGAAGGTATATGAATACCACTACAGCAGATAACGCCAACCAACTGCTGCGCCAGCCTAACCAGCCAATCAAAATAACCACCAAGGTGGGCAATATTACTTCACCAATAGCCACGCCACTTCCCGCAATACTGATAGCTTTGCCCCGCTGATGAGTGTAACAACGGATCATAGTTGTCTGTGCGGTATGCGGCAGCAAGCCCTGACCAGTCAGCCTTAGTAGATAAAATGCAAAAAAGAGCATGATTGGAGAGGCAACATTTGCCATTACCAAGCAGGCACTCGCCAAGACGAACGCAACTAACGTGGTAAAACGACGAACCGCCCAGCGATCCACCATACCACCAACAAACATAATGGTAATGCTACTACACAGCGTCGCAATCGCGTATGTCATACCATAATCAATAGCAGATATAGAGAGATCTCTTTGAATATCCGCGCCAAACCAACTAAGGAAAAAAGACTGTCCCAAGTTACCTGCAAAAACGGTAAGGAGACCAAATGATAGTAGAGGCCATTGCTGACCAATAAAATAACGATAACTGTTCATATTTCTCATTTTTTATTTATGCCGAGCCTGACGACACTAGGCTAAAATGCGAGTGTTCAAGCGCCACACGAATTGTCACGCGAATTATCTATAAAGAACCACGGCTAGATGGGCTGCATTAAGCTTAAAAAATCAGAAAATTGCAATCGAAATTATAAATTTTCCACTTATTTTAGCCGTTCTCTCTTCCCCATCACTTCACCAGGAATCACACTGCTCTCGCTAAACATGCCGCGCAAAATTACTTGTGTATAATCAAAATTCATATTCAAATTAGTGTATACTGATGCAGCTGAACCCCGCTGAGCAAATCAAACAATTCCAATATTAAGCTCATGGTATTACTCCGGTAAATGTCTCCACCATTATTCAATTTGGATTATCAATGTCATCGGTTTTTAAATGGAAACCCGTCTTACTCGCCTGCCTCATAGTGAGTATCGGTCAATTTAGCATGGGACTCGTTTTCCCTTCACTGCCATGGATCGCGCAAGATTTTTCAATCAGTTCTGATCAAGCTCAGTTGCTTATTTCAATCTACTTACTTGGTTTTGGTCCATCTCAATTTCTTTATGGCCCTATCTCTGACGCGCTGGGCAGAAAACCGGTATTGCTGACAGGGTTAACACTTGCACTTATTGGCTTAACATTGGCGATATTTGCTAGCCAATCATTTGAAATGCTGGTACTTGGTCGGTTTATTCAAGGACTTGGTGCTGGATGCTGCGCGGTGCTATCTCGCGCTTCACTGCGTGACTCTTATGATCAACACGAGCTACCAAAGGCATTATCATGGGTTGCAATTGTTGCGTCATTTACCCCCATTATCGCTCCTGTATTAGGCGGTTTTATTAACCATAGCTTTGGCTGGCTGGCGGTATTTATCTCACTTTTTTCTTATATCTTAACGTTACTCGTCTCTTTGCTGTTTCTATTTTCAGAAACACTGCCAGCGAAACAGCCGTTACCAAACCCAAAGACGATACTGACAACATATCAGCAGTTAATTCAATCTAAGTACTTCTTAAGTTTTGCCAGCCTAGGTTGGTATAATTTTAGCTTGGTTGTACTTTCTATCTCTGTTATGCCTTTCATTATGCAGATTCATATAGGCATGACCTCTGATCAATATGCGGTTTGGGCGCTGATTCCTGCTTTCGGTTTATTGGCTGGCGGTTTTACCTGTAATCGACTCCGTCCCATTATTGGCAGTAAGAGGATGCTCTACCTAGTACCCGTGGTGCATCTTAGCGCCGCAATCTGGTTAATCATTGCCCCTCTTCACCCTGCCGCCATGATGGCAGGTCAGTTTGTGTTAAACATGGGCAATGGCATGGCGTTTCCTTGCGCCCAATCTCAGCTGTTAATCCCTTATAAAAGAAAGGCTGGCTCCGTTGCGGCATTATCTGGCGGGGGACAGATGATATTCTCTGCTTTATCAAGTATGTTGCTGGTGAAAATAGGCATAAGTGAAGCGTGGCATTTGGGCGTGGTTATTATGGTTTTTGCTACTCTTAGCAGCATTAGCATGCGAGCTGGATTTGCATCTAAACCGGTATAATAAGACAGGTATAAAAAAGAGATGTTGAATAACATCTCTTTATCATTATCACGTTAGACGTCGCTAGGATCTGTTGACCTTTCCGGTATATTTTTGCAGCTCTTTGTTGGTGTTTTATACAAGGCAGCGTCTGTGCCGTGTAGTCAACGATACAATTAGGCGATAACGCTGTAGAAAATGCCAAAAAATGCTGCCCGAAGGGTTCATCTAAAAGCGTACTAAGCTGTGATATGAATCATTAGCCAAGCAATGGCATACCGATTAGCATTCCATGCAGAGAGAATAACAGTGCCACGGTTGCGCCAAGCCCAATAACAATGGCAATCACATCGTTTATTCCCGCAGGTTTAAGACCAGGTAGCGGACGTTGTGAACGTTTTTTCATCGAAATTCTATCAACCACAGCCCAAGCTAAGAAAGCACCAAATAGCACGATATCCGCCAGAGTGCCATTCACTAATAGATGGCTAAGAGCCCAAATCTTAACCGCCACCAATTGTGGATGCTTGAGAGTTTGGCTAATTCTTCCAGGGAAGTAAGGCGCAACAAAAAAAATCATCGCAGGCAGCATTAACAAAAAGGCCAGATGTCTAAGCCACAGAGGTGCATTATAAATAATCACAGGATCCAGTCGTGCAGCGGCATACCCTTTCGCTATCAAAATCACCCCAAGCAAAGAGACAATTGAGTAAAATGCTTTCCAGCCTAGTGCACTTTTTGCCGCCATACTATCGCGAAATGAGACAGAAATAATCGAAACAGAATGTATTCCCAAAAATAGCAGCAACCCTAATACCAACATTGTCATTTAATTGTTTCCTTTTAATTATTTTAATTATCAACAAGACATAAAAAAGCCCAGATATTACTCTGAGCTTTTCGTCGTCAAATGGCAGTTATGTTTACCAACCTGTCACTTCACGTAGTGCTGAACCGATATCCGCTAAACTTTTTACCGTTTTAACGCCTGCCGCTTCTAATGCAGCAAATTTATCTTCAGCCGTTCCTTTACCACCAGAGATAATTGCCCCAGCGTGACCCATTCGTTTACCAGGAGGAGCTGTAACACCAGCGATATAAGAAACAACAGGTTTAGTGACATTATCTTTAATAAATGCCGCTGCTTCCTCTTCTGCTGTACCACCAATCTCACCGATCATTACGATGGCTTCTGTTTCTGGATCTTCTTGGAACAGTTTCAGGATGTCGATAAAGTTAGAACCCGGGATAGGGTCACCACCAATACCAACGCACGTAGACTGGCCAAAGCCTTCATCCGTCGTCTGCTTAACTGCTTCATAAGTTAATGTACCAGAACGAGAAACAATACCCACTTTACCTTTCTTATGAATGTGACCCGGCATGATGCCAATTTTACATTCATCAGGAGTAATAACACCTGGGCAGTTAGGACCAATCATGACCACACCAGCTTCATCAAGACGTACTTTAACATCCAGTAAGTCTAATGTTGGAATGCCTTCGGTAATAGTTACGATAAGCTTAATGCCTGCATCGATAGCTTCAAGAATGGCATCTTTGCAGAACGGTGCTGGTACATAAATGACCGATGCTGTAGCACCTGTCTCTTCAACGGCATCACGTACCGTATTGAAAACAGGTAGTCCTAAGTGAGTTTGACCGCCTTTACCCGGAGATACACCACCCACCATTTGTGTTCCGTAGTCAATCGCTTGCTCTGAGTGGAACGTACCCTGTCCACCAGTGAAACCTTGGCAGATAACTTTAGTATTTTTATCAATTAATACAGACATTATTTGCCCTCCGCTGCAGCAACTACTTTTTCTGCGGCTTCTTTTAGGGAATTCGCAGCAATGATGTTCAATCCACTTTCGGCTAATTTCTTCGAGCCTAATGGGGCATTGTTACCTTCTAATCGAACAACAACAGGGACTTTTACACCAACCTCTTCTACTGCACCGATAATACCGTCTGCGATAAGATCACAGCGAACAATTCCGCCGAAGATATTCACTAGAACGGCTTTTACATTATCGTCAGACAGGATGATCTTAAATGCTTCGGTCACGCGCTCTTTCGTCGCGCCGCCGCCCACATCTAGGAAGTTTGCAGGCTGGCCACCATGCAAGTTAACGATATCCATCGTACCCATCGCTAGGCCGGCACCGTTAACCATACAACCAATGCTGCCATCAAGTGCAACATAGTTCAGCTCCCACTGTGCGGCATGAGCTTCACGCTCATCTTCTTGTGAAGGATCGTGCATTTCACGAAGTTTAGGCTGACGATACATAGCATTGGAATCAATGTTAATCTTGCCATCAAGACATAGTAGATTGCCTTCACCAGTGATCACCAATGGGTTGATTTCTAGCAGAGCTAAATCATATTGAGCAAACATGTTGCCCAGACCCATGAAGATCTTAGTAAACTGCTTAATTTGATCCCCTTCAAGACCCAACTTAAACGCCAACTCTCTACCTTGGTACGCTTGTGGGCCAACCAACGGATCAATTGCCGCTTTATGGATTAGCTCTGGAGTCTCTTCAGCTACTTTTTCAATCTCAACGCCACCTTCAGTCGAGGCCATAAAGACGATGCGACGGCTAGAACGATCGACTACAGCACCAAGATAGAGCTCATTGGCGATGTTAGATGCTTCTTCAACCAAAATCTTTGTAACAGGCTGTCCATTGGCATCTGTTTGATAAGTCACTAAGTTCTTACCTAGCCACTTTTGAGCAAAGGCTTTAACACCATCTTTAGTGTCGTGCAGTTCAACACCACCAGCTTTACCACGTCCACCTGCGTGCACTTGGCATTTAACGACTTTTTTCTCGGTACTTATGCGGCCAGCTGCTTCAAATGCTTCTTGTGGAGTATCACAAGCAAAGCCTTCTGGGACAGGCAAACCGAACTCAGCAAACAGCTGTTTGGCTTGATATTCATGCAAATTCATTACGCTATTCCGTATGTTTATCCCTTGGGGGAATTATTATTTCCATTAAGGTTCACCTAATTCATTTAGGGACCTTTACCTTTTGAGGTACTTTTAACTAGCCGTTATTGGATAACTAGTTAGGGTATCAGAGTGGCTCTCCCCTGATACCCAGTGAATAGGACTAAAAGCCCAACTCAATTTTTTATCTATACATTCAGCAATAGTCTTGCTGGATCTTCTAGCAGTTCTTTGATGGTCACCAAGAAACCAACCGACTCGCGTCCATCGATTAATCTGTGATCATAAGAGAGTGCCAGATACATCATTGGCAAGATTTCTACTTTTCCATCAACCGCCATTGGACGGTCTTGAATTTTATGCATACCAAGTATTGCCGCTTGAGGCGGGTTGATAATTGGTGTCGACATTAATGAACCAAATACACCACCATTGGTGATGGTGAAGTTTCCACCAATAAGTTCGTCGACAGTGAGTTTTCCATCACGACCTTTAATAGCAAGCTCTTTGATGCCTTTCTCAATATCAGCCATACCCAATGAATCACAATCTTTTAGTACAGGAGTCACCAACCCACGAGGAGTAGATACTGCCATGCTAATATCAAAGTAATTGTGATAAACAATATCAGTACCATCAATTGACGCGTTCACTTCAGGGTAGCGTTTTAGCGCTTCTGTCACTGCTTTTACATAGAAGGACATAAAGCCAAGACGCACGCCGTGGCGCTCTTCAAATTGGTCTTTATACTGCTTACGAAGATCCATAATCGGTTTCATGTTCACTTCGTTAAACGTGGTCAGCATCGCGGTGCTATTTTTCGCTTCTAGCAGTCGGTTTGCCACTGTTTTACGTAGACGAGTCATAGGAACACGTTTTTGACTACGTGCTGCCGCTGGAACCTCAACCGCTGGCTCTTGCTCTTTTTTCTCAACTTGAGCAGGCTTGTTAGCAAGGTAAGCTTCTACGTCTTCACGAGTGATACGCCCACCAACACCAGTGCCTTTTACTTGGCTAGCTTCTAGTCCATGCTCGCCAAGTAGGCGACGAACTGCTGGGCTTAACCAGTCATTACTCTCTTCATCCAGAGAGGCTTTATGGCGCTTATCTGGCGATGCCTCTGTTGATTCAGTGGTATCTGAAGTCGGTTGGCCTGCGACTGCTCCCGGCTTTAACCTAGCAATCAATTGTTTAGACAGTACTGTGGCACCCTCTTCTTCAATGATCGCTTCTAACACACCCGCTTCTGGTGCAGGAACTTCCAGCACCACTTTGTCGGTTTCTATATCAACAATAACTTCATCACGAGCTATCGCTTCTCCAGGTTGCTTATGCCATGTCGCAACAGTGGCGTCAGCAACGGATTCAGGCAAATCTGGAACCAGAATTTCAATTGTCATAATCTCTTCTTCCTTAACTTCTAGAACTTTTAAAAGTCTAGATTTAAAGCATCATCAACTAACGCTTTCTGTTGTTTCATGTGTACGGACATATATCCTACGGCAGGTGAAGCAGAGGCTGGACGACCAGCGTATTTCAATGTCGCTCCCTGTATAGCATTGAGGAAATTGTGCTGGCTACAATACCAAGCGCCTTGGTTTTGAGGCTCTTCTTGGCACCAGACAAAATCTTGCACATTTTCGTAGGCGGCAATAATGTCGCGAACTTCAAATAGTGGGAATGGATAAAGCTGTTCAATACGGACAATAGCAACATCGTCCTGCTCATTCTTACGTCTCTGCTCAAGTAAGTCGTAATAAACTTTACCGGAACAGAATACAACTCGCTTCACTTTGCTGGCGTCTAAACTATCCACCTCTGGAATTGCAGGTTGGAAAGTACCATCAGAAAGCTCTTCTAGCGTTGATGTACATAACGGGTGTCGTAGTAGCGATTTAGGCGACATCACAATAAGCGGTCGACGCATAGGTCGAACAACTTGGCGACGTAACATATGGTATACCTGCGCCGGAGTCGACGGGACAACGACCTGTATATTTTGCTCCGCACACAACTGTAGATAACGTTCAAGACGCGCAGATGAGTGCTCTGGGCCCTGACCTTCATAGCCGTGTGGCAATAGCATCGTTAGTCCACACAAGCGTCCCCATTTCTGTTCACCAGAAGAGATAAACTGGTCAATAACCACTTGGGCACCATTAGCAAAGTCACCAAACTGTGCTTCCCAAATCGTTAATCCACCAGGTTCAGCCGTTGCATAGCCATATTCAAAAGCTAACACCGCTTCTTCAGACAATACCGAATCAAAGACTTCAAATGGCCCCTGCTTATTGTGTACATTTTGTAGAGGTACAAAGGTACTCGCGTCATCCTGATTATGTAGAACAGAGTGACGATGGAAGAAGGTGCCACGGCCAGAGTCCTGACCAGATAGTCGAATACGTCGGCTATCATCAACAAGCGTACCGTATGCCAAGATTTCAGCCATACCCCAATCTAATGGTTTTTCACCATTAAGCATGGAACGTCTATCGTTATAAATCTTGTTCACACGACTTTGCAGTTTATGACTTTCTGGATGCTGACACAGTTTTTCACCAAGCTTTTTAAGACGCTCAAATTCAAACTTGCTGTCCCATTCAATATTCCAGTCATGACCTAAGTAAGGGTTCCAGTCTACCGAGTGCATCTCCATTGGACGCCACTCTTTAACCACAACTTCTCCATGGTCAAGCGCATCACGGTACCCATTTACCAGCTCAGTTGCCGTTTCAATATCAAACTCACCACGATCAATTAACACGTCTGCATATAGCTTACGAGGTGTTGGGTGCTTTTTGATTTTTTGATACATCAAAGGCTGAGTCGCATTTGGTTCGTCTGCTTCATTATGGCCATGTCGGCGATAACAGACTAAGTCGATAACCACGTCACGCTTAAAGGTGTTGCGGTAGTCCAATGCAATGCGTGTGATGAAAGCAACCGCTTCTGGATCATCGGCATTAACATGGAAAATAGGTGCCTGAACCATCTTAGCGATGTCAGTACAGTACATAGTTGAACGCGTATCTTGTGGGTTAGATGTAGTAAAGCCAACTTGGTTATTGACTACGATACGTACTGTACCGCCTACTTGGAAACCACGAGTTCGAGACATGTTGAAGGTTTCTTGAACCACCCCTTGTCCCGCAATAGCTGAGTCACCATGGATGGTAATAGGTAATACTTTGCTCCCATCATCATCACCAAGTCTATCTTGACGAGCTCTTACAGACCCCATCACTACTGGGTTGACTATCTCTAAGTGAGAAGGGTTAAACGCCAAAGCTAGGTGAACATCGCCACCTGGAGTCGCAAAGTCGGCTGAAAAACCTTGGTGATATTTCACGTCACCGGTTCCCCAACTTTCACCATGTTTACCTGCAAACTCATCGAATAGATCTTGTGGTTTCTTACCCAATACATTAACCAACATATTGAGACGACCACGGTGAGCCATTCCTATAACGACTTCGCGCATTTCCGATTTACCTGCATGACGAATTAACTCTTTCATCATGGGTATTAGGGCATCACCACCTTCTAAAGAAAATCGTTTTGCTCCAGGGAACTTAGCACCTAAATATCGTTCCAAACCTTCCGCTGCGGTAAGCTCTTCTAAAAACGTCTTCTTCTCGTCAGCAGTAAATGATGGCTGGCCTAATACTGATTCCAAACGTTGTTGAACCCAACGTTTCTGCTCAGTATTGATCATATGCATATATTCTGCGCCGATAGAACCACAATAGGTTTTCTTTAATGCACCATAGAGATCTTTTAGTTGCATGGTCTCTTGCGAAACCGCAAAGGAACCTACGTTAAACGTCTCTTCAAAGTCGTCTTCAGTAAGATTATGGAAGGCAGGGTCAAGATCAGGACCGGGGTCTCTTTGCCAGATTCCCAGTGGATCTAAATTGGCAGCTTGATGCCCTCGGAAACGATAGGCATTAATTAACTGCAGTACTTTTACTTGTTTTGCATCGACATCAGGATCACTAACTTGGACATTGTAATGCTTTGTCTCTTGAGCGAGTCGCCGGAAGTAATCTCGAACTCGTGAATGAGACTGCTCTGCAATCTCAGATGTCTGCATAGGCAGCTCATCAAATACACGTTTCCACTCATCACTTACTAAATCGGGGTCACTTAGATACAGTTCGTAGAGTTCCTCTACATAAGTTGCATTGGCACCAGCCAAGTGTGAAGACTCGAGCCATGCCTTCATCACGCCGTTGTGCATATTTTCCCTTAAACAGTAGGTTATATTAATCCAACATTCCGTTGGCCTGTTTTAGCCGGCTATCTAAAAAAGAAGCCGGCAATACTTATATGTTAAACCGATTTATTCACCAGCATGGTCTTAATGTGACCAATGGCTTTGGTCGGATTTAATCCTTTAGGACATACACTTACACAATTCATGATGCCATGACAACGAAAAACACTGAAAGCATCATCAAGATCGGATAGGCGTTCGTCCCTAGCTGTATCACGACTGTCTATCAACCAACGATAAGCAGCTAGTAATCCCGCAGGGCCAATAAATTTGTCCGGATTCCACCAGAAGGATGGGCAGGATGTGGTACAGCAAGCACACATAATACATTCGTAAAGACCATCAAGATGAGCACGATCTTCAGGGGCTTGAAGATGTTCTCTCGAAGGTGGTAGGGCACCATCCGATATTAAATATGGTTTTACCTTTGCATAATTATCATAAAACTGCGTCATGTCCACTATTAAATCACGAACAACAGGTAATCCTGGTAATGGCCTAATTACAATAGGATTCTTCTCCATTAAGTCGGATAATGGAGTGATACATGCTAGACCATTTTTGCCATTCATGTTTAGGCCATCAGAGCCACACACACCTTCGCGGCAAGAACGTCTAAACGAGATCGAGGAATCTTGCTCTTTTAATAGAATAAGAGCATCCAAAACCATCATATCGGAGCCCTCTTCCACTTCAAGAGTGTACTCCTTCATGTGTGGTTTGTTATCCACATCAGGATTATAACGGTAAAGAGAGAAAGTTAGTTTCATCATTGTTTTAGTCTCCCTTTAGTATGTACGTACTTTTGGAGGAAACGCTTCACGATGAACCGGCTCCATGTTTACATCACGCTTAGACATCTCTTCTGTTTCCGGATTAAAGATTGAGTGGCATAGCCATTGCTCATCATCACGGTCAGGATAATCAAAACGAGCATGCGCACCGCGACTTTCTGTGCGGTAATTTGCCGCGACTGCGGTAGCAAATGCGGTTTCCATTAAGTTGTCTAATTCCAAACATTCGATACGTTGGGTATTGAACTCTGATGACTTGTCAGAAAGGTGGGCATTTTGTAAACGCTCACGAATCACTTTCAACTCATTAAGTCCATTCGCCATAGCATCTCCTTCACGGAATACAGAGAAACTATTTTGCATACAAGATTGCAGATCTTTGCGAATCTGAACTGGATCTTCACCAGTGCTGCTATTTTCCCATCGCATTGTACGAGCCAATGACTCTTCAATGTCTGACTCAGTTGCAGGGCGAGCTTCAGCTTGCGCTTGTAATGTTTCACCAAGGTGTAAGCCTGTTGCACGACCAAATACCACCAAATCAAGCAGTGAGTTACCGCCTAATCGGTTCGCACCATGTACTGATACAGATGCAATTTCACCACAAGCAAACAGGCCTTGTACTTCTACATCATTACCGCTGCCATCAAGCTTAATGGCTTGACCAGAAACCTGAGTAGGTACACCACCCATCATGTAGTGACACGTTGGAATAACAGGGATTGGCTCTTTAACAGGATCGACGTGAGCGAATGTTCTCGACAGCTCACAAATACCCGGTAAACGAGACTCAAGAACATCTTTACCAAGATGATCAAGCTTAAGCTTAATATGAGGTCCCCATGGGCCATCGCAACCACGACCTTCACGGATTTCTATCATCATAGAACGAGCGACAACGTCACGACCTGCAAGGTCTTTCGCATTTGGAGCGTAACGCTCCATGAATCTTTCGCCATCTTTATTGAGGAGATAACCACCTTCACCACGACAACCTTCTGTTACCAATACCCCGGCACCAGCGATTCCCGTTGGGTGGAACTGCCACATTTCAATATCTTGCATTGGTACGCCAGCACGCAACGCCATACCAACACCATCACCAGTATTAATATGAGCATTAGTGGTCGAGGCGTAAATACGTCCTGCGCCACCGGTGGCTAAAATAGTTGCTTTAGATTTGAAGTAACAAATCTCACCACTTTCCATACAGATAGCAGTACAGCCCATGATTGCGCCGTCTTGGTTCTTCACTAAGTCCAACGCATACCACTCAGAGAAGATGGTGGTTTTATGCTTAATATTTTGTTGATACAGAGTATGCAGCAATGCGTGACCTGTACGGTCTGCCGCCGCCGCTGTACGTGCTGCTTGCTCGCCACCAAACTCTTTTGATTGACCACCAAACGGACGTTGATATATTGAACCATCTTCAAAACGAGAGAACGGTAAACCCATTTTCTCTAGTTCAATCACAGACTCTGGACCGTTCTTACACATATATTCAATGGCATTCTGGTCACCGATATAATCGGAACCTTTTACTGTGTCATACATATGCCACTGCCAATTGTCTTGGTGAGAGTTACCAAGCGCAACCGTAATACCGCCTTGAGCAGATACAGTGTGAGAACGGGTTGGAAATACTTTTGATAACAAGGCACAACTTAGGCCCTGCTCTGAAATTTGTAATGCGGCACGCATACCTGCGCCACCGGCACCGATTACAACGGCATCGAATTCACGAACTGGAATAGTCACTTACGCACCCCACAGAATAAATAGGCCAGAGAAGAAATAGACGAACAGTACTGCTACAAATGCGAATTGAAGCAAACCGCGTACTAAATTTGGCTTGATATAGTCAGTTAACACTTGCCAGATACCAATCCATGCATGGATCAATATAGAGGTCAGTGCCAACATGGAAAACGCTTTGGTAAAGGTTCCACCAAAAAAAGCTGTCCATGTGTGGTAAGTGATTTCGCCACCAAAAGCACAAAACCCAACAATGTATATGGTATACAAAGTCAGGATAATAGCTGTGGCACGAATCAGTAGGAAGTCGTGGATACCATTACGACCAAACGATGATACATGCTTTACCATACCAAAATTCCTCCAAGTAACGACAATACTGCAGTAGCAGCAAAAGTAACCTTGGCCGTCATTGTGCCGGATTCAAAATCTTCATAATGACCTAAGTCCATTATAAGATGACGAATACCACCAACAATATGGTAGGCAAGTGCAGTTAAGATTCCCCACAAGATAAACTTCACTAAAAAGCTATCGACTAGATCAGCGGCTTGCATAAAGCCTTGTGGTGAGGAGAGGGATAATGACAACAACCAAAGCAAAATACCGACAGCTACAAATGTAATCACACCTGACACGCGATGGACGATGGACGCGATTGCAGTAATCGGAAAATGAATGGTCTGTAAATCGAGATTAACAGGTCTTGGCTTTCTTTCTTTCACGGGCTTGCTCACTCAGCTCCTTTGAGCATTTATTGTTATGATCAATTTAAGATGTCAACCCCGCAAAACTTAACTTTAATTTAACATTTATAGCCGTTAAGCGGGACTTTAAATGTAAATTTTTTGTTAAATGACTAGTGAAATTTTAATGACGTTATTTCTTTCTAGCCTTGAATTTATAAGGAGTTAACAACAAAATTCTTGGTCACTATACGGCTGGCAACATATTAATACAATTGTCTTAACAAAAACTGCTACACAGAACATGTTTTTTCAACGAAAAATGATGAAAATCTTAACAAGTGCACACAAAAAGTTAGAAAAATTGACTTTAGTTATGATCATGAGTACAAATTGTCACACTAATAAAGTCCTGGATGGATAAAATTATAATCAAAGGAGATTGTTATGGCAGATAAGAATGCGACCCTTCATATTGAAGGTAAAGCACCAATTGAACTGCCGATTATGGATGGTACTTTAGGCCCTGAGGTAATCGATGTTCGTAAGCTAGGCTCAAATGGCTACTTTACTTTTGACCCTGGTTTTCTTGCCACTGCATCTTGTGAGTCCCAAATCACTTTTATTGATGGTGGAAAAGGTGTACTTCTACACCGAGGCTACCCAATTGATCAGCTTGCTAACAATGCAGATTACCTGGAAGTCTGCTACATACTGCTATACGGCGAAGCCCCTAATCGTAAGGAATATGAAGAGTTTAAGAAAATCGTAACCAAGCACACTATGGTTCACGAACAGATCGCAAGCTTCTTCCACGGTTTCCGACGTGATGCTCACCCAATGGCAATAATGGTAGGCGTAGTAGGTGCTCTAGCGGCCTTCTATCATGACTCATTAGATATTAATAACGACACACACCGTGAAATTGCGGCATACCGTCTACTATCTAAAATGCCGACTTTGGCGTCAATGTGTTACAAGTACTCTATTGGCCAGCCATTTATTTACCCAAGAAACGATTTAAGCTACGCAGAGAACTTCTTACATATGATGTTCGCAAACCCATGCGAAGATTATAATGTAAACCCTGTTGTTGCTCGTGCAATGGACAAAATCTTAACCTTGCATGCAGACCACGAACAGAACGCATCAACGTCAACTGTGCGTTTAGCGGGTTCTTCTGGTGCTAACCCATTTGCATGTATTGCGGCGGGTATTGCGTCATTATGGGGTCCTGCTCATGGTGGTGCTAACGAAGCATGTCTTCGTATGCTAGAAGAAATTGGTTCAGTGGATAACATCCCAACTTACGTGAAGAAAGCCAAGGATAAAGATGACCCATTCCGTCTAATGGGCTTCGGTCACCGTGTTTATAAGAACTATGACCCACGTGCAACGGTTATGCGTGAAGCATGTCACGAAGTACTAAAAGAGCTTAACATTGAAGATCCATTGTTAGATGTTGCTATGGAGCTTGAGAAAATTGCACTGTCTGATGAATACTTCGTTGAGAAGAAACTGTACCCGAACGTAGATTTCTACTCAGGTATTATCCTCAAAGCGATCGGTATTCCAGTGTCCATGTTTACTGTAATTTTTGCTATGGCTCGTACTATCGGTTGGATCGCTCACTGGAATGAGATGCACGGAGATCCGGATAACCGTATTGGTCGTCCACGTCAGCTTTACACAGGTCAAGAAATGCGTGAGTTTAACCCTCTGCATGAACGTGAGTAACGGATAACCGCAAGTAAAGAGCGTATGAGAATATGACTCCTTGCTAGATAAAAGGTTGGCTTATGCCAACCTTTTTTATTGCGTAGCCATCAGTTAATAAGAGTCACTATACTGGATTATCGATATCAATAAACTGAACATCTAAGCCATGTTCTTCCGCTAACCACTCTCCTAGCGCTTTTACACCATATCGCTCAGTAGCATGGTGCCCTGCACTAAAGTAGTGAATACCTTGCTCCCTTGCAGAGTATGTTGTTCGCTCGGAAATCTCTCCCGAAATAAATGCGTCTAACCCTCTGGCAGCCGCAAGCTCAATATAATCTTGTCCACCACCTGTACACCAACCCACTGTTTTGATTGGCTTATCCATATCCGGTGCGATATGTAATGGTTCTCGATTTAATACCGATGCAATTTTCTCAGCCAACTCAGTACCAGACATACTATGGGCTAGCTCTCCATGCAGAGCAACAGACTGAGGTGATGGCTCTAAGCCACCCGTTATTTCAATACCCAACAAACTGGCTAACTTAGCATTGTTACCCAACTCAGGGTGTACATCTAATGGTAAATGATACGCGTACAAGTTGATGTCATTGTGAATCAGTGCTTTTATTCTCGAGCCTTTCATTCCGCGAATGGCTTCTGGTTCACCTTTCCAAAAATAACCATGATGAACAAGCAAAGCATCGGCTTTTAACTCAATGGCTTTATCAATAAGTGCTTGCGATGCCGTTACTCCGGTAACCATTTTTAACACTTCTTGTCGCCCTTCTACCTGAAGTCCATTTGGGCAATAATCCTTAATTAACTCAGGAGACAATTTTTTATTTAACAGTAACTCTAATTGCAAGTGGTTCATATTGTGTTATACCGTTTATTAACAAGCGTTAATTGAGAATATTACAGGAAATCGGTCATGCAGGCATCACTAGAAAAAGCCGCTCGTTGGATTACTCAACAGCAAACTATTTTATGCCCCGATCAATTACCAATAGCAAGTAACCCTTTTAGTGACCACTCCGTTGATTTTGTCGTCAATTACTCTGGCAATAAACGCCTAGGGTTTGTCTACCAAGCCCTGTGTAAACAGTTATTCGAACAATCAGAACAGTATCAAGTTGTGGCGGAAGAGATTCAGCTAATCGCCAATAGAAGAACCTTAGGTGCCATTGATTTTATCGTACAGCACCAGAGTAACTATCAGCATTGGGAAGTTGCCATTAAATTTTATCTTCTACACGATGATCATTGGTATGGTCCAGATAGCCGTGATCGGCTAGATCTAAAACTGAACCATATGCTGAATCATCAGTTAGCGATGTCAGCAACAGACACATTTAAGCAGCGATATCCTTATATTAGCAACATCACTTCACATCTATTTATGCAAGGCCGGCTTTATATCAATCCATTTGAACAAAACAGCCTTCCTCAGCACTGCTTAGGACACCGCATCAACCACCACTCCATTACTGGCCTTTGGTGTTATCAACACCAGTGGAAACAGATAACAGAGCCCCTTTATCGATTAGATAAAATTAACTGGATTGCAGGAAACGTTGGCCAAGCCGAACGCTATATTCTGCCAAATAATCCATTGCAATATACCGTACACTGCCAAGATCAAACAGGGCAATTTTGGATGATTGTTCCGGATAACTGGCCTCAAATTAAACAACCTTAAAAGGGTTAGTCATTCCTCCCACTCTCTTTTTGAACTATACACATTGCTATCGTTTTAAGTTCTGCATTTTGAAATAGTTTGATTTTAATTAAAAAAGAAGTGGCATAACATATAAAATGCTCAATAGTAATTTAACAGCCAGCTTGCACCTTATAAAAACATTTAGAAACAAAAAAAAGAATGACATTCCATCTTAAATTATATTCAAACATAAACACAATTACTTCAAAGAAGAAAATTTAAAAAAAACTAGAAAAAAGAAAACGTTAGAACACACAACCTTCAGTACAACCACCATTAATATCATATTTAACCTAATAAACACCCCTTGCCCAACATCTCTAAAATTCCTCACAAATCAATAAGTTAAAACATTTTCGTTTGAAAAAATGGTAGATAGCTAAATTTAGACTCAGAAAATAAATAAGAAAAATCTTATTACTTACACAAACAAAGAAGACATATCCTCCCATAAAAATAACACAACCAATTAATCCAAGAAATTTAAGTAGATAAAATATTTACATTTAATCCCAGAAAACAAAAGAATTTAAGGTTGATTCTTCTATGACAGCTACGAAGTATATAAATTGCCTTCGAAATATGCTCTTTATGGTTATAACGCTAGCCTACAACAGCACTGCGAACTCAGAACCGTATATCGGCGCAGGTATCGGAGTTTCGACATACAGCAGCACTTGCAGCAACACCTCGACAAGTTGTAAAGAAAGTACCGCCGTTTACAAGCTGTTGGCTGGCTACACATTACCTTACAACTTTGCCATAGAAAGTGCCTATCACGATTTAGGTTCTCCTACAGCAACGTTCACCGATCGCACCATTGATGTTGCTATCAATGGTGTAGAAATTTCGATACGTAAGAAGCTTCCGCTTACAGAACAAGAACAAGCATTTGTTTATGGCAAGGCAGGCGGTTTGCTTTGGAAAGCACAAAATACCGATGAAAAATCAGGAGCCTCTCCGCTTCTTTCATTAGGAGGAGAATATTTTTTTACCCCTTCGTTATCAATCAATGCTGAATATCAATGGGCAGATGATATCAAGTATGTGGGCGAATCCGATATGCACTTATTCACACTTGGCCTCAATTACTTCTTTAATCAGTCAGAAAGTATTCCAGCCATTTCACAACCTAACCTCTTAGTTGAACCTGAACATGAACGCATTTTTATAAAAGAATACAAAGAGATCATTAGTTCGGAAACAAATGATCTTGTCATGTTTAAGAGCGGAAGCCATCAACTAACAGATTTTATGAAGTCTCGGTTACAAAACATTTTACTAAGACTCAAAAAATATCCGCAATCTACTCTGGAAATTATTGGTCACACTGACAACATCGGTACTGCCGAATCCAATATGACACTGTCTATATCGCGAGCAAGAAGTGTTGCTAACTATCTAAAATATCAAGGAATAAACAAGGATCGTCTCACCATCACAGGTAAAGGTGAGCATTGGCCAAAAGCCAGTAATCGTACCGCTGAAGGACGCATGTTAAATCGACGAGTAGAGCTGATATCTCCTTCGTTTAGCCTTTAATGTAAGAGGTATTCATTATGATTATAAGAACAATTCTACTTGTATTGTGTATGTTCAGCATCGTTGGTTGTAAAAATGACTCTACCAATCCGCTAATATCTGTTTCAAGTGATAAATCTGGCAGAGTCCCCAACACTGATAGTGACGGTGATGGTATTAACGATGGTGACGAAGTGACCAATGGCACCGATCCGAAAGATCCCAATGACCCCATCATTAACGGCGACAAGGACACCGATGGCGATGGCATCACCAATGGTAAAGAGCATATTGATGGCACTGACCCCAATGATCCCAACGACCCCGTCATTAACGGTGACAAGGACAACGATGGCGATGGTATCCCAAATGGCAAAGAGCACATTGATGGCACTGACCCTAACAATCCTGACACCGATGGCGACGGTATTAGCGATGGCGATGAAGCCACCAATGGCACCGACCGGCACCGACCCGAAAGATCCCAATGACCCTATCATTAACGGCAACAAGGACACCGATGGCGACGGCATCACCAATGGTAAAGAAAGCGTGATCGGCACCGACCCGAAAGATCCCAATGACCCTATCACTGACGGCAACAAGGACACCGATGGCGACGGTATCACCAATGGCAAAGAGACCGTGATCGGCACCGACCCCAAAGATCCCAACGACCCCGTCATTAACGGCGACAAGGACGACGATGGCGACGGCATCTCAAATGGCAAAGAGCACATTGATGGCACTGACCCTAACAACCCCGATACCGATGGTGATGGCATTAACGATGGTGACGAAGTGACCAATGGCACCGATCCGAAAAAAACCAATAGCCCATTTGTGGATACTGACGGCGATGGTATTTCAGACAGTCAAGAAATTGCTGATGGTACAGATCCAAAAAAACCAACGCCAAAACCAGAGCATGTAGTCTTTGTTAGAGATATACCAATGTGGTTTTCATTCCCACAAACACTGGATGAATATAATGAAGGGATAAATCAAGCAAAAAGCCCACGATATAATAGTGGCTCATATGACGAGAATGACAAAAAATGGCCACTCTTTATGAGACATGATGGCAGTGCGTATTTGTCATCAGCATATTCAGGACCAGCGGCATGGTATTGTCAAACGAATTTAGAGGACATGAAATACAATGGCAATAATCTAGGCTGGCAAATACCGGTTAATGAAGTGTTTGAAGCGATTTTTGATAAGTATGGAGATGTTTCTAATTTAGGCTGGCCAACCGATAAACCATATTGGTCAGCAGCTGTACGTTGGGATGGGGGTGGTACTACCAATGGAACATTTACATATTACAATATGGCTACAGGTAAACAAAGCACCACAAGGAACCAAACACAAAAGTTCTATGCGATATGTTTCGTACACTGCACAGCAAGTAAGTGCGACACCGATCATATTGCGAGACCTTAGTTAGGTTATCGAAGTAAATAAGAGGGTTTACTACTAAACCCTCTTATTTTTTCAACACCGTAATATTATAAACCCGCGTCAGCAAACACTTGATTTACGATTTCTTGTGCTTCTTTTTCTATCGCTTTTAGATGTTCTTCACCTTTAAAGCTCTCACAATAAATCTTATAAATATCTTCAGTACCTGATGGACGAGCAGCAAACCAACCATTTTCAGTGGTTACCTTCAAACCACCAATTGCTGCACCGTTTCCTGGAGCATTAGTTAAGCGAGCCGTAATTGGCTCCCCTGCGAGTAACTCAGCAGAAACCATGTCTGGTGACATTTTCGCTAGCACCGCCTTTTGTTCAGGATTTGCTACCGCTTGTATACGGTTATAGGCGGACTCGCCATGTTTCGCGGCCAGCTCTTCATAGTACTGTTGAGGATTCTTCCCTGTTACTGCCGTTATTTCCGCAGCAAGTAAACACAAAAGAATACCATCTTTATCGGTCGCCCATGAGGTGCCATCTTTACGTAAGAACGAAGCGCCGGCACTCTCTTCACCACCAAAACCGAATGAACCGTCATACAATCCATCAACAAACCATTTAAAACCAACAGGTACTTCGCACAGTTCACGGCCAAGATCAGCTACCACACGGTCAATCAGTGCGCTAGACACCAAAGTTTTACCAACAGCGACCTCTTTACCCCAACCTTCACGGTGACGGTATAAATAATCAATACAAACCGCCAGATAATGGTTTGGATTCATTAGGCCTTTAGGTGTGACAATGCCATGGCGATCATAATCAGGGTCATTACCAAAAGCCAAATCATAATCGTCTTTTAGAGCCAATAGCCCCGCCATCGCATAAGGTGATGAGCAGTCCATTCGAACCACACCATCTTTATCCAATGACATAAATTGGAAAGAAGGATCAATCGCTTCATTCACCAAAGTAAGATCCAACTGATATGTTTCCGCTATCTGACGCCAGTAGTCGATACCAGATCCGCCAAGTGGATCGACACCTATTTTTAAATTCGCTTTCTGGATCGCTTCCATATCAATGACATTGACCAAATCATCAATGTATGGCTTAACCAAATCCACTTGCAGCAACAGCTCACTTGCTTGTGCTTCTGCTAGCGGCATACGTTTAACACCTTCTAAACCAGCGGCAATCAGTTGATTAGCACGATCTTCAATCGCTTTCGTTAACTCACCTTCTGCTGGGCCACCATGAGGCGGATTGTACTTAATGCCACCGTCTTGAGGTGGGTTATGAGAAGGCGTAATGACAATACCGTCCGCTTTTTCTTGTTGCTTAAGGTTATGCGTCAAAATAGCGTGAGAAATACCTGGTGTCGGAGTATAGCCATTATCTTGCTGGACAATCACTTGTACTCCGTTGGCAATTAACACCTCAATGGCGGTAAAAATAGCAGCTTCAGAAAGTGCATGGGTATCTTTACCTACAAACAGCGGACCTGTCGTACCTTTACTTTGTCGTACCTCAGCAACGGCTTGGGCAATGGCCAAAATATGGTTCTCATTAAATGTCGACTTATCTGCTGTTCCTCTATGACCAGAAGTTCCAAATTGAACCTTATGAGCAGTGTTACTCGGATCAGGTTGCAATAAAAAATAATTTGCCACTAATGCGGGAATATTATGTAAATCTTCTTGCTGAGCTTTTTGCCCTGCGCGAGCGTGTATTGCCATACGAATAATCCTTTAAAACAAAAAAATAAAAACTAAAAAAGCCTCATAACGACGTTTGAGGAACTACATCATTATGAGGCTTAAATCTCATATAAAACTACACTGCCGTCTAAAAACTATATGGAACTGCACACTTTTTCGATCAAATCAGCTTGGAACCCCATTCTTGTCATTAGTTGGTCAACCATTTGACGTTTACGATTGGTGTTGTTATTGGTAATTACCCAAAATGGGGTTGCTGGTATCGCTCGTGGTTTGGTGGTTTTACCGCTAGCAAGTAGGACATTTTCATTGTCTGCAAAATAGACTCGTGTTCTACCTTTTACCTGAGTAGCTTCGGCAAAGCTCGGCTTATCAATTTGATACAGCGACGATAGAACAAGCATAAAACGGTCGATCGCTTTATTGCTTGCAGCAAATTCATCAGAGATAAGGAGTGAGCGCATCACTTTAATGCCATCTACTTTCTCTTCATTTCCTGCATCTTTGCTGACCACGATTCCTACAGGTTGGCTCTCAATCGCCGTTGTTGTTTGTTCTTCAACTTCCGGTTCAGTGATTTGGGCAGCAGGCTCTGTACCATCTACATGCAATAGACGTCGAAGGATATCCGACGCACTTTCACCAATATGTTCGGTTTGGCCCGCTATATAACGGTAAAGATCTTCATCAACTTCAATCGTTTTCATTCGCTTTTCACAATCTCACTGTTTTAATATCTTGATAATTATACCCAAGTAACTTCAAGATGCTATATTCAATTTGCTTGAGTACTAAGCCGACACTATACTCAAGTGACCTCAAGGGTCGAGTTTTATTGGCTTCTGCTCTGTGCGACTGATCCTTGCCGTAGAATGACTATGCCTTCAAATCAGTGCCTTGATCAAAAGCCAATTAATGCTCGCTGAACAGGCTCCTTGAGTATAACATTCTTTTAAAACTTCAATAAAATACCTATTATGCATAATCAGTTTAACCATATTCAGCCAGACAATAACCAACCTGACAGCCAGCAACTTAACTACAAACTGCAAGGTAGCGGCGATAGCATCGTCTTATTACACGGACTGTTTGGAAACCTAGATAATTTAGGTCTGCTTGCTCGAGATCTTGTCGACGATCACCAAGTTTTAAGTATTGACCTCCGAAATCACGGCCAATCCTTCCATAGCGAAAGTCACAGCTACGCAGAAATGGCCAATGATGTCTATAGGCTGCTTGTATCGTTGAACTTGAGTAAGGTAACGTTAATTGGTCACTCTATGGGCGGAAAGGTTGCTATGAAATTGGCCGCTGACCATTGTGAACTGATCAATAAGCTCATTGTTATGGATATGGCTCCGGTGGCCTATACACGCCGAAAACATGATAACGTCTTTGATGGTTTACAAGCGGTTATTAATACGCCGCCAGCGGATCGTAGCTCAGCTTTAGCGCTACTAGCCCAGCATATCGAAATGGAAGGTGTTAGACAGTTTCTTAGCAAATCTTTGTTCAAAAAAGAAGGCAAGCTAGTATGGCGTTTTAATGTCGACTCTATTCTAGAAAACTATTGGAATATTCTTGGCTGGACAGAAAACCCACCTTGTGATGTTAATACTTTGTTCTTAAAAGGAGCAGACTCTGATTACATTACCACACAGTACCAGAAAGACATTCAAAGCCAATTTCCCAATGCTAAAGCTCATGTTATCGCCAATACTGGACACTGGTTACACGCAGAGAAACCTCAAGAAGTATTACGCGCTATAAGGCGCTTTATTAAGAAACAGTGATGAAAAGGGCTATATAATCTTGCCGTAGAATGACTATGCCTTCAAATCACAGCCTTGATCAGCTGCCAATAAATTCTCGCTGAACAAGCAACTTGAGGTTACTTGAGTATACATCCGACAGTTATATAATCATCGTTTACTATGCCAAAATGCCCAAAGAGACTGCCTTAACGAGATCCACAGCCCAAGGTAATAGATCATTAACTTTACATGTTAAGAATGATATAGTGCGTGCACGAAAATGGCATTAGGAAGTGACATGCTCTACGACTACATCGATATACTGGAATCTATCGGATTAGATCTATTATTTGCCGCCATCTTTTTTCTCATTGGTATGGCAATAAAAGACGTTCTAAAGCAAGGTAATGTTCCTATATTTGGTCAGCGTGTTGTTTGGTCTGTTCTATTTTTGGGGTGTGCAGGCTTTATCGCCAAAGGCATTATTCAACTTAGCTGGGAAGGCACAGGGCTAGGTTAAAACCTCAATGCTTCCGCCAACATCAACAATAAATTATAGGTATTCATTTATGGCAAGTGTAGGTCTCTTCTTTGGTAGCGATACTGGTAATACAGAAGCCGTAGCAAAGATGATTCAAAAACAGCTTAGTAAAAAGCTCGTTCATGTTCAGGATATTGCAAAAAGCAGCAAGCAAGATATTGATAACTTTGACCTGCTTATTTTAGGTATCCCAACTTGGTATTACGGTGAAGCACAATGTGACTGGGATGACTTCTTCCCAGAGCTTGAAGATATTGATTTTTCTACCAAGCTTGTTGCGATCTTTGGCTGTGGTGATCAAGAAGACTATGCAGAGTATTTTTGTGACGCAATGGGTAACATTCGCGACATCGTTGAAACAAAAGGTGGCACAGTACTTGGACACTGGCCAACCGAAGGCTATGAGTTTGAAGCGTCAAAAGCGCTAGTCGACGAAAACACATTCGTTGGGCTGTGTATCGATGAAGACCGTCAACCAGAGCTCACCAATGAGCGCGTCACTACATGGGTTAACCAAATCCATGAAGAAATGTGCTTGGCAGAGCTAGAAGACTAACGTCTGCCAACTCAGCTGTTCAAATTCTTACTGGTTATTTTGTACAAGTAACGGCAAAAGCGTTTCATTAAACTGAAACGCTTTTTTCTTCCATTTCTCTATATTTTGGCTTTTTTCTCACATACAGTTTTCGCTGTACCTCTGAAATAACATTGTCATCCTGATCTTTTACATAGATCACAAATTCGGGAAAACACTTTTCACCAGTAGCGGTTTTGGTCAAGATATCATCCAGTACATTCTGACTTATTTGAAATTCGGCATAAAGATCACTCGACCCCGGCTTAATAAAGTTGATGCTCGCCTCTTTATCCCAAACAAAGTACTTCTCACCTAAAATACCCATTAGCATCAATGCGTATATGGGATCCGTTAAAGAGAAAATACTACCGCCAAACTGAGTTCGATTCGCATTTTTGTTCCACCAGCGTAGTTTCAACCGTACTCTTACGTTCCTAAAATCCTCACTAATGCTTTCAATTTTAATCCCTGCTCCCCAAAAAGGTGGCCAAGCATTAAGCGCAAACCGCACAATTCCCGGTCGATAAATACGCGCTAGTCCCTTATTCATAACTATCCCTGTTAACAAAATGTTATTACCAGAGTACAATATCCGAAATTTCGAGCAAATATTCAAATGTTAATTATTAACCCTTTGAAGTTTGAGGTTTAATGTTATTGCACGCTGACCTATAATGGGGACAATTGTAACTGTCGCATTAACTATGCAGTTCATCTACAGGAAGAGATATGACAGATAATAATAAAGCGCTTAAAGACGCTGGACTTAAAGTGACCTTACCACGTCTTAAAATTCTTGAAGTACTTCAAGAGCCAGCATGTCAGCACATCAGCGCCGAAGAGCTGTATAAAAAACTAATAGACCTTGGTGAAGAGATTGGTTTAGCGACGGTTTACCGTGTTCTGAATCAGTTCGACGATGCAGGTATCGTAACCCGTCACCATTTTGAAGGCGGTAAATCAGTATTTGAATTGTCCACTCAGCATCATCATGATCATTTAGTATGTCTAGATTGTGGCGAAGTTATTGAGTTTTCAGACGATGTCATTGAGCAACGTCAAAAAGAGATTGCTCTCTCTTACAATATTGAACTGACCAATCATAGTTTATACCTTTACGGCAAATGTCTTGAAGGAAACTGTAAAGATGATAAGTCTGCGCACATCAAGAAGTAGAGAGTTCAGTTTACTGAGTTGCTAATCACTAGATAAGCAAAAAAACCAGCTGGCTAACCAGCTGGTTTTTTACTATTCATATTCGGTTTACACCAGCCACATTGCGATAACTACAATTTCCTACCTAACTTTTTTTCTATTTGTCGTTTCTCCCATTTGGGACCAAACATAGTAAACACCTCAAATGCATTTAAACCATGGTTAATAATGCCTATCCGTCAGCCTAATATAGAAGAGCGATAACCGTAACGCCAGTCACCCGACAAAGAGGCAACGCTTGTTATTTTTCAAGTAGTTACAGGCTAGTTTACTTTCAACTTATCCCTTTAAATAAATACGGTCATCATACCGTTTACCCGCAATACTGTATGCTTGCGGTATAACCTGACTCAGGGTAAAGCCACATTTTTGCAGTACTCGTTCTGAAGCGATATTGCCTTCGGTCACAACCGCTCGAAAACTCACAATGTCATCTAGCGCTAAAGCCCTGTCAATCAGCGCTGACAATGATTCTGTGCCATATTGCCTTCCATGAAACTCAGGTAATAAGAGATAGCCAACCTCGGCTACTGAGTTATCAATGAAAAAGCCTGTAATACCAACGGCCATTGCTGAGTTTTTTTCCCGAATCACTAAACAGAGCCATTCGTTGGACAGCGAGTTCCATAGAGGCAGACGTGATTGAAACTTTGCTCTGATTTCACTTTCACTCGGAATATCGAAACAGAGTGAAATAATACTTGGGTCTGTGTTTAGACGAAGAAAAAGAGGCCAGTCATCGTTAGTTATCTGCGCCATTGTTAGTCGTTCAGTTTCAATCAGCATTCTAATTTAAAACCCCTTCAATTATTCGGCATAAAAAAACACCCAAGAGATAAGACTAGTGGGTGTTTAACTCTGGCGCTATAACGGTAGCGTCAGCTGAATTATTCGCTACTTCTCACCACCTAACGCGCGATTAATTTTTTGATCTGTCTTGTATTGGCTTAATGCATAAACAGACCAAATAGCAGCAGGTATCCAGCCAATTAACGTAATTTGTAGCACTAAGCAGATGATGCCAGCGAAAGGTCGGCCTATGGTAAAAAACTGAAACCACGGCAAAAGAATGGCCAATATAAGTCTCATTATTGTATCCCTTGTAATGTAAATTAGTACTGTTCTAAATTATCTAAAATCGAGGTTAAATTAGTATAATTCTGAGCTTAAAAAACAAGCTACTACATTTTAAAAATTATCGCGAGTAAAAAAAATGCCCAAGCTTATACAGCTTGAGCACTCTTCAACAGATTGTCACGTCTACTGGTCTTTTTTAGCCCATGTATCACGTAAACCAACGGTACGGTTAAAAACCAAGGCATCAGGCTTAGAATCTTTAACATCGCTACAGAAATAGCCTGTACGCTCAAACTGATAACCATCTTCAGGTTTCGCGACAGCTAAACTCGGCTCTACCACACCATTAAGTACCACTAAGGACTCAGGATTAATAGTCGCGGCAAAATCATCGGCGGCAGCTGGATTTTCAACCGTGAATAGACGGTCATACAGACGTATTTCTGCTGGTAAGCCTAAATTAGCAGAGACCCAATGGATCACCCCTTTCACTTTCCGACCATCCGCAGGATTCTTACCAAGGGTATCAGCATCATAACTGCAGTAAATAGTTGTAATGTTACCTTGTGCATCTTTCTCAATACGCTCTGCTTTAATCACATAAGCTCCGCGTAAACGAACTTCTTTACCTAAAACTAGTCGTTTGTATTTCTTGTTTGCTTCTTCGCGGAAGTCGTCTCTCTCAATCAACACTTCTCGAGTAAAAGGAACGTCACGGCTACCCATCTCTGGCTTATTTGGGTGATTCGCCAACGATAACGTTTCGGTTTTCTCTGCATCAAAGTTTTCAATCACAACTTTAATCGGATCCAACACAGCCATCGCACGAGGAGCATTTTCATTTAAGTCATCACGAATACAAGATTCTAGCGAGCTAAACTCAATCATGTTTTCTTGTTTTGTCACACCAATACGTTGGCAAAATTCACGAATTGAAGCTGGTGTAAAACCGCGACGACGTAAACCAGAAATGGTCGGCATACGAGGATCATCCCAACCATTAACTAACTGGTCGGTTACCAAAGTATTAAGTTTACGTTTAGACATCACCGTATATTCTAAATTTAGTCGGCTAAATTCATACTGGCGAGGCTGACACTCAATATCAATGTGATCCAATATCCAATCGTAAATACGTCGATTGTCTTGAAACTCAAGAGTACATATTGAGTGCGTTATTCCTTCAATAGCATCCGAAATACAATGAGTAAAATCGTACATAGGATAGATGCACCATTTATCACCGGTCTGATGGTGATGAGCAAAACGCACGCGGTAAATTACCGGATCACGCATGACCATAAATGGTGAAGCCATATCGACTTTCGCTCGAAGGCATATGGTACCTTCTGCAAACTCCCCTAAACGCATTTTTTCAAATAACGCTAGGTTCTCTTCTACACTACGATCGCGATAAGGGCTGTTTTTACCAGGCTCTTTAAGAGTACCGCGATACTCACGGATCTGCTCTGGACTTAGCTCATCAACATACGCTAAGCCTTTAGTAATTAATTCAACAGCATATCCATGAAGCGTATCAAAATAGTCCGATGAATAACGAATATCATCTGACCATTCAAAACCCAACCAATGCACATCATTTTTAATCGACTCAACGTATTCGATGTCTTCTTTCTCAGGGTTTGTATCATCAAATCGAAGATTACACTGTCCCTGATAGTCCTGAGCAATACCAAAGTTCAAACAGATAGATTTTGCGTGCCCGATATGCAGGTAACCATTTGGTTCCGGCGGAAATCGAGTATGCACACTTGTGTGTTTGCCATCCGCTAAATCTTTATCAATAATTTGGCGAATGAAATTCGATGGACGAGCCTCAGCTTCACTCATCTAAGCACCTCTAGTTGTTGGGGGCGAGTTATTCACCCGCCTCAGTATTGTCAAAAATAGTGACCAAAATAGACGACAGTTAAGATTTTCGCCTTTTTTAGTTTGAACTGCTAATGATCCACATTTCTCACTATAGACACAACTAAAACTACGCATTAATTAACGATTTTCGCTAGATATTAACGAAAAATGCCTCCCAATCGGGAGGCATTGTCAAAAACCGTCTATTCCAGTTACAAAACTTGGAATAACAGAGTTAGCTTGCGTGATTCTTCATCTCGCCTGCAATGATTTCTGCTAGCGGCCCAAGGATAACTTGAAGGTTGTTATTACCTAGTTTAACAACACCCATAGCACCCAGTGCTTTAAGCTTACTTTCATCGATAATATCCATGTCGTTTACTGTTAAACGTAGACGAGTAATACATGCATCGATATTTTGTAGGTTAGCGTGACCGCCTAGTACTTCTAGATACTGTTTTGCTAGCTCTGCAGAGTTTTCGCTGCCGTGAGATTTGCTTGTATCTTCCACATCATCATCTTCACGTCCTGGTGTTTTCAACTTGAAGGTTGTAATCGCCCAGCGGAACACAAAGTAGTAGATTGCGAAGAAAACAAAACCTTGAACAATCAGCATGTACCACTTGTTTGCTAGTGGGTTTTGTGCAGAAAGCACCATATCCACTAAACCTGCTGAGAATCCAAAACCAGCCGTCCAGTTCATCATGTCAGCAATAAATAGAGATACACCCGTTAATACGGCGTGTAACACATACAGCATAGGAGCAAGGAACATGAACGAGAATTCTAGAGGCTCTGTAACACCAGTAAAGAATGATGCAAAACCTGCCGCAATCATGATTGAAGCTACGCGTGTTTTGTTCTCAGGACGAGCTGTGTGGTAGATAGCCAAAGCTGCACCCGGTAGACCAAACATCATGATTGGGAAGAAACCAGCCATATAACGACCTGTTTCACCAACAACACCTACACCCGCTTCTACAGCGTTTGGTGTCCACCAGTTACCCAAATCATTAATACCAGCCATATCAAACCAGAACACAGAGTTTAGTGCATGGTGAAGACCAACAGGAATCAATAAACGGTTAAAGAAGCCATAGATACCAGACCCCACTTCTCCAAGTCCAACAATACCTTCACCCAAAGAAATAAGACCATTGAAAATAATAGGCCATACAAACATTAGTACAAATGAAATGACGATAGCCGCAAATGAGGTCAAAATGGGTACTAAACGTTTACCGCTAAAGAAGGCTAGTGCTTTGTGTAACTCTACTTGGTAATAACGGTTGTACAGTTCTGCCGCAACAATACCAGATAGAATACCAACAAATTGGTTACCAATTTTGTTGAAAGCAAGTGTAGAACCTTCATTTAATTCAACAAGACCAATAGCGCCGACTGAACCTGCACTACATAATGTTGTAATTACCATGTAGCCAACAAAGCCAGCAAGTGCTGCTGCACCATCTTTATCTTTAGACATACCGTATGCAACACCAATTGCAAACAGTACAGACATATTGTCTATAATTGCCGCGCCCGCTTTAATTAAAAACGCAGCCAACGCATTGTTACCACCCCAACCGGTTGGATCGATCCAGTAACCGATACCCATTAATATTGCTGCTGCTGGTAATGTAGCAACAGGCACCATTAATGCCTTACCTACTTTTTGAAAATATCCGAGAACATTCACCGTAAAATTCCCCCTATAGAATTTTAATTTTGTTTGGCCGACTTATTTTAGCCTTCCAATTTAGTCATATTCAGTTTAAGTAATTAATTTCGTCCCGCAAATTAAAAGCTCATATAGTGTGATCAATATCGCTCATTTTGGCCATAAAAGCGATATTTTGCTAGCGAGATCATAAAACTTATTTTATGATTCGAATTAACAACCCTTCGGGATTAAACTTTAACCGTATTATCGAACTATTGAGGTGCCACCGTGAGACTCATTCCATTACTTACTGATTATGATGTTAGCCTTTGGTCAGCAAGACATATTATTAATCGTATCAATGCATTCAAGCCAACTGAAGAGCGTCCATTTGTACTCGGATTGCCAACGGGTGGCACTCCACTGAAGACATATGAACGTCTTATTGAACTTTATAAGCTAGGCGAAGTAAGCTTCAAACATGTGGTGACTTTTAACATGGATGAGTATGTAGGGCTTGCATCAGATCACCCTGAATCATATCGCACTTTTATGTATTCAAACTTCTTTGATCATGTTGATATACAAGACAAAAACATCAACTTGCTTAACGGTAACACTGACGACCACGAACTCGAGTGCCAACGTTACGAAGAAAAAATTAAATCTTACGGCCAAATTCATCTCTTTATGGGAGGTGTGGGTAACGATGGTCACATCGCATTTAACGAGCCAGCTTCGTCCCTCTCTTCACGAACTCGTATCAAAACACTGACTGAAGACACACGCATAGCAAATTCACGCTTTTTCGATGGTGATACAAGCCAAGTTCCTAAATACGCATTAACTATCGGTGTCGGTACGCTACTTGAAGCAAAAGAAGTGATGATCTTGATTACTGGCCACAATAAAGCACAAGCACTGCAAGCAGCCGTCGAAGGTTCTGTTAATCATCTTTGGACTGTGTCAGCATTGCAGCTTCATGCAAAATCGGTGATTGTCTGCAATGAACCTGCAACGCAGGAACTAAAAGTGAAAACCGTTAAGTACTTCAGCGAACTTGAAGCTGAAAATATCCGTAATCTTAAGTAATTAGATGGGGCTCCCTGCTATGTATGCGCTAACCAACTGTACCATTTATACCGGTAGTGACGTGCTTGATCGACACGCTGTCATTATTGAGGGTGATACGATTCATTCCATCATTGCTAATGATCAATTGCCAAATGATATTAAGAGCGTCGATCTCAAGGGAGCTAACTTAAGCCCCGGTTTTATAGACTTACAGCTCAATGGATGTGGTGGTGTGATGTTTAACGATGACATTACTCCTGAGACACTGCAAATCATGCATGAAACCAATATAAAATCGGGTTGCACTAGCTTTTTGCCGACACTCATTACGTCATCTGATGACAACATGCGTCAGGCCATTGAAACAGAACGTCAATACCAAGAAAAATATCAACATCAATCTCTTGGTTTACACCTTGAAGGGCCATATTTGAATGTCATGAAAAAAGGCATTCATAACCCTGACTTTATTCGCGCCTCTGAACAAGAGATGATTGATTACATTTGTGATAATAATCAATACGTTAAAAAAGTCACACTGGCACCAGAGCAGAATAATCCAGCTCATATCAAGCAACTTAAAGAAGCAGGAATTATTGTCTCTATTGGACATACCAATGCCACCTACGCAGAAGCACGCAAGGGATTTGAAGCTGGCATCAGTTTCGCAACCCACTTATTCAATGCAATGACACCAATGGTTGGACGGGAGCCCGGAGTGATTGGCGCCATTTATGACACCCCTGATGTATATGCGGGTGTTATCGCAGATGGTTTCCACGTTCATTACGCTAATATTCGAATCGCACATAAAGTAAAAGGTGATAAGTTGGTATTAGTGACCGATGCCACAGCTCCAGCGGGCGCAGAGATGGATCACTTTATTTTTGTTGGGAAGAAAGTATATTACCGAGATGGTATGTGCATTGATGAAAACGGCACACTTGGAGGCTCAGCCCTTACCATGATAGAAGCGGTAGAAAATACCGTACAACAAGTTGGCATCGCACTAGATGAAGCTCTAAGAATGGCGACATTATATCCAGCTCGCGCAATTGGCTTGGACAATAAACTCGGCAGGATAAAACAAGGTA
Organism: Vibrio sp. 99-8-1; assembly: GCF_013114595.1. Classification (GTDB taxonomy): domain Bacteria; phylum Pseudomonadota; class Gammaproteobacteria; order Enterobacterales; family Vibrionaceae; genus Vibrio. Next base: position 29,582 of record NZ_VTXE01000030.1, on the reverse strand, counting down.
TGGTTGCAAACTTGACCATATTTGATAGAGATTTCAACGTCTGTGCGACAATAGTAAACGGACAATACGAGCAAACATAAATATGAATGGCGGACAAATAGGTAACGTAGATCTTGTAAAGCAACTTAACAGCGCAGCTGTTTACCGCTTAATTGACCAACAAGGGCCAATTTCTCGAATACAAGTTGCAGACGTTAGCCAATTGGCTCCCGCCAGTGTCACAAAAATAACCCGACAGTTAATAAAGCGCGGCCTAATTAAAGAGGTGGCGCAGCAAGCTTCCACTGGTGGCCGTCGGGCAATTTCACTGACGACAGAGGTTGAAACCTTTCACTCTATCGCGATCCGCTTGGGTCGCGATTATATCCAGTTCAGTTTATTCAATCTAGGTGGTGTTGAACTGGCAAGCGACTCCAATGCCTTTAAATACACCAATCAGGTAGAGCTTCAACAAGGCTTACTCCTTCACATCCGGCATTTTATTGATAGCCAACAGAGCAAAATAAAACAACTTATTGCTATTGGCGTTGTATTACCCGGCTTAGTGAACCCAGAAACCGGTGTCGTAGACTACATTCCCAATACTGACATTGATAATTTTGCCTTAACTGATCTGATTACCGATAATTTTAACGTCAGTTGTTTCATTGGTAATGACATTCGCGGTAAAGCACTTGCAGAGCATTACTTTGGAGCTAGCCGTGATTGCAACGATTCAATACTGGTCAGCGTTCACCGAGGAACGGGAGCAGGAATAATTGTACATGGGCAAGTGTTCTTAGGAGCTAACCGCAATGTTGGGGAAATTGGCCATATCCAAATTGATCCACTCGGTACACAGTGCCAATGTGGTAACTTTGGATGCTTGGAAACCGTCGCATCAAATCCAGCGATTCTAGAGCGAATAAAACTTTTGCTCGCTCAAGGTTATGATTCCTCATTAGCTGATATTGAAGAACTTACGATGCAGCATGTCTGCCAACACGCTTTAAATGGCGATGAGTTAGCCAAACAGAGCTTGGTTCGTGTAGGTAATAAGTTGGGTAAGGCTATAGCGATTACTATCAACTTATTCAATCCTCAGAAAATCATCATTGCTGGTGATATCACTGCCGCACAAGAACTGATTTTTCCTGCCATTAGACGTAATATCGAAACGCAATCTTTAACGACCTTTCATACTGACTTGCCTATCGTTGCCTCCGAACTTGAAGGAAAACCAACCATCGGCGCATTTGCCATGATCAAACGTTCAATGTTAAATGGTGTTTTGTTACAAAAACTTCTTGAAGAATAAGAGTTTTCCAATAGTCTAGTACTGTTAGTTTTGCATGAATACAGGCTCACTGTAAGCTCAGTTAACTAACACCTCTTATTTTAAGGAGAAGTATGGACATCATTTTATTATCAGCCGCTTTCATTTCAGGATTTATCGCATTAAAGTGCCAACTACCTCCATTAGTTGGTTTTCTTGTGGCTGGTTTTGCTCTCAATTTTCTTGGTTTTGAATCTAATAGCACCATTGAGCTACTCGCCGATCTGGGTGTCACACTGCTTCTATTTACCATCGGCTTAAAGTTAGATATCAAAACGCTTCTGTCAAAAGAGATATGGGCAGGGGCAAGCATACATAACCTACTTTCCACACTTCTATTTACGGCCTGCCTTATGGCATTAAAGGTCGTTGGAGTATCCAGCTTCGCGGCGCTTGCCTTTGACCAATTACTACTTTTAGCGTTTGCCTTATCTTTCTCCAGTACTGTCTTTGCCATAAAAACCATACAAGAAAAAGGTGAAATGAATGCCATTTACGGCAATATTGCCATCGGCTTTCTTGTCATGCAGGACATTTTTGCGGTGGTCTTTTTAACCATTTCCACAGGAAAAATGCCTGAATGGTACGCTATTTTTCTGTTCCTCTTACCACTATTACGTCCGCTATTTTATCGGTTTCTCACTTGGGTTGGCCATGGCGAAATGCTGGTTATATTTGGTATATTTTTCGCACTGGTTATGGGGGCAGGTTTATTTGAACTTGTCGGTGTCAAAGCGGACTTAGGTGCCCTTATTCTTGGAATGATTCTAGCTGGACATAAAAAATCGTCTGAGCTATCTAAAGCTCTTTTCAACCTTAAAGAGCTATTTCTGGTCTGTTTTTTCCTTAATATTGGTCTTTCGGAACACCCTACTCTGTCGGGATTTATAACCGCTCTGCTCTTTTTGCTGTTATTACCTATCAAAGGCGCTCTCTACTATCTGGTGTTTAATGGTTTTAAATTTCGAGTACGGACCTCTTTTCTTGCCAGTCTATCATTGTTCAACTACAGCGAATTCGGCCTTATTGTTGGCGGTCTAGCGTTTAAGATGGGTTGGTTACCGGGCGATCTATTGGTCTCTATAGCCATTGCGGTTTCCTTATCATTTATTCTAGCGGCACCTTTAAATAGATTTGGTCATGGACTTTATCAGCGCTCATCCAATTGGCTAAAAGAGCAGTCAGCAGAAAAACTGAACGCCTTAGATAAGCGAATCAATCCGGGTCAAGCTCAAGTACTGATTTTGGGAATGGGACGAATTGGCAGTGGTGCATATGATGAGCTGACTCATCGACATGGTCCGATTAACCTTGGTATTGAAGTTCGTCAAGATGCCGTTCAAAGCCACATACAAAATGGTCGTTCTGTTATTCAAGGTGATGCCACTGACCCCGATTTCTGGGAAAGAATATTAGATACAGGAAAAGTAGAGCTGATACTGTTGGCTATGCCCCACCATTTAGGAAACCAGCTAGCGCTGCAACAACTTAAGAAAAAAGGCTATAAAGGGAAGATTGCCGCCATTGCAGAGTACCAAGATCAACTCGACTCGCTGTTAATTGAGGGAGTAGATGCGGCATTTAACATATATAACGAAGCAGGAAGCGGATTTGCTCGACACGTCTGTGATCAATTGCAACCTCAATTTGAGATAACAGAAAAACAGCAACATTAAAAAGTCGTCTAAAAAAGCAGCGGATTATGGATTTTATTCATTATTCAGCCGATTTATTAAATGAAATCTTTTTAATTGGCATTTTAATTACTTTTTTTATCGTAAAAGGTTGCTTTTTTTAATGACGATGGCAAATTTGTTCTATTGCTACAACGGAATTTAATTAGGGAATAAAAACATATGTGTTCAATATTTGGTATTTTAGACATAAAACATGACGATGCAGCGCTACGACCTATTGCGCTAGAAATGTCTAAAAAACTACGTCATCGCGGACCAGACTGGTCAGGTATCTACGCTTCTAAAAGAGCAATCTTAGCTCATGAACGTTTAGCCATTGTTGGATTGAATAGCGGTGCGCAACCTCTGTATAGCCCTGATAAAAAGTTAGTTTTAGCGGTAAATGGCGAAATTTATAACCATAAAGAGATCCGTGAAAGATACCAAGACAGCTACGATTTCCAAACGGACTCTGACTGTGAAGTTATTTTAGCCCTCTATCAAGATATGGGTGAAAAATTACTCGAAGAACTTAATGGCATTTTCGCCTTTGTTCTGTATGACGAAGAAAAAGATCAATATTTAGTTGGCCGCGACCACATCGGAATCATGCCTCTTTATCAAGGACGCGATAGCCAAGGCAATTACTATGTTGCTTCGGAAATGAAAGCGCTGGTCTCTGTGTGTAAAACCATCAGCGAGTTTCCTCCTGGTAGCTTCTATTCATCAACCAATGAAGAACCTACGCGTTACTATACCCGCGACTGGATGGAATTTGATGCCGTTAAAGATAACGAAGCATCTAAAGAGGAACTTACAGAAGCTCTAGAAGCGGCCGTTAAGCGCCAGCTTATGACCGACGTTCCATACGGTGTATTGCTTTCAGGTGGGTTAGACTCATCCATCACATCCGCAGTTGCTAAGCGATTTGCCGCAATGCGAATTGAAGACGATGAAAAATCCACCGCTTGGTGGCCTCAATTGCACTCATTTGCCATTGGGTTAGAAGGCGCTCCAGACCTTATTGCTGCACGAGATGTTGCCGATAAACTTGGAACGGTTCACCACGAAATGACCTATACCGTTCAAGAAGGTTTAGACGCCATTCGCGATGTCATTTATCACATTGAAACTTATGACGTGACCACCATTCGTGCATCAACTCCGATGTTCTTAATGGGCAGAAAAATTAAAGCCATGGGCATCAAAATGGTTCTTTCTGGTGAAGGTGCCGATGAGATATTTGGTGGTTACTTGTATTTCCACAAAGCACCAAATGCTAAAGAGATGCATGAAGAGCTGGTACGTAAGCTACTAGCACTTAACATGTTCGACTGCGCTCGCGCGAATAAATCACTTGCAGCTTGGGGCGTAGAAGGTCGTGTTCCATTCTTAGACAAAGAGTTTATCGATGTCGCGATGCGCATTAACCCTCAAGCAAAAATGTGTGGCAATGGCAAAATGGAAAAACACATATTAAGAGAGTGTTTTGAGCATTATCTACCAGAATCTATCGCATGGCGTCAAAAAGAGCAGTTTTCTGATGGTGTAGGCTACAGCTGGATTGATTCACTTAAAGAGTTAGCTGAAGAGAAAGTGTCTGATCAACAACTCAGCACGGCAGAATACCGTTTCCCATACAATACCCCAACCACAAAAGAGGGTTATATGTATCGTGAAATTTTTGAAGAGCTATTCCCACTTCCATCAGCCGCAGAGTGTGTTCCAGGTGGCCCTTCTATCGCCTGCTCATCAGCTAAAGCGATTGAATGGGATGAGACCTTTAAAAACATGGCGGATCCATCAGGTAGAGCAGTACAGACCGTTCACAACGACTCTTACTAAGACCTATTAGTCACTCCATACTAAAAAGGAGCCGCATCGAAAGACGCGGCTCCTTTTTTATTTATTCGATAAATGGTAATTACTACTCAAAATCCATATTAAGTACGTTCACCGTAATCTTACGAACCGATTAAACCCAACCTAATAACAAAAAGACTAACGCAACTCTACAAACAGTTGCTCCATCATGCTTATATGAGCATCATCATCATTTAAACAAGGGATGTAATGATAATTCTCTCCACCCGCTTCAATAAAAATCTCTTTACACTCTTGGGCTATCTCTTCCAACGTTTCTAAGCAATCGGATGAAAATGCCGGCGTCATGATATCGACTCTTTTAGTGCCATTTCCGGCCAACTTTTGTAACGTTTTGTCAGTATAGGGTTTCAGCCACTCTTCTTTACCAAAACGAGATTGATAACTCATTCCCATCTGCTGCTCTGTTAAACCAAGCTCAGCCGCAAGAAGTTCCGTTGTCCGTTGACAATGTAGCGGGTAAATATCCCCATTATCAGCAAAACGCTGCGGTATACCATGAAATGAACACAACAGGTAATCCCCTTGCCCATTTTGTTGCCAATACTCTTTTACTTTACCGGCAAGGGCCTTAATGTAGAGTGGATGATCATGGTAGTTATTGACCAAACAACATTCAGGTCGCACTGCGAGTTGCTTCACCGCTCTCTCTAATGCATCTTCAACAGCGCCTGTGGTCGTTCCTGAATATTGAGGGTACAGAGGAATCACCGTGATCTTTTCTACCCCTTGCTCCACAAGTTGAGTCAGACCCGAAAGCAAACTTGGCGTGCCATAAGTCATTCCTAGCGCAACTGGAACATCTACCAAATCCGTCAGTTTCTTAGCTTGTCTTTGGCTGTACACGAGTAGCGGAGAGCCACCTTCGAACCAGATACTTTGATAAAGTTTGGCCACCTTGGGAGCGCGCACTGGCAAAATGACACCATGTAATAATGGACACCAGATCCAGCGAGACATATCTACTACCCGATGGTCGTGTAAAAACTCACTAAGAAACGCTTTAACTGCTTTCGCACTTGGTTGCTCTGGTGTCCCCAAATTAACCAGCAAAATTCCATCTTTCATATTACTTGAACGCCATTATCAATGTTATTAACCTCTACTGAGACTGCTTAGCTTAATCTTTCTAAAAACCGCTGACAAAATAATTGTTTAGTTACTGTTATTACAGTTACAAATATTGAAGTTACTTGGTTAAATTTATAGCTGTTCTTCTATAGGAAGTATTCCGCTAAACCATGCCCCAAACCTTCGCCATAGACTCGCATCCGGCTCACTAGAGAGTATTTCATCGGCGGCATTATCAATCCAAACAATATCACCATCTTTAACGGCGACTTTGTAAGCCATTGTCGTTATCTCATGCATCAGTTCGCGATAAACTTGCTGCGCATATTCAGGTTGCTCAATGATGATACCCATCTCAGTATTCAAATGAACAGAACGAGGATCTAAGTTCATAGAGCCAACAAAAATCTTCTTTTTATCTATAATGATGGCTTTGGTATGTAGGCTTGAGCGACGACTTCCTGTCAAACTCCAATTTTTTTTCAACTCAGCATTTGGTTTCATTTCCCAAAGTTGCACGCCACCTTCCACCAGATCTTTGCGGTACTTTGCGTACCAGCCATGAACAGCAAAAACATCATTAGACGCTAACGAATTGGTAATAACGGTCACCTCGAACCCCTGTTTTACCGCATCAACCAGTTCTTGAGTACCTCGCTCCGTTGGTACGAAGTAAGGAGAGATGAACACTAGAGAGGTCTCAACCTGTTCTAACACTGAGCCTAAGCTATCGATTAATGTACTCTGTTTACTTTCAGGTTTATTGGGAAGGTCATATAAAAGCTCACTCTCTCCCCAATAGAGTGGCAACGTTCCACTAACCAGATCGGTGTAAAATGGCAGCTTTGTAAAATCGTAAATATCTTCAGAGAAGGTAGATTCTAGCCCTTGTTGCTCGATCCAAGTGTCAACGTCAACACTGGTGTAATGTTGTTGATTATCAGAAACCCATTCAACAGGAATGCTGTAGTCACTGTTCCAATATAGGTCAAACTGGCGATTAACTTCCGGTACAGATTTACCCACCATGAGTAAATCAAGATCAGCAAACTCAACATCAGAATTGATAGAATAATATTCATTGCCGACATTTCGCCCACCAATAATGGTCACTACGCCATCGACACTCAATGATTTATTGTGCATTCGATGATTTAGTCGGTCGAAATCACTCATCATAGCAACCCCTCGGGCCGATCTTAAATGGTGAGGATTAAACAGTCGCACTTCAATATTTGGATGGCTACTATAACGTACGAGAGCACTGTCATCATACTTCTGCATATCATCCAAAAGCAGTCTGACTCTGACACCTCTCTCGGCGGCTTCAAACAATCGCCAGCCAATCAAGTTGCCCGCATCATCATCGCGAAAAATATAGTATTGCGCATCAATACTGTACTGAGCACTGCCAATAATAGCGAGTCGGGCAAGTAAAGCATCATGCCCCTTTTCTAATGGATAAAAACCCGTTTCTGCTGCTGATGAATGAGTGGCAATCTCTTGAGAAAAGTAATGTTCTAAACGAGTAGGCTGAGCATTGGTGATAGTGAACGATGGCGATTTTTCATAACGTGCAGGATCAATATTCGATGAGACACAACCTGTTAGAGCGGCAACGAGAAGAGTAGCGAATAGATTCTTGATAGACAAAAAATTGAACATAGTTAATGGGTTACTCTAGTGTGTATTCTTTGAAAATACGAAGAGAAGTTTGCAATACTCGCTCGCTAATAGTGACTTATCCTCAATGTTAGTCGTTATTTCTCATACTTGCTAATCTAAGGCGAATAAATCCTTCAAAGAGCCTAGAGTCTGCTGTTACCTGACGTTCTATGGCCAATTAAACAAAAAATCTGCCTCAGAAGTCATCTGAAACAGATTTTTAAATAACCAACAAGTGTTCAGAAATTTAAATAAACGATACCGCTCATTCAATCACTGAAGCAAGTAAGATTAAGACAACGCTTTTTCTAACTCAGCGCTAACTTCAGCAACTTTCTTTGTTCCATCAAACTTAAGGTACTTACCGTTACCTTGCTCTGCTTCCTTACCATAGTATGAGATAAGTGGTGCAGTTTGATCATGGTACACACCTAAACGCGCACGTACGGTCTCTTCTTTGTCATCATCGCGAACAACAAGTGCTTCACCAGTGATGTCATCTTTACCTTCTTCTTTCGGCGGATTGAAAGTAACGTGGTAAGTACGACCAGAAGGAAGGTGTGCACGACGGCCAGCCATACGTTCTACAATAACGCTATCAGCGACGTCAATTTCAATAACGTAATCTACCGCAACACCCATCTCTTTAAGACCATCAGCTTGTGGAATAGTGCGAGGGAAACCATCTAATAAGAAGCCTTTCTCACAATCATCTTCAGCAATTCGCTCTTTGATCAAGCCTAGGATAATGTCATCAGAGACAAGTTGCCCAGCGTCGATTACTGACTTAGCTTTTTTACCTAACTCAGTTCCGGCTTTGATAGCAGCGCGAAGCATGTCACCAGTAGAAATTTGCGGAATACCGTATTTTTCCATGATAAATTGAGCTTGCGTTCCTTTACCTGCACCTGGAGCACCCAGAAGAATGATGCGCATGATATGTCCTCTTAATTATTTGTTTATACCAAAGCTCACTGAATAGTCGGACTTCTGACTGAATACGGTAAGTTTAGGTATAAGATTAGTTTAATTATTTAAATAAATTTTATACTCACACTTCGGGTTGCGAGTTTATCATATTTTTTTGGCTTTATGTGTAGATTAAGACTAAAGAAGCACCAATCATCAAGCTAAAACCAATAAACTTAAATTTACCTAAATTTATTGCATTTTATCGACAATATGGTGCTTTTTCGTGACTTTTCTCTATTAAACCTTAGTCAAAAGAGAGTTGATTGCGCCAAGGAACTGACTAGGATCTTCCATTGCTCCACGCTCAGCAAGCATCGCTTGACCAAGTAACAGCTCAACCCAACGGCCAAACGCTTCTTCATCAGCTTCATCTGCCATACGCTTAACTAACTCGTGCTCTGGGTTGATTTCAAAGATGTACTTCACTTCAGGAACATCTTGGCCAGCCGCTTCTAACAGCTTCGCCATTTGCGTACCCATTTCGAAATCGTCAGTAACCACAACAGCAGGAGTATTGGCTAGTTTAAAGGTAGTACGAACTTCTTTTACTCGTTCACCTAGGTAGGTTTTAGTTCGCTCAACAACAGACTTAAACTCTTCTTCCGTCTCTTTCTGTTTCTCTTTATCTGACTCATCTTCAAACTTGCTAAGATCCAGACCAGCTTTAGTTATAGACTGGAACTGCTTACCATCAAATTCTGTCAGGTAGTTCATTAGCCACTCATCCATACGATCGTACATCAGAATGACCTCGATACCTTTGGCTTTAAATTGCTCTAAGTGAGGGCTATTTTTTGCAGCGGCATAACTGTCTGCGGTCAAATAGAAGATTTTATCTTGCTCTTCCTTCATACGCTCAACGTATGACGCTAAAGATGTTGTCTGCTCAGAGCTATCCACTTCTGTTGAAGCAAAGCGCATCAAACCAGCAATCTTTTCTTTGTTAGCAAAATCTTCAGCAGGACCTTCTTTTAATACCTGACCGAACTCTTTCCAGAATGACAGGTATTTTTCATCATCATTTTTAGCGAGTTTTTCAAGCATAGTAAGTACACGCTTACTACAAGCATTACGTAATGACTGTGTTACTTTATTATCTTGAAGAATTTCACGAGAAACGTTCAATGGCAGGTCATTTGAATCAATTAATCCGCGTACAAATCGTAGATAGGTCGGCATGAACTGCTCAGCGTCATCCATAATAAATACACGTTGAACATACAGTTTCAAGCCGCTTTTATGGTCACGATTCATCATATCCCATGGTGCTTTAGCTGGGATATACAGCAAACTTGTGTAGTCGTTTTTACCTTCTACGCGGTTATGACTCCACAATAGTGGATCAGCAAAATCATGAGATACGTGTTTGTAAAACTCGTGATATTCCTCTGTAGAGATATCTGATTTATTACGAGTCCAAAGCGCTTGAGCTTTGTTGATCTGCTCCCACTTGCCTTCTTCTTTCTCGTTTCCTTCTTCATCTTTCTCTTTTGTCCAGATAGAGACCGGAATACCAATATGATCAGAGTACTTACTAATTACATCACGCAAACGCCACTCAGAAAGGAACTCTTCCCCTTCATCACGCATATGAAGAATGATATCTGTACCACGAGACTCTTTGCTGATGGATTCAATGGTGTACTCACCTTCACCAGATGAGTGCCACTGTACCGCCTCTTCAGCGCTTGTTCCTGCTGCACGAGTACGAACAGTTACTGCATCGGCAACAATAAACGCCGAATAGAATCCAACACCAAATTGACCAATTAACTGAGAGTCTTTGCTTTGATCATCAGAGAGTTTAGAGAAAAACTCCGCAGTACCCGACTTGGCAATCGTGCCAAGATGCTCGATAACATCTTCTCGGCTCATGCCAATACCATTGTCAGAGACTGTCAATGTCTTCGCGTCTGCATCAAAGGTCAGCTTAACGCCTAAATCAGCGTCGCCTTGGTATAGTTCTGCATTTGATAATGCTTGAAAACGTAACTTATCAGACGCGTCAGATGCGTTTGAGATAAGTTCACGAAGGAAGATTTCTTTGTTTGAGTAAAGTGAGTGGATCATCAAATGAAGCAGTTGTTTAACTTCAGATTGAAAACCACGAGTTTCTTTATTAGGTGTTGCTGTCTCGCTCATTTTAACTCCATGAGAATGTCGTTCTAAGCAGGGTTTCTCTGCTACTGTTTTGGGTGAGATAAATAACCTCTCTCTATGTGGCTATACATCGGGGTTGCGAATGTAAATTCAAGGTCAAGATTTATAAAAACAGTGTTTTTTTAGCTTTTTTTTGATTATCCTGCGTTATATTCTCTCAAACAATATAAAAACACATAAACTATTATCTAGGTAACTAGTTTCATTTAATCTCGTTTTCAGTTACGACTAATACAAAAAAGGCAGCTAAAATCAAATGAGTAGCATAGGTACTAAGTTTGTAATCGCACAACGTTATATATTTAACCCTAATAACAACTCACTGGTTGATCAGAAGGAAAATAATAACGTGACTCGGCTAGGCAGTAATGAAAGCCGTATACTGCTTATGTTGTCAGAACGTCCTAATCAGGTTATTTCTCGAGATGAACTTCATGAGTTTGTATGGCGAGATCAAGGCTTTCAAGTGGATGATTCCAGCTTAACACAAGCAATTTCTACCTTGCGTAAACTTCTAAATGACTCCACTAAAGCTCCTCAGTACGTAAAAACGGTTCCCAAGCGCGGGTATCAATTTATTGCCAGTGTAGAACGAAGTGTCCCTCTCTCTTCTGGAGAGGAGAATGTTAATGACACCGAGACGTCAGATAACAGTCAGACAGAAAAGCCTCATGTAGGCGACCATAAAAACGACACAACCCAAGACAGTTCTCTGCTGGAAAAACCGAGTTCGCAAGTTGAAAGCCATCCTACGGCACAAATTGAAGATAAAAGACCGCCTGTCAATGTGGCAAAGAACCCGAAAAGTAAGATGCCCATAATGATCCTACTTGTTGCCTTGATGCTACCAATAACGATGCTATTGGCGCTTGATCCTAGTCCGTCCAGCTTCAGGCTCGTTGAAACAGTAAAAGGGATTCCAGTGAAGACAACTGAGAATCACCCTCCTCTTGATGATTGGCAACCTCTAATTCATGACTGCGTTCAAGCTTACATTAGCAGTAATAAAGCAAAGCCGGTCGAAGTTATTGCCACAACTGGCCCAAGAAGTAACTTCATTCTCAATTATGTATATAGTGAAGAACATTCAATTGAAAATGAAACTATTCAGCTCGTTGCTAACCAAAAAGAGATTGCTAAATTATGCCAATAAAAGGAACCGCCGTGATAAGTCAAAAAGTAGCGCTATTTATTCTGGCTATTTCTGTTGCTGTATCTAGCTGGATTTACTGGAAGTCCGACGTAAAAATTGAGCAAGTGCTGGTTTCCAAAGAGTGGCAATCCAGTACCAGCGCTTACTTATCACCTAAATCCAGTCAAACTGTCGTCAACGACCGTCGTCTACTGCGAAAAATAAGCGCTAAAAGTAGCGTGAAATATTTGCCTAATGGTACTTACTTAAGAGAATCTATCATTGAAATATTTGGCGATGACAACGACATCAGCTCTGAACTGAGTGTGTCAGAAATGGGGCAATGGGAGATAAGTGCTGACTATCTGTTAATTAGTCCAACTGAATTTAAAGATATGGCAACCAACAAAAGTATTGGTGCAGAAGTGGACCTAATTAAACAGCTCTTTATAATGGATGCTCAACAGAGCCGTCGTATCGATATTATAAATAATAAGGCCATTTTGTTAACCAGCCTAAATCATGGCTCACGGATTTTATGGTCAAACTAGAAATCAATAAAACAAGGTGAGAATTAGCCATATTCTCACCTTTAATCCGCTTGTTTCAGCTAGTGCCCATAATTTTATAAAGTCAGCGCTGAAAGTATCTCACCTTCAAAGCTTAAAACCTCAAATTTACCCTTGCTATATAAGCCATAGCTTGGCACAAAACCACCTTTTGGAAAGGTGACAGAGCCTGGATTGAAGAATATAAAGTCGTTGATGCGCTCGGCGCAAGGCAAGTGGCTATGACCGTGAGCAATAATATCCCCATTCGCTAATGGTGGAACATTATCTTTATTGTACTTATGCCCATGAGTTAAAAAGATTCGGCGACCATTTTCTACCAATACCCAAGCATTACTTTCCATCATAGGGAAAGCCAACAGCATTTGATCCACTTCACTGTCACAGTTACCGCGTACAGCCATTATCTTGTTGCTATATTGATTCAGTAATTCCGCAACTTTTGCTGGCTGATAACCTTCTGGAATAGGGTTTCTAGGGCCGTGATTTAAAATGTCTCCTAGCAGCAACAGCTGGTCGGCATCACTCTTTACAAACTTCTCTATGGTCTTTTCTGTAGCAGGTAAGCTTCCGTGCAAATCGGACGCAAAAAACAGTTTCATACTATCTCTCTTTTTTCGCTTTTCCGAATTGTATACCTAACCTCTGTGTAAGCACCAGCTCAGCACAGCTACGACAATAAAGAAAACCGCAAATAGAGGCTACATATCTTGCTCTAACGCCATACCGTTAACCACGATATTGTTATAACTCACCATGCCAATTATTTTTCCATTTTCAACAACCGGGGCTCGGCTGACACCAAAGCGCTCAAATAACCTAGCACAGTACTTAACATTCATATCAGGGCTAACAGACAGAGCGGGTTTCGTCATAATCTCGTAGATATTTGTTCGATCACTAGAACGGTTTTGAGCAAGCACTTTTTTGGCAATATCGTTCATTAAAACAATGCCATACTCATCATCGTCATTACGCTTATTAACCACTAAAGCTTTTACCACATGCTCTTTGGCTAGCTTAATGCCTTCACGTACCGTTGTTAACCCATCCACCATCACATAAGAGTTAGCCATAACATCACGAACTCTAATTAATTTATGCTGGTTCATAGTTCTTCCTCTACCACTTTGGTCAATGTTTCTACTTGATGCGCAACACCAACAGCATCTTCAATATCAATTTGAATCGCAATACCTTGTCCAGGCTGATCTTCAAATTCACCTACATCATTAATTTTTTCTAAAATTTGTCGGGTTAAATGCTCTTCCACCACAAACAATAATACGTCCCGCTGAACTTCTAGAGTTAACCCGAAGAACGTTGTTTTCTGGTTTAGCCCTTCACCTCTGGCATTATTGATGACTGTAGCACCAGTAGCGCCGGCAGAGCGTGCGGCATTTAATACAGCATCTGTCTTTGTGTCTTCTACAAAGGCTATGATTAATTTAAAGCGCATCCTCACTCTCCTTCGAGTTTGATTTTGAATTTATCCATTGAGTTATCTGGGCATAAGCCATCACTGAAATAATGGGAAACAGACTAGCAAATGCAATTAAACCAAAGCCATCTATCATTGGATTCCGCCCCGGAACCGTAGACGCGAGTCCTAAACCCAGTGCCGTTACCAGTGGCACTGTCACCGTTGACGTGGTTACCCCACCAGAGTCATACGCCAGTGGAATGATCATTTTAGGTGCAAAATAGGTCTGTATAACCACCACAATGTACCCAAAAATAATGTAATAGTGTATCGGATCTCCCACCACAATTCGGTAACTACCTAATGAAATCCCAACCGCGACACCAAGCGCAACCGCAATTCTCAAGCCATTAACACTGATTGCCCCACCCGATACCTGATTAGCTTTTATTGCCACCGCAATAAGGGAAGGTTCAGCAATGGTGGTGCTAAACCCAATCGTGAAGGCAAAAATATAAACCCAATAATAATCAATCCAAGTGAGAGATTCTGTGAGGCTATCTTTAAAAGAGTAGAGAAATTCAGGTGCAGTTAACTGTTCAGCCATGGTTTCCCCTAATGGGAAAAGCGCGAGATCTAAACCAAGTAAAAAGAGCGACAAGCCTAGAATGACATAGAAAAAACCAAGTAGAACCTTACCTAAATTAGCGACAGGTTTTCTCAATATAGCAATTTGAAAGCCAAAAATAATCGTCGCAATGGGTACCACATCGGTTACTGTAGATAAGAAGGTATCAACAAAATGCTCAATACTAATCATGCCAATACCATCCCATAAATCATCACAAACATCATAGGTAGCAAAGAAGCAAACGCTATCAAACCAAAGCCATCCAACATAGGATTTCGGCCTTTTATGACCGACGCTAAGCCAACCCCGAGGGCGGTAACTAAGGGCACGGTGATAGTGGAAGTGGTCACCCCGCCGGAGTCATAAGCAATGCCAATAATGTTTTCTGGCGCAAAGCCGGTTAATACCACGACACCAATATAACCAGAGATGATCATGATATGAATAGGCCAGCCTTTTATAATACGTACCACCCCAAGAACAATAGCAATACCCACAGACAAGGCCACCGTTAGTCGCAGGCCATTCGCGTAGTCATCCATTTCCGCTTCCGTTGCAGGTATCATTCCTCCTTCCGCTGCGACTTCGGCTGCCTCCGCAGCAACTGCGGTGAGCGCAGGTTCCGCAATGGTAGTGCCAAACCCTAAACAAAATGCAAATATTACTAGCCAAAAGACACTGCCTTTATGGGCAAACGCTCTGGCCATAGATTCACCGATAGGAAATAACCCCATCTCTAAACCAAAGATAAAAAAAGTCAGCCCTAGCACCACCAACAGTAGGCCAAATAAAATAGGAAGGATGTTTGGAAGTGGCTCTTGAAGTACCACTAATTGAAAAAAACCGATAACAAAAACGATAGGCAGCAGATCACGCAAACTTCCTAGCATGGCCTTGAACAACGCAACCACCGCTTTCATATATATCTCCCTTAACTAAAATCCCTTTCTTCTATAACTATATGAAATACCTTCTTTAAAGACATGGCTTTTTTACAAAAATGAGAGATTTACCGTTTTTTCTTAACATATCAAGGCTAATGGTTAGAGATCGCTCTTTGGCAGAAGAAAAACCTATCAAACAAAATGATCATCCACCATTATCGAGTTTTGACATTATCCCAATAGTTACTCAAACTACTCACTACCTTGCAAAGTTTATCAATAGAGTCAACGACAGGAGGTTGTATGCAAATTCTGCTAACCGGAGGAACCGGTTTTATTGGCAGTGAGCTAGTAAAATATTTAGCCACCCATCAGATAGTTCTGCTCACTAGAAATATAGAACACGCTAAAACAAAACTGTATCACGCTGATTTAAGAAACATTACCTACATAGACTCTCTCGATAACTATCAAGACTTTAACCAGTTTGACGCCATTATTAACTTAGCTGGTGAACCAATTGCAGGCAAACGCTGGGGAAAAAAGCAAAAAAAAATCATCTGTCAAAGCCGCTGGCAAGTTACCGAGAAATTAGTGGAGTTGGTCCATGCCAGTACTGAACCTCCAGAAGTATTTATTAGCGGCTCAGCCGTCGGTTATTACGGTGATCAACAACAACACCCTTTTGATGAATCATTACATGTTTACCATGAAGGTTTTACCCATCATGTCTGCTCATCATGGGAAGCAATTGCCAACAAAGCGGAGTCTGAACAGACCCGCGTATGCATATTGAGAACAGGTCTAGTACTTGGTCAGCAAGGAGGAGCACTTAAAATGATGGCGCCTTCATTTAAATTAGGCTTTGGCTCTACCCTAGGAAACGGCCAACAATATATGCCATGGATTCACATACAAGATATGGTTAGAGCTATCGTCTATTTACTAGAGACAAAACATGCAAAAGGCTGTTTCAATTTTAATGCCCCTCACCCAGTGACCAACAAACACTTTAGTAAAACATTGGCCAATTCCCTTCACCGTCCACTCTTTTTATCGACACCTAAATGGCTATTGAATGCCATTATGGGCGAGTCCAGTTGCTTGCTATTTGACAGCATACGCTCCAAACCAAAACGGTTAACCGAGCTGGGATTTAGATTCAACTACTCACGTATTGAACCTGCTCTGGGAAATATATTTAACCTCAAGTCAGAATAGGTAAGAAAAACCTTTATTTTCAATTGGTAAGGTATATATTGCTTATTATGGCCAGTTAAGGGAAAAGCAGAGCGAAATCAAATGATGCTGCTTTCAAAGCCTTGGTTATGAACCATTACACTCATGCAATACAGGCATCTTGAGGTTATTTAGGTAAACAGATTATGACGTCTAAAACGATACTTATTACTGGTTGTTCCACTGGCATCGGTTATACCTGTGCTCATGCTCTGCAGAGCAAAGGCTACAATGTCATTGCATCATGCCGCACTCTCAAAGATGTGAAGCGATTACAAAATGAAGGGTTAACCTGTATTCAGCTCGATTTAGCCTGCAGTAGAAGTATCTCTGACGCTGTCGATAAAACGATGACTCTATGTGATGGAAAGCTATACGCACTATTTAACAATGGTGCCTATGGTCAAGCTGGCGCCTTAGAAGATCTCCCGACTAAAGCTTTAAGAGAACAGTTCGAAAGCAACTTCTTTGGCTGGCATCAGTTGGTGTGTGAAATATTACCTTACATGCGGATACAAAAAGAGGGGCGAATCATCCAAAACAGTTCTGTACTGGGATTCGCGGCAATGAAATACAGAGGTGCATACAACGCGTCTAAATTTGCACTTGAAGGCTGGACGGATACTCTTCGATTAGAGCTTCATGATACTAATATCAAAATTTCCCTTATCCAGCCGGGGCCGATAGAAACCCAATTCCGCGCCAATGCCCTGAAAAAATTTAATCAATGGATCACCATCGAAGGAAGCCCTCATCAAAATCAGTATCAGCAGCAAATTACTCGCTTAGCAAAAGAGAGTTCTAACAACCAATTTGTGCTGCCAGCTGACGCCATTGTTGCACCACTGCTCGATGCTTTAGAGTCAAAAAATCCCAAAATACGCTACCCAGTGACCACCCCAACCAAACTTTTTGCCATTTTACGCCGTATACTGCCAACACGTTGGCTCGATGCAATTTTACGCAAAGCTGCGTAAAACTTTATGCCATGAATTAGCACGGTAAAGATTATTTATCGTTCATCCTATTTGAGGCAGCTCTGTTTATAAGCTTCAGCTCAATATGAATAACTCTAAACTCGCTTATTCTTCCGGGCTGAGGTTTATTACACATTGTCATAAAATCGTCATACATTGTATATACAATTACAAAACTATCATTAGCGTAGTGTTTTTTAGTATTTTTGGCGAGCGGAAGATCACATGACATTAAATCAACTTAACTGGATTGGCGTAGGCTTAGCGCTATTATTTATCTTATCTCTATAATCATAGTTGCAAGCCAAAGCCCCTCAACCTCCACGACTTACCTCTAATAAATCACACCTCATAACGCTGTTATTGTGTCAAACCTTGATTCTTGGCCTATTCACCCATATCTATACTTACGTAATCTCAAGAAGCTTGTTCAACGAGAATTTATTGGCTTCTGATCAAGACACTGATTTGAAGGTCACTTGAGTATAATAAAAAACCAATTTAGTTAAGGATTAAACAATGCAGTCTGAGCTTATTGTGGAGCTAAATGAACAAAACTTCCGTCAAACGTTAGAGCAGTCCGTCCAGAAACCAGTATTAATTCATTTTTGGGCACCTATGAGTCCAGAAAGTGCAGAGATTATTCCTCAGCTACAAAACCTAACCCAGCAATACAAAGGTGCTTTTACCCTAGCGCTTCTAAACTGTGAACAGCAACAAGCCATTGCTGGGCAATTTGGTGTTCAAGCTCTGCCTACCATCGCTCTATTTGTTAATGGTCAACCCGTTGATGGCCTTGGTGGACCTCAATCTATTGAAGCAATCACTGCAATGTTGTCAAAACACTTGCCAAGTCAAGATGAGTTAGCCGTACAAGAAGCACAAGAGCTGATTCAAGCAGGTCAACATAAAGAAGCACTCGATATATTGGCGGCATTGCCTGACGAGCTAAAAGGTAAAGGCGACATCAAACTGTTCATGAGTGACTGTTTATTAGCGACGCAACAATTCGAACAAGCGAAAGAGATACTGCAACATATACCGTTAGAGTATCAAGACAACTATTACAAAAGTCTTATCGCTAAACTGGACCTTCATGAACAAGCAGCTGATAGCCCGGAAATTCAGGCACTAGAGGCACGATTACAAAAAAATGTACACGACGTTGCTACCGCATTGGAACTAGCGCTTCAATACCATCAAGTGAATCGTAGCGAAGAAGCACTTCGCTTGATATGGGCTTACTTAAGCAAAGATCTAAATGCCTTAGATGGTGAAGTCAAAAAGTCCTTTATGGATATTCTTTCTGCTTTGGGCCAAGGTAACCCGGTCGCATCTAAATTTCGTCGACAACTGTACTCCCTTCTCTACTAAGCAAAACTGTAGTACCGATCGAAAATTTTATAGTGGGCGGCTATCTGCTCACTAATTCTCTGCCTATAATAGCCAATAACATATCCTACTTAACTTCAGACTCAAAAGCTGTCACTCTCTATAGAACTACCTATTCGCGTATTTTTAACGATTATTACAAGGACACAGTATGGCTATCGACATTCTAATTACTATTGGTATTTTAATATTTGTTGTGGTGGCATTTATTGCCGCTGGTGTAAAAACAGTTCCGCAAGGTAACAACTGGACAATCGAACGCTTCGGTCGATACACCCACACATTAAAGCCAGGTTTAAATCTAATTATTCCTTTTATTGATAGAGTCGGCTCCAAGATCAGTATGATGGAGCGAGTGTTAGATATTCCGGCACAAGAAGTGATTTCTAAAGATAATGCTAACGTCACCATTGATGCGGTCTGTTTTGTGCAGGTTGTTGATGCCGCGAAAGCCGCCTATGAAGTGAATGATCTTGAACACGCTATTCGCAACCTAACCTTAACCAACATTCGTACTGTATTAGGCTCTATGGAGCTAGATGAGATGCTCAGTCAACGTGACATGATAAATATAAAGCTCCTATCTATTGTGGACGAAGCGACTAATCCTTGGGGAGTTAAGGTCACCCGTATCGAAATTAAAGATGTACAACCACCCGCAGATTTAACCGCAGCAATGAACGCTCAAATGAAAGCAGAGCGTAATAAACGTGCAGATGTTCTTGAAGCTGAAGGGGTTAGACAAGCAGAAATCCTCAAGGCAGAAGGACATAAGCAGTCTGAAATCCTTAGAGCCGAAGGTGAAAAGCAAGCGGCAATATTACAAGCAGAAGCGCGTGAACGTGCAGCAGAAGCCGAAGCAAAAGCGACAGAAATGGTGTCTAATGCCATTGCTCAAGGTGATATGCAAGCGGTAAACTACTTTATCGCCCAAGGCTATACCGACGCAATTAAGTCTATTGGTCAGGCTGAAAATGGTAAAATTATTATGCTGCCACTAGAAGCCACCGGACTGATGGGATCAGTCGCTGGAATTGCCGAAATGTTTAAGCAAAGCTCAGATAAAAAGGATAACTCTTGATTGAATTATTAGAACAAGTAAATCATTGGCACTGGATAGCCTTTGGTCTAATTCTACTGCTTGGTGAACTGCTTGGTACCGCAGGTTATTTCTTATGGCTAGGTATCTCAGCCATACTGGTTGGTCTATTGGTGATGGCGTTACCTTTAAGCTGGCAGATGCAATGGGTATCATTTGCCTCCTTTTCTCTTGTTTCTACCTGGGGTTGGTGGCGCTATCAATTTAGCAAGGACAAGAGTTCAGATAATCAGCGAACGCTAAACCAGAAACAGCATCAACTCATTGGTCAAACTACTCGTTTAGATGAAGCCGTATTGCGGGGAAACTGCCGCATTCGGTTAGGTGATACAACATGGTCAGCCAGATGCCACCAAGATATTCCCGCGGGTACAATGGTGGTCATCACTGCTGTTGATGGCATTATTGTTACGATTGAGCCAGAAAGCACAAATTAACCACCGTTCTACAAAAACTCTTTAATGAGAGAGGCACAAAGTCGTTATTTGTGCCTCTTTTATTTCTGTTCAGAGACAAGAGCATCAATGATTGGACAATCGGCATTATCATTGCCAGGACAGGTATCAACCCATTGCTCCAACTGCTGCTTAATCTCTGTTAATTCAGCCAGTTTTTTATTCACTTCGACTAGCTTTTGCTGCGCCTTTCGCTTCACCTCGGCACTGGTTCTCATTGGGTTGTTGGCTAAGCCAACCAGAGCTTTGCACTCATCCAAAGTAAAACCAACGCGTTTTGCTCTTGCGATAATAAGCAGTTCCTCAATATGCTTCTCAGTATAAGTACGATAACCATTGCTTGACCTTAACGGAGAAGAAATAAGCCCCTTATCTTCATAAAGACGAATAGATTTCGCTGACAGTTGAGTCAAAGCGGAGACTTGGCTTATATTCATAGTCGTATTTACCTCCAACCGAATAAAAATAAAGCACCTAGTCAGGTGCTTTACTCAATATACTAAAAACTGCTCTCTTTTTGCTAATTAATTAAGTCCACCAGATCCTGCTCATTTCTAATCTCTATGCCTAATTCCTGCGCCTTCGCCAGCTTTGACCCTGCTGCTTCTCCGGCAAAAAGAATGTCTGTTTTTTTAGAAACACTGCCCGTTACTTTAGCACCCAATGCTTGTAACGCTGCTTTAGCATCATTACGGTTTAGCTGAGATAAGCTTCCCGTTAATACCACCACTTTACCCGCTAAAGGTTGCGGTGCATCCTCTGCCAGCGTCGCGACTTCCGGCCAATGAACCCCTTTTTCCAATAGTTGTTCAATAACCGTTCTATTAGTCGACTGTTCAAAGAAGTGAACAATATGATTTGCCACAATTTCTCCCACATCACTCACCTTAAGCAAGGCGTCATGAGATGCCGACTGCACCGCGGGTAACGATTTAAAATGCATGGCTAAGTTAAGCGCAGTCGCCTCACCCACCTCACGAATACCGAGGGAGTACAAAAACTTGGCCAGTGTTGTTTGCTTTGATTTCTCCAGCGCATCAACCACATTCTGTGCCGACTTAGGCCCCATTCTCTCCAGCACTGTTAACACTCCAGCGGATAATGAAAACAGATCTGCCGGGGTTTCTACCATTTCACGATCAACAAGCTGTTCTATTACTTTGTCACCCAACCCATCAACATCCAGTGCCTTTCTAGAGACAAAGTGCTTCAATGCCTCTTTACGCTGTGCTTGGCATACCAAGCCTCCTGTACACCTTGCCACTGCCTCTCCGGTAATTCGTTCGACACTAGATTGACATACCGGGCACTGTTCAGGAAAAACAATCTCTTCGGCCTCTTCAGGACGTCTCTCGTTAACAACAGAGACGATCTGAGGAATAACGTCACCAGCACGGCGAATAATCACAGTGTCACCAATCATTACCCCCAATCGCGCTATCTCGTCGGCGTTATGTAAGGTTGCATTGCTTACCGTTACCCCACCAACAAATACCGGTTCCAACTTCGCGACAGGAGTGATCGCACCGGTACGACCAACTTGGAACTCAACATCATTTAATTTGGTTAGCTCTTCTTGAGCTGGAAATTTATAAGCAATAGCCCAACGAGGTGCTCTGGCAACAAAACCTAACTGCTGTTGAAGAGCGATATCATCCACTTTTATCACTACACCATCAATTTCGTACTGCAACTGCTCTCTACGCTGCATAATGTCTTGATAGTACTCCTTCACTTGTTCAAGGCTCTCAAGGCGACGCGTTTCACCACACATAGGAAGCCCCCAACCTTTAAGCTGGACAAAACGTTGATAATGGCTGCTATCTAACTCTCCTCCCTGCACAATGCCAACACTGTAAGCATAAAAATCTAAAGGACGCTTAGCGGTAATTTTAGAATCTAATTGGCGTAAACTTCCTGCCGCGGCATTACGAGGGTTTACAAATACTTTCTCGCCCTTTTTTAATGCCTGTTCATTGAGAGCGTCGAAACCTGCCGATGGCATAAACACTTCGCCACGCACTTCAATTCTCGTCGGCCATCCAGTACCTTGCAGCTTTAGTGGAATCGATTTTATGGTTCTCACATTTTCAGTGATATTTTCACCTGTGGTTCCATCGCCGCGTGTCGCAGCCTGAACAAGTACTCCATCAACATAAAGTAAACTTACGGCTAAACCATCTAATTTAGGCTCACAGCAATACGCCATGACCTTTTGTCCCAACAGCCTGTCGTGAATTCTTTTCTCAAACGAATCCAGATCATCATCACTGAATGCGTTATCAAGAGAGAGCATTGGCAGTTCGTGAGTGACCTGACTAAAGCCATCAAGAGGAACGCCACCGACTCGTTGACTTGGAGAATCAACAGAGATGAGCTGCGGATGTTGCGCTTCAATGCTCAACAACTCTTTCATCAATCGGTCGTATTCTGCATCCGGAATAGTAGGATTATCTTCTACGTAATATTTAACGCCATGTTCATGTAGAGTTTGCTTAAGTTGCTCGAGTCTTTTTTCTATCGGCTGAGACATAATGGTTGTTACTTCCTAATCATTAAAAAAGGGCTCCGATGGGAACCCTTTAGAATTTAACTATTGTGGGCATTTTTATTAGCATCAAAATCTCTAACTTGGCTACGATATGTCGCGAGCCTATCAGGCGTTAATAGATTTCGTTGGTCATCCAATACATTAGCACCGAGATCGTCGGCAATTTGCTGAGCCGTTTTTAGCATCAGTTTGAAGTTTTGATCCGCTTCACCAAAGCACGGCAAAGTCATAAAGAATGAGATCCCTTTAGTGGTAAAGGTGGCAGGATCGTCGTGCTGAAGCGTACCCGGTTGCATCATATTTGCAACGCTAAACAGCACTTTTCCATTACCCGACAAATCCGCATGGCGATGATATATATCCATCTCACCATAAATCAAACCATTTTGCTGCATGCTGTCGAATAATTTACTGCCGACAAATGGCGCTTCTCCAGAACAATGAACATGCAATACAATAACTTGCATTTCTGGCTCTGCTTCTACTTCATCTTCTACTTGAACATCACTCTCAGAGCCCGTGACTTCTTCTTCACCATTATCAGCGGTTAATGTCACTTTTGGCGTTGGAGTCAAAGATACCTTCCGAGGTTTAGAAATAAACTCTACATCACCATCCGAGAATATAATGTCATCTTCCTTGATAGCGTCATCAACATCTCCAAGCGTCACCGAAGGTAATGGAGCATCATCTTCAAAGTGAGTCTTCTTGGTAGAAAGCGGCTCTATAACATCTGATTCAATACTGGCCGACAAAGGATCAAGCGGGTCATGTTCAAATGACCTTTCAACACCAAACGCAGAATCTTTACTGGTTTTCTTAATCACTACAAAATCATCATTCGCTGTTAAGCTATTTTCCGTCATATCATCGTCTTTAAGCGACTCAGCTGAAAACTTACTGCTTTTCTCTTTCTTACTGGTCCATAAACCATGAAATAACAGTGCCGCAATGGCTAACGCCCCAACAACAATGAGTACTAATCGCAATTCCTGCATTCTTCACTCTCGACTTAACATGGTGATATTGCTACACCAGTTTTATAAATAATGGGTTATTGTGGATACTTTACCAAAAGTCAGCAAAGTTTTTGAACTAATTAATTAAAGATGTTGCTACTAGCTTGTGACAATTACCACGGTTTTTCTCTTTTTCTTTGGATTTACAAAGCATTTATACTCAAGTAACCTCAAAATGCACCTTAAAGTCACTTGAGTATTCTCACTTCTTGTGACCGATAGCTGTCTATATAGATAGAAAAAATTAATTTCATAAGAGAGTTTACTATGACGCAATCTGGCTTTGGCTACTTCTTTCAAGGATTTAAATTAGCGACGACGCCTGGAATACGTCGATTTGTTCTTTTTCCTCTATTAGCCAATATTGTTCTGGTAGGCAGCGCGCTGTTTTATCTTTTCTCCAATATGAATGAGTGGATTACCAACTGGATGAGTTATGTTCCAACTTGGTTAGATTGGCTCTCATACCTCATTTGGCCAATTGTAACCATTACCATACTAGGCACCTTTTCCTACTTTTTTAGCACCATTGCTAACTTTATTGCTGCACCGTTTAACGGCCTGCTAGCGGAAAAGGTAGAAGAAAAACTGTGTGGCAAACCAGACTCAAACCAAAATCTCCTCAGCGTACTAAAAGACACACCAAGAATTTTGCTAAGGGAATTACAAAAAATTAAATATTTTCTTCCCAAGGCCATTGGCCTGTTTCTGCTGTTACTCATTCCCGCATTAGGCCAAACAGTCGCGCCTATACTTTGGTTTATTTTTTCGGCATGGGTATTAGCCATACAGTACTGCGACTATCCTTTTGATAATCATAAAGTACCCTTTCAATCCATGCGAAATGATTTAAAACAAAATCAGAGTAAAGCATACGGGTTTGGTATGTTGGTTGCCTTCTTTACCGCGATCCCGATTATAAATCTATTTATTATGCCGGTCGCTGTATGCGGCGCGACCGCGATGTGGGTAGGCGAGTTTAAAGACAAACATTAATAGAAGTCGGGGTATCAAAACAGTCCGTTTGATACCCCAATCTTAATGACCTGTAATCACTTGTTAGTGATACAAATTAATATCATATAACTTTTTCATCTTTCTCATTTTTTCAAAGCAGCATATTCTTCTAAACATATCCCGTGTAATGAATGAAGGAACATAGTCATGAGTAAAATATTCGAAGATAACACCCTAACGATTGGTCAAACTCCTCTCGTTCGTTTAAATCGCGTTAGCAATGGCAACGTATTGGCCAAAATTGAGTCTCGTAACCCGAGCTTTAGTGTAAAAGACCGTATCGGTGCCAATATGGTTTGGGAAGCGGAAAAATCAGGCAAACTAAAAGCCGGTGTAGAAATAGTTGAACCAACAAGTGGTAATACTGGTATTGCACTCGCGTTTGTTGCTGCTGCTCGCGGTTACAAACTAACACTAACCATGCCTGAGTCGATGAGCCTTGAGCGCCGTAAGTTACTTAAAGCCCTTGGCGCAAACCTAGAGCTAACTGAAGCTGCAAAAGGCATGAAAGGAGCCATTGCAAAAGCAGAAGAAATTGTTGCTAGCAATCCTGAAAAATACCTATTACTTCAGCAATTTAATAACCCTGCTAACCCTGCTGTTCACGAACAGACAACGGGACCTGAGATCTGGGATGCGACCGATGGCGAAGTCGATGTCATTATTGCCGGCGTCGGTACAGGCGGAACAATCACGGGGACCAGCCGATTCATTAAAGGAGAAAAAGGCAAAGCCATTACTTCTGTAGCGGTTGAACCTGCTGAGTCTCCGGTTATTGCACAAGTACTGGCTGGTGATGACATTCAACCTGCTCCACACAAAATTCAAGGCATCGGTGCTGGCTTCATTCCTGAGAACCTTGATCTTGAATTACTAGACCGAGTTGAGTCTGTTACTTCAGATGAAGCCATCGAAATGGCGCGTCGATTAATGGAAGAAGAAGGCATTTTAGCCGGAATTTCCTCTGGAGCAGCGGTTGTGGCGGCAAATCGTATTGCTGAGTTGCCCGAGTTCAAAGGTAAAACAATTGTTACAATTTTACCTAGTTCAGGTGAGCGATATCTAAGTACAGCACTATTCTCCGGCTTATTTACAGAAAAAGAGAATCAGCAATAATTCTTTAACATTAATGTGTTCAAATCAAAATTTGACCAAAAAAAGCCCCATTAAGGGGCTTTTTTTATTGATCCTTGCCCAGCCTTTGGTAATATCACCTTAGTTTTATTTCTAGCATCAAAATAAAACATATGAGCTAGTTTAGAATTCTGCCATTTGTTCATTCATGGGACGAGTGGTTAAAAATAAATCAGTCATGTTTGCTTGGTTAAAGCGGTAGGGAAACACCACCAAATAACCGTTGTTATTCAATACTGACTAAAATACATACAAAATATAAATCAATTGGGGTATATCACATGTATCAGAAGCAAGTAGAAATCACTGCAGAAAATGGTCTTCACACTCGTCCAGCAGCTCAGTTTGTTAAAGAAGCTAAGTCATTCGACGCAGACATCACTGTAACGTCAAATGGCAAAAGCGCTAGCGCTAAAAGCCTTTTCAAATTGCAAACGCTTGGCCTAGTTAAAGGCACAGTTGTTACTATTTCAGCAGAAGGCGCTCAAGCTCAAAAAGCTGTTGATCACTTAGTTGCTCTAATGGACACATTAGACTAAGTCATCAGAAATTAATTCACATAGGCCATTTTTCTCCTTGATTAAATGGCCTATGTTGGATATTTCGCACCATCTCAGCTAATACTTAGTTAGCAACCATCTCTTTTATTTCTCAGAAACACTTGACCAATTTAAGGTAAAGCTATGATTTCAGGCATTCTAGCATCTCCAGGTATTGCATTCGGCAAGGCACTACTACTTCAGGAAGATGAAATCGTCCTCAACACACATTCAATCTCAGACGACCAAATTGATACAGAAGTACAGCGATTTTACGACGCTCGTGATAAATCGGCTCGTCAACTGGAAGTCATTAAACAAAAAGCTCTTGAAACCTTTGGCGAAGAAAAAGAAGCCATTTTCGAAGGGCATATAATGTTGCTGGAAGACGAAGAGCTAGAAGAAGAGATTTTAGCCCTAGTCAAAAATGATAAAATGCATGTCGATAACGCAATTCATACCGTTATTGAAGAGCAAGCAACCGCATTAGAATCATTGGATGATGAATACTTAAAAGAACGCGCTACCGATATTCGTGATATTGGTACTCGTTTTGTAAAGAATGCTCTAGGAATCAACATTGTCTCTTTAAGCGATATTGACGAGGAAGTGATACTTGTTGCTTACGATTTAACGCCATCAGAAACAGCGCAAATCAACCTAGACTACGTTTTAGGCTTTGCATGTGATATTGGTGGACGTACGTCTCATACCTCGATTATGGCTCGTTCTTTGGAACTTCCCGCAATCGTTGGCACAAACGATATCACTAAACAAGTTAAGAACGGTGACACCATTATTCTTGACGCAATGAACAACAAAATCATTGTGTCACCAACAGATGCTCAATTGGCCGAAGCACAGCAAGTGCGCGATCAATTTATTGCAGATAAGTTAGAGCTCGCCAAATTAAAAGATTTACCGGCTATCACTCTTGATGAACATAGAGTGGAAGTGTGTGGCAATATTGGTACCGTTAAAGATTGTGACGGAATCTTGCGTAATGGTGGAGAAGGCGTTGGCCTTTATCGTACCGAGTTCCTATTTATGGACCGCACGTCACTACCAACTGAAGAAGAACAGTACCAAGCCTATAAAGAAGTTGCGGAAGCAATGAGTGGCGAAGCCGTTATCATCCGAACAATGGATATTGGTGGTGATAAAGACTTACCTTACTTAGATTTACCAAAAGAGATGAACCCATTCCTAGGATGGCGTGCGGTTCGCATTAGCTTAGATCGTCGTGAAATTTTACGTGACCAACTTCGTGGAATCTTACGTGCATCTGCCCATGGTAAGTTACGCATTATGTTCCCAATGATTATTTCAGTCGAAGAGATTCGCGAACTGAAAGGAGCAATTGAAGAGTATAAAGCTGAGTTACGTGCTGAAAACCTTGATTTTGATGAGGAAATTGAGATTGGTGTAATGGTAGAAACACCAGCAGCTGCGGCAATTGCACACCATCTAGCAAAAGAAGTTTCCTTCTTTAGTATTGGTACTAACGATTTAACCCAGTATACTCTAGCAGTTGACCGAGGAAATGAGCTGATTTCTCATCTGTACAACCCGTTATCACCTGCGGTACTAACCGTGATCAAGCAAGTGATAGATGCCTCTCACAAAGAAGGTAAATGGACTGGAATGTGTGGTGAGTTAGCAGGTGATGAACGTGCAACACTTCTTCTTCTAGGCATGGGCCTAGATGAGTTTAGTATGAGTGGCATTTCTATACCGAGTATTAAAAAGGTAATTAGGAACGCTAACTTCGCAGAAGTCAAAGTAATGGCGGATGAAGCCCTTGCAATGGCAACGGCTGCAGAAATTGAAGCTCATGTAGAAAAATTTATCGCAGAAAAATCAAACTGCTAATATAATTAACAGAATTATTAAATGTTTAGGAGCACGACATGGGTCTGTTTGACAAACTTAAGAAACTAGTATCAGACGACGGCGCTGACGCAGGGGCTATTGAAATTATCGCACCACTTTCCGGTGAGATTGTTAACATTGAAGATGTGCCAGATGTTGTCTTCGCAGAAAAAATCGTTGGTGACGGCATTGCGATCAAACCCTCTGGTGACAAAATGGTCGCTCCAGTTAACGGTACTATCGGCAAAATCTTTGAAACCAACCACGCTTTCTCTATCGAATCTGAAGATGGCGTAGAGTTGTTCGTTCACTTTGGTATCGACACTGTTGAGTTAAAAGGTGAAGGTTTCACTCGTATTGCTGAAGAAGGTCAAGCAGTAAAAGTAGGTGATACTGTTATTGAATTTGATCTTGCTTTCCTTCAAGAGAATGCAAAGTCAACGCTAACTCCTGTTGTTATCTCTAATATGGACGAAATCAAAGAGCTTAATAAGCTTGCTGGTTCTGTTACCGTTAGCGAAACTCCGGTACTACGCGTAACTAAATAACATTAGTTTAAGCTATATAAAAGCCCGCTAAGAGCACACTTAGCGGGCTTTTTCATATCTACACAGTCCGTTGCCTATCAAGTTCGTAATAATGGCTGCAATGTTTAATCACAGGCTGAATACGATAGCTATAGCAACATTACCGAGACAAAAAATAAAACCCCAACATCTCTGTCAGGGTTTATCATTCTCTTCGCGACTCTATCTAGCGAATAACCAAATTCAGTTAGCCTAGTAAGCTTAGTGCTGTATTGGGTGCTTGTTTTGCTTGAGCAAGTACAGAAGTAGATGCTTGTTGCAAAATTTGTGACTTAGTCATAGACGTTGTTTCTTTCGCAAAGTCAGTATCTTTGATTCG
>NZ_VTXE01000029.1 GCF_013114595.1 Vibrio sp. 99-8-1 | reverse complement strand
GCAACAAGCTGACACTGTATTAGGTATGTATCACGACCAAGTGCTGCCAGTTTTAAAATACAAAGGCTTTGGACGTTCAGTTAATATTACTCTTGGTCTACCCTATGTTCTTAAAACGTTAGAAAGAGCAACATATGGCTGCATGGACGGCGAGTTTGACGCAGTAGTTACCGGTCCGGTTCATAAAGGCATAATTAATCGGGCAGGTGTTGCGTTTAGTGGTCATACTGAATTTTTTGCCGAGAAGTCAAACACTCCTCTAGTTGTCATGATGCTGGCTACAGAAGGATTAAGAGTGGCATTGGTGACAACCCATCTGCCTCTTAATTATATTTCAAAAGCCGTTACAGCAGAGCGTCTAGAGAGTATAATCCGCATCCTTCATAGCGATTTAGTCACTAAGTTCGCTATTAAACAGCCTAAAATATTTGTTTGTGGACTCAATCCGCAACAAGCTGACACTGTATTAGGTATGTATCACGACCAAGTGCTGCCAGTTTTAAAATACAAAGGCTTTGGACGTTCAGTTAATATTACTCTTGGTCTACCCTTTATAAGAACATCTGTTGATCATGGTACTGCACTAGATCTAGCAGCAACAGGGCAAGCGGATACAGGAAGTTTCCAAACAGCTCTACAATACGCAATTGAATTAGTTGAGAAGAAAAAATGAGAAATGATGTCCACTTAGGACACAAAGCGCGTAAACGTTTTGGTCAAAACTTCCTAAATGATCCATATATTATTGATGGCATCGTTTCTGCTATCAATCCAAGACCCGGACAAAACTTGGTCGAGATTGGTCCCGGCTTAGGAGCCATTACAGAGCCAGTAGGAAAAGAAGTCGATAAGTTCACGGTTATTGAATTAGACCGAGACCTTGCTGAGCGCTTACGTAATCACCCTGATTTAGCTTCAAAACTCACCATACACGAAGGTGATGCGATGAAGTTCGATTTTACTCAACTGGTTAAGCCAAACAACAAACTGCGCATATTTGGAAATTTGCCTTACAATATTTCTACGCCACTCATGTTTCACTTATTCGAATTTCATAAAGAAATTCAGGATATGCATTTTATGTTGCAAAAAGAAGTCGTGAATAGACTTGCAGCAGGACCGGGTACAAAAGCGTACGGACGCTTAACGGTTATGGCACAGTACTTCTGTAAAGTAACCCCAGTACTAGAGGTACCACCGACCGCATTTGTGCCGCCACCAAAAGTAGATTCTGCGGTTGTACGACTCTCTCCTTATGAAGAGTTACCTCACCCAGCGACCAGCTTGAAGTGGCTGGACAAAGTATGCCGAGATGGTTTTAATCAACGCAGAAAAACCGTAAGAAATTGCTACAAAGGCTTGCTGGATACTGAGACGTTGGAGAGCTTAGGCGTCAACCCATCAATGAGGCCAGAAAACTTAACACTTAAGCAGTTTGTCGATATGGCAAACTGGTTAGACGCAGACAGATAACAATCGAAACGTAATGAGGTTAACATGGATGTTACTCAGCCTTGTGTAAAATGTCAGGTTCATAGCAAGTATATAGCCGAGCAATCTCAACCAGATAAGAACCGCTATATATTCGCCTACATCATTACAATTAAAAACCTCAGCAATCAACAAGTTCAATTGATGGAGCGACGTTGGGTCATTACAGACTCTAACGGAAAGCAGCTAACGGTAGAAGGGGAAGGAGTGGTTGGACAGCAACCTATTATTGATGCATACGATGAATACACCTATACCAGTGCAACAGCCATTAAAACACCAGTAGGCTCCATGCAAGGGCTGTATGTTATGCAAGATCAACATGGCGAAGAGTTTAACTGCGTTATAGAGCCATTTAGCTTAGCCATTCCCAATATACTTAATTAGCGATCGCACTGTTAATCAGCGCTTAATCAAGCAACACACTTACCAGCAGATAGAGAGATACTGTGGCGAACTATATAGTCGGAGATATACAAGGCTGTTTCGATGAATTACAGCAACTACTAAAAAAAGCCGATTTTTCGCCAAAGCATGACACCATATGGTTTGCCGGAGATTTAGTCGCTCGAGGCCCTAAATCGCTAGAAACACTTCGATTTGTAAAGTCTCTTGGTCACTCAGCTATTACTGTACTAGGTAACCACGACCTGCACCTGCTTGCGATTTCGTTAGGGATCCACCCTGCGAAGAAGAAAGACAAAACCGGAAATATTTTCTCTTCCGACGATAAAGACGAGCTAATGGATTGGCTTCGTAAGCAGCCTTTAATGGCTGAGCATGATGATTTTGTCGTCTGTCATGCAGGTATTTCACCGCAGTGGAATTTAAAACGAGCTCGGGCAGCCGCACAGGAAGTAGAAGAGATTCTAAAAGGTGACAATTGGCCAGCGCTTATTGCAGAGATGTATTCAAATACTCCAGATCTCTGGAGTAACAAGCTACAAGGTATTGAACGCCATCGCTATATTATCAACGCCTTTACCCGAATGCGATACTGCTTTGCAGACGGGCGTTTAGATATGCTCTGCAAACAACCTCCCAGCGAGATCAATAAAGATGAGCTGATTCCTTGGTTTAAAATTAAAAATAGGAAAAAGGTAAAGAAAACGATCTTATTTGGACACTGGGCTGCACTAATGGGCTGTCAACGCAAAGACGTCATTGGATTGGACACAGGTTGCGTTTGGGGAGGCGAACTCACCATGATTCGCTGGGAAGACAAAACCTTTTTTACTCAACAAAGCTTACAGAAATAGTGTGTGGCAACAGAACGTCGACACACACTCTCCATCGTATGCAGTAAACCGAGCTACTTCTTATCTAGAATAGTAAATCTCATATCGTAGCGATTTTTCTCATCCGCTTTATAGCACTCAGAGAAACTCTCACTCCAACTGTCTCCCCAGTCTGGAAATTGGGTATCACCGTTAACGTCCAAATCAATATGCGTCAAATAAAGTCGTTCTGCTTGTGGTAAACACGCTTGATAGATGGAGCCCCCGCCAATAATCATCACTTCTTCAGCATCTCTAACCTGTTGAAAAGCATCTTCTATTGAAGCTACCATCATAACGCCATCAAATATTAAATTAGCATCGCGGCTAATAACAATGTTATCTCTTCCTGGAAGTGGCCGCCCGATGGATTCAAACGTTTTTCGTCCCATAATGACAGGCTTACCTAAAGTACAACGTTTAAACCAAGCAAAGTCAGCGGGTAAATGCCAAGGCATTTGGTTATCGATACCAATAATGCGATTTTTGGCCATCGCAGCGATCATACTAATTTTCATTCACTTACCCTTTTCATTGACTCTAGCCGACAAATTGTCTTATCAAATTCCATCATACTACGGGACGACGACGGTAAAATAGCAGACCAGGCATTGCTAAACCAATCGCCAAACCCGCTATCATAAACATGGCTTTCAAAAAGTTTTCCATCAAAATAGACAGTAATTCAGGCGTGTAGCCTAAATGATTGATCTCCACCAGAGCAATCATAGCTTTAAAGGCATACACCCCGGGAATCATAGGAATTAATGCGGCGACAGTAAATACTTTTGGATGAGCTAAAAACTTATGAGACCAGTGCACACCAATCATACCGACCATTGTCGCGGCAAAAAAAGTCGCCCACTCAATCGGAATACCAAATTCCATCATCATAAACCGAGCGCCGTGCCCTAATGCGCCACCAACCGCGCAATAAATGAGCGCCTTTTGTGGAACATTAAAGACTAATGCAAACCCCACCGCTGGGATAGCGGCAAAAAACATATCGTTTATCAGTGCGAGTAATATTTCCATTAACTGACCCATCCCCATACACCCGCTAATGTCATTGCACCAACGATACCCAAGGAGGTCGCTAACGTCAGCATGCTCCCCATAACAAAACGCGCAATACCCATATTGATATACCCTTTAACAATGTCAGAGACAGAGTTGATCAAAGGAAAACCAGGAACCAACATTAATACCGACGACGCCATGGCGATAAACGGCTGATTGCCAATATCATAAATAACCGCCTGAGCAGAGATCAACGTCGTCACAAATGCAGTAACAGCGAAATTAAGCAGTGGATTGAAATGACGATGACCGATCTCTTGTCTAACGATCATACCGATAGAGGAAGCTAAAAATGTGACAGAAAAGACTGACCAATCTCCACCAGCTAAATGACTAAAACAGGCACACGATAAACCAATCATCACCACCACTAACCAACGGTTATACCGTTCTGGGTTTATCTGATTGAGACGGTTCGTCGCAAGAGCAGCGTTAAGCACGCCCTTTTCCATCATGATACAGATGCGTTGAATTTGGGTTATCACACGCATATTAATACCACGATCCGCACAGCGTCGCGTGGTTGTCATACAACGATCGTCAATAAAGGTCGTCACAACTAACGAACTCGCAGACAAGGAGACTTCAACCTCGTCCGCTCCTCCAGCCTTCCCCATACGGCACATAATATCATTGACCAAAGTACTCTCTGCACCATGAGCCAATAACATCTGTCCCGCTTGTGCGACTAATCGTGACAAGGTTCTCTGCTTCTCTTCCTGAGCTATTTGCTCTTCCATTAAGCCTCCCAACTCTCTGCACTTAACCAACTAATTTACTAACCTAGTTATCTAATTTAAACCGATGAATTCTATTCACTCTTCAGTCAATACAGAATCCTAATTCCATGAAAAGAAAGCGGCCCGAGGATCAAACGTAAGTGGGCTAAGAGAACCATTTTCTAAGCGCTCCAGCTCTCTTAAGCGATTCGCCAATTCGAGTTCATACTGACCAGATAAGCCGTGCTTTAGGTTAAATAACCGATTGATTATATATAAATAAAAATAAAAAAACCGCAATGGATTATTGCGGTTTTTATCAATCTTATTTATCAGTCACGAACATAGATAACGTGGCCGTCATCTTCATCGTCGTCATCCCAATCATCATCCCAGTCGTCTTCAGTAATCACATCTTTGCCAGACATCGCATCTTTATGATAATCATCCCACATAAAGTCGACTTTCTCTTCTTCAGACTGTTCTATCTCTTCTCTCGGAAGTGATTCCATAAAGTCAGCTAATTTGTAGCAAAGCTCTTTGGTACCTTGCTTATTCACAGCTGAAATTTTGAAGTAGCGATCTTCCCAACCTAGCGCTTCTATGATCTCATTGATCTTCTCATCAGCCTCTTCTTCAGGCATCAGGTCTGTTTTGTTAAATACTAACCAGCGCGGCTTTTGAGATACTTTTTCACTGTATTGCTCTAACTCGTCGATTATTGTTAGTGCATTTTGTACAGGATCACTGCCATCAATTGGCAAGATATCGATCATATGCAGCAATACTCGACAGCGCTCTAAGTGCTTTAAGAAACGGATGCCTAAACCCGCGCCATCAGCAGCACCCTCTATAAGTCCCGGAATATCCGCAACAACAAAACTCTTTTCAGGAACCACACTCACAACCCCTAAACTAGGAATAAGAGTCGTAAACGGATAATCCGCTACTTTTGGCTTCGCTGCTGAAACAGAACGAATAAATGTTGATTTTCCAGCATTAGGCAGACCAAGCATACCGACATCAGCCAATAACAGTAGCTCCAAACGAAGTTCTCTAACTTCACCTTTTGTGCCTAAGGTTTTTTGACGAGGAGCACGGTTAACTGAAGATTTAAAGCGTGTATTGCCTAAACCATGCCAGCCACCTTTTGCGACCATAATTTTTTTGCCATGCTCGGCGACTTCGCCAACCACTTCATTGGTATGAATATCAACAGCTCGTGTACCTACAGGTACTTTCATGACGATATCCTGGCCGCGCTTACCTGTGCAATTACCACCGCTGCCATTTTTACCACGCTCAGCAGCATAAAAACGCTGAAAACGATAATCGATAAGTGTATTTAGGTTTTCGTCAGCGAGAATGTAAACATCACCACCATCACCACCATCACCACCATCAGGGCCGCCTTTGGTTATAAACTTTTCACGCCAGAAGCTAACAATGCCACTACCGCCATCACCCGCTTCTACTTTAACAACTGCTTCATCAACGAATTTCATTTTTTACTCCACACAGGGGGGCAGTATCACTCTCTTTTGATACTGACCAATCATTTCAGTTATTTGATCCACAAATAATCTGCCATGATCTAGATAACCTAATTTTAGCAGATCCAAACACCAATCAGATCGATCACCTGAGATCCAATGCTATCTGCCTAATAAAACATAAAGAAAGAGACGCGAATAGTATCTCTTTCTTTATGCTTTTGGTCTGTTTCAATAAAACCCAGCTCATATAAATAAAAAACCCCGCCTAATCGGCAGGGCTTTTAAATTCAGCGTGAAACCAAATTACTCAGTTTCAATGCTTACGAACTTACGGTTTTTAGGACCTTTAACTTCGAATTTCACTTTACCTTCAGATAGAGCGAAAAGAGTATGGTCTTTACCGATACCAACGTTAGTGCCAGCGTGGAACTTAGTACCACGTTGACGAACGATGATGTTACCCGCTAGAACTGATTCACCACCGAAACGCTTGACACCAAGACGTTTACTTTCTGAATCACGACCGTTACGAGTAGAACCGCCAGCTTTTTTGTGTGCCATTGTATATCTCTCCTAACCGAATTAAGCGCTGATGCCAGTGATTTTCACTTCAGTGAACCACTGACGGTGGCCTTGTTGTTTACGAGAGTGCTTACGACGACGGAACTTAACGATTTTAACTTTATCGCCACGTCCGTGCTTAACCACTTCCGCAGTTACTTTACCGCCCTCAACAAGAGGTGCACCAACAGCGATTTCTTCGCCATTAGCAACCATAAGAACAGTATCGAACTCAACTGTTGCGCCAGTTTCAACGTCTAATTTTTCTAAACGAAGGGTTTGACCTTCGCTTACTCGGTGTTGTTTACCACCAGATTGGAAAACAGCGTACATTTTTTACTCCGCTTTTTCCGCACAGCCTTTTGCTATCAAATTCAAGCATTTCGGGTGTGCGCTAAACTAATCATCAATAGGGCGCAGATTCTACGTGAATGAACGTCCCATGACAAGCCATATTTTTAAAAAATTGGCGAAATGCTAATCGCCAATGGAAAGTGGGAGGATCATGCCTACGAATTATGTATTTATCAATGTTTTTTAGTGTAAAATCTATCAAAAATTACAATCACTAAAGCCTTATATAGGTTAACCTCAGCCGGAACTAACATGGATTTTAAAGCTATCCAAGCGCTTACAGCCAATGATATGGCAAAAGTAAATGAGATAATTCAAGCTCAACTTAACTCTGAAGTCACTTTAATTAACCAATTGGGCTTTTATATTGTCAGCGGTGGCGGAAAGCGCCTGAGACCGCTTCTGGCGATTCTTTCTGCCAAAGCATTAGGTTACCAAGGAAAAGATCACACAATGGCCGCAGCTTTTGTTGAGTTTATCCATACCGCAACCCTTCTTCATGATGACGTGGTTGACGAATCGGATATGCGCAGAGGAAAAGCAACCGCCAATGAAGCGTTTGGTAATGCAGCAAGTGTATTAGTAGGCGACTATATATACACCCGCTCCTTCCAGATGATGACCAGCTTAGGATCTTTAAAGATCCTCGCGTTAATGAGTGAAGCAGTAAATGTCATCGCTGAAGGCGAAGTTCAGCAGCTGATCAACTGTAATGATCCTGATACCAGCGAAGAGAGCTATATGCAGGTCATCTACTCTAAGACCGCAAGACTATTTGAAGCCGCGACCCAAATTGGTGCGATATTGACGGACTCTTCAGAAGAAATAGAAGTCGCCTTACAAAACTACGGTAAATATCTTGGTACAGCATTCCAGCTTATTGACGATGTACTCGACTACACCGCGGATGGTAAAGAGATGGG
Source organism: Vibrio sp. 99-8-1 (assembly GCF_013114595.1). GTDB lineage: Bacteria > Pseudomonadota > Gammaproteobacteria > Enterobacterales > Vibrionaceae > Vibrio. Next base: position 60,964 of record NZ_VTXE01000029.1, on the reverse strand, counting down.
CAAAAATGTTGGCGATGATCTTGCCGAAGGAAAACCTACTCTGCCTCTATTATACGCAATGAGAAATGGTAACGAAGAACAGCAACAGGTTATTCGTGAGGCGATAGAGAAAGCAAACGGTATGGATAAGCTGGATTACATTCTTAAGGCAATGGAACAAACAGGCTCACTGCAATACACCACTGAATTGGCTTATAAAGAAGCAGATAAAGCTATTGCTGAGCTGTCCGTCGTTCCTGACTCTGAATATAAAGAAGCCTTAATCGCTCTTGCACATTTGGCGGTTAAGCGAAATAAGTAGTAATAAATAAGCAGAGAACAAAACCAAAAAAGGTCAGACTATAAGCAGTCTGACCTTTTCTTTTAGATGGTAGATATTATTTCGCGAACTCTTCGCCTTTAACAATATCGCCGTTTAGAGTATCCATCATGCCATCAAGGGCATCTTTTTCAAATGCACTTAGCTCACCGTAGCTAAGTACTTCTTCAACACCCTCTTTGCCTAGTTTAACTGGCTGAGCAAAGAAACGAGTATGGTCTCCAGGGCCTTCAACATAAGCACACTCAACAACGTTCTCTTCGCCATTTAGTGCTTTCACCAATGAGATACCAAAACGACATGCCGCTTGACCCATTGAAAGTGTTGCAGAGCCACCGCCCGCTTTTGCTTCAACAACTTCGGTACCTGCGTTTTGGATACGAACAGTCAATGCTGCAATTTCTTCATCGGTAAACTCTACGCCTTTAACTTGAGACAGTAGAGGAAGAATTGTCACACCAGAGTGACCACCAATAACAGGAACACGAATGTCACCTGGATCTTTATCTTTTAGTTCTGCAACAAACGTTTCTGAACGGATAACATCCAGAGTCGTCACACCAAATAGACGACGCTTGTCATATACACCCGCCTTCTTCAACACTTCTGCTGCAATAGGTACCGTTGTGTTTACTGGGTTAGTAATAATACCCACTAAAGCTTTTGGACATACCACTGCAATTTTTTCTGCCAAAGATTTAACGATGCCAGCATTCACATTGAACAGATCAGCACGATCCATTCCAGGCTTGCGAGCAACACCAGCAGAGATAAGAACAACATCTGCACCTTCAAGGGCAGGAGATGGGTCTTCACCAGCGTAACCTTTGATAGAAACAGGCGTAGGGATATGGCTTAAATCAGCAGCGACACCCGGTGTTACAGGTGCAATATCATAAAGGGCTAAATCAGAACCAGCTGGCAAGCGATTTTTAAGTAATAAAGCTAATGCTTGTCCAATGCCTCCTGCGGCTCCAATAACGGCTACTTTCATAGTAGTTCTCCTTGAGATTTTAAGATTAAAGTTTGTGTAGGGTTTCTAATTCTTTTGTTTTACTTGCATAAGAAGAAATTAAATGAATCATGGTTTGATTACAATTAATTAACGTCAGCTTTGCGACGTCGCGCACCTCATCTAGTACGTGCTACAAAAGTCGCATTGAAATCTGAACCTTAGCTTGAAATACTATTGTAACAATTATGTTACGCAATCACGATTAACGAGTTGTCTGATCAGTGACAGGGGCAACAAATTTATGGTGAATATTTGCTGAAATTGCAACTAATGTGAGAAAATGCAAAAACCTCATTATTACCATTGAAACTATCGATCATGCGCAATACAGATAAACAAGATAATTTAGTTAGAGCCTTTAAAGCACTGCTAAAAGAAGAACGCTTTGGATCTCAAGGTGAAATTGTTGATGCCCTCAAACATGAAGGTTTTGAGAATATCAACCAATCCAAAGTCTCTCGAATGCTGACTAAGTTTGGTGCTGTTCGTACTCGAAATGCAAAAATGGAAATGGTTTACTGCCTCCCTGCAGAACTAGGTGTGCCAACAACATCTAGTCCACTACGTGAGTTGGTTCTTGATATCGACCACAACAATGCAATTGTAGTTATCCATACTGGGCCAGGAGCTGCCCAACTTATCGCTCGTTTACTTGACTCACTAGGTAAATCAGAAGGTATTTTAGGCGTCGTTGCAGGTGATGACACTATCTTCATTACGCCGACACTTAACGTTACCACCAAGCAACTATTTGATTCGGTTTGCACACTGTTTGAATACACCGGATAGAGCAAAAAAAGCGATTTTTCTTACAATTCAGAACTTCGTTTTTATTCCGTGATCAAATTCACAGAATCAATAATCGCTTTGCAGAAATCAGTCATTTAAATAAGTGACTGATTTTTTTAACATTATTAACAAATTATTTCCTATATTAGACCTTAGTAGCCCAGCTGTTCCTCCTATCGATTCACGCTTTCATATAATTTCATGCCATTTTTTTGCTATTATGCGGCCACTTTTTCAAGATATGGATTGAAAAAGATGCCGTTTCCAAACAGGAAACTCCTGCATTTACTATGCTTAGTAAACAACGACGTATAGCTCGCTGCGGGGTTCACAATGAATATAAGGAAGGAAAGTTCATGGCATTTAAAAAATTTGTCCAAGTTGGCGCAATTGCCGCCGCAGTAATGGGAGCTGGAGCTGTTTCCGCTCAAGATTTCATTACCATCGGTACCGGTTCAGTAACTGGTGTCTACTACCCAACAGGTGGTGCAATTTGTAAGCTAGTAAATAAAGGCCGCAAAGAGCACAACATTCGCTGTTCAGTAGAATCAACTGGCGGTTCTATCTACAACATCAACACTATTCGTGCTGGTGAACTAGATTTTGGTGTTGTTCAGTCTGATTGGCAGTTCCACGGATACAATGGTTCAAGCAAATTTGAAGCTCAAGGTCCGTACAAAAAACTTCGTTCAATGTTCTCTCTTCACACAGAACCATTTAACATCATTGCTCGCGCAGATTCTGGTATTAACAACGTTGCTGATTTAAAAGGCAAACGCGTGAATATTGGTAACCCAGGTTCGGGTGACCGCGCTACAATGGGTGTTGTTATGGATGCATTTGGCTGGACCAATGATAGCTTTAAACTCGCTTCAGAGTTGAAAGGATCTGAGCGTTCACAAGCTCTTTGTGATAACAAAATTGACGCATTTATCTACATGGTTGGTCACCCAAATGGATCAATCAAAGAAGCAACAACCTCTTGTGATGCAAAACTTGTATCAGCAACAGGTGCTGAAATTGATAAAATCGTTTCACAAAACCCATACTATGCATACACATCTCTACCAGCAGGAACTTACCGCGGTACAGAAGGTGAAGTGAACAGCTTCGGTGTAGCAGCAACTATGGTAACAACAACTGACGTTTCTGACGAAGTAGCCTATAACCTAGCTAAAGCTGTTTTTGAAAACTTTGATACATTCAAACGTTTACACCCAGCCTTTGCTAACCTGAAAAAAGAAGAGATGGTAAAAGCAGGTCTTTCTATCCCTCTTCACCCAGGTGCAGAAAAATACTACAAAGAAGTTGGTTTACTTAAGTAATTGATTTATCAAATTATTGCTTATACTAAGGAGGCGTACGCCTCCTTATCAATTTATAGTAAGAGCAAAATAGCCGCTCTATAACACCATAATATTTTTCAGATTCTTCAACATTTAGTTTTATTCACAGCCAAAACAAACACGATAATTTAAGCGATACTGACAGGTCTATCCTAAAATTATCTATAGTTAATTTTTAAGTAATTTTGGTTTTCGGATAAACGACCATCAAATATAAGGATAAAGTACATGACGCAGACAACCAAACCGTCTCCCGATGTGCAAGAAATGGTGGCACAAGCTGACACTGGAGCCAGAAACCCTGCCGGTATCTCTGGACGTATTTTATGGTTTGTCCCACTTTGCTGGTCACTATTCCAACTTTGGTATGCCTCTCCGCTACCGTTTATTTTTGATTTTGGTGTCCTTAATGACACCCAAGCGCGATCTATTCACTTAACATTTGCTATTTTCTTAGCATTTACTGCCTATCCAGCGTTATCCAACTCCCCGAGGGACAAAGTTCCACTCATTGATTGGGCTCTAGCGCTTGCGGGTAGTTTTTCTGCAGCGTATATCTACATATTTTACGCCGAGCTCGCTGACCGTTCTGGTGCACCAACCACTCCGGATATTGTTGCTGCTGTTATCGGTATGGTACTGCTATTAGAAGCAACACGCAGAGCTTTAGGGCCACCACTGATGGTGGTTGCTGCTGTATTCCTAACTTATACCTTTGCTGGCCCATACATGCCTGATGTTATCGCGCATAAAGGGGCAAGCCTAAATAAGGCCATGTCGCACTTATGGTTAACCACTGAAGGGGTATTCGGTGTTGCATTAGGCGTATCAACCTCGTTTGTATTTTTGTTTGTACTATTTGGTGCCATGCTAGAACGAGCAGGTGCCGGCGCTTACTTTATAAAAGTCGCATTTTCACTACTTGGACATATGCGTGGTGGCCCAGCAAAAGCTGCTGTTGTCGCTTCAGGTCTATCCGGCTTAGTTTCAGGTTCTTCCATTGCAAACGTAGTGACCACTGGTACCTTCACCATTCCGTTGATGAAGCGAGTTGGTTTCCCGGGAACCAAAGCGGGAGCCGTTGAAGTCGCCGCCTCTACAAATGGTCAGCTAACACCACCAATTATGGGAGCCGCAGCTTTCTTAATGGTGGAGTATGTCGGTATTTCCTATGTTGAAGTAATTAAAGCCGCCCTACTTCCTGCGTTAATTTCTTATATCGCTTTACTCTATATTGTTCACCTAGAAGCTTGTAAAGCAGGGATGACAGGTCTTCCACGTCGTCATACACCTAAGTTTATTCATAGCTTGTTGTCATTCAGTGGCACCATATTGGGACTGTGTGTAATAAGTGCCGCTGTATATTACGGTGTAGGTTGGACTAAAGACGTATTTGGTGCAGCAGCAACCCCAATTGTGACTGTCGCTCTGTTACTGGCATATATTGCTCTGGTTCGCATCTCTGCGGCTTACAGCGAGCATGCTCAAATGTCTATCGATGAAGAACTCATCGAAGTACCTGACGCAGGGCCAACCATTAAATCAGGTTTACATTTCTTACTGCCAATCGTGGTATTAGTCTGGTGTCTAACCGTAGAGCGCTTCTCACCAGGATTATCTGCTTTCTGGGCAACGGTATTTATGATCTTTATTTTGATCACTCAACGTCCGTTGTTGGCCTTTTTTGCTAAAGAAGGTGATTTAAAAACGGAGATAAAACGAGGATTTATCGACCTTTCTGAAAGCTTGGTTTCAGGTGCTCGTAATATGATCGGTATCGGGGTAGCAACCGCAGCGGCAGGAACCGTTGTTGGGGTAGTCACCTTAACGGGAATCGGCTTAGTGATGACTGACTTTGTCGAGTTTATATCCGGTGGTAGCGTTATACTGATGTTATTGTTTACCGCCGTAATTAGCTTGGTTCTTGGTATGGGGTTACCCACTACCGCCAACTACATTGTTGTCTCAACGCTAATGGCTCCAGTCATTGTGACTCTTGGTGCTGCTCACGGGTTAATTATTCCGTTAATCGCCGTTCACCTATTTGTCTTTTACTTCGGTATCTTGGCGGATGACACGCCACCTGTTGGTCTGGCCGCTTTTGCTGCCGCAGCAATCGCAAAATCGGATCCAATAAGAACCGGTATTCAAGGCTTCACCTACGATATCCGAACAGCGATATTACCGTTTATGTTTGTTTTCAATACCCAGTTGTTGATGATGGGCATTGATACTTGGTGGCACTTGCTGCTAACAGTACTGTCAGCCACCTTGGCGATGTTGATATTCTCAGCAGCAACGCAAGGTTGGTGGTTCACTAAAAACAAATGGTGGGAAACGCTATTACTTCTTGCTCTCACCTTCACCTTCTTCCGTCCCGGTTTTTGGTGGGATATGCTTTATCCTGAAAAAGAACTTCATCCAGGAGTTGAGATAGCTCAAATTACTGAAAATCTCGATGTGGGACAATCACTTGAACTTCGTGTCTCTGGTGAGAACTTAGAAGGTAATTATCTAGAGAGAACAGTACTGTTACCATTTGATGATCATGCTGAAACAGCGGATGAACGGATATCTTCGATGGGGCTAATGCTACTAGAATCAGACGGCAAAATGATTGTCGATATGGTCGAGTTTGGTAGCCCTGCAGAGTCCGCAGGTATCGATTTTGATTGGGAGATTCAGTCTGTAATAATAGATGCAGAACGCCCAATGAAAGAGTGGGTATTTTTACCTGCAATGCTATTACTCATTGGTCTAGGCTTTAATCAGAGACGTCGCGCAAGTAAGGATGAGCTTCGCGCGTAGAAGGGGTTGGAACCAATAGTAACGATATTGGTTCCGCTATTTTACCGGAAAGGGATGCTTTAGAGCGAACCGCTCTTCCCCCCATAATGAGAATATAAAAATGTATAAACAGATCCTTGTTCCAGTAGATCTTAATGATAAAGGCTTTTCAGATAGAGCTGTTGAGTTAGCAGTATGGCATGCAAAGAATTCCAATGCAGAAGTACATTTGCTCACAGTGTTACCGGGAATACATATGTCAATGGTTGCGACCTACTTCCCTAAAGATGCAGCAAAACAGATGAAAACGGATGTGAAAAATCAGTTACAAAAGTTTGCTGAAACACATATTAAAGAAGATGTTATCTATAAAACTCACGTAGCAGAAGGTAAGCCTTATGCCACCATTCTTAAATATGCGGTTAAGCTTGGCGCAGATCTTATCGTCATGCCTAGCCATAAGCGTTCTAAAGTGGACAAAGTCGTACTGGGGTCTGTTGCTAGCAAAGTGGTACAGAACTCACCGATCAACGTTTTGGTCGTTAAACCGCAAGGATAGATAGTGACACAGTGAGTACAACTACACTTGTGCGAACTGTTTATAATCAGGCAGTGTTGCGGCAGAAGAAAAATGTTGCAACACTTCTGGTTTAGCTTGTTTGTAAAACTCACACTCGACAAACTGCACTGTTAACTGATCATTTTCCGGATGATAAAAACTCAACTCCGTAGAGTGTAACTGTAATCTTTCTGAATACTCCCTCGCCTCTTCATTGGCATAAAATTCATCACCAACGATAGGATAACCGAGCGCCATCATATGAACTCTTAGTTGATGCGAGCGTCCAGTAATGGGTAATAGACGAACCAAACTGGTCTCCCCCTCTCTGCGAACGACCTGATAGCGGGTTTGAGAAGGCTTACCATGCTCATAACACACTTTCTGTCTCGGTCTATTTGGCCAGTCACATATTAACGGAAGATCTATCAGTCCTTCGTCATTCTCTACCTCTCCCCATACACGGGCATAGTAGACTTTATGGGTTAGTCGATATTGAAACTGTTTTTTCAAATGACGTTCTGCATCTTTATTTAACGCCAACAGCATCAATCCTGAGGTCGCCATATCTAACCGATGAACCACTTGAATGTTAGGGAAATCAACCACCAGCCGACTCCATAAGCTGTCATAATGCTCTGCTAAACGCCCTGGTACAGAAAGTAATCCAGCGGGTTTACTAGCAACAAGAATTGCCTCATCTTGATAGCATATTTCAATCGGTGCGTCTGAAGGTTTGTAATCGATCATGGTAGAAAAAATTTCACTTTGTTCACAATAAAAAAGGGCCATCTCTATAGAAAGTGGCCCTAATAAAACAGACCCTAGTTATGGCTAACCACAATCACTCTCAATGAGTCCAACTGAATCTGCGCGTTATCAATGTAATCCGTCAACTGAGCAATTTGCTCATCAATGGCTTGTAGCTCTTCATCACGAATATTTGGATTCACCGCTTTTAGGGCTTGTAGACGCTCTAAATCGCCATTCAGTACTTGCATCATCTCTTGCTTAGCCGACTCTCTGACCGACTGGAGTTTAGCACCGATATGCTGTTCACCCGCGTCAATAAGCGTATGCAGATCATTTTGTACCGATGTCACTAACTTACTCGCAATATGTCGATTCACAGGGCTCAACTGACGGTTAAAGCTTTCAAATTCAACCTGTTCAGAAAGATCATTCCCCCGGCCATCAATCATTAAACGAATAGGTGTTCTAGGTAAGAATCGGTTGATCCCACTGCGCTTTGGTGCCTGAGCATCAACCGTGTATATCAGCTCCAGTAATAGCGTTCCAACAGGTAGCGCTTTATTTTTCAGTAACGACACCGCCGATGTCCCTACACCTTCGCTTAATAAAAGATCAATACCACCTTGAATCATTGGGTGTTCCCAACTGATAAAGTTCATATCTTCTCGAGATAGAGCGGTTTCACGATCAAAAGTGATCGTCGCACCATCATAAGGTAACCCGGGATAACTCGGTACCATCATATGCTCTGAAGGGGTCACGACTAATGCATTCTCTCCCTTGTCATCTTGATTTAATCCTATGGTATCAAATAGATTCAGTGCAAAGGTCACCAGTTGTGTGTCGCCATCTGTGGCCGATATTTTTTCAACAATCTGTTGTGCAGCATCACCACCGTTAGAGTGCATCTCTAATAGACGGTCTCTGCCCTGCTCCAACTGAGACTTCAACTGTTTATTCACTTTATTTGACTGTGTGATAACGTCATTCAATGCGTCATTGTCGCCGCTAGCCAGCATATCAATTAACGCATCAGAGAATTGATCATAAACCGCACGACCAGTTGGACACGTTTCGGAGAAGGCTTGTAACCCTTCTTCAAACCAACGAGCCAATATTCCCTGAGATGAACCTTGCAAGTAAGGGACATAAATGTCGATATCTCGCTGCTGACCAATTCTATCGAGTCGACCAATACGCTGCTCTAATAAGTCAGGGTTAAATGGAAGATCAAACATCACCAACTGATTTGCAAACTGGAAGTTACGCCCCTCTGAACCGATTTCTGAACAGATCAATAACTGAGCGCCACCCTCTTCTTGAGCAAAATAAGCAGCGGCTTTGTCCCGCTCTAAAATAGACATCCCTTCGTGGAACACTGTTGCTCTAATGCCTTCACGTTCACGCAACGCCTGCTCTAATTGCAATGCTGTTGCCGACCTAGAAGCAATCACCAAGATTTTTTCTGAACGTCTATTTTTTACTTTATCAATCAACCAATCGACACGAGAGTCAAACTGCCACCATGATGAGCTGCCACCTTCAAGCTCTTGGAAAATCTCTTCAGGGTAGAGCATTCTCATCGCTTTTGCTTCAACCGCTAAGTCCGCATCCAGCATCTTAAAAACACGCAAAGCTCGGCCATACTGTTCTGGCATCTCCATAGGTAACAAGTGCACGTTGCGCTTTGGAAAGCCTTTTATCGCCGATCGAGTATTACGGAATAGCACTCGCCCGGTTCCATGTCGATCCATTAGATTGTCGATTAGCTCAGAACGTGCTTTCAGTTTTTCATCTTCTTCAGCATCACTAGCAATAATTCGGAATAGCGGTTCAACATCCTGCTCCGATAGCAGTTCGCTAATTTGATTTTTTGCCCCATCAGGTAACAACTCACCACTAAACAAGGTACTTACCGCATCGGCAACCGGCTCATAGCTTTTCTCTTCTTCAACAAAAGCGTGATAGTCATAAAAACGGTCTGGATCAAGTAGGCGCAAACGGGCAAAGTGGCTTTCATGACCTAACTGCTCAGGGGTTGCTGTTAACAGCAGAACCGCCGGCGTTTTTGAGGCGATGCTTTCGACAACTTGATATTCACGGCTTGGATTTTCTAAGCTCCACTCAAGGTGGTGAGCTTCATCTACCACCAGTAGATCCCAATTGCCATCAACAATCTGTTCAAATCGACGTTGGTTTTTCGTTAAGAAATCCAAAGAGCACAATACATACTGTGCGGTATCAAATGGATTGGCGGCATCCGCAAGAGACTCAATACAGCGCTCTTCATCAAAAATGGAAAAATGAAGGTTAAATCGACGCATCATTTCCACTAACCACTGATGCTGCAATGTTTCAGGCACAACGATTAATACCCGCTCTGCCGCACCAGATAAGACCTGCTGATGGATAATCATTCCGGCTTCAATGGTTTTACCTAAGCCTACTTCATCAGCCAGTAACACTCGTGGCGCATAGCGGCGCCCAACTTCGTGAGCAATATACAGTTGATGAGGAATAAGCCCGGCACGCATACCGCATAAACCACGCATTGGGCTCTTATGCTGCTGATACTGATTGGTTAATGCGCTATAACGCAAAACAAAATTGTCCATACGGTCAATTTGTCCAGCAAACAGCTTATCTTGTGGCTTATTGAAACGAATTTGATTGCTCAAAAATATTTCTCTTAGCACCACCTCTTCTTCACCAGAATCTTGTCGTATTCCTGTGTAGGTTAGAAGCCCTTTCTCTTCAGCTACTTGCTCTATTTTTAACGACCAGCCTTCTTGACTATCGACAATATCACCTACGTGAAATATCACTCGGGTCACCGGTGCATCCTTCTGGGCATACACTCGATTTTCTTCAGATGCGGCAAACATAATCGTTACCGTACGAGCATCAAGCTCTACTACCGTTCCTAAGCCTAAATCACTCTCTGTGTCGCTTATCCAGCGCTGACCCAAAGCAAATGCCATAAAGTTGATTACCTCTTATTTCGTCATTCAGCCAATTAAATATCACCATGCTAGGGTCTACTGACCTAATAACAACTAAAATAGTCATGTTTGCATATAAAGCATAGTTTAATTGTAATCTTGTTTTAATCTTTCATCTCTCTTCGTAAAGGCTCAAAAAGACCATTGCTCAGAAAGGGCGGCAATAGTACTTGATGCGGCAATACAGGTCACGGAGAAAGGTGAGATTTCACCATTCTTTTTAACACTAGCGGCTAAAAGCACCTGCAAATAAAACGTGATTTAAATTTGCTCTTCAACACGCTTCATTTTCCGACTGCGCGAACGAATAAAGTGAATCATTGCTGATGCTGTTATGAGTGTCCACCAGCATGGACAAACTCATTGAGTAGCTCGTTATTATGATGATCCTGCAGTCTTGCTATTTTATCGCTCACCTGAACGTTACCTTGAGCTAAAAATACAAAATCTGAAGCAATTGAGAGCGCATCTGCTAGGTGGTGAGTCACCATTACAATGGTAATATCACGCTCTTTTGCCAGCTGTTTCACCAGTATTAGCATCTCTTCTCTTAATATAGGATCAAGAGCGGAAAAAGGTTCATCCAGTAACCAAACAGAATGGGGCTGAACAAAACAGCGAGCCAGAGCCACTCGTTGCTTCTGCCCACCAGATAACTGTTCTGGTTTTCTATCTAACAACTGTTCAAGCCCAACTTGTTGACTTGCCTCTAGCACTTGCTTCTGCTGTTGCGCTGACAGTTTTAATCCGGGATGAAGCCCTAACGCGATGTTCTCTCTTACGGTAAGGTGAGTAAAAAGATTATGTTCTTGAAACAGCATGGCAAAAGGACGTTGATGAGGCTCTTGAGCTAATATCGAATCACCATTCACTGTAATATCGCCTTTTTTCGGCAATATAAATCCTGCGATTAACGCCAGCAAGGTTGATTTTCCTGCACCACTTGGCCCCATCAATGCGGTAATGCTGCCTTTTTCAATAGAAGCATTAAATTGAAACAACTCTTGATGATACTGATAACTCACTTCATCAATATTTAGCATTAACTTCTCCTAAAAAAACGTTCTACCGCACTAAAACAACCTAGGCTTAGAATCAATAAACTCAAGGCAACAACCGCAGCCGCATCCATTTGATAGCTGCCTAATAACTGGAAAAGATATAAGGGCAACGTTTTGAACTCTTGGCTGCCAAATAGCGCAATAGCACTTAGATCCCCTACAGAGAACATAAAACTGATGGAAAAGGCATAAGCAATGGGCTTATGAAGCGCTCTCCACTCGAGTAAATAAAAGCGAGAAAACCCCTTCATTCCCAAACTTGCAGCCAATAGATGATACTGCTGGGCAAGATGCAGCATAGGCTGAGACAAGGTTTTAATCACATAAGGAAGCGCCATTAAACTGTTCACCACCACCACAATAATCGCTGCGTATTGAAATACATCTCCGAGGTAGCGTAGCAACAAAAACAATCCAACGCTGATCACTAAGCTGGGGGTCACCAGAATAATAGTCCCGACGAGCTCAATACCATCCGCGTGATGATGTTTGTTATTCATACGCCATGCTCGGCTGGTCATCAAAATAGCCATTCCGCTAGCCAAGGCTAGCACGGATGCCGCGAGTGCGATCAGTATTGAAGCGGTTAACGCTGACCAAAAATCACTGCTGGTTATGACGGTTACTAACTGTGAATTCATTCCGCTGATCACCACCATTATTAATGGTGGAATCACCAGTGTCACCGCGAACAGTATCCAAAATGCATCCCAACACTTAGCTTTAACATTATCTTTTGTTACCGCAATATTTCCGCCTGAGTGGCTAGAAACAAAGGTACTAGACTTGGCTAACCGCTGGATAGACAAGGACAATAAGGCGCACAACAGCATCTGCCAGATCGCTAAAATAGCGCCAGCTTGCAGATCAAAATCAAATTTAATGGCCTGATAAATGGCCAACTCAATGGTGGTCGATTTAGGCCCACCACCTAGCGCCATCACGGTAGCGAAACTGGTAAAGCACAACATAAACACTAAGCCACAGACATGAGGAAGTTGTTGTCTTAGTCTTGGCCATTCAACCCATCTAAATTTGTACCAGTGGCTCATACCTAAATGCGCACACAGTTTATGCTGCTCCTCTGGGATAGATGCTAAAGAATGATATAAAAGACGACTAGCATAAGGAAGATTGAAGAATAGATGAGCAAGTAAAATGCCGTTTAAACCATAAATAGAAAATGGCAACTTACTATCAAACCAAACAAACAGTTCTGCCAATAAACCGCTATTACCATAAATAGCCAGCAGTCCAAACACCCCCACCAACACAGGCAAAACCAATGTAGTAGAGAACACTTTAAGCAAGATGGATTTACCGTAAAAATTCCGCCGAGAGAGGGAGTGAGCAACAGGAACAGCCAAGCCAACACTCAATAAAGTTGAGAGAAAAGCTTGGTAAAAGCTAAATACCGTGACATGGCGATAATAACTGTCTTGCCAAAAACCAGACACCTGAATGTCTGGAGTATAAAACAGCAGTGCGCTTAATGCGGAAAGCACAAAGGTTAAAATGATGATGGCAACAGCGACACCCAGCTTAGGAGTTTTCTGCATAGCAACTTATATCAACGACATTAATTATCTTGTAAAAATACATTCTGTTCCGGAAAACACCTAAGTACGGTACTACTTACCTCAATTCGAAATACGCTAAGCCTCTCGTTAGCACTTTTTAGCGTCTAGGCCCATGACGATACAGGCGGTTCTAATTTTTTATCTCGAACTGAGGTTTTTTAAAGCCATCACTAGAGTCTGTTGACTTTTCAAGTACAAATGTTGTTCAGTCTAAAAGCGTTTTGAGCAAGGCATGAGGAGAGTAGCATAGTTATTCTATGCCAACGACTCATAGCACAGCTCAAGGCGCTTTTAGATGAACCCTTCGGGCAGCATTTGTTGTCATTTTCTACTGCGTTATCGCCTGATTGCGTAGTTGACTACACGGCACTAGGCTTACATTACTTCGTTAATGCGCTCTGCCATTCACGAATCCACGGTTTACGCATCTTTTCTACCTGTTGTGGTGTAAATGTAAGAGCTTGTTTTGGTACCGTTAGTGATTCAAACCCGTCTGGTAATGCCACATTCGTCACTGGATACATCCAGTTACCCGTAGGCATTACCGTTTGAAACTCATCTGACAAAATGAAGGCCATAAACTCATCGGCCAATGCTGTGTTTTTGCTGCTTTTCACTTTAGCCGCAACTTCTACTTGCATGTAGTGACCTTCGGCAAAATCTGCAGCCTTATATTTGCTTTCATTTTCTGCAATAAGGTGATAGGCCGGTGATGTGGTATATGAGAGCACCATGTCGGACTCACCTTTCAAAAACATAGAGTAAGCTTCAGACCAACCTTTGGTGACTGTGACTGTCTTAGCAGATAGCTTAGTCCAAGCTTCTGAGGCTTTATCGCCATATACAGATTTCATCCATAGCATTAAACCTTGTCCGGGAGTCGATGTTCTTGGATCTTGGTAGATCACTTTTAACTCGTCATCTCTTTCAACCAACTCTTTTAAACTTTTTGGCGGGTTAGTTAATGTCTCTTTGTTATAAACAAAAGCGAAATAACCGAAATCGAATGGTACGAAAGTTTGATCAGACCAACCATTTGGTAATGTGATGTTCGATGTATCTACATTGTGTTGCTCAAGCAAGCCCGTATTGGTCGCTTCTGCCATTAAATTGGTGTCCAAACCAACAATAACATCCGCCTTGCTATTCTTTCCTTCTAATCGCAGACGATTAAGGATTGAAACACCATCATCTAAGGCGACAAACTGTAAATCACAACCACACTTTTCTTCAAACGCTTTTTCAATTTTCGGGCCAGGACCCCAATCAGAAGCAAATGAGTCGTAGGTATATACAGTTAAGGTTTGTTCTGCGGAGGCAGAAAACGATAGGGCTAGTGCAAGTGCGGAAATAGTATATTTCACTGGACGCTCTCCTTGTTATGAGCGGCACAGGGTTGAGTGAGGATAAACACAAACATCCTGCCTCAATTCCTACGCCAGTATTATCTGGTTCAGGTGTTCGGGTTCTAATTGCTTAATCTCAGCCACAAAAATTCTTTTTGCAGCACCCCGTTGAGTCAGAAAGATTGTAATCGGAATTGACGTCAGTAGCTATTGTTTACTGTGAAAACATCGCTAGCGATAATAACTGATACGATGATGAAATAGAGTTAACTCTGAAAAAACGCCTTTCATGGTTGATCGAATCCACTTACCTTTGATCGTATCCCCAGCGAGGAACCAGTCCTTGCTCCACACCTAAATGGTCTAGAATTCTGGCCACCATAAAATCCACCAAGTCATCAATGGTTTTAGGCTGATGATAAAAACCAGGAGCGGCGGGCATAATAGTGACTCCCATCTGAGACAGCTTATGCATGTTTTCTAGGTGTAGTGTTGAAAATGGCGTTTCTCGCACAACCAATAACAACTGACCTCGCTCTTTAAGCACCACATCTGCTGCTCTTTCGATCAAGTTATCAGACATACCGTGAGCAATGGATGCCACACTACCTGCTGAGCAAGGGCAAACAACCATCTGTTTCGGTGCTGCACTCCCCGATGCAACCGGTGAAAACCACTCTTCTTTCCCACAAACAACAAGTTTCTCGGCATCACAAGACAGATGCTCAAGCAAAACATCTTTTGCCGCTTCAGGTGAAGCTGGCAACTTTAAGTTGTGCTCCGTCGCCATCACAACTCTGGCCGCCGATGAGATAAGTAAAAACACTTTATAGTCAGCCGCAAGCAAACACTCTAGTAGCCTCAATCCATAAGGCGCACCCGACGCACCGGTAAATGCCAGCGTGATGCATTTTTCTTTACTCATTGTAGGTTCGCCTTTTTATCTGCAAGTTTTGCTAACAACTTGTCATGAATGCCTTCAAAGCCGCCGTTACTCATGACTAGAATTTGATCCCCGCACTGAGCTTGTGAGACGATCTGTTCAACCAACTCATCAACACTAGCACCAACAGAAGTTGGCTGAGTACAATGTTGTGCCACCTCATCAACAGACCAAGAAAGCGTTTCTGGCTGGAAAAGGTAAACAGAGTCTGCCTTTGCTAACGAGTTAGCTAACGCCTCTTTATGAACACCCATTTTCATGGTTGCTGATCGTGGCTCAAGCACCGCAATAATATTTGCTGATGGCTTGTTATTTCTTAGGCCATCTAAAGTCAGCGCTATAGCGGTAGGATGATGAGCAAAATCATCGTACACAGAAACATCGCCAATCACCCCTTTTAACTCTAAACGACGCTTAGTATTAATAAATTTGCCAAGGGATTCACAGGCGAGATCAGGCGTGACTCCCACATGTCGAGCCGCAGATATCGCCATAAGAGCATTGCTAACATTATGGTCACCAACCAAGTCCCAATGAACTTCACCAACTTGTTCACCATTGAACAGCACCTTAAACTGGCGACCATCTTTAGTGATTTTCTCTACATTCCATTCAACATCATTACCCGAGAACTCAAGCTCACTCCAACAACCACGTTGTAAAACATCCTGCAACGCCTCATCTTGCTTCGGTGATAAAATACGACCATTACCCGGAACCGTTCGTACCAAATGATGAAATTGTTTTTTAATCGCTTCCAGATCATCAAAAATGTCAGCATGATCAAACTCAAGGTTGTTCATGACGAGTGTTCTAGGGTGGTAGTGAACAAACTTAGAACGCTTGTCGAAAAAAGCACTGTCATACTCATCAGCTTCAACAACAAAAAACATGCTGTCTCCAAGACGAGCCGATACTCCAAAGTTCCCTAATACCCCGCCAACCAAGAAACCAGGCGCGTATCCACAATCCTCTAGAATCCATGACAGCATACTAGAAGTGGTTGTTTTTCCATGAGTTCCTGACACCGCAAGGACCCATCGGTCGTGCAATAAAAACTCCTGAAGCCACTGAGGTCCAGAGGTATATTTTAGGTTTTTGTTAAGAACATATTCAACACAAGGGTTGCCACGACTCATGGCATTACCAATGACAACCAAATCTGGAGCAGGCTCTAACTGCTTGGGATCAAAGCCTTCAATAATCTCTATTCCTTGGGATTCGAGTAAAGTGCTCATCGGAGGGTAAACATTCGCGTCACACCCCGTCACTTTATGCCCAAGTTGACGAGCAAGCACAGCTGCGCCTCCCATAAACGTGCCGCAGATACCCAATATATGAATGTGCATTAAAAACAGTTCCTAACTAAAATGATTGAAAACGTGATCTAATCGACGTCAATGCGTAATGCTCTACCTTCGTTTCAATTTAAATGTGATAGGTCACTAAAACAAATTGAATATCAGGGAGTTACTTCATTACTCTTAATAAGTTTAATGTCATACAATTCGTTATTATTCAACCTAATTAGATCTATTCGCTTAACTTATCATCAGGTTGGATAAGGTTACTCTGAAACTATAATAACGAACATATGTACATTGTAACCAAAACTCCCCCAAATAATCAGCAACGTTAAGGATATAACATGTCTGAATTTCGCACTCTTGGCGAATATATTGTAGAAAAACAGCACGACTTTCCACACGCAAGTGGTGAGTTATCTTCTCTTTTGGCTTCCATTCGTCTAGCCGCAAAAATTGTAAACCGTGAAATCAATAAAGCGGGTCTTGTTGATATTACTGGTGCAGTTGGCAGCGAAAACATTCAAGGTGAAGAACAGCAAAAGCTCGACCTCTACGCTAATGACAAATTTAAAGCAGCACTTGAAGCCCGAGATCAAGTATGTGGCGTTGCCAGTGAAGAAGAAGATGAAGCCGTCGCGTTTAATAAAGAACTGAACCAAAACGCAAAGTATGTGGTATTGATGGATCCATTAGATGGTTCCTCCAATATTGATGTTAACGTTTCGGTAGGGACCATCTTCTCTATCTACAGACGTGTTTCTTCAGTAGGCACACCGCCAACAGAAGAAGACTTCCTGCAACCAGGTGATAAACAAGTCGCTGCCGGATATGTCATCTACGGTTCATCAACAATGCTTGTATACACCACCGGGAACGGTGTTCACGGCTTTACTTACGACCCATCCATTGGTTCATTTTGCCTATCTCATGAAAATATGATGATCCCTGACGATGGAAAAATTTACTCCATCAACGAAGGTAACTATATTCGTTTCCCGATGGGAGTTAAAAAGTACATAAAATATTGTCAGGAAAGTGTGCCTGAAGATAACCGACCATACACGTCTCGTTATATTGGTTCTCTTGTGGCAGATTTCCACCGAAACTTACTTAAAGGCGGTATCTATCTCTATCCAAGTACAGAGAGTCACCCTAAAGGTAAATTGCGCCTATTGTACGAATGTAACCCAATGGCATTCTTAATAGAGCAAGCAGGTGGTATTGCCTCTGATGGCAAAAATAGGATTATGGAGCTCAAGCCTACTGAGCTGCATGAACGCGTTCCGTTCTTTGTCGGCAGCACAGATATGGTTCGTAAAGTAGAAGAGTTTATTGAAAACAACCCTGAATAGTCTCTTTCAATAATAAAAACCTGCACTCATGACTGTGCAGGTTTTTTTATTTTCATACAACGAAGGGCCAAAGCCATCTCGCCATATTGACGGCAGCAGAGATTAGCTATGAATCACATCTGTTAAAATTTTTATATAAACCCACGCTAAGCCGTATGGTGTTTCTATCGACTCACGATGAAAATCAACAGAAACATCCTCTAAAACATCCAGCTTAGATAACACTTCATCATCAATTCTATAGATTTCTCCCTCAATTCGGTTACTGCCATGGGCCAAACCCGGGTAGTCATCATGATCATAAAGTTGATAATTTGGTTCCGTTTCAAATAGCCCCAAATACTCGCATGAAGAGAGTAAGTGATGATTACAACCACCATCTCTTAATGTGCCGTAAACAAAAATTAGATGCTGCATCCTAGCCTCAATCAAATTCAAATTGGTATAAAAGGTCCACTGCGCCATTCACCCCAGAAACGGCTTCTAAATAAAGATCTTTCACTAACTGGTAACGAACGGTAAATTCCCCAAACGAATCAAAGATACCCACACCATATTGCACTTGTAGCTTAGGTGTCAGATAACCACTTACCGTGACTTGAGAATCATCTCCCGATCCCGCTGTATCTAATTGTAGGTCAGAAACTCCAAATGCTTCGCCTAGTTTTCCTACCACTCTACCGCTTTTCGCCAAACTCAAGCTTATGAGTGCCGTCGTCATGGCATTACCACCTGATTTGGCATCAATATTCTGTCCGCGAAGAAGATAGGATAAGGCGTTTGCCTGCGGCATTGCCGGCTCAGAAAAAATCGTAGTTACCGGTTCATTTACCGGCCCTGTGACTTGAATACCAGCAATAACATCATCTTGTGTATTATCTGGATTACGAATCGCCTTCACCGCCAAATAGGGCTGATCGACCGGGCCATTCATCAAGATCTTACCTTCCTTGATAATCAAGTCTTGTCCAAAGGATGAATATTGGCCGTTCTTGATTTCTATCTCTCCAACAACATATGGGCCTTTATCTTTTTGCGCCACATTGAGTTGACCGTTTAAGTTGCCCGTTAAACCAAATGCCGACAATCGGAAATCATCACCAACATGAATGTTGACGTTGGTCTCCAACGCCATTGGCAATTCTCTGCTCTGCGGTTGAGGTTTATAATCTTCATTTAACATGATCTCATCGCTAGAGACACCGATGGCACTTGGCGGAAGTTCTGCAACACTTATTCTTCCCCAAGGTAAGTAAACATCCCCTTCAATTTTTGCCAACGTTGGTGTTAACGATATCTGCATATTTGGGCTTACTTTCGCCTTAATCATAGGCGGCACTTCAACCTTTAACTCTTCTGCGTGCACTTTGAGGTTACTGCTCCATGCACTGAGATCTTTCCAGTTTGCATCACCATTGACTTCCAAAACGCCATCTTTACTGTTAATCGCCGCATCCAGCAGAGCTTGGTATCCATTAAACTGTACGGTTAACTCTCCCTTCTCAACCTGAATGGGTGTTATGTCTCCCAGCATGACCATTTCATCGATCACAAGTTGACCATTAACATTGGGGTGTTTTATCGGCCCTGACACCTTAATATCGGAGTTAATTAATGCCTCTATACGGCCATATTCACCGGCGATTGGTTTTAACATGTCTAAGTTTATATTTTTTAGCACTAAGGCAGCATTAAGCTCCTGCTTCTGCTGCTTTTGCAAAACATCATCAATCACAAGTTGACCAGAAATATCACCATTGTCCGTTAAGTTAATTCGCCACTCTCCTGATAATTTGTCATCAACTAACCGCGCATCAAATGCCATATCTTGCCAGCCAACGGTAACTGGCTGGTCAATGGTTTGAATCAACTTCCCTTTTGGTAACTGAACAGAGACATCAACTTTAGGTTTACTGCCTGCTCCCCAACGAACCAAGCTCTTCAAATTGACTTCACCAAATAGCTGAGTCTGCTTAGGGATAAATTTCTCAATCTGTTTAAAACTAAAGTGGTTAACTTCAATATTGGCAACCCCCGACTTTCCAGCTGTAAGGTCTTCCGTTAAACAGATATCAGAGTCAGCTTGGAGCCAGCAATGCGCCTGTACGTGAGCGATCTGTTCTTCGACTAAGAAACGAATATCAACTTTCTTATCTAATTGCCAAACACCTTGCTCTGTGGAGAGTTGGCCTTTATTTAATGCCCCTTTCCATTCCAGTTTAGGCTCTTTAGTCACTCCACCATTAACCTGTAAAGAGGTCGTTAATAGATCCGAGTTCACGGCCAACTTCAAGCTGTGCTTCGCTTCTGTTCCCGCTAACTGTACGTCCACTGACTGAATATCTTGATCTTGAATACGCGCTTTTTTAACAAATAGCTGTAACTTGCCTTTGGGAGAGGGGAGCGGAGACAAGTCAGCAGACAGGGTCAGTTTTGAGGCTTGCAACTCATTTTTTACATCAAGTCGATTTGCCGCTAAATCGGCCACTATTTTCGGTTGTGCGAGCTCACCACGCAGTGACAAAGATCCTTTAATGTTGCCTTTCACATCAGCGATGCTTTTACTCAACTGTGGAAACTCAATACGCGTATCCAGATTCCACTCTTTATCAACTTGCCCCATCACTGTTATTCCATTGGGGCCATGTTTGACATTCAACCCTTCGGTCACCAACGAGATATCACCTTTCCCTTGGGGATCTTTCGCGTGTAAGTTGCCTTGCACATTAAGTGGATAGCCTCTAATCACCCCTTCAATATCTAAGGTAGGCAAGTCAACCTGCCAGCCACCACTGGCCAGAAGCTCACCTGAATTCACCAGTGAACCAGACAGTGAGCCTTCTGCTTGAGGCCATTGTAATCCGGGTTGAATATTGTCTAACTCAAGATTCGCGTGCCAATTAATCGGTGACTGCCAATTCGCCATCACTTGACCAGATACGCTTCCACCCAATGTTTGCATCAGCAAACTGGATAACTCTATCTGCGTTAAATCTCCTTTCCCAGCAAGAGATACCGCGACATTGGGAATAGCGTTTCCTGCCACTGACGTCTCTAAATTAAGCTGATAACCAGACAAGGAACCACTGCCTTTAAACTCAGAGATATCAACTTGATAATCAGAGTCTCCTTGCAGAGGCCATTGTAATTTTCCTTCGGTTAATAATAGAGAGAATGGCAAGTCAGAGTTTAAAGGCTGTAGCTCTCCGCTAAGCTTTGCGGCAGCAACACCTGACAACACGCTACTAAATGTTAAGTTAGTTAAGCTTCCAGACGTAGAAAGTGCGATATTCTGACCATTTAGAGGCGGTTGCTTAACCTTTACTTCTGCTTGTAAATTCAGTGGGTATTCTTGTCCCAGAGTAACATCGGTTTTAACAGATAGATCAACCTGCTCGGTATTCAGTCGCAGATCTGAAATATTTACCTTCTGGCCAACCGCATGAGCCGAAATAGAAAACTGTGAAACAACAAAAGGCGACGCTCCCTTTAAAGTAAAGTCAACCACGTCAAACTGTTGTAGATCCACTTCCAGTGGAATGGTTACCTCCGGCAATACCATGTTGGACGGCGCTTTATCTTCTACAGCAGTTTTTTCATTTGCTGTAACGTCTTTGGCAATTGCCTCATCTTTTCCCGCATCATCATTTGTGGTCGCTAACTGCACATCAATGGTTTGTAGCTTAGTGGGAAAAAGGGTTAAAGTGCCTCCTTGCATAGTCAATGAGGAAGTAAACTGTTGCCAGTTCACTTTATTACCGAGGATATCTAACGATATCGCTTCAAGCTCAATATTATTAAGTCGAATATCGACAGGAGTGGTGATTTCTGTCACTGGAGGAGTTTGAGAAACGTCATTTTCATTACTGGCAGTAGAGGCCGGCAAGGTGGGCAAAAGTAAAGTTAGCCCTTTAATTTTTAGCTGTTTCACACAAATTGAAGGCTGCAATAAACACTGGGCATCGATGGCAAGCGTCACTTCTTCACTATCTAATTGCAGTTGTAGTGCAGAATCATGGTAAGAGAGATTTTGAAGTGTAAATGAGGGAAATAGTGCGCCAGTTGCATTAGCCACTTTTAGCTGTGGTAACGCCTTTTCCGCTCCCCACAATACCGTTTTTAATCCAACATGGGTAAACAGCGCTGCAGCGACCATTGATACTACAAGCAAGAGCAAAACAAGAAGCGAAATCAGGCTTCTTTTTAACCATTTAATCATCGCAACACTCATAGCTCAGGCCCCAAAGTGAAGTGAATTTTAAACTCTTCTCCTGGTTCTTCATCCAGTCCCCAAGCAAAATCAAGTCTCACCGGCCCAACAGGAGAAGCCCAACGCACCCCTAAACCAGTACCGGTTTTCATTTTTGCCGTGTCATTCCATGCGTCGCCATAATCAACAAACGTTGCCAACCACCAGTCACTCACCCATCGATATTGGTACTCTAACGTGCTGGTTGCCATATATTTCGCACCAATTAACGCATTGGTTTCATCTCGTGGAGAGATGGATTCATAATCGTAACCTCTGAGATTATTGTCACCACCAGCAAAGAAACGAATGGACGGCGGAGCATCTTTAATATCATCCATTATGTTAG
The DNA here is from genome assembly GCF_013114595.1 of Vibrio sp. 99-8-1. Classification (GTDB taxonomy): domain Bacteria; phylum Pseudomonadota; class Gammaproteobacteria; order Enterobacterales; family Vibrionaceae; genus Vibrio. Next base: position 38,207 of record NZ_VTXE01000029.1, on the reverse strand, counting down.
CTGATACTTCCAACCTAGCTAAACCTCGATGGTTTTGACCGAGACTTCTAATCCACGCGGTTTTGCCAAGTATTCTAGTGATACGAGCTCTAGAAGTGAGGTTTTCGTCAGAGTATTCTAGCGCAATAGACTGCTTATCTCCTCGCAAAGGCATAGCGCCGCCAGACGTGGTTGCTTTGGAAAAAGAGATGCCCGGTAGCAGCATGGTTAACTCGTCATCCTGTGCGCCTTGCTTAAAATCTTCATGAAGATAACGAACATACAGGTTGCGATGCCAACCCGACTCTAGCTGCCAATGCCGTTCAACCACCGTTGACGCTTTTAAGCTTTCAGTATCCTGCTTATTTTCATAGTTCATACCGTACTGAAAACGGTAGTACTCGTTCATTACATCTTCAAGAGGGATCTCATAACCCACAATAATGGTCTGCTCGGGTACTGAAAGAGAGAGACTAGAGTCAAAACTGTGGCCTCGGCTATTCACCCACGGCTTCTTCCATTTGAGCGTACCTTTGGGTCCTACATCTGTAGAGTAGCCTAAACCAGTTTCAATCTGATTCTTTGATTGCGGAGCTAAGTTTACCAACATAGGTAACTCATCTCCCTCATTTACCTTGCTTATATCCGGTTGCACGTATACTGATGAAAACCAATCCGTGTTTGATAGACGCTGGTTAAACACCCCGACGGTGGAGGCGAGGTAAAAATCCCCTTTTTCATAAGGAAGCAAAGAAGTGACTTTATCATCGTCTATTTGACTTCCGGTTATGAGCGTATCGCCAAACCGATAGCGGACACCACTGTCAAAATGTATAAAAATAAACGCCTGCTGTTTCTCTGCGGCAACGGCAATAACTGTTTTACTAAAATCTCCATTAAAATAGCCTTTCGACAAGGCTAAATTTCTAATACTCGATTTAAGCGCATCGTATTTGCTGTGGTTTAATATTGCCCCTTTCTCTAGCCCTGAGTTTGCAACTAATGCCAAGAAATCCTTGTCATCACTCGCGGCGCCAAGTAACTGAATATCAGACTTCTCTATCAGTACTGGAGGCCCAGGTTCTATCTCCACCGTGAGCGATGTTTGATCGTCTGCAATAACAAAATGAATGCTAGGTTGATAATAACCGAGCGCTTTCAAGGCCGTTGAAATGCTCTCTTTAAGTCGCGATTGAAAACGCAATGATGTGGAGTAGTCTTCTTCAGAAATAGCAGAAACATATGCATCAACATTTGCTTTAAGTTCGCCATCAAGACCATTGATAGTGAGTGATACATTTGCCCATGTACAAGAAGCAAACAAACCACAAACCAAAAAAATACATTTTTTAATCATGCGTAACCGTCAAAAAAACACGTTTTGAAAAAGAAGATATCACTCAATGTCCCTAGCTTTTAACTATTGAAGCCTCTAACCGTTGCTTTAGGTTATATTTGCTAAAACTATGAGTTCTACAACGCTAGCAGAAATACGCTTTTAACAAAAGCGTAACCAATCAGAGCGACAAAAATTACTGCTGTTGCAGAGCTTAAATTAGAGTATACCCTCAAATAGAGTGTCTCAGTTCATTCTCACTATTTTTGTTACAACAAATTCAAATATAGCCAATCGATGTTTAGAGTGAGAATCTGGAGATGTGATTTAAGGCAATTGGGTAAGAAAACCAACATAGACCTATATAAACATTTCTTTGAAGATAGCGAAAAACAATATAAACAAAGCAGATAAAAGGCCTTTATACTCAACTGAGCTCAAATAGACTGAGAAAAACAATAAGGATAATCCATCATGCTCAACAAACAGACCTTAGTTACTGCCGAGACAGCTTTAAAAGGAAGAGAAACGGCCATTGTCATTACTCAACCTCATTTTGTAAATCAAACAGATATCACTCTTGCGGCTACAGAGTCACAGCAAGAATTGTTACTTGGTATGGGATGTTTCTGGGGAGCTGAACGTCTGTTTTGGCAGCTAGAAGGGGTTATCTCTACCTCGGTTGGTTATAGTGGCGGTTTTACGCCTAATCCTAGCTATGATGAAGTTTGTTCGGGAAAAACAGGACATACAGAAGTCGTTAAAGTGATATTTGATCCTGCACTAATATCATTACAACAGCTACTCAATCTGTTTTGGGAAAGACACGACCCAACTCAAGGTATGCAACAAGGCAATGACATTGGCACACAGTACCGCTCTGCTGTTTATGTTTATACCGAACAGCAACTCACTATTGCATTAGAAAGCAAGCAGCAATACCAACAAGCATTAAGCAAAGAGAACAGATCCAACATCACCACTGAGATAAAGCAGGCAGAACCGTATTACTTTGCAGAAGAGTACCACCAGCAGTATCTAGCCAAAAATCCACAAGGTTACTGCGGTTTGGGCGGCACCGGAGTTTGCTTCCCAACTTAAACTGAAAACAAAAATAACAAGATAGAACTGGATACAAGGATGTATTTTCTTGTATCCCAATTGTTTTACGCCAATCGCAATTGATTAAAAATAATACTATTTACTTCCTTCATAATGGTTAGCATCTTTTTATTCGAGACATCAGGCAACAACACTTTGCCTTGATCAAACGTAAAAATACCCACTCCATGAATAAAAAACTCACCTTTAAATAAGGTTTTTACAAACCGAGCTATTTGTATCGGACGATAAGTTTTAAACTCTCTAGGCATAGAAAAACCACCTTTTATAACATGTTAAAAAATGACGCATACTCAAATCACTTCAGAGCACTGAGTATATTGAGAATTAGCCAGCCAAAGTCATTGCCATGTAAAAATGATGTGAACAAAAATGCAAAATTGAAGCCAAGAATTACAAATTAGTGCCACTTTTTTAAGAATTGAACTAGGCTGTCTATGTTTGATGGAACGGCGGTTAATGTAGGTTCTCATCAACTTAAAAAACATAAGAAAAGGATTATTTCAATGAACGTAAAGTCTCTCATCGCTCTATTACTACTCAGCACACCTCTAACATTACAGGCGCATAACTTAACAACCGGCCAAACATTGCCTGCAGTAAGCGTCGAAAAACATGGCGAACTGTTATTGGAAAATAATGACATCGTCTATAAACCGTGGTCAGAAAGTCAATTAATTGGCAAAATTCGAGTCGTTCAAGCCATCGCTGGACGAAGCAGCGCCAAAGAAATGAACGCCGAGTTGATGAAAACCATCACAGCTTCTGAGTTCGATCAAAATAGTTACCAAACAACCTCCGTCATCAATCAAGATGATGCCATGTGGGGAACCAGCTCTTTTGTTAAGTCTTCAGCCGAAGACAGTAAGAAAGAGTTTCCATGGTCATCAATGGTGCTAGATAAAAATGGTAGCGTGGCAAAAAGCTGGCAGCTAAGCGAAGAGAGCTCCACTATCATTTTATTAGATAGAGATGGCGTCATTCAGTTTGTGAAAGAAGGGGCACTAACCTCAGACGAAGTAAATCAAGTGATCGATTTGATCAAAAGTAAGCTATAACGCATATCATTCTGCGGCAAGAATCAGTAACTCAGAGCAGGAGCCAATAAAACTCGACACTGTGGCTGTCATAGTAAAGTCATCACAAGATAGTATTTTATTAAAAGTGCCTGTTATTGCTTAACAGGCACTTTCAGCTTTCAGCAGGCAGTTAACAACATCGCTTTCAACAGGAACTGCAAAACAACAATTGTTATATTATTACAATTAATTTATATTCTCGATGATGGCTTAATGACAAGTCGTCAATTTTTGTTTCTAAATGGCAGCGTTATCCTGATGAAATTATCTGCACATCAAACACATTCTACTCAATCTAGAATGTTCGCTTTTGCCTTAGCCATTGTGCTATGGGCGAGCTTTGCCTATGTAGAACATCAAGTAGACTTTGACCACTCTCACCATCAACAACATCAGTGTGAACTCTATGCTGCAGTCGGTAATGGCTTAAGTTTTGTTCCTGTTACTCTCCCTTTAATACCACAACAGACAACCGCTTACTCCACAACCAGTATGCAGCGCACTGAGCGTTCAATTCCCACCCAAAAGGCTCGTGCCCCACCTCTATTATCATTAATAAGTTAGTCACCTATTCAGCAAAATTAATGACACCCAATACGAGGTTTATATGCACCATTCATTTAAGTTATCGCTTATTTCATGCTTAATACTCTCTGCACCTGTGATGGCAGAAGAATCATTTCGTCAACATGACGCTCACCTTCATGGCCATGTAGAGTTAAACATTGCACAAGACGGCAATGAGCTACTGGTAGAAATCACCGCTCCCGGCTCTGATATTGTGGGTTTTGAACATGCCCCTGAGAATGAAGCACAACATCAACAAATTGAAAATGCTGAAGCCCAACTAGCAAAAGCGACAGAAGTACTGATGCTGCCGGCGTCAGCACAATGCCAAGTTGAACATGTGTCAATCAAGAACACGCTAGAGTCTCACGATTCTCATGACGAACACGCCCATGATGAAGACGATCATGACCATGACCATGACAAACATGATCACGACAAACACGATCATGATGATCACAAATCACACTCTGACGAGTCTGACAAAAAAGGTGGGCATGGTGAGTTTGCGGTGGAATATCATTTTGAATGCGCACAAATCAGCAAGATTACTGAGATCAAAACTCAATGGTTTGAGCTATTTCCTAACACTGAAGAAATCACGGTTAACTTGTTGACTGATACAGCTCAAACAACCATGGACTTAACCAGTAAACAGCCCGTTATTAAACTTTAACATTGAAAAGATAAACTGGATGTAAAAGTCCAGTTTATCACTAACAGTAGTGTAAATATGAATAGTGAAAATAGGGTTGTTTCTCTAACTGATATTTCGTTTAGCTGGAATGATCAACAGAGCCCAATATTAAAGTTCGATTCCCTACACATCGCTCAAGGTGAACATATTTTTGTTAAAGGCCCAAGTGGCAGTGGTAAATCCACTCTGCTCGGCTTGTTAACAGGAATCATCGCACCACAGAGTGGTGAAGTTAATATTCTGAACACCGATATCCATCGTTTAAGTGCCAGTGAAAGAGACTGCTTTAGAGCCAATCACATTGGTTATATTTTTCAACAGTTCAATCTACTTCCTTATCTATCAGTGATCGAAAATGTTGTGCTTTCTTGCCATTTTTCAAATCGACGAAAAGAAAAGACCTCTGGCACTTTAAAAGACAATGCTCGCCATCTGTTAAACCGACTGCATTTGGATAGCAGCCTAATTAATAAAGCCGTCACTGAGCTTAGCATTGGTCAGCAGCAACGTGTCGCCGCAGCAAGAGCCCTTATTGGTCAGCCGGAACTCATTATTGCCGATGAACCAACATCTGCGTTGGATTATGACAACCGAACAGCCTTTATTGAACTATTAATGGATGAAGCACAAAAAGCGCAATCGACACTTATTTTTGTTAGCCACGACCCAACATTAGAGAGCATGTTTGATCGCACGATTAATCTAACCGAACTCAACCAGCAAGTTTGTGGAGGCCATTTATGATTGCCATTGCTCACCTTGCGTGGAAAAGTGTTCTTAATCGCAAAACGACCGCTATTTTAAGTATTTTAACGGTAGCAATATCAGTGATCCTGCTTATGGGAGTAGAACGAATACGCACTCAGGCCAAGTCCAGTTTTGCCAATACTATTTCGGGTACTGACCTCATTGTTGGTGCTCGTTCTGGTTCTGTAAATTTACTGCTTTACTCTGTGTTTCGCATTGGTAACGCTACTGCAAATATAGACTGGAAAAGTTATCAAGAAATCAGCCAAGATAACTCCGTTGATTGGGCGATACCTATCTCTCTAGGTGACTCTCATCAAGGCTTTAGAGTCATGGGAACCAACCAAAGCTACTTTGAACACTTCAAGTATGGTCAAAAGCAGCCACTCACATTCCAACAAGGTCGTCCATTCAACGGACTATTTGAAACGGTTATTGGAGCTGACGTAGCCAAAGAGCTTAACTATAAAATAGGCAGTGAAATCATCATTGCTCATGGTATTAGCGATGTCAGTTTTAGCCGACATGACAAATTGCCATTTACCGTTGTCGGTATTTTTAATCCAACTGGCACACCGGTTGATAAAACCGTTCATGTTTCTCTGCAAGCGATTGAAGCCATTCATGATGGCTGGGAGTCCGGCGCCAACTTGGGTGGAGAGAAAAGCCCTGAATATCTGGCGCAGAAAGAGTTTAAGCCTGAACAGATCACCGCCATTATGCTTGGGCTAAAATCTAAGATTCGCACTTTTGCGCTACAACGTAAAATTAATACCTATAAAAAAGAGCCACTTAGCGCCATTTTACCCGGTATAGCACTTCATGAGCTTTGGGGCATGATGTCCGTTGCTGAACAAGCTTTAATGGCGGTATCTGGTTTTGTTGTTGTGGCAGGTTTGCTTGGTATGTTGAGTAGCTTACTAACCAGTCTGCAAGAAAGAAGACGAGAAATGGCGATATTACGAGCCATGGGAGCTCGCCCTAAACACATATTTATGTTGCTGGTTAGCGAGGCTAGCGCACTCACCTTCATCGGTATTTTATTTGGTGTGTTATTGCTATATCTACTATTAATGATCATTCAACCCGTCATTCAGCAATGGTATGGTATCAATATCGTTTTATCCCCCCTTAGTTATTATGAATGGGGATTACTGGCTATAGTACAGCTGGCAGGAACAATAATCGGCTTTATTCCAGCACTTAGTGCCTATCGTCAATCGCTTGCCGATGGAATGACAATAAGAATTTAATCAATGGAAAACAGAATGAAAAACATAATAGCGCTGGTCGCTTGCTGCTTAGCTCTTTTTAATCCTTTAAGCACATTGGCGACAGAGAAGTCAGATGATGTATTAACATTAGAGTGGCTAGATTTGATCCCGATGGATGAACGTAATTTAGTAGACAGTGTTGGTATGCCTCTAAACCATGAATTGGATGCGCCGGAGCAATCTAAATTGGGAGGCGTTCGACAAGAACTCAATGGTAGCCAAGTAAAAATACCAGGTTTTGTTATTCCTTTGGAAGGTGACCAAGATGTTGTGACAGAGTTTCTGCTCGTTCCCTACATGGGAGCTTGCATCCATGTTCCACCACCACCACCGAATCAAATCATCTACGTTCGATTTGAAGGCGGAGCACCGATTCAGGATCTTTGGGATGTGGTAAATGTCATTGGTGAGCTAAAAACAGAAACGGTGAGTCATGAGCTTGCTGAAGTCGGATATGTTATTGAAGGGACAGCATTAGCTCCCTACGAAGACGAATAACTCTTTCTTGGCTTATCTGTTACACCAAGAAGTTTGACAGATAAGCCAATACTCCAACGTAAACAACTAACAGTAGAGTAACGGATAACTGCTTCTTAAAACGATTGTCCTCTGGCTGTGCCATGACACCCCTCAATTCCCTTAACATCTTTAACATTTCCTTATCAATCATACCAGATTATCGTAACAACACGAATACAAAGCGCAGATTTTAACCGAATTAGTGCAATAGACTTTGATTAATAACAAATTTATAACTATTTATATAAGTTATTTTTTCTAAAAGGTTATCAAGTTAAATGTATACCCAAGTAACACGATGTGATGAAAAATGAACAAATGAGACTTTCTGTTTAAAAAAACAAAAGCAAAACCATAAGCATTGAACTCATGTAACGATGGATCTATGCTATAACCACTGTTGCCAAAATGAAGAATTGTTTGCACCATCAATGAGTTCAGCAACAGCATTCTCTATGACTCAACTTAATCAATAGGCAATGGAATGGCAGGAAAAAGAGAAGCGGTAACAATTGATCAAAACAGCGCTTATTCACAAAAAAGTTACTCAGGAAACAAGTCTCACTATATTAAAGACAGTGGTAGCCGAGTAACTAATATAGCCACAACTTATGGCCTCGATGCCATGTTGCATTCCACCACACCTAAAAGCTCCTTATTGGAGCGATCATTAAGCCGAGATAAACAGAGAAGAGAACAGCGTCAAAAAAACTTAGAGAAAATCATTAAATTTGCCTACGGTTTTTGTAAAGATGAAACCGCAGGAGATCCCGACCAAGATTGGCTTTATCGATTTTTTGATATGGCTCAGGATATCCACAACAGTTCGATGCAACGCCTTTGGGCACAGGTATTAAAACTAGAAGTCACCAACCCTGGCGCTACCTCCATGAAAGCGCTGCAAGTTTTAAAAGATATGACACCAAAAGAGGCGCAATACCTACAAAAAGCCGCCTCCCTCTCTTGCAGTTTTGGTAGCGATAACAGCAAGAAATTACTTTATGGGTATAAAACTCAAGCGGGTATTTTTAGTTTAAATCGACGAGATAAAGAGAGCTCTGTTAACTTAGGCAGCCACAAACTTCCTTACTCCAGCCTATTAGTACTATTTGAATTAGGGCTAGTACTAAATACGGAACTGGAATCAGGTGAAATTGAATTTGATCCTGCATTGGTGATTGACTATCAAGGCGATATTTTCTCTCTACAGCCAATGAGTAAAGGCTCTCGCTTGCTTTATTATCGCTTTAGCCCGGTAGGAAATGAACTATGTAAACTACTAGGTAATAAACCCAACATAGGTTACCACGATCAACTGGTTAGCCTACTTAGCCAAAAGTTTACGGTTCAAACTTCAGTAAAAGGCTCCATTGATCAAGTGGTGTAAATAGAAACGAGAAAAAAGCCGACGCATTGAAAGGGATACTCAATGCTTCAGTCACCTTTGATCCTCTAACTAGAGAACTTTTAGCTCTATACTTTGTTAGCTCTATGCTTTGTTCTCGCCAACTAGAACGTCACCCTATTTGGTAATAATTCCGCTATCACGCAAATAGGTTAAACACTGTTCAAGCAAAATATCGATACTGGTATCGTTATTGATCAGTTCTATCTGTGGCTTCTCTGGTACCTGATAAGCCGAGTCGATACCAGTGAAGTTGGTTATCTCACCAGCCCTTGCTTTCTTATATAGGCCTTTAGGATCTCGTTGTTCGCACACTTCAAGGGAGGCATTAATATACACTTCAATAAACTCTCCTTCAGGCAGCAAAGAACGAACCAGCTCCCTCTCTTTTTTTTGCGGAGAGATAAATGCAGACAATACAATCAGCCCTGCATCTGCCATTAGTTTACACAACTCTCCTACCCGACGAATATTCTCTTTTCTATCCGCGTCACTAAAACCAAGATCTTGGCATAAGCCGTGTCGAACATTGTCTCCATCGAGCAAGTAAGTGTGGTAACCCTTACTTGCCAACGCTTGCTCTAACGCTCCGGCAAGCGTTGACTTACCCGAGCCTGACAGACCGGTAAACCACAATACCGCCGGCTTCTGTTGTTTCAACTCCGCTCGGCTATTTTTGTCTACCATATGGTGATGCCAGACAATATTTTCATCAACAGCCATCTGAGTACTCCTACAATCTTTAATAAAGGTGACTTGTAATTAAATCAGCTCGAAATTGATCATGATTTATCACAAAAATAAAAACTAAAATGGAAAAAAATAGGGAATTAAGGCTAGCACCAGTGTCGAATAAACCAACGAAATTGGGATGCCAATTCGCAGATAATCGAGCAAACGATAGTTACCAACGCTGTAAACCAGCAAGTTAGTCTGGTAACCGTAAGGGGAAATAAAACTGGCACTGGCGCCAAACAACACCGCCATAATAAATGGCATAGGGTCAACACCATAACCGACAGCCATGCTATAGCCCAAGGGAAAAGAGAGCGCGGCGGCAGCGTTATTGGTGATCAGCTCGGTCAAAATTAAGGTAAGGAAATAGGTGGCCACCAGAGCGCCAAACACTCCCCATCCATTTAGAGTTTCAATAAAAAACTGCCCCATACTTTCCGATACACCAGACGAGATCATCAGTTGTGCCACGGTTAATGCCGAACCAACAATCACCACGATATCAAGAGGAAATCGCCGTCTTAGCTCCGTAATGGAAATAATGCCCCCCAAGATCATCAATAGTAGATAGCATGACAACCCTTTTACAATAGGAACAACATCAAACAGTGACAGCAAAATAACCGTCATAAAACCAAGCAACACAAGGTTAGAGCGAGTCGCATCTAGCTTGGCACTGGAGTCTAAGTCATTCATCAACAAGAACTCGCGGTTATGTTGATTAAGTTGCTGCTCAAATCGTTTTCCAGGCACCAATATCAGAGTGTCGCCAGCCGCGAGTTGAATATCCCCAAGGCCACCTTCCAGTCGTTCGTGTCCTCGACGAATCGCCACCACAACTGCGTCAAACTTATCTCGAAATCGAGAGCTTATTAATGTCTTATTACAGATAGAAGCCGAAGAGCTGATCACCACTTCACGAAAGCTTTGGCCGTTTAAATGGTGTTGACCAAATAGAGTTAAGCCATTTATCTCTTGCAAAGTCGCAACGCTTTCAATGTCACCACAAAACAGCAATCGATCTTTCGCCTGTAATATAAAGTCGGGAGGAACAGAGACAATTCGCTCACCATTGCGTACAACTTCTGCAAGAAATAGCTTACGTAGTGAACGCAAACCGTTGGCACTAATACTTCTGTCCACTAACGGAGAGCCCGGCTCTACTTTCGCTTCAAGAAAATAAGAGAGCTCTTCCAACGACTGATCTTCTGTTTTAGGCAACAGATAACTTAGCGGGATAAGTACAAACAAGCCACCAACGAGCACCGCCAATCCAATGGCGCTGGGAGCAAAGAACCCTAAACTAGGCAACCCGACATCCACCACAAAACTATTAATAATCAAATTAGTAGAAGTGCCAATGAGTGTTAAAGTCCCGCCTAAAATTGCGGCATAAGAGAGTGGGATAAGCAGTCGAGAAGGCGAATGCTGCTGATTGCGCTTTATTGCCCCAATAAGAGACACTACAACCGCTGTATTGTTGGTAAATGAAGAGAGCACCGCAGTAGACAGACCGAGCTTTGCCACTACGGTTGCCAGTTTTCCTTCGGAGATTTGGTAACTTACCCAACCAATTAGGCGTGTTTTTTCCAGGGCCGCAGAGCTTAGAATCAACAACACTAATGTCAGCAACGAAGAGTTGGTGAAATTATTTGCGATACTCTGCAGCTCAATGGCACCGCTAATGAAAGCACTAAATGCCGCCGAAGCAAAAATAAAACTTGGCTTAATATTGGTCAGTAGCAAGCAGGCAATAACACCAAGTAATAGTGTTAAAACAAGTCCTTGTTCCCACATAGTGTCTCCTCCCTGCTCTGCTTGTTAAACTTCCAACCCATTAAAGAATAAATACAGCAATTAAGTGGCATCATAGACCTTCCGTCTAATTCACTCGACACCACTCAATCGCCAGTGGACGATCAGTCGCTAAATTTTTGCATCCCAAGAAGGAAAATACTTCACAATCAATGCTTTTAGTTCCTGTTCAAACGCCGTTATATCCCCCACAGAATGGGTGTTGTTCTGATGATCTAACCGCTCTCTAACAAGGCCGGCACCTACGGTTACATTGGTTAATCGGTCAATAATAATAAAGCCACCGGTATCAATGGATTCACTATACTTATCGATAGCAATAGACTCTGTAAGTGACCACTCACACTGGCCAATACCATTTAGTGGCAAGCTATCTGTATCAAACCTTGAAAGGTTATTAATGTCATACTGATGGCGAATCACCTCTACTTGACCCAATGTTTTCTTACCCGCAATTTTAATATCATACTGTTGGTTCAGCTGTAGCGGCTGCTCAGTCATCCAGACAACATCGGCTAATACATGGTTACTCGACTCAATTGCAGCGCCGTCAGAAACGAGCAGGTCACCGCGACTAATATCAATTTCATCTTCCAGCGTTAACGTTATTGCCTGTCCCGCAAACGCCGTATCAAGCTCCTTATCAAAGGTCACTATCTTAGCGACTTTTGAGGTTTTGCCTGACGGCAAGGCTTTTATTTCATCACCAACAGAGATAGAACCAGTGGCCAGTGTTCCACAAAAACCTCTAAAATCGAGATTCGGTCGGTTAACATACTGAACAGGGAATCGAACATCCTGATTCTCATTACCCACGTTTAGTTCAATATCTTCCAGCAAGCTGAGAATAGGCTCACCTTGGTACCATGGCATATTACTGCTGTTCTCTACTACGTTATCGCCTTCTAAAGCTGACAAAGGAATCAACTGAATATCAATATCGCCTTTCAACTTTTCAGAGAACGCCAAATACTCATCGCGAATCTCTTCAAAACGTTGTTGAGAATAATCAACTAAATCCATTTTATTAATTGCCACAATAAAATGACGAATGCCCAGTAGACTTGCGATAAACGAATGACGGCGAGTTTGATCCAGCACTCCTTTACGGGCATCCACTAAAATGACAGCCACATCACAAGTTGATGCTCCTGTTGCCATATTACGAGTGTACTGCTCATGCCCCGGAGTATCGGCAATAATAAACTTACGCTTTTGAGTCGAGAAATAGCGATACGCTACATCAATGGTAATCCCTTGTTCTCTCTCTGCTTGCAAGCCATCCACCAGCAAAGCCAAATCAGGTTTCTCTCCTGTGGTGCCCACGCGTTGACTGTCAGAGTGAACCGCTGCTAACTGATCTTCATAAATCTGTTTAGAGTCATGAAGCAAACGACCAATCAAAGTACTTTTACCATCATCGACAGAGCCACAAGTTAAAAATCTAAGTAACGATTTATGTTGATGTTGGCTTAAATATCCTTCAATACCCAACTCTTCTAATTGAGCTTCTACTGCACTATTCATATTCTTTCCTTAGCTTTCCTTGAACTAAAAGTACCCTTGACGCTTTTTAAGTTCCATGGAGCCTGACTGATCATGGTCTATCGCTCTACCCTGACGCTCGCTTGATGTCGCCACTAGCATCTCTTCAATGATTTCCGGCAATGTATTGGCGTTAGATTCAATCGCACCGGTTAACGGGTAACAGCCTAATGTCCTAAAGCGGACACTTTTATGCTCAACCACTTCACCTTCTTCAATCGGCATTCGGTCGTCATCCACCATGATGAGCATGCCATCTCTCTCAACCACAGGGCGCTTTTCTGCTAAATAGAGTGGAACAATCTCAATACTTTCGAGGTAGATATATTGCCAAATATCTAACTCGGTCCAATTGGAGAGAGGAAACACTCGAATACTCTCGCCTTTATTTACTTGTCCGTTATAGGTGTGCCATAACTCTGGCCGTTGATTTTTAGGATCCCAAGTGTGGTTTTTGTCCCGAAATGAGTAGACACGCTCTTTGGCTCGAGACTTCTCTTCATCACGACGTGCTCCGCCAAATGCGGCATCAAAACCATATTTATTAAGCGCTTGCTTTAACCCTTGTGTCTTCATAATGTCGGTATGCTTCGAAGAACCATGCACAAACGGGTTAATTCCCATATCCAAACCTTGTTGGTTTTTATGAACAAGCAGTTCAAATCCATACTTTTTCGCGGTTCGATCACGAAACTCAATCATCTCCTTAAATTTCCAATCGGTATCGACGTGGAGAAGAGGAAAGGGAATTTTGCCCGGATAAAACGCTTTTCGAGCTAAATGCAACATCACCGCCGAGTCTTTACCGATGGAATACATCATCACAGGGTTATCAAATTCAGCAGCCACTTCACGAATGATGTGGATACTCTCAGCTTCCAGCTGTTGTAAATGAGTAAATTTATCTTTATCCATTGGTTATTTCCTTTTGGCTCTTTGAACCTGTTATTACTCTGCGATCAACTATTTGCTAATCTGTTGTTAGTCGGTGATTTCTGGAGCAGCAACCTTTCGCTATGCGTTACTCACTAACTGCTCTATCTGCTCATTACGGGTAAACCAACTTAGCTTCTTCGATAACCGAACTACTTCGCCTATCACAATAAGTGACGGTGATTCCGCCGTAGCAGCAAGTTCACTTAACTCAGCTAACTCACCTTCTATCACCCGTTGAGTGGCGTGTGTGCCTCGTTCAATGATGGCAACAGGCGTGTCAGCACTTCGACCATGAGTGATGAGCTGTTGTTGAATATGTTCGGATTTCATCAACCCCATGTAGATCACTAAGGTCTGGTTTTTTCTTGCCAGAGTGGACCAATCTTGCTGATCGCTATCAGCCTTTAAATGACCAGTAATAAAAATGGCCGACTGAGCATAATCTCGGTGAGTGAGTGGAATACCGGCATAAGCGGTTGCCCCCGCCGCTGCGGTAATGCCCGGAATAACCTGAAAGGGTACATTGGCATCAACTAAAGCCTCTAGCTCTTCGCCACCACGACCAAATACAAACGGATCTCCGCCTTTAATTCTGGCAACTCGGTAGCCTTTTTGAGCAAATTCAACCAGCAGGCGATTGGTTTCTTGTTGAGAAACACTGTGGTAACCGGCTCTTTTTCCTACGCAAATAGACTGAGTATCACTTGATAACAGAGAGATAATCTCATCAGAGACTAGGTAGTCATATAAAACCACATCCGCTTGCTGCAAAAATTTAAGCGCTTTAACTGTCAGCAATTCAGGGTCTCCCGGACCGGCACCGATTAGAGCGACTTCACCAAATTGAAATAAACTCCGATTTAGAATGGGAGATGGATTAAAATTGACTAATCGAGGCTGTTTTTTTGAAAAATCCGATGATCTATCCATGCTTAATGTTCATCCATTCATTTGCGGGTACTGAATGCATTATGTACAGGGATTTATATTACTGGAAATTCTAAAAGTTTATTTTTTATTCTAAAAGCTACTAAGCAAGTATTCACGGGATTGATAGTCGACAGTAGAACGACAAAAAAAGACAAAAGTTAAACAATAAACAGTCGATCTATGTTTCAAAAATCGACATTCATCCATTTGATGTCACAGTTTTTATATTAGGCAAACATGTTTTTCACATAAAATTGATACATTAAACGAAACAATACCCCCCCATAAAAATGGATTTGGAGTAATACAATGACAATCAAACCACTTTCAATTGCAGTATTAACTGGCATGCTAACCATGTCTGGTTCCGTAATGGCAGACACCATTAAACTGCGAATTGTCGAAACGACTGACCTGCACGCTAACGTAATGTCATATGACTACTACAAAGATAAACCTTCTAAAAAAATCGGTTTATCTCGCGCTGCAACATTAGTGAAAAAAGCCGAAGCCGAAGCTGAAAACTCAATTTTGGTGGATAATGGTGACCTTATTCAAGGTAGCCCAATGGGTGACTACATGGCATCTAAAGGGATAAAATCCGGCGAAGTTCATCCGATATTTAAAGCGATGAATACCTTAGACTATCAAGTAGGAAACTTGGGGAACCATGAATTTAACTACGGCTTAGAGTTCCTACGTGAGTCCATCAATGATGCTGACTTCCCGTATATCAATGCCAATGTTTATGATAAAGAGAGTGGCGAGAACTTCTTCACACCATACATCATTAAGCAGTACGTATTTAAAGATACCAATGGCTTCCCGCACACAATCCGTGTCGGTTATATCGGTTTTACGCCTCCTCAGATCTTAACTTGGGATAAGAAAAACCTAGAAGGCAAAGTCATCGCTAAAGATATTAAGCAAACAGCTGAGAAGTTTGTTCCTAAGATGAAAGCTGAAGGCGCAGATGTCATTGTTGCGATTCCTCACTCAGGCATCTCTACTGACCCATACAAAAAAGGGGCAGAAAACTCAGTTATTTACTTAACAGAAGTTGAAGGTATTGATGCGGTAGCATTTGGCCACTCACACTCTGTTTTCCCTGGAAAAGGCTTTGACGGAATCCAAGGGGTAGACAATAAAAACGGAACCATTAATGGTGTAACTTCAGTAATGCCAGGACGTTGGGGTAGCCACGTAGGTGTAATGGACCTCGTGCTAGACTTTGATGAGAAGAAAGGTGAATGGAAGGTTACAAGTGGCAAAGCAGAAGCTCGCCCTATCTACGACAGAAAAGCTAAGAAGTCACTTGCTGACGTTGATAGCGACGTAGAAAAAGCACTTGCTACCGCGCATAAAGAGACGCGTGATTTCGTAAACCAACCAATTGGTAAAGCGAATGACGTAATGTACAGCTACTTAGCGCTAGTGCAAGATGATCCAACCATTCAAATCGTCAATGCTGCTCAAAAAGACTATGTTGAACAGTTTATCCAAGGTGACCCAGATCTAGATGGTATTCCAGTATTATCAGCGGCAGCACCATTTAAAGCTGGAGGCCGTAAAAACGATCCTTCAGGCTACACCGAAGTAGAGTCTGGTCAGTTAACTTTCCGTAACGCAGCCGATCTATACCTGTATCCAAACACACTTGTTGCACTAAAAGTAACAGGTAAAGAAGTTAAAGAGTGGCTAGAGTGTTCTGCAGGACAGTTCCAGCAAATCGATACCAACAGTGAAGCTCCACAAACACTGATCGATTGGGATAACTTCCGTACTTATAACTTTGATGTTATTGACGGTGTTAACTATCAGATCGATGTGACTCAACCTGCTAAGTATGACGGCAGTTGTAAAGTGATTAACCCTGATTCTCAACGTGTGGTTAACCTAACTTTCCAAGGTAAGCCAGTGGATATGAAGCAAGACTTCATTATCGCGACAAACAACTACCGTGCCTATGGTAATAAGTTTGCAGGAACAGGCTCTGACTTTATTGCATTTGATGCACCAGATGAAAACCGCAGCGTATTAGCGGCTTACATCAGTGAAGTAAGTAAAGAGAAAGGCCAAGTAGAACCTAGTGCCGATAATAACTGGTCGTTCGCGCCAATTAGCAGCAACAAAGCTCTGGATATCCGCTTTGAAACATCACCAAGTGACAAAGCCGCCCAGTTCATTAAGGACAAGGGCCAATATCCAATGCAGAGAGTTGCAACGGACGAAGTTGGTTTCGCTGTTTACAAAATTGACCTACAAAAATAGTTGTAAAGTCAGTTAAAATACAAAAAAACACCACTTTTTAGTGGTGTTTTTTATATCCATAGCCTATCTGCTAGATGAGCCATGTATCGGTGTAAACGCAAAATATTCGGGGAGTGACAATGGTCAATAACAGTACATTTGTGCAGCAGCTAAAAGAGGGTGGCTTTACCGAGCAACAGATTGCCGAGCTGGTAGATATCAGCTCTCCACTTGAACTACCTACCCGACATATTTTAGTGAATCAAGGTGAACTTACAGAGTCTGTCTATTTTGTATTAGATGGTCTTTGCCATGCCTGTTATTTAACTGAGGATGGCAAGCAGTACAGCAAAGAATTTTATTGGGAAAGTGACTGGATACTTGGCTTTGAAAGCCTGATTAACCACCAAGCTTCACCATTTTTATTAGAAACACTCACACCAGCTACCCTACTGTGCTTCCCAGTGGATACTCTCGCACACTGGCGCAAGCAAGGTAATCCTCTTTATATAAAACTATTAGAGACCCAACTGCTATATAAAGAGGCCAAGGAGCGCTTTATGTTGCTCTACTCACCACAGCAACGTTATCAACTCTTTTGTGACAATTATCCTCAACTGGAAAACCGACTAACTGACTACCAAATCGCCGCGTATTTGGGGATTAGTCATGTCAGTCTAAGTCGGATTAAATCTCGTTTAAAAGAGTAAAATTACCAATTACCCACTGCTCGGGACTATTTTAACCAGTGAGAAAAGTTGTAAGCCACACCAACAGTTACCCCCCAACCGTTATCTCGCTGAACAAGAGGGCTAGAGCTGTCGTGATGTTCAAACTCTGCTTTCACTAAAGCGATCCACTCTGGGGATATAGTATAGATACCAATTAATCCCGTTTGATAGCGCCATGAACTACCGGATTGATATGCGTTAACAGTCGAAGCCGCCGCTTCTATGCTTGTCACGGTATATAAATGAGAGGACAATTTTTTATCACGATAGTCTGCTTCAATATAAGGAGTTAACGTGAAATCGTTAATCGCGGTATCGAATGACCGTCCCAGGTGCAGCTGAACTTCATAACCATCAGTCACGTTTGATACATCGTGTAGATACGTCAGCCTTGCCCCTACTGTTCCGATAGTGAAACCAAGCTCCGCATTACCATCTCTATCGTCAATGCCTGCTGGGATATCGTTCACGTCATCAGACACTTCAGCAAAACGCCATTGACCACTGATTCCCAACCAAGGAAGAATAGCGACATTAACTAAACTTCCATCAACAAACCCATAATCACCATTGTAAAAAACATTCGGCTCTAAGCTAAATTGAGGGCTGTTTTTTTCAGAAAAAACGGACTGACCATATACGCTGCTGGCTCCAATAAATCCATAATTGCTATAGTCAGCGTCAGCCCACGCCATTGAAGAGGTTGATGCTATGCCTGCAAGCACAACTCTTTTCAATACCTTATTTGTCATCATTATTGCTCTCCTCATTATCGCTCTTCTCATCTGAAAGAAGGCATTTATCGTCTTCCATATATTTAATGATGCGTTGAGCTATAACATAGATGGTGAGATCGGTTTCTAGCTCAATAACCTGATAGATAAGAGCCGATAAAGACAATATTTCTTTCAACATTGATGAATTAATACTCTGAAAGCCGTTTAAAGCTTGTTTATTAGCGGTCAATCAAAGTTCTGTTTTGAATCCAACAACAATACGCTTATTTGATCTGTTATTTATTTTTCATTATTTAACAATAGTTAACGAATCAGGCAGAGTTTATTGGTACAGTCGGGCAAGAATTATTTTTTATATCGGAATTATTTTATGATCAACTGGCAAGTCGCTTCGCTTAATCAATTATCAACCATCCAGCTTTATCAACTGCTGAAGCTGAGAGTCGATGTTTTTGTGGTGGAACAGCAGTGTCCATACTCAGATTTAGATAACAAAGATATTAAAGACGGAGTGATGCACCTTGTCGGCTATTTAGATGATGAACTGGTTGCATGTGCCAGACTAATGGCTCCAGGAATCAATTACGACAATGTCAGTATTGGCCGTGTGGCAACTAAAGAGTCTCATCGCGGAAATGGCTTAGGACATGAGTTGGTTGTTGAGTGCTTAAAACAGTGCCAACGCCTTTGGCCTAACGCAACCATCGATATAGGAGCCCAACAGTACCTTTGCGACTTCTATCGACAACACGGTTTTGTCGCCATTTCTGATATGTATTTAGAAGATGATATTCCACATATAGATATGAGACTAGAAAAGTAACCATGGCAGCATGGTCCCCTGTTACTCTGGCGATTATAAGTTTGATTGTCGGCAACCTAATGGCGTCATTAAGTGATGTGGCAGTAAAATTATTGGAGGGTGACGTTTTTGCTTTTCAATATATTTTTATTCGACAATCTATCGCGACATTGTTAGTGGCACCTTTTTATTTTCGTCAACATGGTAGCTTTAGCACTAAAGGACTCAACTGGCGCATTACTGCAGTACGGGCAAACCTGATTATTATTGGGGCAGCCTGCATGGTTGTCGCAATTACTCACTTACCATTAGCGACTGCCAATGCGATCTTCTATGCTGCGCCATTGATAATGTTACCTTTGTCTTGGTTCATTCTAAAAGAGCGAGCGACAAAAAAGCGCATCATTGCTTCTTTGATCGGTTTTTTAGGGGTGTTGATTGTATTGAGGCCGCCGCAATTTCACTGGGCAGCGTCCTTTGCTGTTGGCACAGCTATCACCATCGCGCTTTTTTCTGTATTGGTTCGCAAGCTGCCAAGCGAACACAATGTTCTACATACTCTGTTTTGGACCAGCCTGTTCTCACTCCCCATCTCTGGCGGCTTAGCGCTGTTCAATTGGCAAGATCTCGATTGGTCTCAGTCAGGCTGGATAATACTCAGTTCCGTATCCGTATTGGCTTATAACGGCTTATCGGTTTTTGCTTATAAGAAAGCCCCCGCAAATCAAATTGCGTTATCTGAGTACACAGGATTGATATTTGTCACTCTATTCGGAGTATGGTGGTTTAATGAAGTGCCTGACCTATTAACGGTATTTGGGATCAGTATGATTATCTTGCCGTTGCTACCAATAACTCGTTTAAGGATAAAAGCTCGCGCTATGATAGAAAACAGGCAATGAGCAGCGCATGGGTCGTTACACTTTAGCAGTCAGAACTACTTACTTCTTCCAAACCCGCCACCAGACAAACGGAAAAACATGACGGCATCATTTTTCTTCTCTAACTGAAGAATGTCCAAGTCGCCATTGGCGGTTAACTTATAGCGAATAAGTTGACCTTGTTTGATCTTACTTAGCGGCTTATCTAAACCTTCTACTTTCACCAACTCATTGAAGTCCGTCATTGATAGCTGATTGGTACGAAATACTTTCGCTAATGTGTCACCTGATTTGACCTGATATTCTTGCCAGTCTTCAGATTTTGCTACAAATTTTTTCTCTTCATTATCAACTGAGCTTAAGTCGGTAGTATCGACGGATATCTCTTTACGCTCACTCTCGGTCACGGCAATAGACTCTTCATCGTTTTGGGGAAAAGGAATCACAATTAACACTATCAATAGTGGTGTGATAACCATCAGCGCTTTTTGATGAAACTTGGGTAGATCTCGCCACATTTGTAGATATTTTTGGACACTTATAGAGCTTAGTGATGAACGTATATCATCGAGCACGCTAGTTTGTTTCTTATTTCTTTTGCGACGATCCATAAATGGCGGTTCCTTGAGTGCGACTATTGCTTAGAGTATAAAATTTATTGCGCTAGGTACATAGCGATTAGCAATTGCTTTCATCCTTATGACATTCGACCTTTCACGACTATGATTCAGCCGTTTATTTGTACGTTATTATACGCAGCACCTTGATGAGTTGCCGTCTACATCAATTAGCTATACCGCACGCTCCATGCCTTGCGAAGGTGACTTTCAGATTGAACAAAATTTCGCTTGAAAGATCAACACACCTTGACACAAGTTAACTTTAATAATGTTTCTTCGCGTTGCTAATGCTGCTATGCTTTGGCCTTTATTTAACGAAATAATGAAGAGTTATAAAATGTCTGATATTAAATTAGAAACTGTAGAGCACAAAGCAAGCTACGGTATCGGTTTACAAATGGGTCAACAACTAGCGGGTAGTGGCCTTGAAGGTTTAAACGTAGACGCGATTGCTAAAGGTATCGCTACTGCACTAACAGGTGCTATGCCTGAGATCGAAGTTGATGAAATCAACAACGCTCTACAAGAAATTCATTCACGCGCAGAATCTGCTCGTGCAGAGTTAGCAAAAGTTGCCGCTGCTGATGGCGAAGCATTTTTGAAAGATAACGCTCTTCGTTCAGAAATCACAGTTACAGAGTCTGGTCTTCAGTATGAAGTTATCACAGAAGGTACTGGCGAAATCCCAACATCTGACAAACAAGTTCGCGTTCATTACCACGGTGAACTTACTGACGGTACCGTTTTCGACAGCTCTGTTTCTCGCGGTCAACCTGCTGAGTTCCCTGTAACTGGCGTTATTCAAGGTTGGGTTGAAGCTCTTCAACTTATGCCTGTTGGTTCAAAATGGAAACTTTATATCCCTCAAGATCTTGCTTATGGTGAGCGCGGCGCAGGTGCAGCAATTCCTCCATATGCAGCGCTAGTATTTGAAGTTGAGCTATTAGCAATTCTTTAATATTATTAGCTTTGTCTGATAAAAAAAGCGGTGATTATCACCGCTTTTTTTTGCATGCAGCAAACTGAATTTACGACTATTCTTGTAAAGCCAATAACAATCTCCATCAAAGGAAAGGTATATGAAAAAAACAACAGGGCTGTTGGCGATTATTGCGCTAACCACGTCACTTTCGAGCCACGCTTTTTTAAGCCTAAAATCCGATGACAGCGCAAAAACAAGCGCTTCAATCTCCTCTTTAACTGGTGCTTTAGATGGGCAGGTGTCCTCTCAAGTTAGCTCACCTATCGTTGACGCACTTACGAGTAAACTGAACGTTTCTCCTGAACAAGCTACCGGTGGTGCAGGTGCGTTGCTTGCTCTTGCGTCTAACTCGCTTTCATCCAGTGAAAATAGCGAGCTAGGAGAGTTAATTCCTTCTATGGGTTCATTACAAAGCGCCGTACCAGGATTGATGCAGATGGCAACAAGCAATAGCGCGGTGACAGATGTCTTCTCCACTTTAGGTTTGGATCCATCTATGGTGGCACAGTTCGCTCCTATTATTCTCCAATACCTAACTTCGCAGAATGCATCAAGTGGCCTTATTGGTTCACTTTCTAGCCTCTGGAGTTAACTCAGTTCTCTCATGGTATTAAGGTGCTGTTGTCGATAAAGCCTCGATAGCTTACATCCAGCAGCGCTTATCCCATCTGCTTTGTGCAAATAGTTATAGAAAATGACAAGTGCTTATATATAAGACCTTGTCTAATTTGCACAAAATATGACATGCTGTTGTTTTGTTCATGGATGAGAGAAATATAATGAGAGACGAAACCCTTGCAATACATTTTGGTTATGAGACGGACCCAACAACCAAATCAGTTGCTACACCAATCTATCAAACCGTCGCCTATGAGTTTGATAACGCCCAACACGGGGCCGATCTATTTAACCTAGAAGTTCCAGGTAATATTTACACCCGTATCATGAACCCGACCAATGATGTGTTAGAGAAGCGCATGGCGGCGTTAGAGGGCGGTATTGCCGGATTGGCAGTGAGTGCTGGCAGTTCAGCAATTCACTACGCCATACTCACACTGGCGCAAGCTGGGGATAACATTGTATCTACGCCTCAACTCTATGGTGGCACCTACACCCTATTCGCTCACATGTTCCCTAGTCTTGGTATTGAAGTGAAGTTTGCCAAAGACGATTCACCCGAAAGCTTAGCTGAACTGATCGATGATAAAACCAAAGCGGTATATTGCGAATCCATTGGTAACCCTGCTGGTAATATCGTCGATTTGGAAGCAATTTCAACGCTGGCTCATGCCCAAGGCGTTCCTGTCGTCGTTGACAATACTGTTGCGACTCCCGCAGTCTGCAAGCCAATCGAGTTTGGCGCAGATATCGTTGTTCACTCATTAACTAAGTATGTTGGTGGGCATGGAACCACACTAGGTGGCATAATTATCGACTCGGGTAAGTTCCCATGGGCAGACCATAAAGAACGTTTCCCGGTATTTAACTCACCAGAGCCCTCTTATCACGGTGTTGTTTATGCCGAAGCATTTGGCCCTGCCGCATTTATTGGTCGCGCTAGAACAGTGCCTCTGCGTAATACAGGCTCTGCGTTATCGCCAATGAATGCCTTTATGCTTATGCAAGGATTAGAAACCCTTAATTTGCGCATGGAACGCCATTGCGACAACGCACTGAAGGTAGCCAACTACTTACAACAACATGAGAAAGTGAGTTGGGTTAGCTATGCTGGCTTAGAAGAGTCTGAGTTTTATCCGTTGGCACAAAAATATATGAAAGGAAAACCTTCGGCCATTTTGTCATTCGGGTTAAAAGATGGTTATGACGCGGGTGTGCGTTTTTATGATGCGCTACAGATATTTAAACGTTTAGTAAATATTGGTGATGCAAAATCACTGGCTTGCCACCCTGCATCGACGACTCACCGTCAACTAGACGAAAAAGAACAGAAGCAGGCGGGTGTATCTCCAGAAATGATTCGCTTGTCGGTAGGTATCGAACATATCGACGATATCATTGCAGATTTAGAGCAAGCTCTGAGTAGCTAGTCACTTTTATTTCAAACACAAAAAAGCCGAGCATAATTCAATGCTCGGCTTTTGTTTTAGTAGAACGTTACTTATTCAGCAGCAGCTTCTTCAGATGCTTCTGGGCGATCTACAAGCTCAATGTAAGCCATTGGAGCTTTATCACCTGTACGGAAACCACATTTAAGAATGCGAGTATAACCGCCTTGACGGCTCGCAAAACGTGGACCTAGTTCATTAAATAGTTTTGCTACAACTTCGTTATCACGAGTGCGAGCAAATGCTAGACGACGGTTAGCAACACTGTCTGTCTTAGCTAGTGTAATCAAAGGCTCAATTACGCGACGTAGTTCTTTTGCTTTAGGCACGGTAGTTTTAATAACTTCGTGACGAACAAGAGAGCTAGCCATGTTGCTGAACATCGCTTTACGATGACTGCTGTTGCGGTTGAGTTGACGACCACTCTTACGATGGCGCATGACCTAATCCTTCTAACTAGTATTGATTAATCTTCAGCGATGGACGCTGGCGGCCAATTTTCTAGGCGCATGCCCAGAGAAAGACCACGTGAAGCAAGAACATCTTTAATCTCTGTAAGAGATTTCTTACCAAGGTTTGGCGTTTTAAGTAGCTCAACCTCAGTACGCTGTACAAGATCACCAATGTAGTGAATCGCTTCTGCTTTCAAACAGTTAGCAGAGCGAACTGTTAGTTCAAGATCGTCTACAGGACGCAGTAGGATCGGATCGAATTCTGGTTTCTCTTCCTTCTCCTCAGGTACACGTACATCACGAAGATCTACGAACGCATCCAGTTGTTCAGCTAAAATAGTAGCTGCACGACGGATTGCTTCCTCAGGTTCCAGAGTGCCATTCGTTTCCATATCGATAACAAGCTTGTCTAAGTCAGTACGTTGCTCAACACGTGCAGCTTCAACTGAGTAGGCAATTTTGTCTACTGGGCTGTAAGTTGCATCGACAAGCAAACGACCGATTGGACGCTCATCTTCTTCGGTATGAATACGAGCAGAAGACGGAACATAACCGCGACCACGTTCTACTTTGATGCGCATAGCGATCTCAGCACTATCATCAGTTAGATGACAGATAACGTGTTCAGGGTTAGCGATCTCTACATCACCATCATGGGTGATGTCACCTGCAACAACAGGGCCTGAGCCTGATTTATTCAGTGTAATAAACACTTCATCTTTGCCTTCAGCTACACGTACAGCCAAACCTTTAAGGTTTAAAAGGATTTCAAGAATGTCTTCTTGAACGCCTTCTTTTGTGCTGTACTCGTGCAAAACGCCTTCAATCTCAACTTCTGTCACCGCGCAACCTGGCATAGACGAAAGTAGGATACGACGAAGCGCATTACCTAGAGTATGGCCAAAGCCACGCTCTAATGGCTCAAGAGTTACTTTTGCGTGTGTCGTGTTAATCTGTTCGATGTCAACAAGACGTGGCTTAAGAAATTCTGTTACAGAACCCTGCATTGTGTCCTCTCTTTAGTTTAAACCTTACTTAGAGTAAAGTTCGACGATCAAGTGTTCGTTGATGTCAGCTGATAAGTCAGAACGTTCAGGCATACGCTTGAATGTACCTTCCATTTTGCCAGCATCTACTTCAATCCAAGTTGGTTTTTCGCGTTGTTCTGCAACTTCTAGAGCCGCTTTAATGCGAGATTGCGTTTTAGCTTTCTCACGAATAGAAACAACATCGTTAGCCGAAACTTTAAATGAAGGAACGTTTACAACTTTACCGTTTACTAGAATAGCTTTGTGGCTAACCAATTGACGGGCTTCTGCGCGAGTTGCGCCAAAACCGATGCGGTAAACTACGTTATCAAGACGACCTTCAAGAAGCTGAAGCAGGTTTTCACCTGTATTGCCTTTAAGGCGTGCAGCATCTTTATAGTAGTTACGGAATTGCTTTTCTAGAACGCCATACATACGACGAACTTTTTGCTTCTCACGAAGCTGAACGCCATATTCAGATAGACGGCCTTTGCGAGCGCCGTGCACACCTGGTGCGTTATCAATTTTACACTTGGTATCAATCGCGCGGACACCAGACTTAAGGAATAAGTCAGTACCTTCGCGGCGACTAAGCTTCAGCTTAGGACCCAAATATCTTGCCATGATTCTTCTCCAATATTCCTAGAAACGTAACGTTATACGCGACGTTTTTTAGGTGGACGACAACCGTTATGAGGGATCGGAGTTGCATCTACAATATTTGTAATGCGGTATCCAGCAGCGTTTAACGCGCGGATAGTTGACTCACGACCAGGACCTGGGCCCTTAACCATAACTTCCAAGTTCTTTAAACCGTACTCTTTAGCCGCTTCGCCTGCGCGCTCTGCTGCAACCTGTGCTGCGAACGGAGTAGACTTACGAGAACCACGGAAACCTGAACCGCCTGCAGTAGCCCAAGCTAGTGCGTTACCTTGACGGTCTGTAATCGTAACGATTGTATTATTGAAAGAAGCGTGGATGTGCGCTACGCCATCAGCTACTTGCTTGCGTACGCGCTTACGAGCGCGTGTTGGTTGTTTTGCCATTGTACTCTCTACCTTATCCGATTATTTTTTGATCGGCTTGCGCGGACCCTTACGGGTGCGAGCGTTGGTTTTAGTACGCTGTCCACGTAGTGGTAGACTGCGACGATGACGAAGTCCACGATAACAACCAAGGTCCATAAGACGTTTGATGTTCATCGAAACTTCACGACGTAGATCACCTTCTACAGTGTACTTGGCGACACCATCACGCAGTTGATCAATCTGCTCTTCAGTTAGTTCACTGATCTTAACACTTTCAGCAATACCCACGTCAGCTAGAATAGCTTGAGCGCGTGTTTTACCAATACCGTAAATAGCAGTTAATGCGATTACGGAATGTTTTTGATCAGGAATGTTAATGCCAGCTATACGGGCCACTATTCACTCCTAGTACTTTATAAGAAATTATCCGCAGCAAAGCCCGTACAGGATACGCTGCGGTTTACTACTTCTTTTGCACGCAAAAGGTAGGCCGAGCAATATACTCGACCAACTCTCACATTTCAAGTAAAAATTTCTGCTTAATTAACCTTGGCGTTGTTTATGCTTTGGTTCACTGCAAATTACGCGAACGACACCGTTGCGCTTAATTACTTTACAGTTACGGCAGATTTTTTTAACGGAAGCACGAACTTTCATTGCTAAACTCCGTAAATGGGAATCTGTATTAAATGGTTAGGCGCTAAATTAGCGACCGTAACCTTTCAGATTCGCTTTTTTCAACACAGAATCATACTGTTGTGACATCAGATGAGTCTGTACCTGTGCCATGAAATCCATGATAACAACCACTACGATTAGTAGTGATGTGCCGCCAAAATAGAACCTTACGTTCCAGGCGATCATCATGAACTCTGGGATCAGACAGATAAAGGTAATATATAGAGCGCCCGCTAAGGTCAATCTCGTCATCACTTTATCAATGTATTTCGCTGTCTGCTCACCTGGGCGGATGCCGGGTACGAACGCACCAGACTTCTTCAAGTTATCTGCTGTTTCACGCGGGTTAAATACTAACGCCGTGTAGAAGAAACAGAAGAATATAATCGCTGCTGCATAAAGCATAACGTACAAAGGCTGACCTGGGCTAAGAGCCAAAGACACATCAGTTAACCAACCGAATGTGCTGCTCTCACCGTTCTGACCAAACCATTGTGCGATTGTTCCTGGGAACAAAATAATACTTGATGCAAAAATTGCAGGTATTACACCAGCCATGTTTATCTTAAGTGGCAAGTGCGTACTTTGTGCTGCAAATACTTTACGACCTTGTTGACGCTTCGCATAGTTAACGACGATACGACGTTGACCACGCTCCATGAAAACAACGAAATAAATTACAGCAAAAGATAAAACCCCAATTAACAACAGAAGAAGTACGTGCAATTCACCTTGACGCGCTTGCTCAATTGTCTGTCCAACTGCCGATGGCAGTCCAGCCACGATACCCGAGAATATAATTATCGAGATACCGTTGCCAATTCCGCGCTCTGTAATTTGTTCACCTAACCACATCAAAAACATGGTGCCGGTTACTAAACTAACGGTAGCAAGCAGGGTAAACATGGTTTGG
Organism: Vibrio sp. 99-8-1; assembly: GCF_013114595.1. Classification (GTDB taxonomy): domain Bacteria; phylum Pseudomonadota; class Gammaproteobacteria; order Enterobacterales; family Vibrionaceae; genus Vibrio. Next base: position 10,353 of record NZ_VTXE01000029.1, on the reverse strand, counting down.
TCGATAACGACCAGATTGTCGACCATGTTTGGTAAACCTGTTGAAATACCAATCGCTTGGAATGTAGCTAACACAAGCGTGCCGTAGCGTGTATATTGGCTAATCTTACGACGCCCTGCTTCACCCTCTTTCTTGAGTTCAGCTAACGCTGGATGAACTACAGTTAGCAACTGGATAACAATTGACGCCGAAATATACGGCATGATACCCAGTGCTAATATAGATGCACGCTCTAGAGCACCACCAGAGAACATGTTAAACATCTCTATGATAGTGCCTTTTTGCTGTTCGAACATATTGGCAAGTACAGCTGCGTCAATACCAGGTAGCGGTACAAAAGAACCTGCTCTGAATACTAATAACGCTATTACTACGAATAGTAAACGCGACTTTAGCTCAGCCAAGCCGCTCTGAGTACTACGAAAATCTTGTCCTGGTTTCTTAGCCATCTGTACCTCGTTTCTCGAGATTATTCCTCGATTTTACCGCCTGCAGCTTCGATTGCAGCTTTAGCGCCTTTAGTCACGCGAAGACCTTTAACAGTCACAGCTTTGCTAAGTTCACCAGAAAGAACAACTTTTACAAATTCGATGTTCTTAGTGATTACGTTAGCAGCTTTAAGGCTGTTTAGATCAACAACGTCACCAGTTACTTTCGCTAGCTCAGCTAGACGAACTTCAGCAGATACTAGACTCTTACGAGAAGTAAAGCCGAATTTTGGTAAACGTTGTTTCAAAGGCATTTGACCGCCTTCAAATCCTGGACGAACACTGCCGCCAGAACGTGACTTTTGACCTTTGTGGCCACGGCCACCTGTTTTACCAAGGCCAGAACCGATACCACGACCTACGCGCTTCTTAGAAGGCTTAGAACCCGCAGCCGGTGATAGAGTATTCAAACGCATTCTGATTACTCCTCAACTTTAACCATATAGTAAACTTTGTTGATCATTCCGCGTACGCACGGAGTGTCTTCAAGTTCAACTGTATGGTTGATGCGACGAAGGCCCAAACCTTTCAAGCACAACTTGTGCTTAGGTAAACGACCGATTGAGCTTTTAGTTTGAGTTACTTTGATAGTTGCCATTGTGTTCTTACTCCGAAATAGATTCAACAGTTAGACCACGTTTAGCAGCAACCATTTCTGGTGACTTCATGCCGCTCAAACCATCAATAGTAGCGCGCACAACGTTAATCGGGTTCGTAGAACCGTATGCTTTCGCAAGTACGTTGTGTACACCAACAACTTCAAGTACTGCACGCATTGCACCACCGGCAATGATACCTGTACCTTCAGCAGCAGGCTGCATGTAAACTTTAGAGCCAGTGTGACGACCTTTCACCGCGTGGTGTAGTGTTCCGTCATTAAGTGCGATAGTAACCATGTTACGACGCGCTTTTTCCATTGCTTTTTGAATCGCTGCTGGTACTTCACGAGCTTTGCCGTAACCGAAACCAACGCGACCATTACCGTCACCAACTACTGTTAGTGCAGTAAAGCTAAAGATTCGACCGCCTTTAACCGTTTTAGAAACACGGTTAACAGCGATTAACTTTTCGTTAAAATCTGTAGCTTGAGCTTGTTGTTCTTTAGCCATCTTCCAAACCCTACCTTAGAATTTAAGACCAGCTTCGCGAGCAGAATCTGCTAGCGCCGCTACTCGGCCGTGGTATTGGAAACCAGAACGATCGAATGCAACACCAGAGATGCCTTTTTCGATAGCGCGCTCAGCAATAGCTTTACCTACAGCTTTAGCAGCGTCAACGTTACCAGTATTCTTCACTTGCTCACGGATCGCTTTTTCTACAGTAGAAGCTGCTGCGATAACCTCAGAGCCATTCGGCGCAATAACCTGTGCATACACATGACGCGGAGTACGGTGTACAACTAGGCGATTAACGCGAAGTTCTGCAATCTTACGACGTGCACGTGTAGCACGACGGATGCGAGATGCTTTCTTATCCATAGTGTTACCTTACTTCTTCTTAGCTTCTTTAGTACGCACATATTCATCTGCGTAACGAACACCTTTGCCTTTATAAGGCTCAGGCTCACGGTAAGAACGAATGTCAGCCGCTACTTGACCAACAAGCTGCTTATCACAACCAGTTAGTACAATTTCAGTTTGGCTTGGACACTCTGCTTTAACACCTTCAGGTAGAGCGTGCTCTACTGGGTGTGAGAAGCCAAGAGTTAAGTTAACAGATGCGCCTTTAACAGCAGCACGGTAACCTACACCTTTAAGAGTCAGCTTCTTCGTAAAGCCTTGTGTAACACCAACAACCATGTTGTTCACTAGTGCACGAGCAGTACCTGCTTGAGCATTAGCTTTAGCAACACCTTCCACAGGAGCGAAAGTTAAGTTGTTATCTTCCTGAGCGATAACTACAGCGTCGTTAAATACGCGAGTTAGTTCACCCTTGCCACCTTTAACAGTGACTTCTTGGCCGTTAAGCTTCACCTCTACGCCAGCTGGAATAGCGACAGGTGCTTTAGCAACACGAGACATAGTCTACTCCTTACGCTACGTAGCAGATGATCTCACCACCAAGACCTGCTTTACGAGCAGCACGGTCTGACATCAGACCCTTGGAAGTGGACACTACAGCAATACCCAAACCACCCATCACTGATGGAAGCGAGTCTTTGTTCTTATAGACACGCAGACCAGGACGTGAAACACGTTGGATTTGCTCGATTACAGGTTTAGCTTGGAAGTACTTAAGAGTAACTTCTAGCTCTGGTTTTGCTTCGCCTTCAACAGCGAAGTCAACGATATAACCTTCAGCTTTTAACAAAGTAGCAATCGCAACTTTAAGCTTTGAAGAAGGCATTTTCACAGCAACTTTATTTGCTGATTGACCGTTACGAATGCGGGTCAGCATATCCGAAATCGGATCTTGCATGCTCATAATATTTACTCCAAATGATTAAGTGGCAATTACCAGCTAGCCTTACGAAGTCCCGGAATCTCGCCTTTCATGCAAGCTTCACGAACCTTAATACGACTCAAACCGAATTTACGTAGGTAACCGTGTGGACGACCAGTTTGGTTGCAACGGTTGCGCTGACGAGATGCACTTGAATCACGTGGAAGAGATTGCAATTTAAGAACTGCATTCCAACGATCTTCTTCAGATGCGTTTACATCGCTGATGATAGCTTTTAGTGCTGAACGCTTTTCAGCGAATTTAGCAACTAGCTTTGCACGTTTTACTTCACGTGCCTTCATTGATTGTTTAGCCATAACAGTAACCCTTCACCTTATTTGCGGAATGGGAAGTTAAAGGCAGCCAGCAGAGCTCGGCCTTCCTCATCGTTTGCAGCAGACGTCGTGATAGTAATATCAAGACCGCGCACACGATCGACTTTATCGTAGTCGATTTCCGGAAAGATGATTTGCTCGCGAACGCCCATGCTAAAGTTACCGCGTCCGTCAAAAGACTTAGCGCTAACACCACGGAAATCACGTACTCGGGGTAGAGCGATGTTAATCAAACGCTCTAGAAAATCCCACATACGCTCGCCACGCAAGGTTACTTTACAACCAATTGGGTAGCCTTCACGAATTTTGAAACCAGCAACTGATTTACGCGCTTTAGTGATAAGTGGCTTTTGACCAGAAATGATCGCCATATCAGAGGCTGCGTTCTCAAGTAGTTTCTTATCGTTGATTGCTTCACCAACGCCCATGTTTAGGGTGATTTTTTCAATCCTAGGGACTTGCATGACGCTTGTATAGCCGAACTCTTTGGCAAGTTCAGCGACTACAGACGACTTGTAGTAATCATGCAGTTTCGCCATAGTAGAACTCCAAATTACTTCTATTAGTTAGAAACGATTTCGTTATTAGACTTAAAGAAACGAACTTTCTTACCATCTTCAATACGGAAACCGATACGGTCTGCTTTACCAGTTGTAGCGTTAAAGATTGCAACGTTAGAAACATCAATAGCTGCTTCTTGTTCAACGATGCCACCTTGTTGACCTAGAGCCGGAACCGGCTTTTGGTGTTTCTTAACAAGGTTGATTCCTTCAACGATAACTTTACCAGTAGTTAGAACCTTAGTTACTTTACCTTTCTTGCCTTTATCTTTACCAGCAAGAATGATTACTTCGTCATTACGACGGATTTTAGCTGCCATTTCTGGATGCTCCTTACAGAACTTCTGGAGCCAGTGAGACAATTTTCATGAATTTCGCGTTGCGAAGTTCACGAGTCACTGGACCAAAGATACGTGTACCGACTGGTTGCTCAGTTGTGTCGTTTAATAACACACAAGCATTACGGTCGAAGCGAATGACAGAACCGTCAGGGCGACGTACGCCTTTACGGGTGCGCACCACTACCGCCTTCAGAACATCACCTTTTTTTACTTTACCGCGAGGAATTGCTTCCTTCACTGTAACTTTGATGACGTCACCGATATGTGCATAACGGCGGTGTGAGCCACCCAGAACCTTAATACACATTACCTTGCGCGCGCCAGAGTTATCCGCCGCGTCAAGTGTACTTTGCATTTGGATCATGTTAGTGCTCCGCTAATTAATTAAATAGACCCTCTCGGGTCGGGCTGCCTTTTAATAAGGGCTGCGAATTGTACCACCCTTTTTTGTGATTGGGTAGACAAAAAACAGGCGGCCCCAAAAAAAATTTGGAGCCGCCATTTTCGCTATACGAATAAGTAAAAAACTAAATTAGCTTTTTGCTTTTTCGATAACTTTTTCCAAAGTCCAAGACTTAGTCTTAGACAGTGGACGACATTCACGAATTTCAACAGTATCGCCTAGGCCACACTCGTTGTTTTCGTCATGTGCATGTAGTTTAGTCGTGCGTTTTACGAACTTGCCGTAAATTGGGTGTTTCACCATACGCTCGATAGCTACAACGATAGACTTATCCATCTTGTCGCTAACTACACGGCCTTGCATAGTACGGATTTTGTCGCTCATTATGCGCCTGCCTTCTCAGTCAAAACAGTTTTCACACGTGCGATATCACGACGTACAGCTTTTAGAGTATGAGTTTGCTGTAGCTGACCAGTTGCAGCTTGCATACGCAAGTTGAACTGCTCGCGCAGTAAATTCAATAGCTCTGCGTTAAGCTCTTCAGCGCTTTTTTCGCGTAGATCTTGTGCTTTCATCACATCACCTGCTTAGTTACAAATGTTGTTTTGATTGGCAGTTTACGAGCCGCTAGGCGGAACGCTTCACGTGCCAACTCTTCAGGTACACCATCCATTTCGTACATTACTTTTCCAGGTTGGATTTGGGCTACCCAGTACTCTACGTTACCCTTACCTTTACCTTGACGAACTTCAAGTGGTTTTTCAGTGATAGGTTTGTCTGGGAAAATACGAATCCAGATTTGACCTTGACGCTTAACGTGACGCGTCATCGCACGACGTGCCGCTTCGATCTGACGAGCAGTAATACGGCCACGGCCAACTGCTTTAAGACCAAATGTACCGAAGCTTACATCAGTACCTTTAGCTAGACCGCGGTTGCGACCAGTCTGAACCTTACGGAACTTAGTACGTTTAGGTTGTAACATCAGTCGTCTCCTTATTTACGGCCTTTACGCTGCTTCTTAGGCTTGTCAGCCTTTGGCTCTACTGCGTTAGCAGCTGGCATTCCGCCTAGAATTTCACCTTTGAAAATCCAAACTTTAATGCCGATCACACCGTATTGGGTGTGAGCCGAAGAAGTTGCGTAATCGATATCAGCACGTAGTGTGTGTAGTGGCACACGGCCTTCACGGTACCATTCAGTACGCGCGATTTCAGCGCCGCCTAGACGACCGCTTACTTCAACCTTGATACCCTTCGCACCTAGGCGCATTGCATTTTGTACCGCGCGCTTCATAGCACGACGGAACATAACACGACGCTCTAGCTGAGACGCGATGCTATCAGCCACTAATTGACCATCTAGCTCAGGCTTACGTACTTCAGCGATGTTAATCTGCGCTGGTACACCTGCGATTTTAGCTACAGCTGTGCGTAGCTTCTCAACGTCTTCACCTTTCTTACCGATAACAACGCCTGGACGAGCAGTGTGAATAGTCACACGAATACTCTTAGCAGGACGCTCGATAACGATACGTGAAAGAGACGCTTTTGAAAGTTCCTTAGTTAGGAACTGACGTACCTTGAAGTCGCCGTCTAGGTTGTCAGCGAAATCTTTGGTATTAGCAAACCATGTAGCATTCCAAGGCTTAACGATGCCAAGACGAATACCATTTGGATGTACTTTCTGACCCATTGCTTACTCTCCTAGTCTTAAGCGTCAGCTACAACGATGCTGATGTGGCTTGAACGCTTCAAGATACGATCCGCACGACCTTTAGCACGAGGCATAATACGCTTCATGATAGGGCCTTCATCTACGAAGATTTTAGCGACATTTAGATCGTCAATGTCTGCACCTTCGTTGTGTTCCGCATTTGCGATTGCTGACTCAAGAACTTTCTTAATTAAAACAGCAGCTTTTTTGTTGCTGAATGTAAGTATTTCTAGAGCTTGGTCAACAGATTTACCGCGAATTTGGTCTGCAACTAAGCGAGCCTTTTGAGGCGAAATACGAGCAAAGTTATGTTTAGCTAGTGCTTCCATCATCTACTCCTTATTTCTTTTTCGCTTTCTTATCAGCAGCGTGGCCGCGATAAGTACGAGTTGGTGCAAATTCACCCAGTTTGTGACCGATCATTTCATCAGTTACAAATACTGGTACGTGCTGACGACCATTATGGACAGCGATGGTCAAACCGATCATCGTAGGGATGATCATTGAACGACGGGACCAAGTCTTAATAGGCTTTTTGTCTCCGCTTTCCACCGCTTTCTCTACCTTCTTCAGCAAGTGTAGGTCAATAAAAGGACCTTTCTTGAGAGAACGTGGCATGGCGATTCCTCTTTATAGATTATTTATTACGACGACGTACAATGTACTTGTCAGTGCGCTTGTTCTTACGAGTCTTAAAGCCTTTAGTAGGCTGACCCCAAGGAGATACTGGATGACGACCACCAGAAGTACGGCCTTCACCACCACCGTGTGGGTGGTCTACTGGGTTCATTACCACACCACGAACGGTTGGACGAACACCACGCCAGCGGCTAGCACCAGCTTTACCTAGTTCACGAAGCATGTGCTCAGAGTTACCAACTTCACCGATCGTTGCACGACCTTCAGAAAGTACTTTGCGCATTTCGCCAGAACGTAGGCGTAGAGTTACATATGCACCGTCGCGAGCGACGATTTGTGCGTATGCACCTGCAGAACGAGCAATTTGTGCACCTTTACCAGGTTTCAATTCAACACAGTGAACTGTAGAACCTACTGGGATGTTGCGCATTGGCAGAGTGTTACCTGCTTTAATAGGCGCATCAACACCAGATTGTAATTGGTCACCCGCTTGGATGCCTTTTGGTGCAATGATGTAGCGACGCTCACCGTCTGCGTACAGAACTAGAGCAATATTTGCGCTACGGTTTGGATCGTATTCTAGACGCTCAACTTTCGCTGGGATACCGTCTTTAGTACGTTTGAAATCAATCAAACGGTAATGATGTTTATGACCACCACCGATGTGACGTACTGTGATACGACCGTTGTTGTTACGACCGCCATTTTTAGAGTTTTTCTCTAAAAGTGGAGCGTATGGCTTACCCTTATGTAGGTCAGCGTTAACAACTTTAACTACGTGACGACGACCAGGGGAAGTCGGCTTACATTTAACAATAGCCATTATGAACTACTCCTGTTATTCCGCACCGCCAACGAAGTCAAGATCCTGACCTTCTTTCAAAGTAACGTAGGCTTTTTTCACGTCTGAACGACGGCCTTCACGTTGACCTTGACGTTTGGTCTTACCCTTAAGAACAAGAGTATTTACAGACTTAACTTCAACTTCAAATAGCTTTTCTACAGCTGCTTTGATCTCTTTTTTAGTTGCATCTTTTGCTACTTTGAAAACGATAGTGTTCGCTTTCTCTGCAGCCATAGTTGCTTTTTCAGAGATATGTGGAGCACGTAGAACTTTTAGTAGACGCTCTTCAGTGATCATGCCAGCATCTCCTCAACTTGCTTAACTGCATCAGCAGTTATTAGAACCTTGTCAAATGCAATCAGACTTACTGGATCAATCGCAGCAACGTCACGAGCATCAACTTTATAAAGGTTACGAGCAGCTAAGAATAGATTTTCATCTACTTCGCCAGTTACGATTAGAACATCATTAAGCTCAAGTTCTTTAAGCTTAGCTACTAGCTCTTTAGTTTTTGGTGCTTCTACAGAGAAGTTATCAACAACGATTAAACGCTCTTGACGAACTAGCTCAGAAAGAATGCTTTTCATAGCACCGCGATACATTTTTTTGTTAACTTTTTGGCTGTGATCCTGTGGTTTCGCAGCAAAAGTAACACCACCTGTACGCCAGATTGGGCTACGAATTGTACCAGCACGCGCACGGCCAGTACCTTTTTGACGCCAAGGCTTAGCACCGCCGCCAGATACTTCAGAACGAGTTTTTTGAGCACGAGTACCTTGACGAGCACCTGCTGCAAAAGCAACAACTACTTGATGTACAAGAGCTTCGTTAAACTCACGTCCGAAGGTAGTTTCGGAAACAGTTAGCGCATCAGCACCTTTAACTATCAATTCCATTACTTACTCCTAGACGTTATGCTTTAACAGCTGGTTTTACGATCACGTTGCCACCTGTTGAGCCTGGTACTGCACCTTTAATAAGAAGCAGATTGCGCTCAGCGTCAACACGTACGATCTCAAGGTTTTGAGTCGTAACACGCTCAGCACCCATGTGACCTGCCATTTTCTTGCCTTTAAACACGCGACCTGGAGTTTGACATTGGCCAATTGAACCCGGTGCACGGTGAGACAAAGAGTTACCGTGAGTCATATCTTGAGTAGAGAAATTCCAACGCTTAATTGCGCCTTGGAAGCCTTTACCTTTAGATGTACCAGTAACGTCTACTTTTTTAATTTCATTGAAAAGTTCTACATTTAGCTCAGCGCCAATTTCAAACTCTTCTCCGTTTTCCAAACGGAATTCCCAAAGACCGCGGCCAGCTTCAACACCTGCTTTCGCAAAGTGACCTGCTTCTGACTTAGTTACACGGTTAGCTTTCTTAGCACCAGAAGTTACCTGAATTGCTGCATAGCCGTCGTTTTCAAGAGTTTTAACTTGAGCAACGCGGTTAGCTTCTACTTCAACAACTGTAACTGGGATAGAAACGCCTTCTTCGGTAAATACGCGGGTCATACCCACTTTACGTCCGACTAGACCAATCATTCTTCTAATCTCCCTTAACCTAAGCTGATTTGAACATCAACACCAGCAGCAAGGTCTAGACGCATTAGAGCATCTACAGTCTTGTCAGTTGGTTCTACGATGTCGATCAAACGCTTGTGAGTACGAATTTCGTACTGATCACGTGCGTCTTTGTTTACGTGAGGAGAGATAAGAACAGTGAAACGTTCTTTACGCGTTGGTAGTGGAATAGGACCACGAACCTGTGCACCGGTACGTTTTGCTGTTTCTACGATTTCCGCTGTTGACTGATCGATTAGTTTATAATCGAATGCTTTAAGACGGATACGAATACGTTGGTTCTGCATGAGACAGAGCTCCAATAATAAATAAATTACACAAACAATATCGCCACTCACTCCTAATAACATAGGGGAATGCCGATTGATTCATGTGAAACCGTAGCCTCCAAAATTAGGAAGCGTTGTCAGCTAAATTTGAATTAACTCTAAGGTCAATATTTTATTAACTGCGAACATAAGCTGAGTATACGTTACTAGACGCTTTCTATTTAAAGAAAGTGCTACTCCTCAGTGCTCATTGGTTCACAACTGACTTAAGCCAGTGCGCGGTATTATACAGATCACAAAACCGGATGCAAGGGATGGGGGTAAAATAATCAAAAAGGAGGGTATTTAAAGGTTTTCAGAAAAAATGGCGAGTTTGGAATAGTGAGATTGTGTAGTACTAGCAATAAAAAAGGAAGCCGAAGCTTCCTTTTTCGTCAATGCGATTTATCGCAAAATCTTTAGCAATTAAGCGAAGATTTTAGCAACAACACCAGCACCAACTGTACGGCCACCTTCACGGATTGCGAAGCGTAGACCTTCATCCATCGCGATTGGAGCGATTAGTTCAACAGTCATTTGGATGTTGTCACCTGGCATTACCATTTCTACGCCTTCAGGTAGAGTGATGTCGCCTGTTACGTCAGTTGTACGGAAGTAGAACTGTGGACGGTAGCCTTTGAAGAATGGAGTGTGACGTCCACCTTCGTCTTTAGACAGAACGTATACTTCTGACTC